>CAYPJU010000020.1:0-86856 GCA_964411125.1 uncultured Bradymonadales bacterium | reverse complement strand
CACCCCACACCCTGCACCGAGCGTTCGTCCTGTCGACAGCCTCCGCGCCAGTGGTTGCAGCGGAGCTCTCTCCGTGAGAGCAGGCTCGCGCGCGCCGGGCCCGGGTCATTCGTGCGGGGCGGGCTCACTCGGTCGACCTCGACTCAACAGCCAGCGCAGGCCGACGACACTGAGCGTCAGCGCCGTGAGGACGAACGCATTCTTGGTCACCCAGCCTCGCCCCAGCTCGATCCAGTGCAGAAGTCCTTCGCCCACGAAATAGGCCGCGGTGACCCAGATGGCCTGCGCCGGAGCGACGGCGATGTAGAACGTCCGGCGGCGGATGCCGGCGACGCCCGCGATGGTGCCGAGGATGGGGCCCGGGACCGCGAAGAGCGCGAACACCGACGCGCGGCGCACGAGGCCGAGGAACAGCTCCGCCCGCGTCTGCGAGATGGGGGTGCGTGAGACCAACCACTCGAGCGCGCGCGGCCCGTACGTGCTCCCGAACAGAAAGCCGATGATGCACTGCAGGGTCGTGACGACCAGGGTGACCGGGAAGTAGACGGCGGGGCCGACGAGGGGTCCCACGACCACCAGGTGAATGAGAAACGGGCTCATCAGAATGAGCACGATCGGCGCGTGAGCGAACAGGAACGGGGAGAGCGCGGCACCGAGCACGCGTCCTCCGACCATCGCGGGGAAAGCGAGCGCGATCAGTCTTCGGGAGCGATCGGGTTCGTCCGACATGAGCGCAGTGTGGCTCTGGGGAGCCGATTTGTCTCGTCGTTCCTCACCGTCGAACCGGGCGGGTTGTCGCGCTAGCCAGCTTTGCCCAGGATGGCGACGACGAAGGCGAGAAAGCCGCAGATGGCGAAGCCGAATATCGCGAAAATCCCGCGCCGGTAGTGCGCTAGACCTTCCTCGGTGTAGTTGTCCGTGTCGAGCAACCGCAGGGAGTTGAAGGCGAGCGAGGGCCAGGAGATCTCGGGTTTGCGGTGCCGAATCGCCATGAAAAAGCTCGCGGCGTACACGGCGAAAAACACGGCTCCCAAGAAGATGACCCCTCCAAACACGAGCTCCATGTTCCACTCCGTTGCTTGCTGAACCGGCTTCCCCGCCCAGCGTGGCACATCCGGTGGAGCGCCGCCAGCACGTGGCAGCGCAGCCCTCAGCTTCACGCCCTCATTCGCCAATCGCGATGGAGGCGACCGCCCCCGCCTCGCGAAAAGCGACAGGCGTCAGCCCGGTCCAGCGCTTGAACGCGCGGCTGAACGAACGCTCGTCGGCGTAGCCGCACAGAAAGGCGACGTCGTCGAGGGAGAGCCGCGGGGTGCGCAGCAGTCGGAGAGCCGCGGCTTTTCGCTGCTCGTCGACGAGGGTGCGCAGTTTCACGCCCCGCTCCCTCATCTGGCGCTGCAGCGTCCTCAGCGAGACGCCCAGGGTCGCGGCGACGGCGACCGAGGACCAGACACCCGTCGCGCCGAGGGCCGCAATGGCGCTCCGCGCGGCCGAGATGGGATCGGCCTCGTCGGGATGACGAGTCCGCACGTCGTCGAGCGCGCGGTCGAGCGCCGCCTGGAGGGTGGCGAAGAGGATCGGGTCGGCCTGTCGGGTCGTAGCGCCCAGCGCTTCCTGGCGGAAGGTCAGGCGGGCGAACGGCCGCCCGAAGTGGACTGGAGCAGCGAAGAACGCCTCGTACGCGGCGTGATCGCCTCGCGGCTGGTGCGGCAGCTCGACGGCCTCGAGAAGACCCCGAACCGCGGCCAACTCGTGCAAAACTCGAACGCTGAAAGCGAGCCCAAACTCGGCCACCGACGCGATCGCCGTGACTTCGTCCTGGTGGTGCAGGGACAAAGCCGGTCCGTCGCGCTCGACCCGCGCGTGGCTCGACACGACTCGGTGGTAGCGAACCCATACGTCCACCGCGTCCGAAAGGGTCGGGGCGTGGCGCGTCGCGAAGTGGAAAGTCCCCCAGAGTTCGTGAGGAATCTGAGACGCGAGCTCCAGGCCCAGCGGGCGCTCGGGGAACGTCTCCTCCAGCAACCGCCAGAGGCGGATCCCGCGCGAATACGGCAACCGGGCATCGGGGCGCAGGAGCGATGAGGTCGCCACGCCGAGCGCCTCCTCGACATCCTCGGCGTCGACCCCGAGCGACATCCCGAACATCGCCACCCCGAGCAAGATGGGGGCGGCGACCGTCGGCTCTCGGGTCGTGGAAGTCGTCGTATTCATTGCGATTCATCCACTCTGCCCGGTGTGGCGCGAATTGTCCACGAGCTGGCGCGCGGTGTCCTTGGGTCTCGGTGCAGGCCAGGGCTACGATCGCCTCCACGACCTCAGAACGACCCAAGACCATTTCCCCAGGAGTTCGCCATGAGCGCATACTTCATCTTGACGCAGAATCTCGAGGACCAGGAGCGGTACCTCAACGAATACGTTCCGATCGCGATGCCCGCGCTGCAGCGGCACGGCGGCGAGCTGCTGGTCTTCGACCCCGCCGCCGAGCGGCTGGAAGGCTCGCCCAATCACTGCGTCGTCGTGTTGCGCTTCCCGGACAAGGAGTCGATCAGCGCCTTTCTCGACGACCCCGAATATCAGCCGGGGAAAGAGCTGAGGTACGCGATCACCTCCAACACTCAGGCGGTGATGGTGCCGGAGTTTCGTCCTCCAGCCTGACCGCGTCCACCGGACCCTCGCGTCATCCGGACGGGCGATCGCTCTTCAGGTGGTGCGCCGTCGGCGCCGTAGAACGATTGCGCCCAGCAAGACCCACAGGACGTTGCCGCGTCCGTTCGCCCCGAGGTCGACCGTCTGGCACCCCCCTTTTGCGTGCTGCGACCGTGGCGGCCGCGTCGTGCCCGCGTCGGATCCGCCGGCATCGGGTGACCCCGGCACGGGGATGCCCGCGTCCCCGCCATCGGAGCTGCCAGCGCCGGCGTCGGCGCCCGCGTCGGGCTCGACGACGCACACGTCGTCCTCGTCGACTGCGCCGTTGCAGTTGTTGTCGAGCCCGTCGCAGATCTCGGGCTGCGTCGCGCAACGCGGGGTCTTCGGCCCCCCGATCTGCAAAGTCGAGTAGTACTCGGGTTCGGCCCACCCGAGCTCGTCGGACCAGGACGGACCGGGCACCACCGGCGAAAAGCCGGCGTCGTCGGCGAGCCAGCAACGGAACCCGTCGACCTGTCGGCCGCAGATGTCGGCCCGACCGTCGCCGTTCACGTCGGCGAGCCGGATGGTGAGATAGTGCGCCGGATCGTCGAAGCCGGTGGCGTCGGAGAGCTCCGGTCCCCCAATCGCGGTCGAGGAGAACCCGTCGGGGGTGGCTAGCCAGCAGAGCATCCCCGCGTTCGCCCGAGCGCAGATGTCGGCACGACCGTCGCCGTCGACATCGGCCATCCGGATGGTGGAGAAGTTCGAGGCGTCGTTCCACCCGAGCTCGTCGGAGAGAGACGGTCCGACGACGGCCGTGTCCTCGAAGTCCCCGTCCGTCCAGCGGTGGCAGCGAAAGTCCGTCGCGGTACGACCGCAGACATCGAGGTCACCGTCCGCATCGATGTCGGCGAGCCGGATCGTCCTGTAGTGGCGCCCCATGGTCCACCCGCCAGCGTCCGTCCACGCCGGCCCGTCGACGAGGGTCGGGAACCCCGCACCGTCGGACATCCAGCAATGGTAGTAGTCCGAGCTGCGCCCACAGATGTCGGCCATCCCGTCCCCGTCGACGTCGGCCACACGGATCGTCCCGTAGAACTCGGGGAACTGCCAGCCGTTCGCGTCCGACATGGGCGGCCCGGCGATCGCAGGTCCGAAGCCGTCTCCGAGCGAGGGCCAACAGCGGACTCCCGACCCTCCGCGAGCGCAGACGTCGGCACGACCGTCGCCGTTCACGTCACCCATGCGGATCGTGGAGTAGTAATGCAGCCGGTTCCAGCCGCTGTCGTCGTCGAGGTCGTCGATCGCGAAACGGTCGCCGAACCCGTCGGCGGTGGACGGCCAGCAACCAAACCCGTCGGGAGCGCGCGCGCAGAGGTCCGCCTTGCCGTCACCCGTCACGTCGGCGAGCCGCAGCGTCGAATAGGCGTTGGCGACGTCCCAGCCCGCGGCGTCGGTCAGTGCGGGCCCCGTGATTGCGGCGGCGAGCGTGGAGCCGTCGGAGAGTCTGCATCGGATCCCCTGGCTCGATCGGGCACAAACGTCGGCGCGACCGTCTCCATCGATGTCGGAGTCCGTCCCGGAGAAGACGCCCGCCTCCAGCGCCGTCACCGGATGTCCTCCGCCACAGTTGTTGCTGATGAGGGTCGTCCCCGACGCGGGGTCTCCGAAGTCGACGAACGACGCCGGGATCGTTGGGCACGAGGCGTTCCCGCAGGTCTCGACGATGGAAAAGTGCAGATGAGCCCCGCAGACGTATCCCGACAGCCCCACCCGACCGACGACGTCTCCCTGCTCCACCCGGTCACCGACCCGCAGTGTGGTGCTGTTCGCCTGCAGGTGCGTGAAGGACGCGGAGGTCCCGTCTCCGAAGTCGATCACGAGGTAGTTCGCGTCCGCGGCATATGCAGCATCGCATCCCCCCACCGTCGAGTTCATCCGGACGTGGCTGACGACCCCCGGGGCGGGCGCGGTCAGCTCGCCGCCGACCGGGATGCCGAAGTCCCACGCCCAGGCATTGTAGACGCCGACGTGGCTGCCGACGTTGTGTCCCTGGGTGACGCGGTAGGAGACCCCGCACGGCCAGGGGGTGTAGAGGTCGGGCGTCGCCTCCGCCCCCGTCGAAAACAGCAGGCTCACCGCCGCTGTCGCTGTGACCGAAAACAATCGCATGACACTCCTCCGAAGATCTTCATTATCCGCGAAATCCATGGTGGATCACGCGAAAGTTCAAAGTCCGGTCACACTTCGTTTCGTCCCCCCGCCGTCTTCCCTACCGCGAGGGATCGACCAGATACTTCTCGCCGGTCGCCTTGCGCTGGTAGGCGCGCGCGATGTCGGGGTCGATCATCTCGTCGAGGCCGATCGTGCGGGTGTAGTGGCTCGCGAAGATCCCGTTGCGCTCGGCGACGGCGAACTTGCGCATCTCGATGGTGCGCTGCGTCCCGAGCCGCTCGAGCTCGGGGGTGAGGAGCCACCCGCCGACGCCCCAGTACATGCCGTAGCTCGGGGTCAGCTCGGTCTTTCCGGTATCGAGCCGACCATAGATGTAGACCTGCTTGTGCGTCGCCACGCCGTAGGGCGTCTTCCGCTCGCCGCGCTTCAGCAGCGCCTGTTCCATCGCGGTCAAGATCTGGTTCGCGAGCGGGCCGCCTCCGACGGCGTCGAAGCCGAGGGTGGCGCCGGTCTCGGCGATCGCCTCGATCAGGTCGCCCATGAAGCTCTCGCTCGTCGAGTCGACGATGTGACGTACGCCGAGGTCGTCCAGGATCGCGCGCTGCTCGTCCTTGCGGACGATGGCGACGAGCGGGACGTTCTCGCGGTCGCAGAGTTTGGCGAGCATCTGCCCGAGGTTCGAGGCGGCGGCGGTGTGGACGATGGCGGAGTGGCCCTCGTCGCGCATCGTCTCCAGGAAGCACTGGACCGTCATCGGGTTCACGAAGAGCGAGGCGCCTTCGGACGGGTCGGCCTCTTCGGGGAGCGGCACGGCCGTGTTCGCCTTCATCACGCGGTGGGTCCGGTACATCTTTCCGCCGACCACGGTGACCGTCTTGCCGAGCAGCGCCTGCGCGGCGTCGGAGTCGCCGGCGTCGACGACGACCCCCGCCCCTTCGTTGCCGGCTGGCATCTTCTCGCCGACCCGGCTTTCGACCATCTTCTTCCACCCCTTTTGCAGGTCGGCGACGAGCGCCGGGTGACCGTCGACCGTGTCGCTCCGCAACGTCGACATGTCCGCCGGGGCGAGGAGCGTCCCGAGGTCGCTCGGGTTGATGGGAACGGCACGCAGCTCGACGACGACTTCGTCCGCGGCGGGGGACCGGACTTCGAGCGGTTCGACGGTGAGGACGATCCGATCGTCGGCGGTGACGGTGGAGAAGAGTTGTCGGGGATTTTCGGTCATGGTCGATACTCACGTTGGGGAAGAAAGCCCGGAGGCACGTTGGGAAAGATCAGTCAGGGTTCGTCGAGAAACAGGGCGAGGTGTTGGATGACGGTTCGGCTGTCGAGCCCTCCGCCGAGGGCTCCCGAGATCACGCCGAGCGTGCTCACGAACGCGGCGAGGCGCAGGAAATCTGCGGTCGTCACGGCCGGGTCTTCGAGGGAGGGCCATTCGGAGATGAGGTCGGGAGGGAAGACCATCAGCTCGATCGCGAGCATCAGAAGTCCGAGCATCACGAAGAGGCCGATCGTCGCGAGGAAGATGCTCGCCGTGACGGTGATGTTGACGACGGCCAGGTGTTCGGTGAGGAGCCGTTTCTCGCGACGCGGGAAATGCAGGCCGTGGCTGAAGACGAGGAACAGCGTCGCCGCGACGATGCTCGCCACGCCGCTGAGGACGCTGATGCCCGTGGTGATGTGCAGCCCGACGTCCCACGTCTCCGCGGAGAAGATCAGGACGAGCGCGGGTGCGATCGCGGCGGTCGAGAGGGCCGGCAGCGACAGCGGGAGGAGCGGGGCGCGGTTTCGCCACAGCGACCTGAGGACCTCGGGCATGTGGTGCGCGAAGCTCGTCAGGTAGAACGCGAGGTCGTGGAGCCGCCCCGGGTTTCGCTGCTCGCGCTCGGGGATCGTGCGCGCGGCGCGCTCGAGGCGTCGGCGATTGTCGGGCGAAAACGGTGGCACGCCGTCCCGATTGCCGTCGAAACGAAACGGCGCCATCGCTCCGTCGGGCTCGGTTCGCAGGCCCAGAATGCGCCCCATCAGCCGAAGCAACAGCGCCGACGCGTTGGTGACGACTGCGGGGTCATCGAGCCCGCGGCGTCGCTCCCCGCGCGGAGTCCGGCGCAGGCTCCGCGTCGAGAGGGTCACGACCCGAGCCACCGGTGAGGCGAGCCCGGGCTCGAGCCGCCGGCGTCGCGACGAGAGACCGACGTTGGTCACGGCGACGATGACGTCGTAGGGGCCCGAGACCATCCGGAGCGCCGCCTCGTCCACGAGATCGGAGGGGGGTCTCGGCTCGTCGTCGGGGAGCCGGTGAGGCTCCTCCATGTGAAATCGCCAGACTCGCCCCGTCGCCTCGGCGAGCGCTGCCCGCACGGGCTCGATCGCCCGCCGGGCGAACTCTTCGAGCGCCGCCTCGTCGCCGGACGGCCCCCGCGCGACGAAGACACCGACGCTGATCGGCTCGCCGGACTCGCTCGAGCCCGCGTCGCAATCGTCGGTCGCCGACGTCCGAGACCCGGGGTCCTCGGCGGACGACTTTGCTGAAGAGTGGTTCACAACGGGGAGGTTAGGACCTCCGGTCCTGCTGACAAGGAGGGAGTTCGCGCGGCGACGGGCTCCGACGGACCGCGCAACTCTTGCTACGGGGTGTGGCCGGCTCTATCGTAGGCTCCGCCTCTCCTCGCACCGGCACTTCTTTTGTCCCGTTCGCTCGCCATCCTGTTCGGCCACGCGCTGCTCTTCGTGCTCGCGTTCGGCTCGGTCCTCGATATTCGAGTGGCCGACAGCGCAGACGACGTCGGGATCTCGTCGCCTTCGGCGTTGATCACCGCGTGGGGAACGTCGGCGGAGAGCGACCCTCCCATCGAGCACGGCTCGACGAGTCCAGGAACGACTACCGTCGAGCCGCAGGCCGGCGAGCCGGGACGACACTGGTCACCCACCTGGCGAGCACCACGGCAACGAAACGTCCTGAACATCGCCCCCAAGCGGCCTCCTCCGGCCTTCGGCAGAGCGCGTTCCTAGCGCAGCCCGACGGCTGCATCCGTGAGACCAACCCATTCCATGGAGGCTGCGATGACCGCAGATGCCGTGGTGGTGGCCGTATTGGCTGGAGGATTCTTCCTGGGGATTGCTGGCACATGGTTCGCCAGACGGAAGAACGACTCGACCGACGGTTCACACCCAAAACAAAACTGACTGCAACGGAAGAGCCGGCGATCGCCGGCTCTTCTGCTCTGAGCTCCCCGCTCCCCGCGAACCGCTCTCCGCTCACTTGAGGATCGTGTAGCGGTCCGTGATCGTGTAGTTCGCGGTGCCGCTGCCGCCGTCGCCCGAGTTGAGGAACACGACGTCGGCTCGGTTTCCGTCGATGTCGATGACGACGGACCCGAGCTTCTCCTGAAACGTGTGCATCATCGGCATCAGCGGGCCACCGGCGTAACGGGTGGGGAAGTCGGACGCGCTCGTCTTCGAGGAGCTTCCGACGACGGAGTAGACGGTCCCACACGTCGCCGATTGCAGCCCCGTCCCGAACGGAAGCAGGGCGAGGTCGGGGCAGTTCGCCGCGGCGAGCTTCTGGTACGCACCGTCGCCCGCGGGGTCCCCATCGCCCGAGTCCAGGACGAGCTGCGGCTGCGCGGCCACCTGCGAAGAGTCTCCGTAGTGCCCGTAGAGCCAGAGCGAACGTTCGTACGAGTGGCTGTGGCCGGTGAAGACCATGTCGACGCCGTACGACTCGAGGATCGGGACGAAGTTCTCGCGCATGTCGGCGAGCGACCCCTCGTCGTCGGAGTTGTGCGAACCGTTCGAGTACGGAGGGTGGTGCCAGAACGCCACGAGCCACGTCTTGTCGTTCGCGGCGAGGTCGTTCTCGAGCCAGGTCATGGCGGCGACGGAGTCGTTGTTGGTGTCCGAGTCGAGGCAGACGAAGTGAATGTCGCCGTAATCGAAGGAGTAGTAGCGCTCCGTGCCCGAGGCGAGGCCGCCGGCCTCGGCCTGCGTCGGCAAGGTGAAGATCTCGAGGTAGGGCGACGCGTCGCCACCGACGTCGACGCGCTCGTGGTTGCCGATCGTGGGCCAGACGGCCGACCGGCGGAGGACGTCCTGGTAGGCGCCGGGGTCGAACACAGCGGCCTGGTATTCGGCATCGGTACCGTCTGTGTACGCGTTGTCACCAAGCATCAGCCATACGTTCGCCTCCGCTGCGCCGGCGTAGCTGAGGTATGCGTCGGTGACGGCGCGCTGGTCGCTGCCGGCGTCGCCGGAGTCGCCGATGACCCAGACGCGCGTCGTCGTCGCGACCCCCGGAGTCGGCAGCGTGTCGAAGTAGTAGAGCGGCCCTCCGTCGAGCGGCGCCCCCGACTCGCCGACCGCGTAGTAATACCGGGTACCGACGGCGAGGCCCGAGACGGTGACCTCGTGGCGAGATCGCGCCCCGGGAACGTGAACGGCGCGGTTCAAGGTGGCTGGCGACGTCCCGAACGCCACGACCGAGTCGGTGTCGCCGCTCGTCCGCCATTTCACGACGACGGAGCTCGTCGTCGGCATCTGAAGGTAGGGGCCGCGGGTGATGGTGGGGGCGTTGCCGGCACACGCGCCGCAGTCGCCGGCGCAGGTCGAGCAGTGCTCGTCGACGCCGCACGCCGCGTTGCCGCAGTCGGGGCTGCACGTTCCGCAGTCCTGTGTGCACGATTCGCAATCCTCGCCGACGTCGCAGACCGCGTTGCCGCAGACGAGCGGGCAGTCGGCAGGACAGGTCGCCGAATCTTCGGCGGGCTCACAGACCGAGTTTCCGCACATCGCCGGACAGTCGGCGGCGCAGTTCGTCGCGTTCTCCCCCGCCTCGCACACCCCGTTGGCGCAGACCGCCGGGCAGTCGGACGGGCAATTGTCGTTGTTCTCACGCGCACCGCACATCCCGTCCCCGCAGTTCGTGGTGACGTCGTACTCCACGACGAGCACGGGTGCTCCGGCGGGGTCTCCGTCGTACGAGTCGGCGACCCGCTTTCCGCTGCCTCGGACGAGCACGACGAGGTGATTTCCTGTCGCCCAGCCGGGTCTGTCCACGATCTCCTGGACGACCGCTGCGAGATCGGGGGTTCGCTGGTCGGCGTCCGCCTGACCGACCGTGTTCCATTCCGCGGGGCTCCACGACGTCGACGCCGCGGTGGTCGGGCGGCTCGAGACGTTGCCGTCCGTCCCTGCGAAGGCGACGGCGTCGTCGGTGGCCTCCCCCGCGATCGTGAGGGCCGTCGGGTCCGCGCTCGTCTCGTCGGTCGTGAACTGCACGTACGCTGCGACGATCGTACTCCCCGGGTCGACGTCGAGCGGAAAGCGGATCCCCACGACCTGCTCGGCGCCGTCCTCGGTCAACTCGAGGTCACTGCTGCCTAGATCGACGGCGCCCGTCGCGACGTCCTCCTCGGCGTCGTCGCTGGAGGCGCCGGGTGTCGACATCGTGGTGACCGAGGCCGGGCAGTCCTGTGCGCAGTTCGCGGCCGTCTCCCCGTTCTCGCAAACACCGTTGCCGCACGTCGCCGCGCAGTCCTGCGCGCAGTTCGCGGCGTTCTCTCCCGCTTCGCACGTCCCGTTCGGACACACCGGATCGCAGTCGGGCGCGCAGTTGTTGTCGTTCTCCCCCGATTCGCAGACCGCGTTTCCGCAGACCGGCGCACAATCTTCGGCGCAGTTGGTGTTGTCCTCACCGGTCTCGCAGACGAAGTTTCCGCACGTCGCGACGCAGTCGTCGGGGCAGGTGGTCGCGTCTTCGTCGGCTTCGCACGTGCCGTTCCGGCAGGTCGCCGCACAATCTTCGGCGCAGTTGGCGTTGGTCTCGCCGGTTTCGCAGACGGTGTTGCCGCAGACCGCTTCGCAATCGCCGGGGCAAACGTTCGCATTCTCGCCGGATTCGCAGGCGAGGTTTCCGCAGGCGGGAGCGCAGTCCTGGGCGCACGCGTTCGCGTCTTCGTCGGCGTCGCACGTTCCGTCGCCGCAGCGCGGCTCCACGCCCCCGGCGTCCACGCCCCCCGCATCGTCGCTCCCGGCATCTGCGCTCCGGGCCATGTCCGGCCGCGGGTCGGACCCCGCGTCGACGACGGTGGAACCGGGGCGCGAGCATCCTGCGACGAGGAGCGCGCACGCCACGGCGAAGAGCTGGAGGTGTCGTTCAGTTGGCATCGGAATCTCCGGGGGCTTCTTTCACGATATGGCGGAGCTCGGCTTCGAGCGCATGAAGTTTCGGGGTTCGACGTCGGGCCGGGGGGAAGCGGGAGAACGCCTCGAGAGCCTGACGGTAGCTGAGACGGGCCTCGTCCTCGCGACCGGCCTCGACGAGCAGATCGCCGCGTCGCTTCAGGCCGATCGGCGAGCCGAGGAGGGTCGCAGGCATGCGGTCGTACCAGGCGAGCGCAGCACCCCAGTTCTGTCGCTGTCGCTCGATTCGCACGGCGAAGTCCACGAGGACGACGTTCGGGCCGATCGTGTCGACCGCATGCTGCAGCGCCGCGATCGCCTGTTCGGATCTTTCGGCGGCGACGAGGTCTCGGGCCTGCTCGAGAGCATGGGCCGGGATCGGCTCGACTTCGAAAGCGACGCGCATGTCGGCCGCAGCCCGGAGCGGACGGCCCGACGCTCGATGCGCGCGCGCTCGCAGGGTCCGTGCCCTCGCGTGGCGGGGGTCGTGGTCGAGGTAGCGCGTGAGCACCCGCGTCGCTTCGCCCCACCGGCCCTGTTCGACCAGCAGCAGCCCTTCGAACAGGTCGACGTCGGCGAAGTCGGGGCGCAGCTCGCGCGCTCGACGTACGTCGTCCCCGGCGGCGTCGAGGTTGCCGCGTTCGATGTGCAGGTCGGCGCGCCGAAGGTAGAGAGTCGCGTCGCCGGGCCGGCGTTCGATCTCGTGATGCAGGTCGTGCAGGCGGCGTTCGCCGCCGGGATGCGCAGCGGCATCGCTCGCGCAGAGGCAGAGCGCCAGCGCCACGGCTCGGAGCAATTTTCGCATCCTGCCATCGTAGTCGTTGCCGAACCGATTACCAACCACGACGGTGGCCCGACCCGTGGCCTCCCCCCGGGGGTGCGCCGGGGTGCGCCGGGGGCCTCACCCGCCGAGAGCTGACGAGAGGCTCCGTCCGCACCAGGAGAGCGCCGTAGTCACGGAGCGCATCGCCCGTGGAAGCACGTCCCCCGGGCACATACGCCGGTCGTCTCGCAGGGCGTGCCCGGGAACGCGCCGGCACATTCGGCCGCGGGGGAACGCACGGCGCCCGAACACGGCGTCTGCAGGCAGTCGTCGTCGTCCATGCAGTAGTCCCCCGCGCCGCCGCCGCCGCAGATCCCCTCGGACGAATCGAACTCCAGCGCGCAGACTCCACTCTCGCACGCCGCGTCGGTGAAGCAGGGGTCCCCGATGCCGCCCGGGACGCAAGTGCCGACGTTGGGTTGCGAGGCGCCGAGCTGTTTCTGCTGCGAGCAGTAGCCGCTTACACAGTCGTCGCCGGTCATGCAGTGGGCGCGAAACCCTCCCGTCGTGCAGCGTCCGGCGACGCCGTCGGGCGTCGAATGGTCGAAACAGAACCCGCTGTCGCAATCGCCGTCGTCGTTGCAGTGGTCGTCCGTCTGGCGCCCGGCGCACTCTCGGAAGGCGCTGTCGTCGTATACCGCGACACAGGTGCCGGAGTCGCAGTCGCCGTCGCTCAGGCAGCGATCTCCGGTCGCCCCCGTTCGACATACACCGGCGGCGGATTCGTCGAGCCGTCCGTGCAGCAGACACGTCGCCCCGTCGAGGCAGTGGGAATCGTCGTCGCAGGGCCAGCCGGGCAACCCCGCCTGGCAGGATCCGCCGGTAGCGTCGGGGTTCTGGTACGCCACGCAGATCCCGCCGAGGCAATCCGACGGGTCGATGCACCACGCCGAGGGCTCGCCGGTCTCGCAGCGGCCGACCGCCTCCGGCGACTCACCGACGCAACGGCCCGGCCCGCAGTCGGCGTCGCTGCGGCACTCGTACGTGCCGAGGCACATCTGAAGTTCGAAGAAGTCGTCGTAGAAGGCGGGGACCGCTTCATTGCGACAGACCCGCTCGCAGTCGAGGGCGGCGAGGCAGCGGCCGAATCCACAGGTCTGCAGGAGGACGCCCATCGCGCCCACGCACTCGCAGGTGGTCGGCATGGCGGGGCACACCGCGCACCTTTCGAACTCGACCCCGAACTCCGCGCACGCGCTCCCGGATGGCACCGCGATGTCGCCCGTCTCTCCCGCGTCGACTCCGTCGCTCGCCCCGACGTCGTCGGTCACGCTCCATCCGGCGTCGCCGCTCCCGGGCGCGCCCGTCTCCGGCGCGCTGCACTGCAGCGCCAGCCCCGACATCACGAGCGCGACAGCGCGGACGCGAACCCCTTCCCTGAAGCCCATCACACCCTCGAGTACGCCCTCCGGGCGCGCGGGCACCTGCCCGGCGGGAAGTCTGGCGCGACGTGAATCATTCTGAGCAGAATTTCGGAGCGTCGGCAAGATCTCGCGTGAGTGACCGACTGCCGGAAGTTCGACTTCGATTTGAACGGGTTTGAACTCGCTTCGATCGCGTCCGCCCCTCGGGCTCCCTACGGTCGCCGCGTTCGAAACCCGAAGCCCGGCAACACCATGAAAAAGCTCGTCCCACTCTTCGCGTTCCTCCTCGGCTGTCAGGGTGCGATGGAGGTCGACTTCGAAGACGAAGTCCTCGTCGCACCCGAGTCGGTCTACGTCGTCCACCAGCAGCTCGAGGGTACGCAGCGCGTCTTCGTGAACTTCGATGGCCCCGTCGTCTCGGACTGCGACAACTACTGTAGTGACGCACCGGGGGACCGCTCGTGGGCGATCGGAGCGCACTTCGGCCGCAGCCGGATCGATTTTGCGGCGTACACGGACACCAACGGCCGCGCCGAGATTCTGGCCGAGCTCCGCGCGGCGTTCGCCCCCTACGACGTGGAGTTCACCACTCGCCGTCCATCGAGCGGGTCCTACACGATGCTGGTCGTCTCGCCGACGTCGGGCCCCAACCACGGCGTCGCTCCGCTCGACTGCCGCAATCGAAACCCGAACGACATCGCGTTCGTCTACCGCACGGGGGACGTCAGCCGCGGGTTCGTCGCCCGAGCGGCGGTGCACGAGCTCGGGCATTCCTTCGGGCTGGCCCACGTGACGAACGGCGGGGACTACATGCACTGGGACGCTTCGGGCGACGCGTTCACCCGCGCCGCCCACGACACTGACCGCAGCGCCGCGAAGTGCTTCGACGGCGGCGTGCAGGACGCCCCGCAGATGCTGACCGCCGCGCTCGGCACCGGCGAGACGGGCGGGACGATTTCGACCGCCCCCGACAACGTCCACCTGCGAAACGCCCTGGCGGGCGGGGCCGCCGACGTCAGCTATCGCTACGGTAACGCGGGCGACACCGTGCTCTCCTGCGACTGGGACGGCGACGGCGTCGACACGGTCGCGGTCTACCGCGACGGCGTCTTTCATCTGCGCAACTCGAACACCGGTGGCGTCGCGGACGTCACCTTCCGATACGGGCGGACGACCGACACGCCGCTGTGCGGCGACTGGAACGGGGACGGCGTCGACACGGTCGGCGTGTGGCGCGACGGCGCGTTCTACCTGCGCAATCGGAACGAAGGTGGCAACGCGGACCTGTCGTTTCGCTACGGAGCGTCGACCGACGAGCCCCTGGTGGGCGACTGGGACGGCGACGGCGTCGACACGGTCGCCGTGCGGCGGGGCAACGTCTTCCATCTTCGCAACGAGCCTGGCGCCGGCGGTTCCGCGGACGTCTCGTTCGCGTACGGGCACGCCTCCGACGTCGCGATCGTCGGGGACTGGGACCGCGACGGGACCGACACGATCGGCATCGTGCGAGCGGGTGCCTTCCACCTTCGAAACCGCCACGCCGGTGGCGCGGCCGACGTGAGCTTCCGCTACGGCGCCTCGACCGACGCCGCGATCGCCGGAGATTGGAACGGCGACGGACGATCGACGATCGGCATCGTGCGGGACTGATCATCGGTCCGAGCCATCTCCACCGAGCTGCTCCCGCGACGACGAGACGATGTGGTACCACGTGGCCGGCGCGGCTGACCGGACGAATTGACTTTTCCGCTGCCGAGGTGGAAGTTGTCGGCCGAAGAGAACAGCAAGGAGAATCCATGAAGCTTCGAAATCTCATCCTCTGCTCGCTCGTCGGGCTCTCGCTCGCCGCCTGCGACAAGCCCGCGCCCGCCGACGAGGCCGCTGCGGCCGCGACCGCAGAAGCCGCGCCGACCGAAGAAGCCGCAGACAAGAAGGAAGAGGCCGCCGAAGCCGTCGCCGAAGCCGCCGAAGAACCCGTCATCGAGCCACGCGGCGAGATGGCGAAGGACCTCGATGCCGGCGAGACGAAGTACTACGGCAGCCGGTTCACGGTGATTGAGCCGCCGGTCACTCTCGCGAAAGCGATCGAAGGGGCGGACGCGCACGCCGGGCCATACAAGGTCGAGGCGACGATCGAGAAGGTCTGCAAGAAGAAGGGCTGCTGGTTCACGATGAAGGACGACTCGATCGAAGAGCCGGTCCGCGTCAAGATGAAGGACTACGGCTTCTTCGTCCCCCGCAATGCGGACGGGACCGTGGCGGTCGTCGAAGGGACGCTCGCATCGCGCGAGATCCCGCAGGACGAAGCCCAACACTACGCCGACGACGAAGCTGCCGCCGGCGGCGAGCCGCGCAAGGTGGAAGGCCCCGTGAAAGCGTGGGAGTTCACTGCGACGGCGATTCAGCTCACCAAGCAGGCGGACGGCTGAACGACCTTTTGCGTCGCGAGCCTGGAGGGGCGTCGTGGACCTGACGCGCGACATCGTCTCCGATGGAGCACTGGCGATCTTTCAGTCGAAGGCGGGCTATCGCTTCGGCCTCGACGCGCTGCTGCTCGCGACCGACCTACCCGAAATCGCACCCGACGCGACCGTCGTCGATCTCGGCGCAGGCCAGGGCGTCGTGGGGCTCGCCATCGCCTGCCGAATGCCCGGCGTGAAGGTCATCGCGGTCGAGGTGCAGCCGAGCCTCGCGGAGCTGCTGGAACGCAACGTCGTGGAGAACGGACTCGAGGACCGCGTCGAGATGGTGCGCGGCGATCTGCGCGACCACCGGACGCTCTTGCGACCGCACCAGGCGGACCTCGTGGTCGCGAATCCCCCCTACACCGAAGCGGGCCGCGGCCGCCCGAGCCCCAACCAGGAGCGCGACGCCGCGCACAAGGAGCTGCACGGGACGCTCGCCGACTTTCTCGCCGCGGCGCAGTACGTCGCGCGCCCCGGAGGCTGGCTCCGGCTCGTGCTCCCGCCGGTGCGTACGGCGTCGCTGTGGTCGGCGGTCGCCGGCACCGACTTCCGCGTCGTCGGAGCTCGCTTCGTCCACGCGCGCCCCGATCGTGACGCCTACCTCGTCGAGTGGACGATGCGGCGAGGTTCGGGGGCCGACTTCACCGTACGTCCGCCTCTGGTCCTGTACGGAGACGGCGACGAGCTGGCTCCCGAAGTCGCCGAGCGGCTCGCCTCCGCGGCGCGCCCCCGATGAGTCACCGGAGCGTCATCTTCGGCCTGCTCCTCGCAGTGGGGTGCAGCAACGGAATGCCTTCGGATCCTTTCGAAGCGGCAGAGGGGGTCGTGGAGCGCAGCGTTTCGAGCGGAGCGCGCAGCTCTAACGAGGCGGGGGAGGTCGACGTCGAGGTCCGCTTCAACCCCGGTGTCTGCGAGTGTCCCGAGCACGAGATTTTCGTGTACGGCCGTTGGGTTCGCGTCTTCCTCGAAGGGTCCGACATCGAGCAGCAGTTGCAACCGTTGCGTGGCAGCGACCCCCTCGCCCGGGTTACCATTCGAGGGCGTTTCACGAACGAGAACCGGTTGACCCCCGAGCGGGTCGCGTTTCCCGTCTTTACCCTGGGTGGTCCATGAAGTTTCGATTGCTGCTGCTCCCCCTCGCATTCTGCCTGTCGGCTTCGTGCGTGAAGGGGAACTTCTGCGAGCGACGGCTCGCCCTCGAGGAAGAGGAGTGTCTGCCCGAGATCGAACAGCCGCACATCGCCGACGAATGCGTCGACACCGACAAGGTGATGTCGGAGTGCGCCGTGAAGAACGACGAAGAATACTGCGAATACTACCTGTGGCAGAACCGCGCGGCGGCGCGGCGCTACGGCTACACCGTCGGCGACTACCTCGCCCCCGGAAACGAGTACGTCGACTGCCTCCGCGAGGCCGGGCTGAGCGAGTGACGCCAGCGTGAGCACTCCGACCGACGAAGAGCTGATGGCCGCCTACCTCGGTGGGGACGAGGCTGCGTTTCGCGAGCTCTGGCAGCGCTATCGCGACCCTCTGACGCGGGCGGTCTACCGGCGGATCGGAAACCAGGAGGCGTCGGTCGACCTGGTCCAACAAGCGTTCCTGCAGTTCCATCGCGCTCGAAAAGACTTCGACGAGGGCGCCAAAGTGCGCCCGTGGCTCTACACGATCGCGCTGAATCTGGCGCGCGACTGGGGACGAAAGTCATCCCGGCGCACCTACGTGGAGTACCAGGACCGAGACTTTCCGGTGGAGCCGCGCGATCAGGTCGTGCGGGCCGAAGACGTGAAGAGGGTGCGGGAAGCGGTAGCGGGGCTCGACGACCGAAGCCGCGAGGTGATCGAGCTGCACTGGTTCGAGGGCCTGTCGTTCCGGGAGATCTCGCAGGTCACGGGGGATGGAATCAGCGCGCTCAAGGTTCGGGCACATCGAACGTACGAGAAGTTGCGGAACGCGCTCGGGGAGGCGTAACCGAACGGCGGGCCGCGCGTACGGCCCGGCGTGGGAGAACACGAAGTGGATTGCACGACGACACGGCGACGAATTCTGGACGGCACGCTCGACGAAGCGGCACAGGCCCACGTGCGCGAGTGCCCCGCCTGCGCGGAGCTCGCCTCGGAGGACGGGCGATTGGGACGTGCGCTCGGGGCGGCGGACGTCGCTCCAGCTCCGCCCGACGTCGATTTCGATGCCGTGCTCGGCGCAGCCCTCCGCGGGGACGACTCGCTGCGGGGTCGGCTTCGTTCGATGTCGACGCCGGCCCGTATCGTCGTCGGGTGCGTGACGACTCTCCTCGTCGGCACGCTCTTCCTGGTGGTCTGGCCGCGGTCCGACCTCGCGCTCTATCCGACGGGTCGCATGGCGCTGGTGGTCGGTCTGCTGGCTGCGGCGACGGTCACCGCCGTCGCGTTGGCGTTCCCTCGTCTGCATCGCGCCCGCCCCTCCCGCGGGCGGTTGCTCGCAATCCTGGTCGCCCTGCTGACCGTCGGCTTCGTCCCGGCGCTTCTGCCGCCGCCGCACGCGCCGACCTCGTCGGGTTCGTTCTGGGCCGGGATCACGCCGTGCCTCGGCCTGGGAACCCTCGCCGCGATCCCCGCGTTCGTCATGCTGCGCGCGCTCCGCCGCCACGACGGCCTGACGGGCTGGTCCCCACTCTTCCTCGCCGCAGCCGCCGCGATGGGGGGCCATCTCGCGCTGCAGACGCACTGCCCGGTGGTCGACCGGGCCCACATCCTCGCGTCGCATTCGGTCCTCGGCTTGGTCTACGTCCTGATCGCCGCCGTCCTGGTCCGCCTCGCCGCGGCGCGAGCCTGAGTCCGCCGTCGACTCACCGCTTCAGGTGGGCGAATAGCTCCTTCTTGACGGCGGGGTTCGAGATCTTCCAGAGCACACCGTCCGCGAAATAGTGATGGATGTTGATGAAGGCGCCGATCCCGAGCTTCACGAACCCGAGCGTGACGAGGATCTCTGCCTCCTGTCGGCCGAGCGAACCGAGCCCGAGCTCGATGACCCACGGTAGGGCGACGAAGACCGCGAGCCCCAGACCGAGCACCGCCATCACGAAGATCACGAGGCTTCGGAGGGCCGAGGAGTTCTTCGCCGCGCCCCGGTTGATCTCCACCCGCAGCGGGAAAATCATGTACTGCAGCGAGTGGGCGATCTGGACCCAGAAGATCGCCAGCGGATTGAGCGACATCGTGATGTACCAGAGGTTGATCGCGAAGAAGGGGACGATGACGCGCGGGGGTGGCCGGCGCTCGATTCGTTGGTTCCACTTCCAGAGCCCGACGAGGCCGATGATGGCGCCGAGCGGCAGCATAACGATCGTCGCCCACTTGTAGACCTCGTGGTAGGTCGCCGTCGTCCCCAGCCGGACGCCGTCCCAGCTCACCGTGTGCAGGAACCAGACGAGGTGCCAGGCGAGGAGGACCCTCAGCCCCGTTCGGATCCAGGTGCGTTCGTGGTCTTCGAACGGGGTCCCGTCGATGAACGAGAACGACGCCATCATCCCCCACGTCTGCCCGGTGTAGTGCCACGCCAGGTACCCCCCCGCCATGTAGGTCAGAAAGTCGAGGGAGCCTTCGAACCCCTTGAGGGTCGCGGCCAGGACGGCGACCACGGTCGTGACGAGCAATGCGAGCGGGATCCAGATCGCGGCGGACGGGTAGCGCTTCACGGTCTCGGGCGAGCGGTACATGAGGTTGTACGTCGCCATGAAGTGCGGCCAGTTGAAGAGCGCGGAGAGGATCACGAACTTCTGCGCGATGTCGTCCTGAGCCCACCCCGGGTCGAAGAGCAACAGCGCCACGAGGAAGACGATCGAGAGCCCGCCGATCGCGAGCGCGTCGAATGTCGGATGGATGATCGCCTTCTGCTTCGCCATGTTCCGACGATCGCACAACCGGGAGCGCGAGGCTACCCGGGCGGTCGGGTCCTGAACGTCCGTCCGCCGGTGGGGACCCCACGGCGAGGGGCGGAGCGGCCGGGGCGGAACCAGTCCGTTTTCGACGATCCGTGCACCTTGACTGCGCGCTCCTCGTCCTAGGTTCGTCACGTACTCAACGAGCGCCGCCCACGGCGATTACGTCCTGTCGAGCCACAGATGGCCAAGACGCGAGACAACCCGCCCGCGGCACCCGTAGAGGTCGTCGACGAAGTCCCGGCCGAGCTGGAGCTCGACGGAAAAGGTGGCGCGCCCGATGGCGCGTCGGCGGCGATCGACTCGATGGGCCGCCAACTCGGGGCTCTCGAGAGCATCATGCTCGTCGCGTGGAAACGCGGCTCGTCCGAGTTCGACACGATGGCGCTCAAGCTCTCGCAGCGAACTCCCGAAGGCGAGCTCGTCTTCGAGCTGCCCGATCCTCAATGGGTCGTCTTGCTCGAACAGAACGACTACGAGCGAGTCACGCTGACTGCCCAGGTCGACGAGCGGTTCGTGACGCTGGAGGGCACGCTCGAACGCGTGATCTACGACGCCCCGACACGGGTCGTCGTCTCCCCGAGCGATCAGACCTTCTGGGACGTCGAATCGGGACGCGCGTTCCGGATCGCCCCGAACGGAGCACCGTCGGAGATCGGCACCGAGGCAGCGCGCAAACAGGCGCTCCCCGAAGCGGCCGACGACGCAATGGATGGATAGAGGAAGTAGATGGACAACGTGAAATCGATCTACGCGGTGTTTCAGGGATTCCTGAACGACGCGATGGAAATGCTGCCCGAGCTGGCGATGGCCACCGTGGTGATGATCCTCTTCGTCATCGCGAGCCGCATCGCTAAACGGGTCGTACACAATCTGTCGTCCCGGGTCGTCGACGACAGAAGCTTACAGTCGCTCTTCGGGACGCTGACGAGCACCGCGTTCATCGTCATCGGTGCTTTCGTCGCCGCAGCGGTCCTCTTCCCGGGACTCGAGGCGGGCGACCTCATCGCCGTACTCGGTCTTTCGAGTGTCGCGATCGGTTTCGCCTTCAAAGACATCTTCGAGAACTTCCTGGCGGGGATCTTGATCCTGAGCCGTCGGCCGTTTCGGATCGGCGACCAGATCCACACCGGCGACTTCGATGGGACGGTGAAGGACATCAGCTTCCGCAACACGGAGATGGAGACGTACGACGGGGAGATCGTGATCCTGCCGAACTCGATGCTCTTCAAGGATCCGGTCATCGTCCACACCGCGAACAGCAAGCGGCGCTCGCACTTCTCGGCCGGCATCGCGTACGACGCGGACATCCGGGAGGCGAAGGAAGCGATGATGCGAGCGGTAAAGAGCTGCGAGCACGTCGCCGACGAGCCGGAGCCGGTGATCTGGTGTACCGAACACGGCGCCAACTCGGTGAACTTCGACGTGGTCTACTGGACGAAGTCCGACATCCGCTCGGTGCGCGACGCGGGGGACGAAGTCGCGACCGCGATCAAGTACGCCCTCGACGACGCCGGGATCGGCATCCCCTTCCCGCAGCGCGTGCTGCACCTCGCCCCGGAGTTCGTCGACGACGAAGGACGGTTCGGGATCGACGTCCGTGGCACGGGCAGTAGCAACTCCAAGACGACGGGGACCTCCCCGGGTTCGAACGGAAGAAGCAGCGGGCTCGACCTGCCCAAGCCCCCTCGACGCACCGAGAGCCGGGGGGCCGCAGACTGAAACGAGACGAATTCGCCCACCCACCAGCCCGATTGAATGAATGGATGGACCGATGGCTGACGAAACGAAACAGACGAAGACGCGAAGACCCGACACCCGGATCCGCAGCCTCGCCCGCCGGATGCCGTTCCTCGTGATGATCGTGGCGGCGGTGGCCGCGTTCGGCGCTTGCAGCTCCGACGACGCGACCACGCGGGACGACCCGAACGCCACCATCGTGGAACGACCCGATTCGGACGAACCCGAGATCGAGCCCGCGGACGGCGAACTCGAACGAGAGGCAGAAGAAGTCGCGCAGCGCACGGAGCGCTCGATCGAACGCGCTGGCGAGGAGGTCGAAGAAGAGACCGCCGAGCTCGGCGACGCGATGGAACGTACCGCGAAGAAGGGGGGCAAGGCCGTCCGAAAAGGGGTGCGCAAGGTCGGCGAAGGGCTCCGGAAGCTCGGCATCGAGCTCGAAGAAGGAGCGGACGACTTCTCGACCGACGCGCGCGCAGCGCTCGGCGAGATCGAGTCCGAGACCGAGCAGATGCGCGAGGATCTCCGCTACCTCGGCGACGACGCGGACGACGCGTTCTTGCGCGAAGTGAAGGAGCTCGAAGCCCGATCGGCGGAACTGCGCCGCGAAATGGACCAACTGGACGCGCGCGGCGAAGCCGCGTGGGACGACGCACGACGGTCGATGCGGACCTCGCTCGACCGTCTGGCCGCCGACGTCGCTCGCTTCGGCGAGGAGATCGACGTCGACGACGAACACAAGGAGAACGTCGAGATCGAGGTGGAAGACGAAGCCCCGAGCTCGGCTCCCGACGATAACCTCAACAAGGAGAAACGATAATGGCAGACGAAATCTACACTCAGCTCGACACCCTGCTCGCGGACTACACCACCTACTCGCAGAAGCTGCGCAGCTACCACTGGAACGTGAAGGGCAAACGATTCTTCCAGCTCCACGAGGAGTTCGAGCAGCTCTACGACCAGGCCGGACTGTGGTCGGACAAGATCGCGGAGCGGATCGTCCAGTTGGACGAGCGCCCGACCGGCACTCTCGCGGGGGTGGTCCAGAAGACCCGGCTCGAAGAGGCGGAGAAGACGCGCCTCGCCGACGAGATGGTGCGAGACCTCATCTCGGACATCGAACGGCTCCAGACGTTCAAGAAGGAGCTGATCGACAACGCCGACGAGGAGGGTGACGTCGCGACCTGCAACCTGCTCGAGGACATCGTGGAGGCCCAGGAGGTCAACCGATGGATGCTCAGCGCCTGGCTCAAAGAGAAGTGAGTCAGCGCGGCAGCTCACCGCCGACGGCCCACAGGCCCACGAGGATCGCTTCGGCGACGTCGTCGTTGAGCTCCCCGTAGGCGCGCGGCGCGCCGTGGTCTTCGATCACGGCGTGCGCCAGCTCGACCGCCGACTGCTTCGCGACGCTCGACCCGCGTTGTTCGCGGGCATAGAGCCATTCGTCACGCCACGTTTCCGCCCCGATGAGGCGGAACGTGGCGTTCTGTTTTTCCGCAACCTTCTGCCAGAGCTCGCCGATCAGCCGGTCCCCTTCCGCGACGACCTCGTCGAGGGGTCCGAATTCGCGAAGCACCGACCACGCCGCGCTCTTGATCGCCGAGCGCGAGGGAAACCGGGTGGACCGGTGCGCGACGAGGCGTCCGTCTTCGTAGAGGGCAAACCCCGTGCGGAGTCCGAGGTCGATCGCGAGAAGTCTCATCGGGGGCCGTAGCTCGAATCTTCGGTTCGCGACGAACCGCGAACGCGCGACTGCGTCATCGTACCTTTCGGTGGGGCGGAGACGAAGCCGGTCGTGTCCGAGAGTTCGCGTCGCCACGATGGCGGTCGGCGGCGAGCGGACAGCGTGGGGGCGCATCCCCGACGAACTCGCGCCCTTGTGGTCGCGGATCGATAGGCGCACAATGCCGTTCCGTGCAACCCCCTGTCTTTTCGGAACTTCGACGAAATGAACGTCGCGATCGTCATCTTCGTACTGCTCCTCAGTTTCGCGATGATGATCGGGCTGTTCATCGGGGCGCTCCAGCTCGTGCGGCGCGGCGAGCACTTCGAGCCGAACGCGCTCGAGGAGCAGGGCCAGCGGACGCTGCAGCTCGACGGGTACACATTGGAACGCACGCTGTTGCGGCGGCAGATGGGGACCGGCAAGAAGAGCAACTTCGTCTACTACTCGGACATCGAGATGGCGCTCCCGTCTTCGTTCCGGGGCCTCGAGATGAGCGACGCGGCGGCCCGGGAGATTCGCCGAAGTGCGACCCCCATCACGCCGGAGGGCCTCGGGCAGCTCCCCGAGATCATCACCATCGGCGCGCCAGATACCGGCGATCCGGTCTTCGACGGCGCCTTCGATCTCGGCTCGCCGCTGACGCCCGAGCTGCGGGAACTCCTCGCGGACCGGAGGGTGCGCATGCTGCTGCTCGAGGTGCAAGAGACGTTCGCGGGCACCTGGGTGCGAGACGGCAGGTTGCGCGTGCTCGAGCGTGACTCGATCGACGGCGCGGGCGTGGAGGCGAGCGTGGAATACCTGGTCGGGGTCGCCCTGCGGCTCGACCAGGTGGTGCGCTGAAGATCCTCAGAGCCGGACGACGTGGTCTGGCTGACCGTTCGGTAGCGCATTGCGCGTGTCGAGCACCAGGCTCGAGTGCTCCACCACCGCATCGTAGTCGACGCCGTCGTGACGCGTCGTGATGACGACGGCATCGAACTCGGCGAGCGAGGCCGGGTCGATCGCCACCGACGTCGCGTCGAAGAGGTCGACGCGGTCGATGTACTCGTCGTGGTAGGCGACCTCGGCCCCCCACTCGGCCGTCAGGAGCTGCCAGATGTCGAGCGCCGGGCTCTCCCGCAGGTCGTTGATGTTCGACTTGTAGGCGACCCCGAGCAGCAGAATCTTCGCGCCGCCGAGCCCGATCCCGCGCCGGTTGAGTTCGCGGACCAGCTTGTTGACGACGAACCGCGGCATGTTGCCGTTGATGTCGGTCGCGAGCTCGATGAAGCGGTTGTAGAACCCGAACGACTTCGCCTTCCAAGAAAGATAAGTCGGATCGAGGGGGATGCAGTGCCCGCCGATGCCGGGGCCCGGGAAGAACGGCATGAAACCGAAAGGCTTCGTGGCCGCCGCCTCGATGACGTTCCAGATGTCGATGTCCATCCGGTCGCACATCATCGCCATCTCGTTGACGAGCGCGATGTTGACGGCGCGGAAAGTGTTCTCGAGCAGTTTGACGAGCTCCGCCTCCGACGCGCTCCCGACGGGGTGCACGTTCTCGACGACCTCACCGTAGAGGGCCTCGATGAGACGGGTGCAGTTCGGGGTGACCCCCCCGACGACCTTCGGCGTGTTGCGCAGGCCGTAGCGCGCGTTGCCGGGGTCGACGCGCTCGGGGCTGAACGCGACGAAGAGCTGCTCGTCGAGCTCGAGGCCGCTCTCCTCCAGGATCGGGACGAGGACTTCTTCGGTCGTGCCGGGGTAGGTCGTCGACTCCAGGATCACGAGGACCGGGCCGCTCAGGTGCGGCGCCATCGCTCGAGCCGAAGCCTGGATGTACGAGATGTCGGGATCGCGAGTCTTGCGCAGCGGCGTCGGGACACAGATCGAGACCGCGTCCGCTTCGGCGACCTTCGCGTAGTCGGTCGTCGCCTCGTAGAGGCCCGAGTCGAGCGCCTGCCGAAGCTCGTCGTTCGAGATGTCGAAAATGTAGCTCTCGCCGTCGTTGAGCGCGCGAACCTTCTCTTCGGAGAGATCGACGCCGATGCAGCGGAACCCGGCGCGGACGAGCTCCATGGCGAGCGGAAGCCCGACGTAGCCCTGCCCGATGACGGCGACGGTCGCGTCGTGGGTCGAGAATTTCTGAGCGAGTTGATCGGCGGCGTTCGACATGAAGTGGCTCCTGCACCACGTGTTTTCGGGGGGCGCGGCGGTGCGTGAATTCGGCGGTTTGGTAGCACCTTTGGCGATTCGTCGCCACAACATCGGCACGCTCGAGCGCTTGTGGAGTCGAGATTCGAAACTGCGTTCGGGACGGCCCTTCGAGGCAGCCGAGCTTTGATTCCGACCTGCCGCTCTGATAAAACTCGCGCCCCGGCAAGACGGACATCGAGGCTCCCATGCTCATCATCCGCCATCTCCTGCTCATCGCGTGCCTGAGCGCTTGCGCCGCCTGCAGCGGAAGCGACGTCGCTCCCGCCCCGGACCTCGGTCCCGGCGAAGAACCGCGTGAGGAAGCACCGATCCCCGGATTCGACGGTGGATCGGACGACGACGACAGCGGATCTGGCGACGCCGGCGGCACACCGGACATGGGGTCGACCGACGCGGGCGACGAGCCCGACAACGGGCTGACGACGTGCCGGGACGAATGCATGCCGGGACAGGTTCGCTGCCAGCAGAACGGTGTCCAGGGATGCGAGGACGACCCCGTCACGTTTTGCCGAGTCTGGGGGGCGATCACCGCGTGCGGAGCGGAAGAAGCGTGTGTCGATGGGGCGTGCGAAGTTCCGCAGGGTTGCGTCGACAACGACGGCGACACCTACGGCGCCCTGTGCGACGCCGGCCCCGACTGCGACGACTCCGACGCGAGCATCAATCCCGACGGCACCGAGACGTGTGACGGCGCGGACAACGATTGTGACGGACAGACCGACGAGGATTTCCCGATCGGTATGAGCTGCACCGTCGGCTCCGGGACGTGCAGCGCCACCGGTACGCTCGTCTGTGCCGCCGGCGGCGCCGACACCGAATGCAACGCCTCGCCGCCGATGGGGAGCGCCGAGGTGTGCGACGGCCTGGACAACGATTGCGACGGCATCGTCGACAACAACGGCGCCTGCACCGCGTGCAGCAGCGACCCGAACGAACCCAACGACTCCTCGGCGACCGCCTCGCCCGTCACGCCGGGCGACGAGTACTTCGGCCTGCTCTGCCCCGGCGAGACCGACTGGCTCGACCTGCAGGTGCAGCCGAACAAGGACTATCGACTCACCGTGGCCTACCCCGAGATCCTCTCGGACGTCCGCGTGAAGGGCTACGTCGACCAGTCGCTCGAGGTCGACCTCGACCCGAACAACGAAGACGGGGTCATCATCTACGTGGACGGGAATGCGGGCACCGAGTTCCGCCTCGAGGTGATCAACAAGGATCAGACCGAGACGTTCTTCCGCGTGGGCCTCGTCGAAGAGAACACCGTTCGCTGCGGATACGAGGACTACTTCGCGCCGAACCAGTCGATCCAGACGGCGTTCCCCTACCCCGCCAACTGGGCGGTCTACGCTTCGCTCTGCCACTCGTTCGGAGGCCCGCAGAACCGCGTCTCCGACTGGTGGGACATGGGCGAGATCATGAACGGTACGTCGATCACCATCCAGATGGAGGAGTTCGAGGGACTGTTCGACGACTTCGACGTCGACCTCTTCCTGTGGACCGACCCCGACGGCGACAACGTCTACACCGTGGAGAAATCGGCCGAGACCTTCTCCGCCCTGGAGACCCTCAACCACACCACCAGCCACACCGGCAGACACTTCCTCGAGCTTCGTGACTACAACGGCGAGGGAGCCGACTACGCTCTCGGGTGGATCGTCAATTGACGACGGTCTGCGTCGTCGGGCTGGGGCGAATCGGGCTGCCGACGGCGGTCGCCTTCGCCCGCGCGGGTTGCGAGGTGATCGGAGTCGACGCCGACCCCGACGTGCTTCGCGCGATCCGCTTTCGCGATCTCCCGCACGACGAACCGGGGCTGACGGACACTGCGCTCGACGCCATCAAGCTGCAGGCCGAGATGACGTTCGACGGGGCCGATGTCGACGCGTGGATCCTGTCGGTCGGCACGCTGGTGGACGGCATCTGCAGCGGAGCTCCAGTGATTCGCGTCGGGCGATCGGTCGCGGTCCGAGCGCGCGAAGGAGCGCTCCTGGTGATCGAATCCACGGTGCCGCCAGGGACGACCGCCGAGCTGCAGCAGGAAACACCGAGCCTCCTGGTCGCACACTGTCCCGAGCGCGCCGCGCCCGGCAGAATTCTCGAAGAGATCCAGTCGTCTCCGCGGCTCGTCGGAGGGACGACGCCCAAGGCGACCACCGCCGCGATCGAACTCTACGCGAGGCTGGGGGCACCGACGATCCGCTGCACCGCTCGAGAGGCCGAGTTCACGAAGCTCGCCGAGAACGCCTCGCGCGCAGCCGAGATCGCCTTCGCAAACGAGCTCGCCACGCACGCGCGCGACGAAGGGATCGACCCGTTTCGCATCGTCGAGCTGGCGAACACGCATCCGCGGGTCAACATGCTGCGCCCCGGACTCGGGGTCGGCGGAAAGTGTCTGCCCATGGCGCTCGCCTGGGCTTCCCGCAACGGAACGAGCCCGGTCGCCTCGGGCGCTCGCAAGCTCAACGTCGACATGCCGCGCGCGCTCGTCGCCCGAATGCGAGAGCTGGTTCCCGGGGCCGAACGAGTCGCCGTTCTGGGGACGACCTACAAACCGGGCGTTCGATACCGCGACTCCCACCTCGACGAGAGTTCACCGGCGGTCGCGTTGATCGGGGAGCTCGAGAATCAGGGCTATCGGGTCGACTCCCACGACCCTTCCGACGGAGGGGTGCCCGAAATTCTACTGGAGCGGAGCGACGTCGTGATTTTTGGCTGTCCGCACGCCGCGTTTGCGGACATCAACCCGCCCAATGGTGCGGGTCGCGCGATGCTCGACCCGGTAGGTGCCGTGGATCCACGGACCTGGGCGATCGCGGGCTGGACCGTCTCGCGCTGACGCCTCACACGGCGATGTCCGCCTCCTGTTCGTGTAGGTCTTCCTCGTCGGGCGCCTCGAGCGGCGCCGGGAGCGCCCGGGGGCTGTGGATCACGACGCGCGCCGCCTTCTGCCAGGTGAGGTAGCTGTAGGACCACTCCAGGATCACCATGAACTTGTTGCGGAAGTCGATCAGGTAGAGGACGTGGATGAAGAGCCAGGCGAGCCACGCGACGAAGCCCGAGAAGCGTAGCGGTCCCGACATCGCGATCGCTTTGGACCGTCCGATCGTCGCCATCTGCCCCTTGTCGACGTATCGGAACCCGGACGGCTCGCGCCCCCCGATCGCGCGGCGAATGTTGTTGGCGGCGTGGACCCCCATCTGGAGCGCGGCTGGCGCGAGGCCCGGGACCTCGACGCCTTCGACGTCGGTGCAAGCCGCGAGGTCTCCGGCGACGAAGACGTTGGAGTAGCCCGGGATCGTCAGGTCGGCCGCGACCTTCACTCGCCCTGCCTTGTCGAGCTCGACGCCGAGCTTCTCACCGATCCCTTCCCCTCGAATCCCGGCAGCCCATAGCACCGTCCGGCAGGGGATGACGCGACCGTCCGACAGCTCGATGCAATCCTCGCCGAGCCCAGAAATCAGCACGCCGGTCTCGACGATCACACCGAGATCTTCCAACTGCTCCCGGGCGCTCTTTCGAAGCGGCTTGGAAGGGAACGCCGGCATCACGTCTTCCTGGCCCTCGATCAGGTAGACGCGGGCGTCGCTCGGGTCGAAGGTTCGGAAGTTGGCGGTGAGCGTCCGCGTCGCGATCTCGGCGAGCGCACCCGCGAGTTCGACCCCGGTGGGGCCCGCCCCCACGACGGCGAAGTTGAGCCACTCACGTCGACGTGCCGGGTCCTGCTCCCGCTCCGCAGCCTCGTACGCGAGCAGAACGCGACGGCGAATTTCCATCGCATCTTCGAGCGACTTGAGGCCCGGGGCGAACTCCTCCCACTCCGGCTTGAAGTAGTGTGTACGCACTCCCGCCGCCACGATCAGGAAATCGTACTCGAGCTCGAGCGTCGCGGTGTGCACGATCTGTCGTTCGAGATCGAAATCGACCACCTCGTCCATCAGCACGGTCGCGTTCTTCTGGCTCTTGAGCACCTTTCGGATCGGCGCGGCGATGTCCTGGGTAGACAAGACGGCCGTCGCGACCTGATAAAGGAGAGGCTGGAACAGATGATGGTTTTGCCGGTCCACCAGGGTGATGTGGACGTTGGTGTGGGCGAGTTCCTTCGCGGCATTGAGTCCGGCGAAGCCTGCGCCTACGATGATGACGTGTGGATTTTCCATTCGAACATCCTAGGGGCGACGTTTTTTTTTCCACCGGAAGCGGAGTTCCGCAACCCGTGGAGCTTGCACCGATTTTGCGGGGAAACGGCGTGTCGAAGGCACGGCCAGCGCTTGCCACTGGCGTCACTGGCGATCACAATTGATGACAGGAAATGAAGTATACACTCGTTGAAATGCCTCCCGAGTCGGTGACTCTCGAAGAAGAGTCCTACGTCGAGGCCAGCTCTGCCGAAGAACTTCAGGAGAAGTCCGAGGTAGAGGATTCGGTCCTCCAGCGGCTCTTCATGCCCGGGAGACGGGTGGGCCCCTACCGTGTCGTCGGCTACGTCGCATCCGGCGGAATGGGCGACATCTACGCCGCCCACCGGGTGATGGACGACGGTCGTGTCCTCGGACCGGTCGCGTTGAAGGTCATCGCTCCCGAACTCAAAGGGGACTGGCAGATCGAAGAGCGCTTCAAACGGGAAGCCGCGATCAGTAAGGCGATCCGTTCCCCCCGTGTCACGCGCGTCTACGAATTCGGCGAATCCGAAGATGGCCACATGTTCCTCTCGATGGAGCTGCTCAAGGGCGAGGAGCTCTTCGACCGCCTCACCACACTGCGACGCTTGAGTCCGCAGCAAGCCTGCAAAATTTTCCTCCCCGTGCTGGAGGGGCTCCACGCCGTCCACGAGTCCGGGTTCATCCACCGCGACCTCAAACCGGAAAACATCTTCCTCGCCCAACAGCAGGGGCGAGAAATCGTCAAAATCCTCGACTTCGGCATCGCCAAGCGGGCCGACGAACCGTCCGATCCGTTCCTCTCCGTCGTCGGCAAGGTCTACGGAACCCCCGAATACATCAGCCCCGAACAGAGCCTGAGCCCCGACGTGGATCGACGCGCGGACCTCTACTCCATCGGGGTGATGCTCCACGAGTGCCTCACCGGCGTCCTCCCGTTCCGCGGGGCGACGACCTACGAGACGATCCTCGCCCAGCAGACCCAACCGCCTCCACCGCTCCCCGGCGTCGACGAAGCGTTCGCCGACATCGTGTTCCGCGCAATGCAGAAAAAGCCGCGCGACCGATATCAGACCGCCGGCGAAATGGCCGCCGACCTCAAACGCTGGTACCTCAACCATCACGACGACCCTTTCGCCTACGATCTGCGGAACTCCGACAGCCTACCGTCGATCGCCCGAAACCGCAGCGGAACTCCACAGCCGCGGCGGGACACCCCGCAGCCGAAAAAGCCAGCCGGGCCACAGGCCGGCGAGGTACCGAACCTCGTCCCGTTGAAACGCGAAGAACCGGAGCCGCCGACGCGGACCACAGCGACCGACGACGCCGCGACCGACGAGCATGCGCTGCCCACGCTGGAAGATCAGGACAACCGCATCACCTACGTCGTGACGGCGCTTGCCGCTCTGATCGTGCTCGCCGCCATCGGCTGGGCCTTCGCCACCTGACGCGCTTCCCGGCCTGCCGGCTCGCTATCGCTCACAGAGGGGCCGTCCGAAGGCCCCCGGGTTTGCCGCCTTCGGGGTCTACACTCGGGGCTGAGTGCCGGGCTGCGCCCGGTGCCGCGCATTGGTGGCGACGGAGAGCCGCGCCACGGAGCCGTGATGCGAGGCTCGTGAGAGCTAGATTCCGGTACCGCCGCTGAGCGTGCGGAGACGCTGCACGGCGAGAGCGACCGCGAGCTGGTCCTGAATCAGGGCGATGCGCGCGACCTTCACCTGGTCCTCGGCGTTGATGAGGTCGAGCTGCGTCGCCGCGCCGTATTTGTACGCGATTCGCGCCTGACGCAGCGCTTCGCTCGCCAGCTCCACCTGGGTGAGTCCCGATTCGACCTGGTTGACCGACGAGAGGTAGTCGGCCCAGGCATTGTCGAGATCCGTCTCGATCGACTGGGCGAGCTTCGCCTCCTCGAGCTCCACCGCGCGGGCCTGCGCCTCCATCAGCCGCGTCTCGGCCTCGCGCATCCCGCCGTCCCACAGGACCCACTGCGCTCCGAACGTGATCGTCCAGCGCGGATCACCGGGGCTGAACGCGGTCGACTTCGTCGCATTGTAGCTGGCGGTGAGGTTGAGGGACGGGAGATAGCGGTACTGCACCTCGGCGATGCGCAGCTCGGCGAGCTCCGTGTTCATCTCGGCGAGCTCGACGTCGGTGCGGCGCTCCATCGCTCGCTTCTTGAAGGTCGCGACGTCCTGGGCGCTCCCCGGGTTGGCGGGCTCCTTCACGTCGAAGTCCGACTCGATCCGGAGGAGATCGCTGAGCGACTCCCGCAACTGCAAAAACTGGAGCTTCGCACGCTCGACGTCCTTCTCCGCCTGCACGACGCGGAGCTTGGCGCGCGTCAGCTCGAAGCGGTTCGCGGTGCCCGCGTCGACGCGAATCTGCGTGGCGTTGAGCATCGTCCGCGACGACTGCAGTTGCTCGGCCGAGAGGACCATCACGCCGCGCACCGTCAGGAGGCCGTAGTAGGTCTGAACGACGGCGCGCTCCAGCGCCTCGTCGATCGCGTCGGTCTGCTTCCTTGCGATCTCCTTTTGAAGGAGCGCTCCTCGCAACATCGGAATCGCCCGCGGGTTCGCCGAGATCGTCGCTGACACGCCGTAACGGTAGTCGGTCTTGTTCTGGACGACGAACGGGTCTGGCTCGGGCGTTCCGGGCGGCAACGGGAAGCCGGACGCGAAGTCGCTGACGACCTCGTCCTGGTTGATCGTGTAGTTTGCGCTCGCCACGAACGTGGGGAAGACGGTGGACCACGCCTGGCGGATCTGAGCCTCCGCCGAATCGATCTGGGCCTGCGCGACCTGCGCATCGATGCTGTTGGTCTGAGCGATTTCGATCGCTTCGGCGAGGGTCAGCGTCCGGTTCGATCCGATGTCGAAACTGTCGAGCGAAACCTCGGACGCCCGCAGGTCGGTCTTCTGACCGACGTCCTCGGGACGACTGAACTGCTCGGGCGCGTCGACATCGTCCACCGCCCCCGGCGCGTCGGGCTGCTCCGCGGCAGGGGGTACGTCCGCCTGCGTCGGCGCCTCCTGAGCGCGCGCGGACGACCAGGGGATCATCGCGACGAGGAGGATCGCCGCCGCCGAAGCGCCGCCGCGGAACACGAACCCGCGCACCCGCTCGGAGAGCGCGTCGAGGATCGAGTAGAGGACGGGGACGACGACCAGAGTCAGGACCGTGGCGACGAGAAGGCCGAACGAGACGACCTGCGCCATCGGCCCCCACATCTCGACGGAGCGACCGCCGACCACGATCGACCAGTTGACGAAGTCGATGCTGACGCCGACGACGAGCGGCACGAGGCCGAGGATCGTCGTGACCGCGGTCAACATGACGGGACGGAAGCGCACGAGCCCCGCCTGGACGAGCGCTTCGCGACGCTCCATTCCGTTCTCACGTAACTTGTTCGTGTAGTCGATCAGCACGATCGCGTTGTTCACCACGACCCCCGCTAAGCTGATGATCCCGATCCCCGTCATGATGATCCCGAACGGCTCCCGGAAGATCATCAGCGACCAGAGGACCCCGATGACGCTCAAGATCACGCTGGCGAGAATGATGAGGGGCTGCACCAGCGAGTTGAACTCCGTGACCAGGATCAGGAGGATCAGGAAGAGCGCGGCCATCAGCGCGAAGCCGAGGAACTCGGCCGCTTCGGCCTGGTCCTCGTTCTCGCCGGTGTAGCGCACCTGATAGCCCGGCGGGATGTCGAGGGTGTCGACCCGCTTCTGCACCTCGGCGAGGAGGTTCGCGGGGAGGTACCCGGAGGCGGCGTTCGCGCTGACGGTGACGACGCGGTCCTGATCCTTGTGGCGGATCGAGCCGGCGCCGCCGCGCTCTTCGATGTCGGCGACCTCGACGAGCGGGATGTGGATGCCGTCCTTGTTCACGACCGTGAGGAGCTCGATGTCCTCGATGCTGCGCCGCTTCTCTTCGGGGAGACGAACGATGACGTCGTACTCTTCGTCCCCCTCGCGGTAGACCGTCGCTTCGGTACCGTTGATGGCGGTTCGCACGGTCTGCGCAATGCCGCGGGTGTCGACGCCTGCGATCGCGGCGCGTTCGCGATCCACGACGACGTGAATCTCGGGGCGCGAGAGCTCGAGATCGTCGCGCAGGTCGATGATGCCCGGCATTCCGCGGACCTGTTCTTTGATCTTTCGCGCGATCTCGGCGAGGACGCGCAGGTCTTCCCCCACGATCTCGACGTTGACCGGCGCGCCCGCAGGCGGCCCCATCTTCTCGCGGCTCAATACGATCGTCGCCCCGGGTACGTCCTGGTACGCCTCACGCATCTTCTGCATGAACTCGAGCGGATCGGTCTTCTGATCCTCGACGTCGACGAGGTCCACGGTGACCTTGCCGTAGTGAGGCGCTTTGCCGCTGCCACCCATGTCCTGGCCCGCTTTGACGCCGGCGTCGATGATCCACGCTTCGACGAGGCTCGGGTCCGCATCGAGCGGCTCGGAGATTCGGTCGAGGATCTGCTCGGTTTCTTCGAGGCGCGCGCCGTCGGGAAGCTCCACCCCAACCTGGAAGCGGTCGGGGGTGCTGTCGGGGAAGAACTCGACGCCGAGGTCGGCCTGGCCGAACGCCGCGCAGCTTCCGACGAACGTCATGCCCGAGATCAGCAGGACGACGACGCGGTGGTTCAGCGACCAGACGAGGATCCGCCGGTAGACACGGTAGACGCGGATGTCGGGCACCTCGTTCTCGCTGAACGAGACCCCCTCTTTGACCTTCAGGAGCGTGGCGCAGAGGACCGGGTTGATCACGAGCGCCACGAAGAGAGACGAGACGAGGACGATGATCACGGTCTTCGGCAGGAACCCCATGAACTCGCCCATCACGCCGGGCCAGAAGACCATCGGCCCGAACGCGGCGACGGTGGTGGCGGTCGACGCGACGACGGCCCACCCGACCTCTTCGGTGCCGTCGAGCGCCGCCTGTACGCGGCTCTTCCCCTCGCTCGCGTGGCGGTAGATGTTCTCGACGATGACGATCGCGTTGTCGACGAGCATCCCGAGCGCCAGGATCAGCGAGAAGAGGACCACCATGTTGAGCGTGATCCCCAGCGCCGACAGCACGAGGAACGAGATCAGCATCGACAGCGGGATCGACACGGCGACGAAGAGCGCGTTGCGGGCGCCCCCCATGAAGAAGAAGAGCACGAGGAGCACCAGGATCAGCCCCGAGATGATGTTGTTCTCGAGGTCGTGGACCGACGCACGGATCACCACCGACATGTCGTTCACGATGAGGACCTCGACGTCGGCCGGGATCCGCTCCTGATGCTCGGCGATCACCTCTTTGCTCTCGTCGGCGATGTGGATGATGTTCTCGCCGGCGCGCTTGATGACCGAGAGCGAGACGTTCGTCTGCGTCTTGACGCTCGATTCGCCTTGCTCGGGGGTCCACGTGGTGAGCAAGCTCGCCGTCTCCGGTTCGCGGAAGGTGTCCTTCACGACGGCGATGTCACGCAGGTAGATCGGGTCGCCGTCGGTCACCTTGACGACGATGTCCTCGATCATCTGAACGTTCTCGAACTCCCCGGGCACGCGGACGGTATACTTCATCGAGCCCACCTCGATGTTGCCGCCGGGAAGGTTCACGTTCTCGGCCTGCAGCTTGCCGATGACGTCGTTGAGCGAGACTTTGTGGTGGCTCAGCTTCTGGGGATCGACGAGGACGTTGATCTCGCGCTCGACGCCGCCGGCGATGTCGACGCGCAAGACGCCGGGGATCTTCTCGATGTCGTCTTTGATCTCCTCGGCGATCTCTTTGAGACGCACCGGGTCCATCGCCCCGGAGACATTGGCGATCATGACGGGCCAGTCCGACGCGTTGACCTCGATGATCTCGGGGTCTTCGGCGTCGGGCGGCAGCTCCGGCTTCGCCTTGTCGACCTTGTCGCGGACCTTCTGTAGCGCGTCCTCGATGTCGACGCTCGGCTCGAACTCGAGCGTCACCAGCGAGACGCTCTCCGCCGACGTACTCGTCATCTTCTTCAGGCTGCGCAGCCCCTTGAACTCCTTCTCCAGCGGCTGGGTGACCAACGTCTCGATGTCGGACGGGGAGACGCCGAAGTACGGCGTGCTGATGATCACGATCGGGATTGCGATGTCGGGCGCCGCCTCACGCGGCAGCCGCATGTAGCTGATGATGCCACCGACGATGATGACGAAGATCAGGACGAAAATCGTCGTGGAGTGGGCGACCGCAAACTTCGTGGGCTTCATGTCGGTCTCAGTTCGTTGCGGGTTCGGAATCTGGCGTCGCGGCGAGCTCGTCACCGTCTTTCGCGGGCTTCTCGTCGACCGCCGGAGCGCCCCCGCCGTCGAGCTTCACTTCCCGGACGATCTTCACTTTCGAGCCGTTCACGATCCCGCGGTGGCCCTTCACGATGAGCCGGTCGCCCGCCTGCAGGCCGCTGGTCACGACGATCCGGTTGCCGCGGGCCGGACCGAGCTCGACGACGCGCAGCGCCGCTTCTCCGGTCTCGCCCGACGGAGCGACCATCGCTTCTTTGGCTTCGTATCCCTGGAGGATCGCGTCGCGCGGTACGATCACGACGTTCTCCCACGTCTTGCGAGGGATGATGACCCGCGCCCGCATCCCGGGGAGGATCTCTCGGGCCGTGTTCGGAATGTGCACCTCGACCGGGAACGTGCGCGTGCTGGCGTTGGCGAGCACGCCTCGTCGCTCGATGATCCCTTCGTAGTGCTTCTCGAGGGCGGGAATCCACACCTGGACGGTGGACCCGATCTTCACCGACGCGACGTCGCCCTCGGCGACTGACGTGTTGATCACGATCGTCTCGAAGTCGACGATGTGCGCCAGCGGCGTCCCCGGCCCGACGTACTCGCCTTCCTCTACGAATTTCTCGGCCACCAGACCGGTGAACGGGCTCCGCACCGTCGACTTGCCCATCCCGACACGCACTTGCTTGATGTTGAGGCTCGCGGAGTCGACCGCGGCGGCCGCCTGGTCGAGCTGCTGAGGCGTCGCGAGGCCTTCCTTCGCGAGCATCTTCGTCCGTTCGTACTCCCGACGGGCCGTGGAGAGCTGGTTCTGCAGCACGTCGACGCGGGCGGAGTCGAGCTGGGCGTCGACCCGGATCACCAGATCGCCCTTCTCCACCGTGTCCCCCTCCACGATTGGCGCTTTCGTGACGCGCCCTCCCGCTTCGGCGGCGACACGAATCTCGTGGATCGGCTCGGCGACACCGCTCACTTCGACGGTCTCCACGAAGTCCGAAGCGGTCACCGTCAGCGTCTCCACCGGAACGGCGACCACCTCCGCCTCGGCCTTCGCTTCGGCCCCGGCATCGGGCTTACAACCGACCGAGAGCCCGAGGAACAACAGTGTAATGGCCAGTTTGAGTTTCATTCGCTCACCTTCGCGGCACCATGGAGGAAGAGATCGACGATCCGCTCGGCTGCAGCCGGGCTCGCATTCTCTGCGAGCCACGCGTCGTGGGTCTCCTCGGGTAGATTCTGGAGTTCGGTGACACCGCGCATCATCTGGAAGTTCACCACGCCGATGAGCTGCAGCGCGAGCCAGTCGACGTCCAGCCCGTCACGGATCACCAGCTCGCCCGTCGCCACGGCCGACGCGAAACGCTTCTGCAACAGCACGAGCATCCGAGCGTGCACCTGGTAGATGTCGTGCGCGGGGCACGAGTTCTCCGAGCCGAACAAGACCGAGTAGACGAACTGGACGGCGAGCGGCGCCTCGCGCAGCCCGCGTAGATGAATGTCGACGACGTCGACCAGCGTCTCGGAGAAAGGGGCTTCGCGCTCGAGCGCGGCCTGCATGTCACGAGCGTACGCGCCGTGCATCATCGAAGTGAGCGCGCGGAAGAGACCTTCCTTGCTGTCGAAGTAGTAGTAGAGCATCGGGTTGGTGACGTCCGCTTCCTGGACGATCTCCCGGACACTCGTCGCCGCGTAACCCTTGAGCGCGAACAGGCGCACCGCCGCCTCGAGGATCCGCAGCGCGTTCTCCGGAATCTCTTCCTCCCCCATCGCCCCGAGCGGCAAATGTCCTTCACCCGTGATGCTCATCCCTCGACGCCCTCGCTGTTTCGATTCGAACGCTACGAGCTACTTAACGCTCGTTAAACGCTCGACACGGCTCACTGTTTAACAAACGTTAATCACGATCGCAAAGACTATCTTTAACGTTTGTTAAACGGCTGGCCAATAAAATGCCGTCAGCCACGTCTCACCTGAGACGCCGACGCCTCCGAGAGGTTTCGCCGGGGTCCTGCGAGCGCCGATGGAATCTGCCGAACTGGCGGACTGTTCTCGTGGCGCGTACAGTGGAGCGGTCATGAAGCTCGAAAAAATGTCGACAATGAATCGGACCTCACCTTCAACCTGGCTGTTTACCGTAGCTTTGTTGATGTTCGTGAGCCTCCTCGCGCTCGGATGCGACCGTTCGAGCCCTGAGAAGCCCGAGGCGACCGCGGCCTTCACCCCCGTCGAAACGGTGACGGAAGCGACCGTCCCGGACGAGTCGGGGCCCGAACTCGAGGTGGGACAGAAGGCGGGTGACGACGAGGCCCCGGAAGCGACCGAGGAGGTCGAAGAGGTCGAGACCGCAGAACCCGACGAGCCCGAGGCCGCCGAGCCGGAACCTCCTCGGCTCGAGAAACCGGCTCCGAAACCGAAACCGAAGCCGACCGCGAAACGGCAGGAGTGGAAGGCTGCGGTGCTGCAGGTCGTCACGAACTTCGAGAAGGCCGACGTCACCGTGAACGGCCTCAAGTACCCGGAATACTTCGAGCCGGGCGCACCGGAGGGGATGGTCCTCCCGGCCGGCGGACCCTACACCGTGCTCGTCACCTTCGGCGGCAAGGCAAAGGAGTATCGAATCCACCTGCGCCCTTACGAGACGCGCCTCTTGATCGTGGAGCTCTCCGGGTACCAGGCGGGCGCGCCGCCACCTCCCAAGCCGGCCGCGAAAGTGCAGAAGCAGGAGAAGCAGGAGCAGAAGAAGAAGGCTGAGAAGCCCGATCCCAAGGCTCCTGGCCGCATCACCGTCTACTCCAAGCCAGGTGGGACGGTGATCGTCGACGGCAACGCGACCGGCGAGAAGACGCCTGGCACCGTGGAGCTCGAGAACGGTCGGCACGAAGTGCAGGTCCAGTACGAGACCGGGTCGACCTCGGAGAAGAAGATCGTGCGTGTCCGCACCGGCTCTCGCATCAAGCTCTTCTTCCGCGAACGCAATTCCAAGTAGCCCTCCCTGTGGCTCTGGGCGAGGCCGACGGGCCCCTCCCGCCCACCCCGCGTCGACGCAGCCCTCAGGGGAGTGCGCCGATCGCGTGCAGCGGTTGTAGTGGGCGAACCGGATGGGTATCCTCCGCCACCTGAACCTGCGCCGGAGCGCGACATGCCTCGAAAACTCGTCCTACTCTCCGCCCTCTCGCTCGCAATCGCCTGCGGCCCGAAGAACAACGGTGCCCCCAACAACGGCGCGAGCAACAACGGACCCCAACCCGACATGGGGATGACCGACGCGACCCCCGACGCCGATCCCGGGGTGGAGGAGATCACCGACGAAACCGCCATCGTGGACCTCTCCGACGCGCAGCGCTTCGCGCTCTGCGAAGAGGCGGTCACCGCCGCCGGCGGCGCCCAGGAGGTGGAGTGCAGTGGTTCGGAGATTCGTCAGGTCCCCAACGCCGGCACTTGCAGCGCGAAGCTCGCCGAGGTTCAGGCATGCGCGACCGTCGGCGCCTTCGAGACGTGCTTCGCCGACTACGCGCAGTGCGACCCGGAGGACCGCGACGAATGCTGGTTCTGGATCGGGGACGACGGCGGCTGCACGCCGCCCTACCAGGGGGTCGAGCGCACCCCCGTCAGCATTCAGGTGTTGCCTCCCGTCCCGGTCGATTGCGAAGATCCGGGCCCCCGGCAGCGCATCCCCTTCATGTTCCCGACCACCGACGTCATCCCCCTCGTAGCCGGTGACCTCATCAACGGCGTTCCCGTTCAACCGGGGCTCACCCTCGATTCGGGGACGTTGATCGTCCGTCGTCCGCGCGTCTCGGTCCTCACCGACGAGGTCTGCTCGAGCGACGCGGACTGCTCGGGCGACTTCAAGTGCGCGAGCGCGGGGCTCCCCGGGGCGCCGCTGCAATGCACGCGGCAGAGCCCCGTCACGTTCGTCCCCCAGACCGTGCGCATGGACGTCGAGCCGGGCGTGAACGACGAACAGCAGCAGCTCGTCGGGCTCCTCATCGAGAATACCGCGCTCCTCGAAGGGCGCCTCCCCACGGCGAGCGGCGGCCTCTTCGACGAGACCGGCGAGAAGGACCTGCTGACCGACCCGGCCCGCGCTTCCGATCCGCTGCGGAAGCACCGCGAGGCGGCGCAGACGTTTCTCCTCAACCTCGCCTCGGTCGCCGACGGGTCGAACACCGCCGTCACCGTGTGGTGGTATGCGGGTCAGGTCTCCGCCGAGGCGCGGCCCCTCATCAACGAGCGCGAGCTGACCGATCACTTCACCACCGACCTGTCGTCGGGCACCGCGCTCATCGACGCGATGCCCAACCCGGTCCCCAAGCCGGCGAACCTCTACCAGTCGATCCTCGCCATGATCGACAAGGACTTCGGGATCGACGGCTACGAGGGTCACGAGAAGTTCCTCTACGTCTTCACCGACGGCCCCAACGAAGTGTGGGATCCCGAGGCGACGTTCGACATGGTCGTGGACGCGGCGAAACAGGTGGGGCTACGCATCTACATCGTTCACCTCGACGCCCAGACGGACCCGAGCCTCATCCGCGACCTCCCGACCTACTGGGCGGGCAACGACAACTGTCAGGGCGACGCGTCGTGCGCGTCGGCGCCGGCGTGTGCCAACGACGGCAACTGCCAGTCGCACGAGACGTGCCGCGCCGCCACCGTCTACGCCGAAGCGGCAGGCGGAACCGTGACCGAGACCTCGAACCAGTTCTGCCTGCCGGAGTACGACGCCGAGGGCTACCTCGGCCCGATCGACGAGCTCGCCGACCTCGCCTGCCAGACGGGCGGAAACTACATGTACGTTCGACGTCCCGAGCAGCTCCGCCCATACTTCGGCGCGCTCGCCAGCACGGTGAACGGACAGTTCTCGATCGAGGCGGACTTCGCCGCGCTCGAATCGAACGATTTCCCCGACGGCTACTACAACCTCTCGGGCGTCTTCCTCGGCGCACTCGGTGTCAGCGACCTGGGCGCGGTCCTCACCGGGCCGCTCGACTCGGTCGACGTCGACAATCGCGCGATCCTCCGCATGGGAAAATGAGCACATGAGCGACCTTCGCCGCGAGCCCGATGCCTACGAGGCGGGTTACATGGGGGAGGCCGACGAGGTTCTCCACCGCGACAAGATGACGATGTCGAAGTGGATCGTGGGGCTCATGGCGCTCCTGATGCTCTTCGCGCTCGTGAGCGCCGTCTTCTCCGCCGGCTCGCTCGTCGCCGCGATCGGCCCGGTGCTGGCCGTCCTCTTCGCCACGATGGTCCTCGCGCTCGTCACCTCGCTGCGGGTCACCGTGACTCGAAACGACGTCCAGGTGCAGTCGGGTCCGTTCGGACCGACGATTCCGATCGAGGGAATCGAGCACTGCGAGGCGGTCAGATACAACATCTGGCACTACGGCGGGTACGGGATTCGCTACTCGATCCTGGACCAGTCGTGGGCCTACAACATGGTGGGCGACGAAGGGAAAGCGGTGCGGATCCACTATCGCTCGAAGCCGAACGGGCGTCTGAAGAAGGTCGTCATCGCCTCGAATCATCCCGTCGTCCTCGCCGACACCATCAACCGTCAGCGCGCCACCATGGGCCACGAAGTCGCCCTCGGCGACGACACCGAGCTCGGGATCTCCGACGAGGTCGTCTTCGGCGGCCTGACGGTGGACGAAGACACCGCGGACTCGGACGTCGCCCAGCCGGCCGAGCACTCCGCGAAGTAAGCGGGCACCTCGGCCCACGACGAGGGCGAGCTGCGCGGCCCCCGCTGCTGAAATTGACCGATTGGGCCCCTGCCACTACAACGGGTGGCCACTTCATCTCGCCGGACGGGCATGCTGTTTGACGCCGTAACATTCCTCATCGGACTCGTTCTCCTCTACTACGGAGCCGAATGGCTCGTCGCCGGCGCGAGCCGCATCGCGCTCGGGTTCGGGATCACGCCGCTCGTCGTGGGGTGCACGGTGGTCGCATTCGGCACCAGCGCCCCGGAGCTCGTCGTGAGCCTCGCCGCCGTCTATACCGACAGCGACGACATCTCCGTCGGCAACATCATCGGCTCGAACATCGCGAACCTCGCCCTGATCATCGGGACCGCGGCGGTGATCCGTCCGATCGAGATCCATGCGAACATCATCAAACGCGAGTATCCCGTGATGGTGTTCGCGACGATGGTTCTCATCGCGGTCGCCCACGACGGGGTCCTGTCGCGCTTCGACGGCGGCATCCTGCTCGTCCTGATGGCGCTCTATCTCATCTACATGTTCATCATCGCCCGCATGGAGATGCAGGAGAACGGCACTTCGGGCGTCGCTGACGAGGTCGCGGAGGTCGCCGGCGACGGTGGTTCTGTCCCCAAAGACCTGATGATGATCGTGGTGGGGATCGTCGGCCTGACCGGCGGCGCGTACTTGATGGTCGACTCGGCCGTCTCGATCGCGACGATGCTGGGCGTACCGCCGCTCATCATCGGCATTTCGATCGTGGCGATTGGTACCAGCCTCCCGGAGCTCGCGACGTCGACCGTCGCAGCGGCCAAGGGGGAGTCCGACATTTCGGTCGGCAACGTCATCGGGTCCAACGTCTTCAACTCGCTCCTCGTCCTGGGAGCGGTCTCCGCGATCGCCTCGATCGCGGTCGGTGACGCGGCGATCGAGTGGGACCTGTGGGTGATGGCGGCCGTGACGCTCTTGTGCTGGCCGCTGATGTGGACCCGCAGCACCGTGGGACGTGGCGAAGGCGTCCTCCTCCTCGGTATCTACTTCAGCTACATGGCCTGGCTCTTCCTCAGGTAGCACGATGGCCGAGACCCCCGAATACGAAGCCGTCTGGAAGACGATGGGAATGTCGGGGCTCGAGGCTACCGTCGCGCCCGACCCGGGGGCGACCCTCGCGATCGAAGTCGGCACCACCGAGACGATCCGCGACATCCTCCCCATCCTGCGCGTCGACCACCTGCCCAATCAGACCCACGAGTCTCATTTCAGCGTCCGGCAGGAGCTCGGCCGCGGGGGGATGGGGCTCGTACAGCTCGCGGAACAGCGCGCGCTGGGCCGCGAAGTCGCGATCAAGACCGTGCTCCCCGACCGGACGAGCCGCTCGGTCGAAGACGCTCTGCTGCAAGAGGCACGCGTCATGGGGATGATCGAGCACCCCAACGTCGTGCCGGTCCACATCATTGGCCGCGACGTCGACGAGAAGCCGATCATCGTGATGAAGCGCATCGAGGGGACGCCGTGGGAAGCGTTCGTCGAGGCGGCGACGATCGACGAGTTGGCGTCGTTGTCGGCGGACCGAGACGGTCTGCAGTCGCATGGGATGCGAAGGCTCCTCGCGAGCGCACATCCTCTCGATTTCCACCTCGACGTTCTGGTGCGGGTGGCCCAGGCGGTCGCCTATGCCCACAGCCGCGGGATCCTGCACCGCGACATCAAGCCCGAGAACGTGATGATCGGCTCGTTCGGCGAGGTCTATCTCCTCGACTGGGGCCTCGCCGTGTCGCTGCCGGGGTTCGACTCGCCGCATCTCCCACGGTCGATCGACGCGAACCACGTCTGCGGCACCCCGGCCTACATCGCCCCCGAGATGACGCTCGCCGACGGCTCGAAGATCGGCGCCTTCACCGACATCTATCTGCTCGGCGCCGTGCTCTATCACTGCGTGACGGGACGGGCTCCGCACCGAGGTCGTACTCTCTTCGAGCTGTTGCGTTCGTCGTACGAAGGGGGCGCTTTCGTCTTCGAGGAGAGTGTTCCGTCCGAGTTGCGAGAGATCATCGCGCGCGCCACGGCGCGCGACCCGGCAGACCGCTATCCCTCGGCGTTCGACTTCATCGACGCGATCGAGGAGTTCCGTGGCCACCGAGCCTCCCACACCCTGACGCAGGAGGCGGGTGAGAGCGCGGCAAAAATGTCCGAGGCGCTCACCGACGGTGAGGATCGGATCGCGATCTACCGACGCTTCGGAGAGGCCCGCTTCGGCTTCATGCAAGCGCTCAAGGTGTGGCAGGACAACGTGGAGGCGAAGCGAGGCCTGGAGTGGACGCTTCGCGCCATGATCGAGTTCGAGCTCGCCGACGGAAACTACCAGAGCGCCAGAGCCCTCGTCGCAGAGCTCCCCGCACCCGATGCAGCGCTCGACCGAAGGATCGCCGAGGTCGAACGCGCGGAGGCGGAGCGCGCCCGAGAGCTCGTCGAACTGCGGGGCGTCGCACGTGAGTTCGACGCCTCCGTCGGCCTGAGAGAGAAGGCCGGCCTGCTGGGGATCGTCGGAGCGGCATTCCTCGGGGTCGCGGCGATCCCGATGATGATCCGCGAGATGGGCGGCGAGATCGGCGTGACCTACTACATGAGCGCCTCTCTGGCGTTCTTCCCGGTGATCCTCGGCATCACGGTGTACGGATGGAAGACGTTCCGCGCCAACAGCGCCAACCGCCTTCTCCTCGTCTCGATCTGGTTGATGTGGCTGTATGGGCTGATGATCCGCGTCTACGCGCTGATGGCGGGGACCGACTTCGGCCCGGCGATCGCGGCGGAGCTCCTCGTCTTCTCGCTCGGAGCGTCCATGATGACGGTCATCTTCTACCGGTGGATGATCATCCCGTCCCTCGCCTTCTTCGGGGGCTCGATCCTCACGGCGCTCAATCCGATGTGGGCGCCGGAGCTCTTCGCTCTTTCGGGGGCCGTCGGGTGCTTCGGCTTCGCGATCGCCGCGACCCTCGACCGTAGCTAGAAAGCTGGCCAACTAAACGCGTCGCGCCTCACGGACGAGGCATCGACGAACCCTGCGTCGAACCTCCTCCACGATGCCGCGTCACCAGCCGACGACCTGCCAGTATACGGTGGAGGCGCCGCCGTCCTCGTCCCGCTCGAGCCGGACTTCGGTGCCGCCGTTGACGATCTCCTGCGTGAAGAACGCCCCTTCGGAATCGAAGTCTGACGAGGAGTCCGACTCGCAGGCGCCCGCGGCGCCGAGGTGCCCGCCGAACGCCATCGCGCGAGCACCGACGGTCTGCCCGATCGAAGCGTTGTCGGCGTCGACCCCGTCGCCGAACGCCGCGCTCCCGCGGTAGACCGACACCGAAGACGCGAAGTCGACGATCTGGGCGCGAATCTCCGGGATCGAGCTGTCGTTCGAGCGGCGGGCGCAGCGCACGTTCGTGGCCGATTCGAGCTCGCATCCAACCATCGTACGGCTCGGCGTATCGTCGCCGTGCGAGGCCGAGTGCGCATAGAGCAGCAGGCTCCCGGACGATGACGCGGACGACGGCGGGACCCCGAGGTCGGTCTGGGTAGAGCCCTGCGCGATCGAGCCGTTCGTGCGGCGAACGGCGAAGGCGCTGCCGGTCGCTTCGACCACGTAGTACGTCCCCTCGATGTCCGCGGTGTCGTCGTCTCGCTGGAAAGCTACCGCGGCCCCCGAAGGAGCGAGGTCCCCCGCGACCATCAGAGCGTCTTTGCGCCAGCTCGTGAAGCTGTCGTTCAGCGCATAGAAGACGACGAACGATTTCGCCCGGTCCACGGCCGTGATCGGCTCGGCGTGCGAGGTTCCGCCGAACGTGTAGGCTCCGCTCTGGACCTTTGCGTGGGCGGGGTCGAACTCGACGATCGTCACGACGGCGACCCCCGCTCCATCGAGATCGTTTCGACGCCGGCGGACGGTGATCGTATTCGCGTCGTCGATCGTCACGTCGATCGTCAGCTCCGAGATCTCCGGCCCGGTACCGGCGAGCCGCCATGTCGCGAAAGGCACCGCCTGCGCGGGGTTCGTCAGGGGCGTCGGGAGCGTCGCCGTGTCGCTCCCTTCCAGGGCGTCGAGCGTGACCGTCACGGTCTGCACCGACAGCGCCAGCGGCGTCGGCGTGCAGGTGAACCCATCCCCGACGAAACCGGCATCGCACTCGCACGTGTAGTCGCCGCGGCAGAACGCATCGGCCCCGCACGCGCCGCAGTCGACCGAGCGGAGCGCGAAACAGTTGTCGGTCTCGTCGACCGCGCCGCATTCGTAGCCGAGCCTCGCGCACAGGTCGGCAGCGCTCTCGGGGACGCACATGTCCGCGTCGCCGCCCCCCATGTCCGCATCACCACCATCCATGCCGACATCGCTGCCACTGTCCATCCCCGCGTCCGTCCCGCCGTCCGTGCCCGCGTCGATCCCGCCGTCCGTTCCCATCTCCACCGAAGCATCGACCCCGGCATCTGCAATGCTCGCGTCCTCTCCGAGGTCGCCACCGCTCCCGAGATCGAACGCCCCATCTGGGGCGCCTGCGTCCGGCAGTCCCAGGTCGGCACCGCCACCCCCGCCGCGCGCGTCCCCCGTGCCACCGTCTGCCCCGACGGGACCATCGGCGACCCAGATTCCTCCGCTGCAGATGCGACCGTCGAGCCGGGCCCCCTCCTCGCTGCACTCCACCTGGTGCGCAGACTCGTAGATACAGCCGAACGAAAAGAGAACCAGAAGCGCCGAGATTCTTCGCATCGACCGAGGATAGCCGGTCCAACGGCACCGCGAAAGCGTGGTCGGGAGCGGCGAGACGAAAGGGGAATGCTTGCCGATGGCCGCTCTTTCCCGCACACTTAGCCCGACTCGATCACGAGCGACGATGAGCGGCATCCAACTTCCCATTGTCGGCGATCGCTTCCTCGGCCGCTGGCAGATCGAGGAGGAAATCGGCGAAGGTGGATTCTCCGTCGTGTACCGCGCGGTGCACGACGACGGGAGAATTGCGGCCGTCAAGGCCCTGCTCCCCCAGAACCCCGATGGCACCGCAGCCGACGGGTACGACCAGGAAATCGCGGAACGCTTTCTGCGCGAGGCACGCCTCCTCGAACATCTGGACAGCCCCTACACGATCCGAATGTGGGAGTTCGGCGAGTCGCCCGCCGGCCTCTACTACATGATCTTCGAGTTCATCGACGGGCGCAGCCTCCACGAAGAGATCCGAGATCACGGCCCGATCGACCCCGATCGGGTCGTCCACATCCTGCGCCAGACTCTCATCGGGCTACAGTCCGCGCACGCCCTCGGGATCCTGCACCGCGACATCAAGCCCCCCAACATCATGCTGCACGAGTTCGAGGACGACCCCGACCGCGTGAAGCTCGTCGACTTCGGCATCGCGAAGATGTTCGGCGAGCAAGCCGCGACCCCCGGCATGGACCTCACCGCCGCGGGACTTCTGGTCGGGACCCCACGCTACATGTCCCCCGAACAACTCAAGAGCGGCACGCTCGGCCCCCCCTCCGACCTCTACGCCGTGGGGCTGTGCGCCCTGGAGATGCTCACCGCCCGCAAGTGCATCCCCGGCAACGACCGGATGAAGATCCTGCAGGCGCAGATCTCGCCGGAGTCTTTCACCGTCCCAGCGGACCTCGAGCTCGACCCGACGCTTCGCGACATCATCGACCGACTCCTGAAGAAAAACCTCCACGAGCGCTTCTCGAGCGCAGCTCAGGCGTTGCGCGCGCTCGAGGCCTTCGCGGGCGACCCCGGGGCGACGGGCGACACCGTCTACGCGACGGTGAAAGAAGCGGACCTACGGCCGATCGGCTTGGAAGACACCGACGCTGCCGACGGCGCGCAAGAAGAAGAGGACGACGAGACGGTCTTCGAGACGATCAATTCGGCAGTCCTGCAGGCGGCCGTCGACGCGTCGATGAGTGGCGAGCATCCGCTCGGCGCCCTCGAGCCCGAGACCGCGACCGGTGATCTCGACCTCATGGCGCTCGGAAAAGCCTCCACCCTCGCCGTCCCAGCGGTCGGCGACGGCCCACCCCCCGAGACGGCCGAGGCGCTCTCGCTCGCAGCGAGACTGGCGAGCGACCTGCGGGCGAACCTCCCCTCCACCGACGAGCAGCCCGACACGGTCAACCTGCAGCGACCCAACGTCGCCCTGCCGCCGCGAACGCAGTCGGGAAAGGTGCAGAAGCGTGAACTCGCGGGGCAGGGGCCCGCCGATTCGCAATTCTCTTCGCCACGACACACCCCGGTCCCGCAGCCCCCGACGACCGGCTCGGGCACCTACGGGGCGCCCGACACGTCGGGAGACGACAGCCCGTTCGAGTCGGGCTCCTCCCTGCAGCCCGGTGGGTATCAGCCCGGAGAGTGGGACTCGCCGACGCTCGGGGCAGCGATGGAGTCAGGGGGGCTCGAGGTCGATTACGAAGCGCTCAACTCGACGCGTTCGGGGCGCGTTCAGCCCCCACAGCCACAGCAGCAACAGCAGCCCCCCCCGAACTTTCAACAGGGTCATGCCGGGGGACCGCAGCATGGTCTTCGCACCGGACAGCCAGGCCCCGACCCTACCCGGCACGGCCGCCAGCCGATGATGGCCGACGAGAAACTGTCGCTCGGCGCGTCGGTCTTCCTCCCGGGATTGGGGCACGTCTTGCTCGACCAGATGGCGAAGGGGATGATCCTGGTCATCGCATCGATCGCGGGCATCGCGGTGCTGGGGATCAAGTTCGGCATCGCCGCCTTCTTCCTGTGGCTCATCCTCGCGGTCGTCGCCACCGTCGACATGTATCTCGTCATCCACGCCCGTCGGCGCCGACCGCTGAAGCCGCTCGAGTTCTTTCCGGATTTCAGACAGATGTTGTGACCCGAGAGGATCGGGTTTTTTTCCCCCGCCGCTGGAGACTTAGCGCCGGCACTGCCAGCCCCCCCTTCACACGCACTTGGGACTTTGCGGCCCCCCGATACCTGTGCTAGGCTCCAAGACAGCTAATCAAGCGACAGATCCTAGTTCTCGCGCCTTGCCGAGGGAGGAGAGCGCATGGCCCAGATGGTCGTCTTCGAAGAGGAGCAACAGGCGTTCACAGATACCTGTGAACGATTGGTACGTGATGCCCTCGCGAAAGCCATTTTCATCGTCGACCGAGACGGACAGCTCATCACCGCAACGGGTGAGACGTCCGGTATCGATACTACCGGACTCGCTTCTCTGGCAGCCGGCTCGACCGCTGCCACAGGCGGGCTCGCGCAGATGCTCGGCGAAGAAGAGTTCCCCGTTCACTTCCACGAGGGGAGCAGCAACCACCTGCACGTCTCCCTCATCGGGGAAGCGATGATCCTGCTCGTCATCTTCGACGAGCGCTCCAGCCTCGGGCTCGTGCGGCTACGCGTGAAGCGTGCCCACGTCGACCTCGAGAAGACGCTCAAGACGCTGCTCGACAAGAACGAGAAGCAGGGCTCCAAGGCGATGGACCTCTTCGGTGAGATCACCGACGACGACATCGACTCCCTGTTCAACGACGCGTTCTAGAAACCGCGTACGCGAGCCCGCACTGGAAAGCCGCAGCAACGCTGCGGCTTTTGCCGTCTGGAGCGCGCGCGCCGGTGAGCGACGCGGGGGCCGAGGTCTCCTTCCGCCAACTCGAAACGCCCGTCCCTCCCCAGACCTCTCCCCCGGGACGTGGCCAGCACCTGCGACGCTCCTACATTTCTCGGCCTCGACGATTTGCTTCCGTGAGGACCCTCAGTGTGCGATCGTGTCCGGCCCATTGACCGTGAGGATGACCTGCGCACGCCGAAACCAGCGACGAGGATGCTCGCCGGCACGATGGTGGCCGCGATCGCGACGCTCTGGTCGTCGAACGCGTTCGCCGCAGGCGGTGGGCTGAGCGACGAGTCGTTCCAGGTCATCCTGGGCCTGCTCGGCCTCTTCGCGGTCGGCTTCCTCGTCACCCACCAGCTCTCCGAGTGGGTGGCGCGCCGCTTCGGCGTCGAGACGGGCGTCGAGTACGTCGTGTTCGGAATGCTCGTCGGGCCCGTCCTCGGCTGGCTCGCCCACGACCAAGTCTCTCAGGTCGCGCCCGCCCTCGTCCTGTGCCAGGGCTCGCTCGGGCTGCTCGTCGGGATCGCCCTCGACCGGCATACGCCGGCGACCTCCAGCAAGGGGCTGATGGCGGGCGCGATCGTGTCGTTCTTCACGCTCGGGCTCGTCGCCGGAGTTCCCTTCGCCGCGATCGCCACGTTCGTCGGGGTCCAGGAAGCGATGCACTACTTCCCCGTGGTCCTCTGTGCCGGGGCGGTCGCATGCGTCGCCTCGATTGGGCCGATCCGCACGCTCGTCAGCTTTCTCGACGCCAAAGGGGAAGGCGCCGACGCCGCGATCCGCACTGCCCGCGCGTGCTCCTCCTTCGCGATCGCCACGTTCGGGATCATCTTCTGTCTCTTCAAGCCGGTCAGCACACTGATCCCCGGCGTCGAGCTTTCGCCGCTCGCATCGGTCGCCGCGTGGTTCGGGGCGCACATCGTGTTCGGTGGCGTCCTCGGGCTAATCTTCACCGCCTTCCTGCATCGCGACTTCGAGGACGAAAAGATCCTCACCGTCGTGATCGGGATGGTGATCTTCTCGAGCGGCCTCGCCTACTACCTCAAGCTCTCCCCGATCTTCGTCTGCTTCGTGCTCGGGGTCGTCCTCGCCAACATCTGCCGCCAGTCGCACCACGTCCTCGAGATGCTCCTGTCGGTCGAGCGCCCGCTCTACATCGGGATCTTCTTCCTGTTCGGCGCATGGGCGACGTTCGACATCTCGTGGCTCCACGTCGCGGGGGTGTTCGCAGCGTACATCACCCTTCGGTTCGTGGGGCGCATGGTCGGTGGTGCCGTGGCGACGCGCCTCGTCGGCGCGGGTCGCTACCCCCCGATCGGGCCGATCCTCCTCGCCCCGGGAGCGTTGTCGGCCGCGATGATGCTGAACTTCGTCCAGGTGTACGGTGACAAACTGCACGCCGAAGAGCTCTTCCTTGCGATCCTGTTCGCGGTCGTGGCGAGTGAGCCCCTCGCGTACCGTTTCGGCCGACGCTGGCTCATCGACGCGACCGACGTCTCGCTCGCTGCACGCCCCACCGCCATGCCGAGCGTCGCGGAGGAGGAGGAGTGAACCGCGTCCTCGACATGCTCCTCTTCTTCGGGACGATCCTGATCCTCTACGTCGGGATGGTCTGGCTCAGCGGGCTCGATTTCGGCCCAACCGTCGCGGGATTCCACCCCAAGGCGCTCGCTGCCACGGGGTTCATCATCCTCGCCGCGTTTACGATGGGGGAGTTCTTCAAGCTCCTGAACATCCCCGCGCTCCTCGGCTACATCGTCGCCGGGGTGCTCTTCGGCCCGAACCTCGGGCCCCTCTTACCGTTCGAATTCCCCACCCTCTTCGGCAACGACGTCATCTCCGACCTGGAGCTCGTCAACGTCCTCACGGTCGGCGTGATCGGCACGATGGGGGGCGGCGAGCTCAAGATCGAAGACATCAAAGAGAACATCAAGACCATCCTGATGGTCGTCGGGATCTTTCTCGCAGTCGCCGTCGCAGGCACGTGGGTGACCGTGATGCTGCTGTACGACTTCGCTCCGTCCATCGTGCCGTTCCTGGAAGGACGGCCGATCGAGCACGCCTACGGCGCCGCGCTGTTGCTGGCCGTGTTCGCGGTCGCGATGTCACCTGCAGCCACGCTCGCGATCCTCCAAGAGACCAAGGCATCGGGTAAGTTCTCGTCCCTCGTCCTCGGCACGGTGATCATCGCCGACCTCGTGCTCGTGGCGATGGTACTCGTCGGCAAATCCTTCGTGGCGATCCTGATTTCGCCCGAAGGCTTTTCGATGGCAAAGCTCCTCGAAAAGCTGCCTGTAATCGGCGCGGAGTTCGGTTCGGCGCTCGTGATCGGCGCCGTCGTCGGGGTCGTCTTCATCGGATACCTCAGGTGGATCAAGCGCGAGCTCTTGTTCGTCACGGTCCTCATCATCTTCGCGACGTACTACGTCGCGCAGACGTTCCACGCCGAGATTCTGCTCGCGTTCCTGACGGCCGGCTTCATCGTCCAGAACTTCTCGAAGCATGGTCACGACATGATCCACGCGCTCGAGAAGATCAGCCTGCCGGTCTTCGTGATCTACTTCATGCGCGAGGCCGCGAAGCTGGACCTTCAGGCAGTCATCGGGTTCATCTGGTTGACGCTGATCCTGACCGCGGTGCGTGCCATCGCGCTCTTCATCGGGGGTCGGCTCGGGGCGCACCTCGCCGGCGCCAACCCGACCACGAAACGCTACCTGTGGCTCGCCTTTTTCTCGCGCGGCGGGGTCGACCTCGTACTCGCGGGGGCAATCGCCCGCGACATCTCACCGTGGGGCACGGAGCTGCAGACGGTGATCGTCGCGGTCGTCGTGGTCCACATCGTCGCCGGTCCTCCGCTCCTCAAGCTCGCGCTCGATTGGGCCGAGGAGACCGAGGGGTCACGGCAGACATCCCGCGAGGAGGCCGAGGCGTTCGAGCAGCTCCCCGCCGTCGGCGAAGTCTCTTCGCTCGGCGCGAGCTTCCCGATCCCCAACTTCGAAGACGACGGCCTCAACGATCGGGTGCTGCAGCTCCGCGAGCTCATCGTGAAGCTGCACCGCGAGATCATCGTCGAGCCCCTCGAGGAGAAGACCCAGGCGCTCCACGCTTCGATGCGGAACGCTGCCGAGGAGCTCGACGAAGCCTTCGAGCGGCTCGAAAACATCCTGTCGAGCGACGAGTTCGAGTCGGAGACGGAGCGGGCCGAGGCGATCAAGGCCGCTCACATCAAGTACCTCTCCGACATCGAAGACAACGTCGAAACCTACGAGCGCATCAACCCCGAGATCGTCCATCACGAACGGATCTTCCAGCTTCTCGAGGAGATCCGCGACATCGAGGACTTCGAGACCGTCTATCGGCTCCAGATGGAGGACTTCCTCTACGAGCCCCAGGAGGATGACGGGGTCGTCGTTCGATTCCTGAAGGCGGGACGCCGGCTGCAGCGATCGATGACGGGACGTCCGACTCGATCGGTGCCGCTCGGGCGCCTCTGGCGCTACTTCGTCGAGCTGACGGTGCCACGGATGCTCGCCCGCGCCGCGTTCGGAACCGCGACGCTCAACGAGCGATTCTGGGCCGATCTCGGCAACCACATGCGCCGCGCCGACGATCTCTTCGACGACGTCTTCGACACGATCTTGCTCGACACCACGCATCGGGACAAAGTCCCGGAAGTCGAGGACGAGGAGGAGGAGCGCCTGCTCTCCGGGCCCCGCTTCGCGCTCGACCGCGTGCGCGAAGGCCGCAAGGCGGGACAGGAGCGCGCCTACGCCTTGCGCGAGCAGTTGGACGAGACCGCTGGCACGGCCCTGGACCGCTACACCGTCGCCCTTCGCGAGACGTTCTCGAACTTCCTCGACGCAGTGGCGCACGCCGGGACCTCGCAGCTGCCGACCTGGCGTTATCGACCTTCGGCGCAGTTCGACCGCGCGCGACGCGCCGAATCGTCGATCCGATCGCGGCTCGCCCGAGAAGTGACCGTCGTGACGGGCCAGCGCGGATGGATCGTCGTCGAGTATCAGCTCATCCTCTTCCTCTACTGGTTGGAGCAGTACGAGGAAGAAGTCCGCGGCACCCTCGATTCGATGATCGCGAACCCCGTCGGCGCCCAGCTCGCGCTGCTGCGCTCCGCTTGCCACAACCTCCCCGGCGAGCTCGGCGAGTACGACGACGTCGAAGCGGTCCGCGATTGGATCGAGCAGCACGAGAGCGCTACCGCGAGCTGGCCCGCCGTCGACTGGGACGCCTGGCTCGACGAGGAGATCCGCCCCGCCCTTGTGCGGGCCCAGAAGAACTTGCAGCGGATGCTCGCGCTCTACGCGCAGGGGCACGCCGCCCGACGGCTGCTCGAGCTGCTGGAGCGGCGCGTCTCGGGGTTCTCCGACGAGATCGTCCTGATGTCCGAGCACCCTGACCTCCTCGACCCCGAGGCGGTCGTCCCGACCCTGGAGATTCCGCTGCGCGAGTGGTTCGCCTCCGAGGTCGTCCGCGAGACCGCGCTGCGGCTCGTCGAGTTCGACGAGCGCGGTGAGGTCGTCATCCGCCGCGCGCTCGAGGCGCTCGAAGACATCGAACAGGTCCTCGAGTTCAACCTGCGCACCGCCGACCGCGACACCGACGAGGGTGCCGACGACCAGGGGATCGACCTCGCGACGAGCGGACTCGAGCGCGCGGGACGAATGATCGACGACCTCCGCGAGGATCTGCGCCGCGGGTTCTCCGACCTCACCGCGTGGATCGTCGGCGAGACGAGCGAGATCGCCGAGCGCGCCGCCGAACCGTTCCTGCAGCATCGACCCGCCGAGATCGAGCGCCTCATGCGACGGCGCGGGCAGACGTCGCTTGCCGAGCGCGGCGAAAACTGGGTCATGTCGACCCTCAACCGCGGGGTCTCGATCGCCAAGGGCACCGCGCGCCGCTACGGCCCGGTCGCCCGCGAAGTGCTCGACGAGGTCGGCGCGCTCTTCGTGGAGGAGCAACAACCGACCGCGACGATCGAGATCCGGCGGCGGCTCCACCCGCACGAGCGCGACGAGCCGAACGTCCCCGGGATCTACAGGCGGCTCTTCATGCCAGTCCCGCTCGACATCGCCGACTTCTACATCGGCCGCCCCGAAGTCGAGCAAACCTGCGCCGGCGTCGTCCGAGAATGGGAGGCGGGCCTCGGCACGAGCCTTCTCGTCTGCGGTGACCGAGGGATCGGCAAGCGCTCGACGATTCACCACATCCTGCAGAACGACGTAGAATCGCTGCGGCTCCTCGAAGGCGTGCGCGTCCACAACGTCGTCCTCGAGGACGACATGCGCAGCGAGGCCGAGCTCGTCGCGAAGATCGGGTCGGTCCTCCCTCGTCAGTCGGGCGAAGCGATCACGACCCTCAGCCGCCTGCTCGACACGGTCGACGGGCGACACGTCATCGTCCTCGAGCACGCAGAGAAACTCTACAACCGCACCGAGGAAGGACTCGCACGAGCGAAGTCGTTCCTGCGTGCGATGAACGACTCCAACGAGCGAATCCTCTGGATCGTCTTGATGGGAACGCCGGCGACGCTCTACCTCGACACCGCGATCGGCTTTCGAGATTACTTCACGCATTGCGTCGAGGTCGGTCCACTCGATGCCGGGGCGATCGAACAGATGATCAAGCGACGCCATCGCGTCAGTGGTTTTCAGGCGAGCTTCGAGCGTGCACGCCCGAGGATCCGCGACTGGCTACGTCACCCGATCGACACCTCCGACGCGCTGCGAGACCCGCGGGCCGAGTACTTCCGCAACCTCGCGAGGCTCAGTGGCGGCAACCCGATGCGGGCCCTGCTCTACTGGCTCGACTCGGTCTCCCTCGACGTCACCGACGACCACTTCATCTGGGTCAGGAGCGCGCCGCAACAGGAGCTCGAGCTCGTCGGATCGCTCTCGCTCGTCAAGCGCCTGATCCTCGCCGCGCTGGTGCAGCATCGAACGCTCACCGCGCTGCAGCTCCGCACGATCCTGCGCCGCGACTTCGAAGCCGTCGCGACGGAGCTGTCGCACCTCGAGCGGCTCGGCTTCGTCGAGCAGATCGCGGGCCGCAACGTAGTCGCGTGGGAGCTTCGCCCCGAAGCCGAGGGGATCGTCACCTCCGAACTTCGTCTCAGAAACATGATCTAAGGGAGGGCGAGAGCCCGAGACCATCGTGGAACCACAGGAATACACCAGCACCGAAGCTCCGATGACGCCGGCCCCCGCCGAGCACGTCCCGCCGTCGTTTCACGTCGACGGGACGATCGCGGTGCTGCTCGTCGCGATGCTGGGGAGCATGTTCCTGCGTCGGATCGGTCGCTCCGAAGCCGCCCGCGAAGTGCGCCGCTGGCTCCCCCTCCTCTACTCGGGCCTGTGGACGATCGCGATCCTGACGATCACCTGGCTCTACGTCCGCGACATGGACCAGCCCTGGCCCCTCGCCATCTGGCTCATCTTCCTCGTCATGCTCTTCGCCAGCATCAGTTGGCTTCGCAGCATCGCCGCCGGCGTCGGCCTCGCCGTCGAGGGCCGCATGACCGTCGGCGACAACATCCGGGTCGACGACGTCGAAGGCGAGATCGTGGCGTTCGGCCTGCGTGCCATCCGATTGCGTGCGGTCGACGGCACGACCCACGCGATCCCCAACGAGAAGCTGATGACCCAGACCGTCGCCAACCTCACCGGCGAGGGTGGTGACTCCGCCTGCGAAGTCCAGATCCCCGTGCCGATCGGCGTCGACCCCGACCGTGCGCTCGAGATGGCGCGCGAGATCGCGATCCTCACGCCGCTCGCCTCCCCCCGACACACCCCGGAAGTCTTCTTGCAGCCCCACCCCGAGCTCGAGCGACGCCTCAACGTCTTCATCCGTGGATACGCATTCGACGCCGCGTACCAGGACCACTACCGAAGCGACGTCATCTCGCGGCTCCAGGCGAAGTTCGCAGAACTCGCCCCACCCAATGGAACGCCGCGAACGTTGATCACGAATTAGTGTGGCTGCCGCCGGCCCTCCGGTGCACCGATGCCAGCCAGTCAGCGTCGCGATGCTCCGGAAAACCGACCGAGGGAAGCGCTCTGTCCCTTTCGCGAAAAACCGACCGAGGGAAGCGCTCTGCCGCATGGAAAGGGGAGGTGCCCGTCCTCGGTCGGCTTGTGGCTTGCGCTGGTTTACCGACGGGCAAGCAGCATCCGTTCAACCGTCCACCGCGAGGTCGCACTTTCGGAGCCACCGCTCCAGAGAATCTCGGTGGTGACGTCTCGGGTCCGAGACCACCTGCTGCTCCAAGCCATCGATCGAGACCGTGTAGTGGACGACCACCGCGTCGCCTTGCACCGGAGAGGGGCGCGTGCTCTTGGTCGGCGGCAGACTGTCGTAGCATGCGTGCAGCGCCGGAATCAGCTCGTTCCAATGGGTCTCGTAGGGCGCGAGTCCCTCACGGCGCGCGGTGAAACTCAACGTGACTTCACGTGCGCCGGCTGGAATCTCGAACTCTACGTGCGGCAGGAAGAGATTGGAATCGGTGAGGGGCACCGAGTCCGATGGGGTGGGGGCTACACCATTCCTCCCCTCGAGGTACCCGGTGACGCGAGCAGCTTCGGGCAGCGTGAACGCAACGCCATCGGTGATGTGGGCTGTGCCGAGGTCCGCTTTCCATCGGCCCGCTTCCAGCGAGAGCAAGTCGATCGTCATATCGTCGACCGACGAGTCGAGCTCGACACGAAACACGAGGGGCTCGCCGCGATTGAGTTCGACGTTCGTGACGTCGCGACCGCAGCGCATCGGAATCGTCGGATGTTGGTGGGTGTACTCCCAGGAGCCCCAGTCTCGGTCGTCCCAGTCGTAGCGACCGCTCGGCAGACGTGGCGGCAATTGCCTGCCGTGCCGGTCCATCGTCATCAGCCAGTCGAAGCGCATCGACTCCAGGGACTCGACGTCGCGCAGGTGGCCGGCCGCGATTGCGTCGTTCCGAAGTTCGTCCCAGACCCGCCAGCACCGCTCCGTGTAAAATTGGTCGTCGTCGTGCGCCGGCACACCGACCCGCGTCCCGACCACCAAGACATGCACGCCGCCATCTTCCGCCGCGTGAACACCCGCGCACCCCTGCGCTATGAGAATCGCCACCATCCATTTCTTCATATCGGCCTCCGTTGGACGTGCGACTCCAACGAAGCTCGCCAAAAATGGATTGAAAATTCATCGGACGCGCCGACTAACTTGCCAGGTCGACGACAGCGAGAACCTTCGCCATCGCGGCTTCGGCTATCCGTCTGGCGCGTCCGTGAACGGCATGCGCGAACAAACGAACAACCGACCGAGGGAAGCGCTCCGACGCGAAAGCCGACCGAGGGAAGCGCCCTGCCGCATTCGGCGGGGACGGAGTATTCGACGCGAAAACGGCGCGAAAACCGACCGAGGATAGCGAGCTGACAGGCCCGGAAGCTGGTGAGACTCCCAAGCGGCCACACGGCGGCGGAGCGCCGCGCCACGGAAACGCGGCGGCGGCAATCCCGCGCAAACCGTTTCCGCGCAATCACTTTGGAAACATTAATTGACGATCGTGGACTTCGGGTCGAAGCTTGGGGCGTATATCAAAGTCTTGGAGGAGACCCTTGAAATCGACGCGAGCCGCCCGATGGGCGACGATCGCCACCGCGACGGCGCTCTCGCTGATCGCGTTCGACGCGACGGCGCAGCAGGCCTACAGCTCCGACGCGACGTTCCAGGTGGAACACTTCGAGCCACTGCCTGCACAGACGCAGAACGTGCTGAACGTCGCTTCGAGCGGCACCCTGAGCCACATGGTGGTATCGGCGGGCCTGACGATGCACTTCTCCGACGACACGCTGCAGGTCCAGACGAACGACGAGATCACCAACAAGCTGATCGACGACAACCTGCGCGCCGAGCTCGCCGCTGCGCTTGGCTTGTGGGATCGATTCGAGCTCGGCTTCGTGCTGCCGCTGTCGCTGGTGCAGACGTCGGACGGCTTTGGCGACTTCCCCGACACCAGCGGCCGCGCGATCGGTGACCTACGCGTCGTCCCGCGGGCGCACATCTACCGGATCGGCGGGCTCGGCATCGGCTTTCTGGCGCCGCTCTATGTGCCGACCGGCTCGCGCGAATCGTTCGCCGGTGAAGGGTCGTTTCGCGCCGAGCCGCGCATCGCGCTCGATTGGACGAGCGGCCGCCTTCGAATCCTCGGCAACGCCGGCTACCAGTTCCGTCCCCGCAGGGTCGCCATCACGTACGTCTCCGACGACATGTTCCGCTGGGCGGTCGCCGGCGAGGTCTCGGTCCTCGACAACCTCGACGCGGTGGCGAGCCTGTTCGGGCACATCGTGACGACCGAAGGACGCGACCCCGCCGAGCCGCTGACCCCCGGCCCCAACGCGTCCGGACAACCGATGGAAGGCCAGCTCGCGGCGCGGTTTCGAGCGAGCGAGCAATTCTTGCTGACCGCCGGCGCGGGGGCAGGTCTCTCCGGCGACGTCGGTGCACCCGACTTCCGCGTGATCGCGGGCGTCGAATGGCTCCCGAAGTTCTCGCAAGACTCCGACGGGGACGGCATCAAGAACGCCGACGACGCATGCCCGAACGAGGCCGAAGACATGGACGGCTTCGAAGACGGCGACGGCTGCATCGACTACGACAACGACCAGGACTTCGTCTCCGACGATCGCGACAAGTGCCCCGATGCGCTCGAAGACAAGGACGGGTTCGAAGACGACGACGGCTGCCCCGACCCCGACAACGACGGCGACGGCCTCCTCGACGACGAAGACACGTGCATGTCCCAGGCGGGGCCCGCCGAGCTCGGCGGCTGTCCCGCGCAGGACAGCGACGGCGACGGGGCCTTCGATCACGTCGAGGCGTGCCCGAACGTCCCCGAGGACTTCGACGGCTTCCGCGACGACGACGGGTGCCCCGACCTCGACAACGACTTCGACGGGATCCTCGACGACGTCGACCAGTGCGTCGCGGTCCCCGAGGACTACAACGACAGCGACGACAGCGACGGCTGCCCCGACAGCGGCGGCTCGAAGATCGTGCTCGCCGAAACCGGCATCACCTTCGTGGAACCGCTGCGGTTTTCGGGCACGCGCCTTCGGTCTTCGGACAAGCGGGCGCTCGACCATGCGGCCTCGGCGCTCGTGAACCACGGCGACTACACCGGCGCGATCGTGCACGTATCCGCGGCCGACGGCGAGACCGCGTCGGCACGGGCCGAAGCGGCACGCCAGTATCTGCTCGACAAGGGGCTCTCCGGCGGGCGCATTCGTGCGCAAGGAAAGGCCGGAGAGAGTGAGACGGCACACATCGTCCTGGAACGAATGGTCCCCGGGGGGGTCGCCGACGACGCAGAAGACGAAACATCGAGCGAACCGGCCGCCGAAGACGGGGGCGGGTTCAACTTCGACGAAGAGGACGTGACCGAATGATGCGACGAATTCGATGTGCTCACCCGATCGCGGTCGTGCTCTTCGTGGCCACGGCGACCCTCGGTATGTCCGACGCGACGGCGCAGACGTTCCCGGGCGATGCGACGTGGTACTCCGTCAAGCAGAACCAGGTCGCCGTCAGCGACCTCGCCGGTGACAGCTCCGGATGGCGAGACGCCGTCGGCTCCGCCGCGCAACCCGCGGCGTTCATGCACGCCGACGCCACATGGGTCTACTTCCGGATTCGGCTCGACTCCTCCCCAGCCCAGGGTCCGTCGCTGCGGAGCCACGCGTGGGGCGCCGTCTTCGACCTCGACCAGGACCCCGCCGACTACGAAGCGCTCGTGTCGCTCGACGGTGGAAACCCCGAGCTCGTCATCGTCTGGAACAACACGATGCAGACCGTCTCGGGCTCGCCGTCCGACCCGGCGGAATCGCAGGTGCAGACCTTCGCGGCGGACACCAACGCCCGGATCGCCAACGCGACGTCGATGTTCGGCGGCGGCGCCGACGCATTCCTCGACTGGGCCGTCTCCTGGACGGCGCTGGCGAGTGTCGGCCTGCAGCCCGGCGATCCCTTCCGGGTCGTCTTCGGAACGGGCAACACCGCGTCCACGATGAACGACGACCTCGTCGGTGCCGGCGGAACCATCTCGCAGCTACGCAGCGATCCCATCGCATGCGACGCGACGGGATGCTTCGAACCGGACAGCGACGGCGACGGTGTATCCGATCTCACCGACAACTGCCCCGGCGTCTCGAACGCAAACCAGGCCGACCTCGATGGAGACGGACTCGGCGACGCCTGCGACTCCGACGACGACGGCGATGGCATCGCCGACACGTCCGACAACTGCCCGGTCGACGCAAACCCCGGGCAGGAGAACCTCGACGGTGACGCCCTCGGCGACGTCTGCGATCCCGACGACGACGGCGACGGCGCCCCCGACGCGACCGACAACTGCCCCACCGATTCGAACGCCGGGCAGGAGAACCTCGACGGAGACGGGCTCGGCGACGTCTGCGACGACGACGACGACAACGACGGCGCCGACGACGCGGTCGACAACTGCCCGCGGATCTCGAACGCCGACCAGGAGGATCAAGACGGCGACGGGCTCGGCAACGCGTGCGACGACGACGACGATAACGACGGTGTCCTCGACACAGCCGACAACTGCCCGTTCGTCGCCAACCCCGGCCAGGCGGACCAGGACAACAACGGGGTCGGGGACGCCTGCGACGGCGATGCCGATTCCGATGGCGTCGCCGACGCACTCGACAACTGCCCCAACGACCCGAACCCGGCGCAGCTCGACACCGACGGCGACATGCAGGGGGATGCCTGCGACTTCGACGACGACGACGACGGCGTCAACGACGACACGGACAACTGCGTCCTCGTCCAGAACGCCGGCCAGGAGAACCTCGACAACGACGGGCGCGGTGACGCTTGCGACGACGACGACGACGGCGACGGAGTGCTCGACGACGTCGACAACTGCCCGCTCGCCGCCAACCCCGCGCAGCTCGACACCGACGTCGACGGAGACGGCAACGAGTGTGACGACGACGACGACGACGACGGCATCCTCGATGGCGTCGACAACTGCCCGCTCGTCGCCGACATCGATCAGAACGACAACGACATGGACGGCCAGGGGGACCCATGCGACCCCGACGACGACGACGACGCGATCCTCGACGACGTCGACAACTGTCCGTTCGTCCCCAACACCCCGCAGACGGACTCCGACCAGGACGGCGTCGGCGACGCCTGTTCCGGCGACTTCGACGTCGACGGCGTTCCCGATGACGGGGACGGTTCGGGAACGGTCGGCGATACCGTCTGTGCCGACATGGAGGTGTCCGGCTGCGACGACAACTGCCTCATGACCCCCAACCCCGACCAGGCCGATCTCGACGGCGACGGACTCGGCGACGCCTGTGACGACGACGACGACGACGACGGCGTGGTCGACTCCGCCGACAACTGCCCGCTCGTCCCGAACGAATCGCAGGACGACCTCGACCGGGACGGGACCGGCGCTGCGTGCGACGAGGACGACGACGCGGACACGATCCCCGACGACGTGGACAACTGCCCCTTCGTCGCCAACGGCAACCAGATCGACAGCGACAACGACGGTGTCGGCGACCGCTGCGAAGACGACACCGACGGCGACGGGATCTCCGACGAGGAGGAAGGAGACGGCGACCCCGACGAGGACGGAACTCCGAACCTGCGTGACCTCGACTCCGACGGCGACGGCATCCCCGACGCGGTCGAAGCGGGGGACGACGACCTCGACACCGCGCCGATCGACTCCGACGGGGACGACACCCCCGACTACCTCGACGTCGACTCCGACGACGACACGATCTCCGACGAGTTCGAAGCGGGCGTCATGCCGTCGACGCCGCGCGACACCGACGAAGACGGAACGCCCGACTACCTCGATCTCGACTCTGACGACGACGGCCTCATCGACGCGGAAGAGGCAGGCGACGTGGCGCTCGAGACCGACCCCGTCGACACCGACGAAGACGGCGATCCGGACTACATCGACATCGACTCCGACGACGACACGATCACCGACGCGTTCGAGATCGAGAACCCGAACGACGACCCCATCCCGGTCGACACCGACGAAGACGGCGTGCCCGACTTCCGCGACACGGACACCGACGGCGACGGGATCGACGACACGACCGAGGCGGGCGACCTGTCGCTCGAATCGATCCCCGTCGACACGGACCTCGACGGGACCCCCGATTTCCGCGACATCGATTCCGACGACGACGGGCTCCTCGACGCGGACGAGGGGATCGGTGACGAGGACAAGGACGGGATTCCCGACTACCTCGATCCTTTCGAACCGACCGAGCTGCGCGTCGTGGGCGGGCCATGCTCGACGGCACGCTCGGGCTCCTTCGACGGGTCCTACGTCCTCGCCCTCCTCGCCCTCCTCGGCGTCGGGCGGCGACGACGTCGGCGCTGAGTCCCCCGGGGTCGCCGCGCATTCTCCATGAGCTTCTCTCCTCCTCAGCTCGTCGGGGCGACCTTCGCCGGTCGTTACCGCGTAGAGCGTCTCCTCGGTGAAGGCGGGATGGGGGCCGTGTACCTCGCCCGCACGCTCGACGGACGCCCGGTCGCGCTGAAAGTGACGAAGACGGACGGCCCCGACGCTCGCTTCGAACGCGAGGCCCGGCTCGCAGCCGGGCTGCATCACCCCAACATCGTCGACGTCTTCGACTTCGGGCACGACCCCGCGCACGGCCTCGCATACCTCGTGATGGAGTACATCGACGGAGAGTCGTTTTTCGACGCGCTGTCGCGGGCACCGCTGCCGTGGAAGACATGCCTGTACGTGATCGAGCGGATCGCCGACGCGCTCGATGCAGCGCACATCGCCGGGATCACCCATCGCGACGTGAAACCGGACAACATCGTCCTCGTCGGCGCGGCGGGCGACCTCCGCCCCGTCTTGATCGATTTCGGGATCGCGCGATCGAGCGAAGCCGAGTACCACACGCTGACGGCGGAGGGCGCGATCCTCGGCACCCCGTACTACATGGCGCCCGAACAGGCGAAGCGGGCCCGGGTCGGACCGCCCGCCGACGTCTGGGCGCTCGGGGCCACGCTCTACGAAGCGCTGTGCGGCGAGCCACCGTTCGCATCGAGCGGCTCGGCGATGCAGGTGATGCTCGCCAAGCAGCACGAGCGACCGCCCCGCGTCAGCGAGGTTCGAGGGCTGGCCGAGACCGATTTCCCGCCCGCGCTCGACGAACTGGTGGCTGCGATGCTCGCGGTCGACCCGAGCGCCCGACCGACCGCTGCCGAAATCTCTCGTCGGGCGGGGGCGCTGGTGGCGAACCCCAATCCGACCCTGACGCTGGGCGCCGACCGGTTGCTGACCCTGCGTGAAGGGACCGCCCAACCCCGCGAGCGCAACCCGAGGGTGAAGCCGGCGGCTGCCGGCCCCTCGCGCGCCGCGAACTCCCTGCTCCTCCTACCCGTGATCATCGTCCTCGCAGGGATGTTCCTGGTGGGGGTCTGGGTCCTGTGGCCCGACGGAGATTCTGCTGCGCCACCGGAGACCGTGCCGCGCGAACACCCGCCATCGACCCCTTCGATCCCCCCGCCACCCGACCCCGAGCTGCACGGGACGTCGGACGCCGCGGTTTTGGACCGTGACGTCGACGCCGGAGAGGACGCGTCGGCCCCTCCCGCGTACGTTCCGCGGCCCAGCGACGGCTGTGGGTTCGCCGCTGACCCCGACCACCCGCTCCGAACGCGACACGACGACCCGAGCGCCTTCGGGCTCTACGTACCCCGGAACTACGATCCCGCCGTCCCCTTACCGATCACGTTCGTCGTGGCGCGAAGGGGCGCCACTCCCGCGTACATGCTGAAGGACGTCGGGTTCGCCGAGTTCGCGGACACCCACCGCACCCTCGTGCTCATCACGCAGTCCTACGGAGACGTCTCCTACCCCCCCCTGCGCGACACCGCGATCGCGTCGCTGGAGCACGTCGCCCAAAACTACTGCGTCGACCTCGGGCGGCGCTGGGGGATCGGGGTCGGCCGTGGCACCCACGGCATCATGAAGCTCGCCCGCGACATCGAGTTCAGCGGCATCGCGACGATCAACAACTCTCGCAACCAACGGGACGACCACATCGTTCCCCCCACGGCGATTCCCCACATTCACCTATACGGCTTCCGGAACACGCGGGCGCTCGAAGCGGGAGGCTTCATGCCAGGCTGCAGCCGCCCCGAGCCCCCCCTGCATGGCCGGCAGGTCGTCCCCGCGGCAGACGAGCGTGACGAGTGGATTCGGGGCCACCGGTGCCGTTCGCCCGAGCGCATATTCTTCGACCACGAAGAAGGCCGGTGCGTGACGTGGGACTGCGACGTGAGTCCCTTCGTGTGGTGCCGCGTCGACGCAGACCGGCGGCTGCCCGGCGAACACCGAGTTCCTTATTTTCCGCAGTGCTACAACGATCCCGTCACGAAGTTCCCCTACCTCGACACCGTCTGGTCGTTCTTTCAGGCGAGCGGCAGACCGTTGTAATGTGGGGTCGAAGTCTCCCGCGATCGATTCGAAGCGTCGAGCTGTTCCGCCCGGCGCAAACGGGTCACGTCAGCTTCCCGGCCACCTCCAGCGAGCTCTTTTGAACTCGACCGACCCCAACAACCCGCTGCTGGGACGTACCGTGGCCGGCCGCTACGAGCTCGTCTCCGTCCTGGGTCGCGGGGGAATGGGGATCGTCTTCAGCGCGCGCCGCATGAGCGATGGGGCCCGCGTCGCCCTGAAGATGCTCCGGGATGCCACCGGCGACGAAGCCCGCTTCGAGCGCGAAGCCCGGCTCGTCGCCTCGTTGGAGCACCCCGGGATCGTGAGGCTCCTCGACTTCGGGCACGACGCCGCCCTCGACGGGGCCTTTCTCGTGATGGAGTACGTCGACGGCGTTCCGTTGAGCGACCTCGTCGAACGCGGACCGCTGGACTGGGAGACGGCGCTTCGGATCGCACGCCCGATTGCCGAGGCGATGGAGTTCGCGCACCTCCAAGGTGTGGTCCACCGAGACATCAAGCCCGAGAACATCATGATGGTCGGGCCGCCTGACGATCTCCGCCCCGTCCTGCTCGACTTCGGGCTCGCCCGCTCGGCCGATGCCGCCTACCGCACGCTGACCGAGGAGGGCTTCGTCTTCGGAACTCCTCACTTCATGGCTCCCGAGCAGGGTCTCGGCCCCCGCGTCGGGCCGCCCGCGGACGTCTATTCGCTCGGTGCGGTGATGTTCGAGATGCTCACGGGCCGACTGCCCCTGGAACAGGAAGGCTCACCGATCGGGCTGCTCGTCGCCAAGCAGCGCGTCGTCCCCCCTCGAGTGAACGACGTCGTCCCCGCCGGGCGGGAGGTGCCCGAGCCCGTGCAGGCACTCGTCGCCCAGATGCTGTCGATCGATCCCGGCGTGCGACCGCGCAGTGTCGTCGCGAAACTGGAAGGGCTCGGCGCATCAAACGACGTTTCGCTTCAACTCGAAGAGATCGAACGCACGCTCGCCCCGGCGCGCACGAAGAAGCGGCGACCCTCGAAGTCGAACGGGGCCCAGACGCCCACGGTGGCCCGCAGGATGGCCTCCGCCGCAGCCGGAGGGCTGCTTTTGACAATGGTCCTCGGACTCATAGCCATTCTCGCGCTCGACGACGAAGAGCCCCTCCCCGATCCTGCGAGTCCGAGCGCCGCGCTCGCCATCCCGCCCCCGAGCGCCGAGCCCGAGGCCGTCGAACCCCCGGAAGCCGAAGCCGTCGATTCAGGACAAGCACGGCTCGACACAGGCACTGACATGGGCGAGCCCGACGCGCCGGTGAACGCCCTGGCGACCGGGAAGCCCCGGCCGAGCGCCGGATGCGAGGGGTACGAGCCGAAGCCAGGCCTCACCGAGGATGGTGTGCTGATGTACGTACCGAGTACGATCGTCGCCGACGAACCGCGCCCCCTCGTCTACCTTCGCCCCCGCGAGGACCAGACGCTCCTGACGGCACTGGACCACACCGGGTTCCGCGAATTCGCCGAGCGACACCGACTCTACCTGATCGTGCGGGGCGGCCAGCCGGGGACACTCGACGAGTTCGAGACGGCCGAAGCGAACCACTGCATCGACCTCCGCTTCCGGTTCGCCATCGCGTACGAGTACGGGACGCGCCTGCTCAAGCAGTTGCAGTCACCTGGGGCGTTCTCGGCCATCGTCATCGCGCACGACCGGATCTCGCTGACTTCGAAGGAAGCCGTGAACCCCGGGGCACCCCTGCTACGCATCGAGGCGCGCGACAACCCGATCTTTCCGGCGCAGGGCGGGCTCAGTTGCGAAAAACGAAACGGCTTGCCCTTTCGCCTGATTCGCCCGCTCTCCGACGCGGACCGCGCGCCGGGAGCCCTGGCCCGGTCCGAGTGGGACCTGTGGCGTAGCGCGATGAAGTGTGCCGATGGCACCATTGTGCAATGGGAGGGCGCGACCTGCACCCGGTGGGACTGCGAGACACCACTCGAGACCTGCGAAGTGCTGCGCGGGGGTAGACGGTGGAGCCAGCAGGACGTGCTGACGACGAACCCCGAATGCGTCGCAGCGTCGACGCCGAACTTTGCGTACTTCGAGCTGATCTGGGACTTCTTCGAACGACGGGCACAACCGCGCTCGCCGGAACATTGACGCACTCGACATCGCGACGGTGGTGAACCGGCGCAAGAGCGAAACAGATGAACGGACGTACCCTTGCAGGAAAATACCGGATCGAAAGACTGCTCGGCGAGGGCGGGGTCGGAGCGGTCTACTTCGCGCGCGGACCCGACGATGCGCCGGTTGCGCTGAAGCTGTTGCACCGAACGGGCGTCGGCGAAGACCGGTTTCGAAGAGAAGCAGAAGTGGTCGATTCGCTGCGCCACCCGGGGATCGTGGCGCTGCGCGATTTCGGGGTCGATCCCGAAGTGGGCGCGCCATACCTGGTGATGGACTACGTCGTCGGGGATCTGCTTTCCGAGCTCGCTCGACAGCCGATGCGCTGGCAGGACGCCGTCGACCTGGTCCGACAAGTCGCCGAAGCCGTTGGCTACGCCCATGACCGGGGCGTCGTACATCGCGACCTGAAACCCGACAACATCATCCTCACCCAGCGCGACGGCCGGTCGCAGCCGGTGGTGCTCGACTTCGGGCTCGCGTGGTCGGCTGAGCAGCGGTTCCACACGCTGACCCAGGACGGGACGATCTTCGGTACGCCCGACTACATGGCACCGGAACAGGCCCGCACCGCACGTGTCGATGCGCGTGCCGACGTCTACTCGCTGGGCACCATCCTCTTCGAACTGCTGACGGGCACGACCCCGTTCGACAGCGCTGGCTCCGCGATCGCGACCCTCGTCGAACGTCAGACGTCTCCTGCACCCCCTGTCAATTCGCGGCGGCGCGGCCCCCCCGTCCCCGAAGAGCTCGAACGCGTCGTCGCCGCGAGCCTCGCCACCGCGCCGGAGCATCGGCCGCCCGACGGAGCCGCTTTCGCGCAGGCGCTACGCGGCGTGCTACACGGCCAGGCTGCGACCACGGCCAGGGAAACACCCGTCGCCGCACCGGTCGCCGCGGCTGCACCCACGCCAACACCCACCGCCCAGGGCGGGTCGTCGGGGGCCGTCCTCGGCATCGTGACCGCCCTCGTCGCGTTCGCCGTCGTCGGCGCAGGCATCTGGTTCCTCGCCGCACCCGACGATCCCCCCTCGGTACCAGAACCGCTGCCCGACGTACCGCCCATCCCGGCACCGGCTGTTCAGGCGACGGGGGGCACGGAAGAGCTCGGCGTGGCCGACGTCGGTCGACCGGACGCGGGCGCCGGCGATGTCGGGGACGATGCGAGCGACCACGATTTCGGTGACACCCACTCCGTTCTGAGCGCGGGCTGTGCCGATCCGGTGTCCGACCCATCGCAGACCCGTGGAGGTGGCACGGTCTACCGCCCCCGCAGCGCCGCGCAGGACGAGCCGCTCCCGCTCGTCCTGGTGGCCGTGGATTTCGGCATGAACTCCAAATACGCGCTCGATACGATGGGGTTCCGCGAGTTCGCCGATCGCCATCGCGCCGTCCTCCTCTTTCCCCCTTTCTATCGGCTCGATGCGCGAGCGGAGTTTGGTCGGGCGGTCTTCGACGGGGTCGAACAGGTCGAACGAGAAGTCTGCATCGACCTGTCGCGCCGCTATGCCATCGGGATCGGTCGCGGCGAACGCGGGATCCGCGAGAAGCTGCGAGGACTTCCCCTCTCCGCCGCCTTCGGCGCGGGATATCGAATCGCACTGGCCCTGGAACCTCTGGAAGTTCTCACCGCTACGGTCCCCTATCTTCACGTCGACGCCCGCGACGACACGGTCGTACCGTACAGCGGTGGACAGGAATGCGCCGGGCGCCCCAGGATCGTCACCTCGGCGCGGGAGCAGGCGCGGCTCTGGTGGAACCTCTACGGCTGCACCGAACCTCAATCAGCGTACCCACTCTCGCAGACCGACGCCGAGTGTTACCAACGGCGATGCCCCGGGGCACCCTTCGTGTACTGCGTGGCGCATGGAGGACAACTGTGGCCCGGAGAGACGAAGCGGGAAAGCTCCAGCGAGTGCCCCGAGCCGCCCAAACCCTCGTTCGATTACCTCGAGGCGGCGTGGCACTTCTTCGAGACGGAGGGCTTGCCGATCGAGACCGACCGCCCGTGATCCCTCAACGGTGGCGGTCGGGCGTCTTGCTACGATGGCGTGCGTCGTCCCCGAAGCTCATCGAGGACGATGCCCGGAGCTGGAACGCGTCGAAGCCGGTCCGCTCCCGCAGCCGGTCGTAGGCAATGGGTCCCAACATCGCGGCGTTGTCGGTGCAGAGCCTCGGAGGCGCGAAGATCGCCTGGCGCCCCGCAGCCTCGGCCTCCACGCGGGCGTGCGATCGAAGACCGCTGTTGCACGCAACCCCGCCCGAATAGACGATCTGGGAGGTTCCGTTTTGCTTCGCGGCCTCCATCGCTTTCATCACCAGCACCTCGACGACCGCAGCTTGAAACGACGCGCACAGGTCTGCCAACGTGGCATCGTCGGTCGCGTCGATCTTCTCGACCTCGTAGAGCACGGCGGTCTTCAAGCCGCTGAACGAGAAGTCGAGGTGCTTGCGCGTCCACATCGGGCGAGGGAAATCGAACGCCTTTGGGTTCCCGCCTTTCGCCAGCCTATCGATCTCGATGCCGCCCGGATACGGCAGCCCCAGCATCTTCGCGACTTTGTCGAACGCTTCCCCCGCCGCGTCGTCGCGCGTTCGTCCCAGCAACGTGTAGTCGCCGATGTCGCGGACGACGTAGAGGTCGGTGTGCCCGCCGCTCACGATCACCCCCAGGTACGGAAACTCGATCGGAGGGACGTCGTCGAGCTCCAGAAGCACCGCCGTGAGATGTCCTTCGAGGTGATTGAGCCCGATGCACGGCTTGTCGTGAGCCCACGCCAGCGTCTTCGCCGTCTCGATCCCGACCAGCAGGCTGCCGACCAACCCCGGCCCCGCCGTCACCCCGTATCCATCGATCGCGTCCAGACCGATCCCCGCGTCGGCGAGGGCCTCGTCGATGACCGTGTGAATGTCGCGAACGTGGTTGCGGCTGGCGAGCTCGGGCACGACTCCGCCGTATCGCCGGTGGATCGGGATCTGGCTCGCGATGCTGTTCGACAGGATGCGGCGACCGTCTTCGATCACGGCCGCCGAGGTCTCGTCACAGCTCGACTCGATGGTGAGATGAAGCAAGCGTCAGAACTGCGTCGAGAGGATGTTGCGGACTTCGTCGGCCTTGCGCCCTTTCGGCTCGAGCTTCAGGAACTTCTCGTAGGCCCACTTCGCCTTGTGAGGCTTACCGTCCAACTGGTACGCCGCGGCGAGGTCGAGGTAGAGCGGCGCTTCGCGATGCCCCAGCCGCTCCGCCTTGGCGAGATAGTTCGCCGCCTCGGAGGTGCGGTTGGAGTTGAACGCCGCCTGGCCGTGCAGGAGCGCCACCTCCTGGTTGCTCGCGTCCGCCTTGCTCAGCGCACGCAGCAGTCCCAGCGCGTCGTCGTACTTCCCGCTTCGGATGAGCCGCTTCGCCTTCGCGATGTCCGACGCCTTCACCTCGCTCGGAACCGCGACTTCGGGGACGTCCGACTTCGACGTCTTCGGCGGTGGGGTCACCGCCTTGCTCGTCGGAGGCGTGGGGTCTTTCGGGGCTGGATCTTTCGCCGCTACGGCGTCGGGTGGCGTGTCGACCACGGGGGGAGGGTCATCGGTCAGCGTCGGATCCGTCTCGGGCGGCAAGAGGTCGGCGCCACTCATCACCAGCGCCAGCTCCTGCGTCGACATGCCCACGCCCGTCCCGAGTTCGGTGGCAGCCTGTTCGGCACCCACCTCGTCCAGCGCGACCAACGTCGGCGTCACCTCGGGCGGCTCTTCCACGGGAACCGGGGGAACGACCGGCTCCGGAGGCTCGGGCGTCGGCTCGGTCTTCACCTGCGCCACCTCATCCACCCCTTCGTCGTCGCCGGTGGTCGTCATGAACCACAAAAGGCCCACGACCGCGACGATCAGTACCGCCAGAAACGCCACCGCCGCCGTGGAGGGACGTTCTTCACGCTCCTGATGAAACGCATCGAACTGGTCGGTCGACAGACGCTCCCGGAAGAACTCCTCTCCCTCGGCCGTCTTCGCCAGGGCCCTGGGAGTGTCGTCTTTCGTGAGCTCCACCGTCTCCCGCTCGGCGACCCGCCCTGCGATTTCGTGCGGCGCGATCGTCGTCCGCTTCGTCAGATCGTACTCACGCTTCTCCAACTGACGGTCGACCGCCTGCCGCGGCACGTTCTGAAGCACCTCCAGCACCTGAACGTCGACCATGCTCTCGTCGTCGCCGGGCGCCGTCTCTTCTTCCGCAAGGCTCGCGAACAGGCCCGCGTCGTCGATGTCAGGGGTGACGTCGTCCGAAGACGACGCTTCGCCGAGCGCGGTCAGGTGCGCCGGGGGACGAATGTCGAGCGTCGCGCGTATCTCCCGCTCGTCTCCGCGGTCCGTCTCGTCCGACTCGTCCTCGAAGACGTCCGCTTCGCTCACCACGCCAGCGTCGAGCCCCATCGCGGGGTGGCCTTCGTTCTCGTCGAGGTAGCTCGCGAGCGACGCCGGGCCGCTCAACGGCGTACTGATGCGCCCTCGCGTACGCGCACCACCGTCTCCGTCCGGAACGGTGTCTCGCACGTCTTCGGGCTCCGCTTCGCGCGACTGCGCCTCCATCTCCCCGGTCGGTCGACGAATCGCCGGAGAAACCGGACCCGACTCGTGGCCCAGCGAGGAAAGCTGTGCTTTGAGCCGCCGCGCTTCTTCGTCGCGGCGACGTTGCTCTTCGGCCTCCAGCTCTTCCAGCCCCCCTGACGCCCGGTTGACCGTCTTCACCTGTTGCAACGTCTTCTTGCGCGAGGCCCTCGACGGTGGCTCCTTCCCCGACAACTGGCGCGCTTCATGCTCCCGGCGACGTCGCTCCTCTTCTTCGATCTCCCGAATGGCAGCGTCGGCGTCCGAACCCGAATCCATGTGGATGTTCCATTCGCTCTTCGGGCGAATGTCCCACTGAACGTTCGTCTTGCGACGCGGGTCGACCTCCTCCTCCTCCTCGTCGAGGACGTGCATCCCCACGAATGGATCCGTACTCCGAATCGAGCGACCGTTCTGCGTCTGCCGACGCCCCATCGCGTTGGGTTGGGTCGGCCGCTTGCGGATCGCATCGGGCTCGCGCTTCTCCACCATCCCCGCAATCGAGGCCCCGAACTTCGGGGACGTCGTCTCGCGAGCCGCTGCAAGGCTGCGAGGCTCGTCGTCCGATTGCGACCGCATCCCATCGAGCCACGCGGCGAGGTTGCTTCGCGAGGGCATGCGCTCGCGCGACGCCGTGGCCGGCGTCACGTCCACGATCAGTCCATCCTGGATGAGCCGCGCGATGATCTTCAGCGTCGTGACATCGTCCAACGGGCTGTGATCCGCCACTTCGGCGACCGAACGAATGCCGTCGAACAGGCGAACGACGAGCCCCGCTTCTGTCGGCAACGACTTCAGCGCGTCGCCGAGCTTCGCATAGTTCGCCTCGAAGACGTGGTCCAGATCGGGGAGCTTCGCGAGCAGCTCGTTGTACTGGTCGAGCCGGCGAATCCCTTCCAGCAACAGGGCCCCGCTGTCTTTCTCGATCCGATCCGCTCGGTTCACCTGCTCGTGGTAGCGCAGCGTGAACTCACCCTCCGGCCACAGCATCAGCCGGTAGATCGCCTCTTCGCCCTGCAGCTTCCCGCAGATCGCGTCCAGGATGTTCCCCTGGCGAAAGTAAATCACGGCCGCCTGGGTGCCGCTCGACAGATGGATCGTCCCCGAACGCAGCTCGTCCTCGATCGTCTGCAACAGATCGATCATCGTGATGTCGGCGAGGTTCCCCTCCAGCTCCTCGACATCGTCCTCCAACAGCGCGTCTTTGGCCCGCTTCTGGAGCAGCAGCTCGACCCGCGTCGTCACCTCTTTGATGTAGACCGGTTTCGTCAGGTAATCGTCGGCTCCGAGCTCGAACGCCCGCATCTTTTGGGGCAGCGACCGATCTTCGGTCAGGAAGATGAACGGAACGGAGCGATGCTCCCCCTCCCGAAGCTCAGTCAGAAAATCGAACCCGTCCCCGTCCTCGAACGTCGTCTCCGAGACGACGAGATCGACCGCACCGCTGCGGGCGACCTCGTGCGCCGCTGCTGGCGTCTCGGTCATGACGACGCGGTAGCCAGCCTTCTTGAAGCTGACTTCGAGAACTTTCTGGCTCTTGGGATCCGCGTCTACGACGAGAATTGTTTCGTTGGCCACACCGGTCCCTTCCGCGTCCTTGATGGCGTGGGCGGCGTGCGAAGCGAAGATCCGACTTTATCGCACATTCCACCACACTCGCGCCGAATCTTAGTCACTCACCGCGCGGTTCACAAGGTAATCGGGTCTTTGCGTTCGGACCGGCATGAAACCGTCGGATTGACGGCCCCGCTGCTCCCGAACGATTCCCGCCGGATCCGGCAGTCGCCCCTGGATCTCCCCGTCGCGGTGCACGCCTGGTCAGACGATCCACCGGCACCGAACCGACAGCCGTGTGGCGACGCTCAATACGGCACCGCCTTGTCGATGATACGCAGGTCGTTTTTGCGCTTCTTCTTCGGCGGCTTCTTGGCGGGTCGTCGCTTCGGTGTCGGCTTCGGCGCCTCCTCGACGGCAGCCGCGGTCGGTGACTTGGCCGCAGGAGCTTCCGCGGTCGGTCGCGCCTTCCGGCGGGGAGGCCTCACCGCGGGCGGCTCTTCGGGGTCCCTCCCACCGTCATCGTCGATGTCGAGGCGGTCGACGATATCAGGGTCGCCTGGATCGAGCGGGCCGGGTGGATCGGTGAACTCGCCCAGCAGATGAGGACCTCGCACCGCCCACAAGTAGTCCTCGGGTGACCGCTCGTAATTCGCGAGGAGCATTCGATCGACCGCGTCGGGGGTGAGCGAGTCGACCGCTTCGTCGAGCTCGCGCAACTGCTCGGTCTGGGGATCTTCCTCGTCGAACTCGAAACCGACGATCTGCGGCTCGAGCTCGAGACTCACGATCCCGTCGGCTTCGACCTCGGGCAATGGGGCCCCCTCCTCCTGTGGTGCGCTCTGTTCTTCGGGGATCGGCTCGTTCGATTTCGTCGCCGCGGCGTATCCGACGCCGACCACCGTCACGAGTAATGCGGCGCCGAGCAGTGTCGGGAGCAACCACCTGGGGCGTGCGCCCGCGTCCACCCGTCGCTCTTCGACGGAGAGGTCCTCACGCTGGCGCATCGGTGTGGCCAGGGGAGGACGCGCGGGCTCCGCTTTCTGGGGAGTCGCCGCCTTCGCCGTCCGCGCGAACGCCAGCGCGCGAGCACCGATCGAGCGCGGCAAAGCCTGCGAAACGTCGTCGTAGCCCTCGATCGGCTCGTCGTTCAGCAGCCGTCCCGCGAAGCTCGCGACGTGCTTGGGGCTCACGTACTTGTCGAACGACCGCAGCACACTTTCCAGATCCTCCAGCATCTCCTGGGCCGACTGGTATCGGTCGTCGGGCTTCTTCTCCAACGCCCTCATCACGATCGGGACCAGCTCCTCGGGGATGTCGGGGCGAAAGTCGCGTGGGTCGGGGGGATCCTGGTGCAGGATGGCGTTGACCGCCACCAGCTCTCGCCCGAACGGGGTCCGCTGCGTCAGGAGCTCGTAGAGCAGGACACCGCACGCGAAGATGTCGGCGCGTCGATCGACGGCCCCCTGTTCGACCTGCTCGGGGGCCATGTAGGACAGCTTCCCCTTCACGAGCCCCGTCTCGGTCTTCGAATGCCGTTCGACCGCGTGGGCGATCCCGAAGTCGACCAGCTTGATGATCCCGTCCGTGCCGATCAGCACGTTGTGGGGGCTCACGTCGCGATGCACGATCTGCAACGCGCGTTCGTCCTCGTGAAACTCGTGCGCGAACTCGAGCGCCGCGAGGATGTCGGCGATGATCCGGACCGAGATCGCCATCGGGAACTCGACGGACCGCTCGTCGGCTTTGTCGAGGAGGTCCGCCAGATCCGCGCCCTCGATGTACTCCATCGCGATGAAGAACTCGCCGTCGTCCTCCCCGAGCTCGTAGATCTGAACGATGTTGGGGTGGCGCAGCGCCGACGCGATCCGCGCTTCGTCGAAAAACATGTCGACGAACCGCTTCTCGCGGGCGAGATGAGGCAGGATGCGCTTGATCGCGATCTCGCGGGCGAAGCCGCCCGCACCGGACTGCTTCGCAATCCAGATCTCCGCCATCCCCCCGGTCGCGAGGTGGCGCGTAAGTTCGTAATTGCCGAGTGTTTCACCCATGACAGCGCAGTCAGTCTAGCACACGTACGGCCCGACTCCACTGCGAGCGGTGCCCTTCGTCGCGCCAGATTGGGAGAGGGGCTGACCGTGACGTCAGCTCGTGGGGAGGACCGACAGGCCGATGACGCGCTCGTCGCCGATGAGGTCGAACGCGCGGTTACCCTTCGCGGGGCGACCCATCAGGTCGAACGAGGTCGCTTCGGTTCGCCATACGCGAAAACGGCTCGTGGTCACGACGAGATCGGAGCTCGCCTTGCACGGAACGACCCCGACGACGACGTCGTCGTCGTTCAGCTTGCAGACCTGCATCCCGTTTCCTCCGCGCCCCTGGGTGCGAAAGTCGTCGAAGGCGATCCGCTTGCAGAGCCCCTGCTCGGTGATGACCGCCAACTGCTCGATGTTCGGTCCGGCGAAGGCGTTGACGATGTGGTCGCCCTCCGCGTCGAGCTTCATGACGTTGACCCCGACCGCCTTTCGCCCCATCGAGCGCATCTCCTCGCCCTCGAAATGAATGCCGAGGCCGTGGGCCGACGCGCAGAAGACCGTGGCGCCGTCTCGGGTGCCGAAGACGGCGACGGGGACGTCGCCCTCGTTGACGAGAAAGCCTTCGCGCCCCGACTGGTCGAGGTTGCGTCCGTATTCTTCGGCGTCGGTCGCCTTCCCCTTCCCTTCTCGCGTGACGTGCACGATGCGCCCTTCCACGCCCGCGCGTCGCGAGACCGGCACCAGCAACCGCTCGCTGGCGTTCAGGTGCGGAAGAATGTTGGCGTAGGGGCGAAGCGGGGTGTCCCCCATCCACTCGGGGACGACGCGGGTCAACAACCCGTAGTAGCGACCTTCGTCGCTGAAGAGGAAGACCCCGTCGGGGTTTCCGAGCCACCACATCCGCTCCATCGGACCGGAGTCCTGCGGGGTGGCCATGATCTCGGGGCCCTCGGTGATCTCGAGCTCGGTCCCGGTGAACCAGAAAAGCCCGCCGCCGGTGGTGCGCACGAAGACGGGGTCGTCGACGTGCGAACTCCGCGTCCGTTCGACGTGCTCCTCCGTGGTGGCGGAGCGGCTGGCCCGCGGCCGACTCCTCGACGAAGAGTCGAGCAGCTCGACGACGACGTGGGCGAGCGCTGCGTCCCACGAGCCGAACTCGTCGATCGCCGAGTCGTACAGATCGGGGTGAGTGGAACTGACGGTGAGCTCGAGGAGGGCATCGGCGCCCTCCTCGCTCGCGAGTCGACGGATGCCGTCGAGCAGACTCATTCCGAGTCGCCGTCTTCGACCTTGGGAGTGTCTTTCGCCTCGCCCGGCTCGTCGGTCTCGGGCTCGGTGTCGACCTCGCCGGTCGGCTCCGCCTCGTCGGGCTTACCGTCGACGCGGGCGGGGTTGATCTTCCCTTTCTCGATCACCTCTTTGCCGGACGATTCCTGCAGCTTGTCCTCTCGGATCACCTGCTTCACCTCGTCCTGTTCGATGATGACGAACTCGACGCGTCGGTTCTTCGCCGCTTCTTCCTCGGTCTCCTTGCCGTCCTCCCCGAGCGGGATGAGCGGCTGGCTCTCGCCGTAGCCCTTGGACGTCAGCCGCGCCGGGTCCACACCACCCTTTTCGACCAGGTAGGTGTAGACCGACTTCGCACGGTCGTCGGAGAGCTTGAGGTTGTAGTCCTCCTTGCCGGCATGGTCGGTGTGGCCCTGAATCTCGACCTTCTTGATGCGCGGGAACGCCTTCAGCGTGCCGACCACCTGGTCGAGCAGATCGAACGACTCGGGCTTGATGACGGCCTTGTCGAACTCGAAGAAGATCTTGTCCTTGATGACGATCTTGTCGGCGGTGACCTCGACGAGCTCGTACGGGCAACCCTGCTTGACCTTGACGCCGGGCTTGAGCGGGCACTTGTCGTCCTTGTCGAGGATGCCGTCGCCGTCGTTGTCGAGGTCGGGGCAGCCGTCTTTGTCCTGGTATCCGTCGAAGTCCTCCGGATCGTTCGGGCACTTGTCGACGTCGTTGAGGATACCGTCACCGTCGGAGTCGTCGTCGCTCTCGGGGCAGCCGTCTTCGTCTTCGAAGCCGTCGAGGTCTTCGGGCTTGAGCGGGCATTTGTCGACGTCGTCGTTGATGCCGTCCTGGTCGTTGTCGAGCTCGGGGCAGCCGTCGTCGTCTTCGAACCCGTCGACGTCTTCGGGCTCTTCGGGGCACGCATCGACGTCGTCACGGAAACCGTCGCCGTCCTTGTCGCCCACTTCTTTGACGTGCTCGGGGTAGTGCCCGAAGCGCAGACCGAGAGCGAGGTACGGACCACCTTCGTCGAGGCTCGTGTCGGCGAACGCGAACTCGAGGTCCCCGTCGAGCTCCGGATTGTTCACCAGCCACTGGCTGAACCCGAAGCGTCCGTAAACCGCCATGAAGGTGCCGAGGTAGCGACGCAGCTCGAGGAACGGTCGCAGCGTGACGAGCCCCGCCTTCATCGTCCCTTCGTCCACTTCGAGGCTCGCGCGGCCGATGCCGGCGCCGAGCCCGAGGGCGAGCTCCCAGAAGTCACGGCGGAACGCGAACGCCGGCTCGATGCCGATGTACGCCGCCTGAACTTTCGGGGAGTTGTCGAACGGGCGCTGCAGCCCACCGAAGATGGTGAAGCGCGTCCCTTCCAGGACCGAAGCTTCGAGCGCGAGGTCGAGGTGCCAGAGCGTCTTGATGTCGATCCGCTCGGCGACCGCGGGGTCCAGAATGTAGGCATTCCAGCGATCGAGCTTCGTGAAGAAGAGCCCGTACTCGATACCGCCGCCGAACGACGGCTTCCATTCGTACGAACCGTGCGAGCTCTCTTTGACGTCCTCGAGATCTTCGTTCACCTCGAGCGCCTCTTCGGCCGCTTCGTCGCCCGCGTCGACGGCAGCGTCGCCAGTGTCGCCCGCGTCGGACGCGGGGTCCGCCGGGGTTCCGCTGGTGGAAGCCGCATCGGGAGCGCCGGTCTCCTGCGCACCGACGACGGCCGGAGCCGACATTCCGATCGCTGCGAGAAGGGCGATTCTGGTAGCCAAAGTCTTCATCTTGGGAGCCTCGACACAAAAGAAGGCAAAGTTCGGCGCAAGGTATACGACGGAAGTTTCCCCTCCGCAACTTTGATGGGGTCTGCCGCGCTACCGTGTGACCCAGACGTAGTCGGCGAACTCCTGGTCGCGCAATCCTTCGAACGGGGCGATGTCGCCTGACACCGGGACGATCGTGACCACGCGCTCGTTCGTACGGCGGCGAACCCGTTGGGGGATACCAAAACCGCGCTCGACGTGCCCACGGCCGGCGAGCACGACGACCGTCGTCCCTGGGTGTCGCTCACCCCACCGAACCGCCGTGTCCGCCATCGTCTCGTCCCACGTCACCTGCGCCGCAAAGAACCGCTCGAACGCTTCGGGCTCCATCGCCGCACCGTGCGCCTCGAACACTTCGCGCATCCAGTTCCTGTAGCGCTCCGAGGACAGGTCGAGCTCCACCAGGTCGGCGCGCTCCTCGGCCGTGAGGCCATCCACCCCGACCTTCGCGATCCGCTTCGTCAGCTCCCGGCGCGCGTTCAGGGCGACGAGCGGAATCCCGCGCTCGCGAGCGAAGTCCCAGAACGGACGGTAGAGCCCCGGATCGAAGTTCCACCGCTCCTTCCACTGCGTCGCGACCAGAAGCTCCGGCTCGTCGATCTCGCCTGCCACCCACCGATCGAGCGGCTCCTGAAACGGGCGCTGGAACATCTCCATCCCGATCGCGACGTCGCCGCGCTCGGCGAGCGCCCGCACCACCTCGAGCTGCACCGCGTGGTCGGCCTCGGACGTGTGGGTCTCCCCCACCACCACGTAGCGCGCCGAATCGAGGTCGTTCCACAGCTGCGCTTTCGTGACCGCGGAGCCATCCGAGACCCGGTAGATCCCCGGCGCCAGCGAATGAGTGGTCGGGGTGGGGGACGCGGTCGCGCAGCCCAACAGGAGAGAGGCAATCAGGAGCAGGATGGGCACGGCGTCGTCCGTTCGGGGCACCGGTAGAGTAGCGGCGAGGGACGAAACGGCAATGGTGGGGGCGGCCCAACGGTCGGTGATGGTGCCCCTCTCCCAAAAAGAAAGGGCGCCCCGAGGGGCGCCCTTTGCATCACGATGTGTGCGCTAGCTCACTTGAGCTCGGCGTCGATCAGCTCTTTGAACTTCGCGTACGGCTGCGCACCGACGATGCGGTTGCCGTTCACGAAGAACGCCGGGGTTCCGCGGACGCCGACGGCTTTGCCCTCGTTCATTTCGTCCTGAACCTGCTTCTTGAGCTCTTCGGACTCCATGTCCTTCTTCCACTTCGCCATGTTCAGGCCGAGCTGCTGGGCGTACTTCTCGAGCGTCTCGGGCTGCTTGAGGGCGCCCTGGTTGGTCCAGACGAGGTCGTGGTACTCCCAGAACTTACCCTGCTCGCCGGCCGCGAGTGCAGCGCGGTGAGCCGGCTCGGCTTCCTTGTGGAACGGAAGCGGGAACGCCTTGAAGACGACCTGCACCTTGTCACCGTAGTTCTTGATGACTTCCTGGATCGACGCGTTGCCGCGCGAGCAGTACGGGCACTGGAAGTCCGAGAATTCGTAGATCTTGACGGGCGCGTTGTTCGGGCCCTTCGTGTACGACTTTCCGACCTTCAAGAGCTTCGTGTCGACCTTCGGGGCCGGCTGCTGGGGCTTCGCGGCCGCCGGGGCAGCCTTCGGAGCGTTCGCCTTGTTGTACTCCACGACCGCAGCGTAGAGCTGGTCACCCGAGAGCTTCTTCTCCGCCTTGAGCTTCTTGGCGATGTCGAGCTGCTGCTTCACGGTGCTCTCGAACTCGGCGTACGGCTTCGCGCCGACGAGCTGGACACCGTTGATGAAGAAGTTCGGGGTTCCGCGAGCGCCGACTTTGCCGGCGAGCGCCTGGTCCGCCTTCACCTGCTCCTTGTACTTGCCAGACTCGAGAGCCTGCTTGAGCTTGTTGGTGTTGAGGCCCAACTGCTGGCCGAGCTCGACGCCGAGCGCCGTCATGTCGGCACCCTTCATGCGCTTCTGGTTCTCGAAGAGCAGGTCGTGCATCTCCCAGAACTTGCCCTGCTCACCCGCAGCGAGAGCGATCTCGGCAGCGGCCGGAGCTTCCTTGTGGAAGGGGAGCGGGTTTTGCTTGAAGACGATGCGGACGTCGTCGCCGAAGTTCTTCATGACCTGGTCGAGCGTCGGATTGACGCGCGTGCAGAACGGGCACTGGAAGTCCGAGAACTCGACGATCGTGACGAGCGGGTTCTTCGAGCCCTTGACGGGGTCGTTCTTCTCGACCGGGACCATCTGGACGACGGTCGCCTGCGGACGCGGAGCGTTCGGCTGAGCCTCTGCTCCCTTGTAGTTCTTGTCGACCATCTTGGCGTAGAGCTGGTCCTTGGAGACGCCGCCCTGCAGCATCCCCTTGGCCTCTTCGAGCTGACGCTTGATGATCGCCTCGAAAGCGGTCGCGGGCTGTGCACCCTTGACGCGCTCACCGTTGACGAAGAAGTGCGGCGTACCGCGCACTGCCAGCTCTTTGCCGAGCGCCATGTCGGCGTCGATCTGCTTCTGGAACTCCGGCTTGTCGAAGTCGGCCTTCAGCTTGTTGGCGTCGAGGCCGAGCTGTTTGCCGAGTCCGGCGCCCCACTCTTTGAGCTGGTCGTCCGTCTTACCTTTGAGCTCTTTCTGGTTTTGGAAGAGCAGGTCGTGCATCTCCCAGAATTTACCCTGCTCACCCGCGGCCATGGCGAGCTTGGAAGCTCCCGGTGCCTGCTGGTGGAACGCGAGCGGGAAGTGCTTGAACACCACCTTCACGTCGTTCGGGTACTTCTTGAGCAGCTCGTCCATCGTGTTGTTTCCGCGAGCGCAGTACGGGCACTGGAACTCGGAGAACTCGACGATCGTGATCGGCGCGGTCGCCTTGCCTTTCACGGGGCTGTCGCCGATCGGGATCTTGGTCGAATCGCCTGCTGCGGCGAGCGCGCCCTTGGCGGCACCACCGATGTCGGCGGCGCCTTCGACGGCTGCGCTGTCTGCAGGGCCGGAACCACTCTTGGTTCCGATGAAATAGCCCCCGGCGAACGCGACGAGCGCGACCGCGAGGATCATGAGGATGGTGACTCCACCACCGCCTTTTTCGTGTCCATGAGCCATGGATTTTCTCTCTTGTTGAAGGTTCGACGCACGACTTCATAGCCGACGTCGTTACTACGTCTAGTTTTCGTTAGTGTCTATCTGTGGTGTCGCGGCTTCTAGCCGCGATCGTCTCAGACTGCCCGGGGAGGCCAGTCGATGCCGGGATGCACGCCGTCGGCGGCAGCCACGCCAGGCGCGGGTGGCCCGCGACGCGTCTCGGCGTCCGGCAGAGGATCGATGGAGAATTGGGGGTCGGTGTCGTCACCGACGATCCGCGAGACCTCGAACTGGATCGTCGGGATCCAGGGGACGGCCTCGCACTGCGAAGGGTCGGCCGCCGAACAGGCGTTCGGGGTCCGACGTGGTTGAGGGGGAATGTTTTGCTGTACGAGAGGGACGCCCGGAATGTTGGGGTCCTCGACGCTCGCTTCGTCGGGGGACGGCAGCGACGGCGCGACCTCCACCAGCGCGAGCGCGTTTCTGACCAGCGCCGCGGTCGCCCGCTCGGCCTGCGTCTGCGCGATCACGTGGGGGAGAATCGAGATCGGGTACTCCGCCCCTTCGAAGCACGCGTTCGACGACGGATCGTCGAGCGCTTCTTCACTGCATCCCTCGTCGTCGTCCGACTCGACCGCAGACACCGCCAGCGACGAATCCTCGTCGTCCGACATGAAGACGTCTTCGTCCTGCTGGGCGACACTTTCCGACTCGTCCGCGTAGCACTGCCCGTCGTTGCCGAGCCAGTACGCAGAAGCGCTCGCCGGAAGTACGCAGAGTACGACCAGCAAGAGGTGCGTCAGAAGAGCTGTGGGAACCTTGACCATGCGCCCTTTCGAAGGGGGTCCGATTGACACGGGACTCGCCCGCGGCTTACGGTTCGGGGCGGAACTCTAGAAGAAAACCCCCGCGTTATCAAGGCGCCCACACCGAGCCAAATTCCCCGAAATTCGTAGTTCGAATGTCGAGAGGTTGGAAACCGATAACCGACCGGCCCGTGCGGTTTGCGCTGGTGGGCTGTGGACGAGTCGCGACGCGACATCGCGAGGCGGTCGCCGGATGCGGATCCGACGCCCGATGGGTCGCCGTGTGCGACATCGACCCCGGCCGTCGCGACGAGTGGTCCTCTACGCTCGACGTCCCGGGGTTCGCCGATCTCGACGACATGCTCGCCGCCGTCGACGTCGACGCGGTGGTGCTCGCCACGCCCAGCGGCCTGCATCCATCCCAGGCGGTCGCCGCCGCGAAGGCGGGTGTCCACGTCGTCACAGAAAAACCGATGGCGACGCGGTGGCACGACGGCCTCGCGATGGTCAAGGCGTGCGAAGACGCCGACGTCGCCCTCTTCGTCGTCAAGCAGCACCGCTTCAACCCCGCGGCCCGCGCGGTCCGGCGCGCGATCGAGGCCGGGCGCTTCGGCCGAATCTACTCGGTGCAGCTCAACCTCTTCTGGACCCGCCCGCAGTCCTACTACGACCTCGCGCCGTGGCGCGGCACCTGGGAGCTCGACGGCGGAGCGCTGATGAACCAGGCGATCCACTACGTCGACCTCCTGCAGTGGCTCTTCGGCCCGGTCGAGTCCGTCCACGCCTTCACCTCGACCCTCGCCCGCCGCATCGAGGTCGAAGACACGGCCGCGGTCAACCTGCGCTGGCGAAGCGGCACCCTCGGGGCGATGAACGTCACGATGCTCACCCACCCGTCCAACTTCGAGGGTTCACTCACCGTGATCGGTGAACATGGTACGGTACGGCTGGGGGGCGTCGCGTGCAGTCGAATCGACACGTGGCAGTTCGCGGACTCCCGCGAGGCACCGCCCGCCGAGGAAGACTGGTCCGACGCCGACCCCTACGGCTCGGGGCACCATCCGCTCTACCGCAACATCGTCGCGACACTGCGGGGAGAGGACGCGCCGGCCGTCGACGGGCACGAGGGGTTGAAGTCCCTCGAGATCGTCATCGCCGCTTATCGTTCCGCCCAGGAGGCGCATCGTGTTTCACTCCCGCTCCATCGCTAACGTCGTCGTAGCTGTTTCGCTCGCCGCAGCGGCCTGCGCAAACAAAGCCGAGAAACCCGACCCGGACGTCGCCGCGCAGACCGAGACCGAAACCGCCGAGCCCGTCGTGAAGGACGTAGAGTTCCCCGCCGCAGGGATGACGATCAAAGGGACCATCACCCGGCCCGCCGGCAAAGGTCCCTTTCCCGCCGTGGCGATCGCCGCCGGCAGCGGACCGACCGACCGCAACTGGGAGAGCCCGATGCTACCCGGCGACAACGGCAGCGGCGAGCTTCTCGCAGAAGCGCTCGCTGGACGAGGGATCGTCGTCCTGCGCTACGACAAGCGTGGCACGGGGAAGACCGGAATGCCCACCGCTGCGGTCACCTGGTCGGACTACATCGCCGAACTCTCGCAGGCCGCGAAACTCCTCTCCGAACAGGACTACGTCAGCGACATCTACATCGCCGGGCACAGCGAGGGGGGCGCGCACGCGCTCCGCGTCGCCGAGAACCCGCCCGTGCCGATCGCCGGCGTGATCCTGCTCTCGACCGCCGGGCGGTCGCTGCGCGAGATCGTTCTGTGGCAGATCGGCAACCAGTTGAAGATGTCGGGGCTGAACCCCGCGGCGGCCGACGCCGAGATGGCAGCGCTCACCGGCGCGCTCGACAAGATCGCAGCCGGCGAACCGGTCATCCCCAACAAGGTAGGGCAACTGCCCGGCATCCATCAGTTCGTCGCCGCCCTGCAAGCGCCGGCGTCGGTCGGGTTCGCGCGAAAGCTCCTGGTCTACGACCCCGCCTCGAGCTTCGCGAAGTTCGACGCGCCCGTGCTGGTCCTCTCCGGCACGGCCGACATTCAGGTCGATCCCGAACTCGACGCGAAGCCGCTGCACGAAGCCGCGGTCGCCGCCGGTCGCGATGCGAAGCTCCAGCTCGTCCCGATGGCCGACCACGTCCTCAAACACGAAGCGACGCCGCGCGAGCAGCTCACCCCCGAGGTCGGCCTGCGCTACAACGAGCCCGGCCGCAAGCTCGCCGACGGCGTCGTCGACGCCATCGTCACCTTCGTCGGGCGAGACAACTGAATCGGTGAGCGGGCGTCGAAGCTGTCGAAAAGGGGCCGTTGGGCTTCGCCCAAACCCACCAGGGGATTCTCCCCTGGACCCCGAAGTTTCATCTCTCCGGCCCCACGACCGGTTTCGAACAATTTCAACAGGTTGCGAGACTGCGTGAGAAAGATTTGCGGTGCCAAGGATGCAATCACAAAAAAAGCCCCGACCGTAGTGGCCGGGGCTGCGTTCGTTTGGGGCGACGGAAACGTCAGCGGATCCAGAAGGCGCCCGAGGTCCACTCGAAGCCTTCGTCCTGACCACCGATCTCGCCGAACTGAACCCGGAAGGTGGAGGTCGCGCCGATGTCACGAGCCGAAGTCTCGTTCACCGTCCAGACGTAGCCATTGCTGAGACTGTCCCAACCGATCGTGGTGCACGAATCGGTCGCCGTGGAAGTGAGGAACCGCGCGAGGCTCCAGATCGCTCCGGGATCTGTGGTCGAACCCCACTGGAAGTCGCCCCTGGTGCCGCAGTTGTAGTCGGACCACCCGAGCGGGATGCGCGTCAGGTCGGTCGTGTTGCTGCCCCCGCTCGTGTACGCGGTGATCTTGATGTCCTGTCCGAGACCGCCCGCTCGCACTTCGTCGAACTGGAAGCCGACGGGGTAGTCGTAGCGACACTCGAGACCGGTCGTGTTCTTGCCGCGCGGCTTGTCCCCGTTGTAGCCGCACTCCGCGTCACCGGTCCCGTTCGGACCGAATTCGTAGCCGGTGCTCGGCGTGAGGGCCATCCAGCCGCCGCCGTCGAACTCCATGTCGCAGTACACCGAGTAGGGCCCCTGGTACACGATCGTCCCGTTGAGTAGGACGGGAGCGTTGCCCACGCCGTAGGGGTCGATCTCGTACCAGCCGCTACCGATCTGGCCAGCGTAGTGGTAGCCGTTCGGAGGATTGCGGTATTCGGCGCACGTCGCGGCGAGGGTGCCGTCGGCGTAGGTCTTCGGCCCCTCGATGTTGCTGCCGTCGCCGGCGATGCCGGGCTCACAGGCGCGCCCGTCCCCGCTGACGTCGACCCAGTTCGCCGGGCAAGTGCAGGTGAAGAACGAGAGGCGATCGGTACAGATCGCGACTTCGTCGCAGTCGTCGATCTCTTCGGCGCACTCGTCGATCGGGACGCAGGCGGTGCCGGCGCCGTTGGACGTGTCGCGGAAGCCCGGCACGCACTGGCAGAAGAAGCCGCCGGCGGTGTTCGAGCAGGTCGCGTTGTCTGCACAGTTGTCGGTTTCCGTCGCGCACTCGTCGACGTCGACGCAGCGGCTGCCGTCACCGAGCAGGTCGGTGTAGCCGGCCGGGCAGGTGCAGGTGAAGCCGACGGGATCGTCGGTGCACGTCGCGATCGGGTCGCAGTTGTCGCGGTCGGTGGCGCACTCGTCGATTGGCGCGCAGACCGAGCCGTCGCCATTCACGTCGTCGGTGCCGGCCGGGCACGCGCAGACGGCGCCGCCCGGCACGTTGGTGCACGTCGCGCTCGCCGCGCATCCCGCGGTGTTGTTCGCGCACTCGTCGATGTCGGTGCAGGTCGTGCCGTCACCGGTGTAGCCGCTCGGGCATGCGCAGTCGAAGCCGGCCGGCGTGTCGGTGCAGACCGCTTCGGGGGCGCAGTTCGCCGTCCCGTCGTTGCACTCGTTGATCGGGTCGCACTGCGAGCCGTCGCCGTTCGTGTCGAAGAGACCGCCCGGGCATGTGCAGCTGAAGCCGCCGTCGGTGTTCGCGCACGTCGCCTGCGGGTCGCAGTTGTCGGTACCCGCGGCGCACTCGTCGATATCGGTGCAGGTCGTGCCGTCACCGGAGTAGCCGATGAGACATTCGCAGTCGAAGCCGCCATCGTTGTTGGTGCAGAGCGCATCGTCGGAGCACGTGTCCGTCCCGGCGGCGCACTCGTCGATCTCGTCACAGATGGTGCCATCGCCGTTACGGTCCGTGTATCCGGCGGGGCAGGTGCAGGAGAACCCAGGATCGGCGTCCACACACGTCGCGAGCGGGTCGCAGTTGTCGGTGCCGAGCGCGCACTCGTCGACCGCCGACTCGGTGCAGACCGTGCCGTCACCATTGGGGTCGTCGTATCCGTCCGGACACGTGCAGGTGAACCCGCCGTCCACGTCGGTGCACGTCGCGAGCGCGTCGCAGTCGTCGGTTCCGTCCGCGCACTCGTTGATGTCGGCGCACGACGTTCCGTCGCCCGACTCGTCCGTGTAGCCCGCGGGGCACGTACAGTCGAACCCTCCATCGTTGTCGCTGCAGCTCGCGACCGGATCGCAGTTGTCGGTCCCCGCGTCGCATTCGTCGATGTTCACGCAGTCGTAGCCGTCCCCTTCGTAACCGTCGTCGCACAGGCACATGCTGGCGTTGCAGGTCGCGTTGTCGCCACATTCGGGGTCACAGACGCCGGCGTTCGTGTTGTTGTTCGTATTGTTGGTCTCGTTGTTCGTCCCGCCGGTTGTCCCGTTGTTGGTCCCCGCCGTCGTCCCGTTGTTCGAACCGGCCGTCGTCCCGTTGTTGGCGCCAGACGTCGTGCCGTTGTTCGAGCCCCCGGTACTCCCGTTGTTGGAGCCGTTGTTCGAACCGTTGTTGTTGGTCGAATTGTTGCTCGTCGTGTTGTTGCCCCCACAGCCGGCCCACAAGCCGGTTGCCAGTGCGACGCACACAGCGAGCACACGTGTCGTGCTGGTCATTTCACCCTCCGTTTCGGTTGTTTACTAGCTTGCACACAGGCTTACAGCCCCTGTGCCGGAGGGTCAATGCACTCTTTGTCGGTGAGGCGTGAGG
>CAYPJU010000019.1:86922-89339 GCA_964411125.1 uncultured Bradymonadales bacterium | reverse complement strand
GCCGGTCCCCCCGCGGAGCCGAGCTTGCTCGGCTCCGCCCCGTGTGAGACATTCGCTGGAGGGCAATCCCTGAACACATGATAGAGACTGTAGATGAGCGGACATCGCATCCTCCTGGTGGTCCCTGCGGGTAGGCAGATCGACCTGTTGGCGGAGGCGCTCGAGGGTGAGGGGTGGGACGTCGACCGCGAGGCGAGTGCGTCGGGAGCGGTGCGACGACTTCGCAAGGAAGGGTTCGCCGCGGCGGTCGTGTTCGGGGGTGACGGAGGACAGCGGGTGCGCGACGTGCTCACGACGATCGATGTGGGGTTGCAGACTCCGATCGTGACGATCGTGGAAGAAGGGGACGTGAGGACGGCCGTGGACGCGATGCGACTCGGGGCCGTGACGGCGCTCGAGTGGGACGGTGACGCGGTGGCGACCACCGTCGCGGCGGTCGTGGATGCGATTCCCAAGGGCGCCGGCCCGGTCGGTGACGACCCTCGCTCCGTCATCATCCGCGACGAAAACTCGCCGCTCAATGCCGTCCTCGACATCCTCCCGCAGATCGCCCGCGCCGACGCTCCGGTGCTCGTCACGGGGGAATCGGGCACCGGCAAGGAGCTGCTGGCGCGAACCGTTCACAACATGAGCCCCCGGGCAAAGGGGCCGTTCGTCGCCGTCAACTGCGGCGCGATCCCGGAGTCGCTGCTCGAGAGCGAGCTCTTCGGGTACATGAAGGGCGCCTTCACGGGTGCGCGGAGCGACAAGAAGGGCCTCTTCGAGGCTGCCCACCACGGCACGATCTTCCTCGACGAGATCGGCGAGATGCCGCCGCGGCTGCAGGTGAAATTCCTGCGCGTCCTGCAAGACCACAAAGTACAGCCGGTCGGCTCGCGAAAGCCGGTCGATGTCGACTTCCGGGTCATCGCCGCCACGAACCGCGACCTCGAAAAGGAGATCGGCGAGGGGAATTTCCGTGAAGACCTCTACTACCGAATCGGCGTGCTGCCGACGCACATCCCGCCGCTTCGCGACCGGCCCGTCGACGTCGCCGTACTCGCGGAGTTCTTCCTCAAGCAGCAGAACGCCGTCAACAAGACGCGCATCCTCGGCTTCACCAAAGAGACGCTCTCGTACATGAAGCGCTACGAGTGGCCCGGCAACGTGCGGGAGCTCGAGAACCTCGTCCAGCGCCTGTCGATCCTCAAACAGGTCGGGTTCATCGAACGAGACGACCTCCCACCGCAGTTCCTGGGCAACGAACAGCCGTCGCAGCAGCTCGGGCTCTACGTCCCGAGCGAAGGGATCGACATGGCGGGAACGCTCGAGCGCTTGGAAAGACAGATCCTCACCCAGGCTCTTCGCAAGGTCGACGGCAACAAAGCTGCCGCTGCGCGACTTCTCGGCTTGAATCGGACGACGCTCGTCGAGAAAGTGAAGCGGCTCCAGATCTCCACGGACGACGGATGAAACGGCTCGTTGTAACAGCGCTCGCGCTCTCGATCGCGGGTTGTGGCACGGCTCGCGAACCGCGGGTCGAACGCATGGCCCGCGTCGCCTGCGACCGCTTCGCCGAGTGTGGGTCCCTCGAGGCGAACTACGGCTCGTACTCCGAGTGCACCTCCGACATGGAAGCCCAGTTCTACGACCTCTGGCCAGCCGGGCAGTGCGGCGATGGCCAGATGGACGGCCCTACGTATCGCGACTGCCTCGACCGCGCCGCGGTCTACTCGTGCAACGCGACGGTCATCGATTTCCTCAGCTTCGTGGATAGCTGCTCCGCGGACGACGTTTGCATCGACTGAAATGAGCCTCGGATTCGTTCGCTATCTCTACGTCCCCGAAGACGGCACCCGTTACTCGTCCGGCGTCGCATCCTCCATCGAGGAAGCTCTCCGCGACGCCGGACTCGCCACGGGCCCCGACGGCGAGGGCCTCGCGTGGCGCCCGTTTCGACCTGCCGGGGCGCTCGGCGGTTACGCCGAGACCCTGGGGCTGGTCCACCCGACGCTGAAGGTCGAGTGGTCCGACGACCCCGAAATCTATTCCGACCCCTACCTCCCTCCGCGGGGCCCGTGGAGCGTCTGCCCATCCTGCAGCAAACTGATCCCCACCCACGGGACCATCATCGCGCACCCGACGACCGGCGAGGACTTCCTCATCTCGATCGAAGAATGCATCTCGTGCGGGCATGCGTTCGATGCGTACGACTGGGAGCGGGCGGAGGATCGCACGCTGTTCGAATCGCGGCTGGTGGTGGCGCTGTCGGCGGACTCGTTCGTGGTGACGCGGCCGACGTTCGAGCAGGCGTGCCCGCAGTTCGTTCAGACGGTGAGGGAGGTGGTGGACAACGAGTTGAGGGAGATGTTCGTGGCGTTTTGACCGGGGACCGGGGACCGGGAAAGTAGACCGGGGACCGGGGACCGGGGACCGGG
>CAYPJU010000019.1:13073-86822 GCA_964411125.1 uncultured Bradymonadales bacterium | reverse complement strand
ACCGGGGACCGGGGAAGTAGGACCGGGTAACCGGGTACCGGGTACCGGGCAACCGGGCAACCGGGCAACCGGGGATTTTTTTTTGTTGGTGGCCAACAAAAAAAGAGCCCCCGGGCGGGAGGGTAGTTCGCCCGGGGGCCAGCAACCGCGCCTCAGGTAAAAACGCGGTTACGTCGTGATGCCATTGACCGTCAGTTGACGGTGACCGTCAGGTCGAAGGTGCCGCTGGCCGTGCTGTAGAACGAATCCACCATCACGTAGACCGACTCGTCGCCGGTCGCCGTGTAGGTGACCTTCTCCGGCGTCGCCGTCGCACCTTCCACGTCCGAGCCTGCCAGGCAGACGTCGTCGATGTCGGTGCAGCTCGGCGTCAGGTAGACCGCGATGTCCTCGGGCGTCGCCGCCGTCGAGACCGCTTCCACCGTCAGCGTCTGGCCCGCCGTCAGATCGACCACGTAGACCGGCTCGTTGCCGATCGTCCGGGAACCCGTGCAGGCGTTACCCGTCCCGAGGTCGTAGTCGTCGGAGAACCCGGCGAACGTCCCACCCGTGATCTCGGGGGTCGCGCTCGCCGTCGGCGTCGCATCGAACGGGTCGAGACAGACGTCACCGACCGGCTCGGCGCAGCGACCCGTGGTCGCGTCGCAGACACCGTTGCCTTCGCAGATGTACTCCCGAGTGAAGCCGCGAGCGTTGCAGTAGGTGAACGCATCGCCGTCGGCGGTGCATGCCTGCTGGTACGTCGCGGGGTCACAGTCCGGCGTCAACACGTCGAACTTCACCTGGACCGGCTCGTCGTAAGACGAGAACTCCGAGTCGATACCGATGATGATCGTCTCGTCGGCCGGGGCCTGATAGGTGAGCGTGACGCTGTCTTCCACCGACTGACCGACCGCATCCTCGTGAGCACCCGCGAGACAGCTCAGAGCGTCTCCCGTGCAGTCGCTGAGGAAGTAGATCTGCGGCGCCTCGAACCCGATCGACTGAACGTTCACGTTCAGAATCTGGTTCGCGGTCAGCGTAGCGCTGAAGTACATGTCCGGCCCGTCCTCTTCCTCACCGGTGCACAGGCCGTTGAAGTTGAGGTCGTCGGCGAACAGATCCCAGTCGGAGGTCCATACGCCACCCGACCCGATGTCGACCGCACCCGAGCAGGTGTCAGCTTCGAAGGCCGGGACCTGACAGCCACCCGCCACGCATCCGTTTGCGCACGTCGTGGTCCGTTTCACCGTCCCGTCGACGTTGCACTCCACCAGGGTGTCGGCATCGGTGCACTGAGCCAAAACACCACACGCCGTCGACGCGATGTCGTAGTAGAGCGTGTAGGAGTTGTCCGTCGAAGTGTCGTCGCGGTCCACGACCACGAAGATCCGCTGAGCGGTCGCCGCGTGGTACGAGATCGGCGTCTCCACGTCACGGTTGGTGTTGTGGGCGACGCACGACGTCGTCGGACTCTGACAGTCGTCGAGGAAGTAGAGGTCGGCGTCGGATTCGTCCGACGTCATGTACGCCGTCAAGGTCTCGCCGGCGGCGAGGTCGATGGCGTAGATGTCGTCGGCCCCGTCCGGTGCGCTGTTGACGAGGCAGTTGCCTGTCAGGTCGTCACCGGTGTCGACCGTGTCGGTGTTGTTGGTCCACGTTCCAGCGACCGACGCCTTCGTCCGATCGAGCGGGATGGCGTCGAAGCAGGCGTCACCTCGGGGGGTTACGCAGGCCGCGTTGGCACAACCGCCAGCACATGCGTACTGCTCGGTCGTTCCACCCACGCAGAACTCGAGCGCCGTTCCGTCCGCGCTGCACGACGGCGGCGTGGTCGGCAGGCAGCCCGGTTCGACCGAGATGTCGACGCCGACGTCGGTACCGTAGATGGTGCCCGAGTCGTGGTCGATCACCACGTAGTACGTGCCGGTCGCCGTAACCTGGTGGCTGAACGTGAGATCGTCGTCCTGATCGACGCCGCCGAGACAGGTCCCGGCTGCGTCGTTGCAGTCGCCGATGATGTAGATGGCGAGGTCGTCGAGGGTCGACGTCGATTCCGCGTCGACCTTGATGACGTCGTACGCCGCGGCGTTGACCGCGAAAACCGCATCGGGCCCCGAGCCGTCCAAGGCGCATGCGGCGCCATTGGCGTCAATGGTCCCCGTGTGCTCGTCTTCGAGGTCGACGCGCAGCGAGATGCCTGCACCGACGTTCGGAGCGGTCGTGCACGAGTCGGTCAACGTCGGGTCGTCGATGCAGGTCGCCGAGCCGTCTGCTGCGGAGATACCGCATTGCGTCGGGCACTGGACCGGCGTCGAGGAGAACCCGTCGGCCGCGCAGATTTCGAGCGTCTGCGCCCCCACGCACCGGGTCGTGTCCGGCTCGCAGACCCAGCCGGGCTGCGTGACCGAGTACGTCAGGTCGTAGTCGAAGGCGTTCGAGCTCAACGTCGTGTCCGCGTCGACGACCACGAAGATCGTCTCGGACTGGGACGCGAAGTACTCGATCGTCTGGTCGCCGTCGCCCTTGAAGCCGAAGCAGCTGTCGAGCGAACCACAGTCGGACTGGAAGTAGACGTTGCCGTCACCCGAGCCCTTGTCGTTGAACGCGACCGTGAGGAGGTCGCCCTGGGTGACCTGGATTGCGTGGAAGATCTCGTCGCCGTCGGTGTCGCCGTACGAGAAGTCGCAGCGGTCCGTCACGCCACTCGAGAAGTCGAGGACGTCCGTGCCGTCATTGGTGAGGCGACCGCTGTAGGTTCCGCCGGCGGGGTCGAGCTCGATGACGTCGAGGCAGACGTCGCCCGTCGGGGCGACGCACTTGCCCGTCGTCGCGTCACAACCCGCGACGCTACAGGTGTAGTCGACGATCTCGCCGACCTCGTTGCAGTACTGACGGGCATCGCCAGCGAGATTGCAGCCGAGGGTCTGACCCGGCACGCACGGCGCGTCGGTCCACGAAGCGGTGATGGTGAACGACCCCTCGCTGCCTCCCGAGTCGCCGTCCTGAACGGTGACGAAGTAAGAGCCGGGAGTCGGCGCGAAGAAGACCATCTCCTCGGAGGCGCCGTCGCTGTCGGTGTCGTCGACACCGGCCAGGCAACTTCCGAGCATGTCCATGTCGCAGGAATCGGACGCCCACAGCGTTCCGTCGAACCCGACCGGGTCGAGGGTCACCGTGACCGTCTGGTTCGGCGCCGTCGTGTCGACGCGGAAGACCGCGTCGGACGCACCGTAGTTGTTGTCGTACTGCAGGTTTCCGCAGTCTTCGGCCGGCTCGTAGTCGTCGGCGTAACCCAGGTTCGTACCCTGTGCGGCCACACCGTTGGTGAGCGCCGTCGCCCCCGAGCAGAGGTCGTTCGTGACCGTGCAAGCACCGGAGGTCGGATCGCACCCGTCTTCACAGACCGTGGTCTGGTCGTAGGCAGTACCCGCCGCGTTGCAGAGCTGCGACTCACGGTTGAGGACACAGCGTCGCTCGCCGGGCGTACAGACCGGATCGCGGACCAACGCCTTCACGCGCACCTGTCCGATGCTCGAGTCGATGTCACCGACGTCGATGAAGATGTAGATCTGCTGAGTGGCTCCCGTATCGTTTTTGTAGAAGACGAACTCGGGGTTCGAGGACGAGTAGCCGACCTCGTCGACACCGACGAGGCAAGACGCCGTGACGTCCGAACAGTCGGTCGAAAGGTAGATCGAGTTGTCGTCGGAGGCGGTGCTGACCGCTTCGACCGTCAGGACCTTGTCGGCTGGCAGGTCGACGACGAGGACGCCGTCTTCGCCGTCGGTTCGCGAGAACGAGCCGTCCTGGGTCACGCAGCTGTCCCCGGCCTCGTAGTCATTGGCGAAGCCGGTCAGCGCGAGGTAGCCTTCGAACCCGGTCGCCGGGTCGACGACGACCGCGGTGGCGCAGACGTCGCCAGCCGGACGCAGGCATGCCCCCGTACCGGCGTCACAGCCGTCGGGGCAGTCGACGTCTTCGAACTCGGTGCGCGAATCGTTGCAGACCGAAGCGGTCGTACCGTCGATGCAGGTGTTGTCGTCGTTGGTGCAGATCTGCGGGTTCGCTTTCGCCGTCAGGACGAACGATCCCGTCTCGTCGGCGTCGTAGGACTCGACGACGACGTAGTGAACGCCGGCGCTGAGTGCGAGGGCGAGCGATTCGGCATCGCCGTCGCCTCCGCTGTCCTCGCACGCCTGAGGGAACTCGCTTTCGTTGTTGGTGCAGGCCGCGCGAACGCTGAGCGCCGCGTCGTAGCCGAGCTCGGGGGTGAGCTGAAGCTCCACCCAGGCGTCTTCGGTGAGTTCGAGAGCATAGACGACCTCGGGCTTCGTCGCGTCGTCATCGTTGCACGACGAAAGCAGCGCGGTGTTCGTCACTCCGACCGTCGTGCCGACGACCGGCGTGCCGGGCGTCAGCGTGGCGAGGTTGCTGCAGGTCGCGACGACGTCCATCGAGACGACGTCGGCGGTCAGGTCGTAGCGCACACCCGCGGTCGTGGCATCGCTGGATGACACGCGGATGAGGTAGTCCGTACCGACGACGATGTCGACCGTGGCGGAGACTTCCACCGAGGTCCGGGCGACGCCCGCTTCGACGTTCGTTCCGGTCGCGACGACGTTGCCGTTCGGTCCGACCAGTTCGATGGTCACCGTACCGAGGCCGACGTCCGTCGGGACGATGTCGGCGCGGACGAGGAGGAGACCCTCTTCGTCCGGATCCTCGAGCGAGTCGAACGAGAAGACGTCCGTGTCGCCCGGGCAGAGGCTGAGGTTGGGAATCGTTCCGAGGTTGGCGGCGGTCGCGAATGCGACGGCCTCCGCATCGGTGTCGTTCGGCTCGCGCTCGTCGGCGACGCATGCCTCGGGAGCGGCGCAGGCGCCGTCCAGGCAGATGCGATCGTCGACGCAGTCCACGGCGTTCAAGCAGCCGCCTGCCGGATCTTCTTCACACGCCGCCGTGAGAGCGGACGCGTCGTAGGTGCACGCCTGGTTGCCGGGGCAACCTTCGGCACCACAGGCTTCGGTCTGGGGAGTGCAGCTACCGGAGAGGCAGACGTCGCCGTCGACACAGTCGTCGGCCGCCGCGCAGGTCTCGGGATTCACACACTCGCCGCTCACCTGGTCACACACACCACGAGCGCACTCGCCGCCGTCGGCGCAAGCGTTCTCCTGGCACGTGTTGTCGTCGGCACAGAAGAAGCCGTCGACGCAGTTCATGTCGTCGCCGGCGCAGTTGTCGACGTTGACACAGGCTCGCTCGTCCGCCGAGCAGATGCCGCGGTCACACGCCAGTTCGGCGCAGAAGTCCGCGACCTGGATGCAATCGCCGTCCACACAGAGGTGGTCGTCGAGGCACGCTTCGGCCTGGGTTGCGCTGGTACACGCCGAGGCGTTCACGCACTCACCAGTGTTGATCTCACAGACTCCGCGGTCGCACTCGACGTCCGCGCAAGGATTCGGAGCACACGCCCCGTCGTCACAGTAGAAGCCTTCCCCGCAGCTCGAGTTCGACGTGCAGCTCGAGACACACGCCTCGTCGCGGCATACGAAGCCGTCGACACAAGCGTCGTCGCCGTCACATACGTCGGCGTTGGTACAGAGTCCGGTGTCGGGGTCGCATACGCCGCCCTCGCAGGTGACGTCTGCACAGACGTCCTCCTGGTTCGGTTCGCCGCAGCCACCACAACCGGCCGACAGGGCAGTGACGAAACTCACTGCCAACAGAAGTCGGACTAAAGGTTGAAGCGATGCCATTCGATTCCTCATTGTGTGTTAACCGTTTCCCAGGGATCGGGGATTTTTTCCCCACCCTGGACGAGCCGGCGATCAGACAAACGAGTTGCTCCCCGTATTCCGGGGGTCTCAAGGACTTTGCGCTGACGTCGGAGTTCTTCCGGCCGCAACTAATAAAGAAAAGATTCGCAGCGATCTATGGGTTGCACAGGAACGGCACACAATCGGATGCAAATACGCGCAAAACCCCACACGGCGCGGGGGAAGTGCCTGCTCCACCGTCGAAATCCCGGCCTCTCGAACGCTTCTCCCCGACGGGTTTTTGATTGTTTCCAGTTTGGGCGTCGGTCAGGCTCGACCCACGATTTCGAAGTGATCAACATCGGCGCGAAACGCCGATTTCGGAGCGCGCATCTCGGGGCTGTCGATTCGGCTGAACGCCGTGGGGCTTTGCCCCAAAGGGAGAATCCCCTGGTGGGTTTGGGCGAAGCCCAACCGTCCCCCTAAACTTCGGGGTCCAGGGGAGAATCCCCTGGTGGGTTTGGGCGAAGCCCAACCGTCCCCCTCTCGCGACAGCCTCGTCTCGCGGGCTAGTTCGGCACCCAGGTGCCCCAGGGCTTGCCGAAGTTGGCGCGGTAGCGGGGTTGGTCGAGCGGAGAGCCGGGGGGCGGCGTGTACGGCTTGCCCCAAACGGCCCCGGGAGCCATCGGTGTCCCGTCCGGCATCGTCTCGGTGACGGGTTTCCCCTTCTCGCGCGCTTCACGAGTCTTGCGAGCGATCTCAGCACGCTCTTCCACCGATTTCTTGGGTGGGGGAGCGGCCTGGTAGCGCACCACGGTCGGGAGCGAGGCACGACGGTAGGTCACGAAGATGCTCGGCATTCCGCTGCGTAGCCCGACCGCTTCGAACCGATAGGGTCCGTGGTCGATGAATTCGAAGTCGACCAACCGACTCTCGAAGAACTCGCGCACCTCGGCGATCTTCAGCTTCGTCTCGACGTGAACTAGCTGGTCGGTCTGCCGAACGTGCACGACCTCGGGCGGAATCGGCAGGCCGAACGCTTGCCGCAGCGAGAGCAACGGGTCGCGAGGCTCCTCTGCCTCCTGCGGTGCGGCCTCCTCCACCTGTTTGGCAGGCGCAGGCGGCTCCTCGTCCTTGCACGCAGCAAGAACGAGGAGACCGGCGACAGTGATGAGAACGCGGAGCTTCATCAGTTCGAGATGATCGACCAGCTCATCGGGATCGACTGCGTCGTGGGACGCGGAAGATCGACCACGAGGCGATCGATTTCGTTCGTCATGGCCGAGCCGCCGGGATTGTCGGCGTTCTTGATGTTGTCCTCGACGTCGACGTCACCGCTCGTCTGGACCACGAGCTGAGGCTTGGTCGCCTGCCCCGGGGTGAAAGTGGTCGTCGTCCCATCGCTCACGGCTCCGCATTGCGGTCCGAGCGTCACGGTGACTCCGCGGATGAGCGTCGGATCGATCGGTCCCCACCACTTGATGTCGCCGTCGCTGGCGTCGTCGGTCACGAGACGGGTGCTCGACGAGATCGCCGTGTTCCCCTGGAAGACACCCAACGTCTCGATGTCGCCCGGGTAGGGGTCGAAGAGCTGAAGACCCCAGACTCGAGCGGAACCCGGCTCGCAGAGATCCTCGACAGGGATGGTGTACGTCGGGAAGTAGACGGTGCGGTCGAAGATGACCGGCGACCCCGTGAGCTTCTCGCCTTCGGGGAAGACCTCCGCCCAGACGAGGTTGCCTTCGCGGGTCGCGAGATCCTCGACGAGCGTCAGCACCGCCTGCACCTGGCCGGCCGAGACGGTGTCGCCCGGCTCACCGAGACCGTAGCTGACCGTCACCTGACGGTCGGGCGTCAGCGCGACGCCGGGTTTGAATCCGGCCGGACCGAACGGAACGTCACCGTCGATCGACATCGAATTGCGGAGCGCTTCGATCTGCGTGTCCTGGTAGGGGTCGAAGAAGAGGTTGACCTCCCACTCGCTCGGATCCGAGCTCAGGAAATCCATCCGGAAGAGGCGGCCTCTCGAGTCGCCGATGAAGCCGCGCGAAGCGATCGCGCCGGTTCCACCGTCGAAGAGCGCCGGCGAGCCGGAGAAGTAACCCGGCCCGGGATCGTCCAGGGCGAGGTCTTCGGTGTTGTAGTCCCAGAAGAGACGCTCGTTGCCGTTTTCGTCCACCCAGGTGGTGAAGCGCCGAAGGATGGAGCCGGTCTGCAGGTCGACGACGTAGATCGCCATACCGCGGGCGGCGGCGCCACACGACGTATCGTCGGCGATCGGGAGTCCGCCTCCGAACACGGCGACCGGACGTTGCACCGCACCTGCGGAGTTGCCCATGTCCACCAGCACCGTCCCGATCTCGGGCTCGCTCACGCTGAGTCCCATCAGAGAGGCCTCCCAGAACTTGTCCGGGTCCAGGATTCCAGCCAGATCGAAGCAGTTCTGCGTCAGCGTGTCCGGCACGGAGTTCACGTCACCCTGCACTCGGTCGGGGTCTTCCGCGAGGAGGTAGCGGTTCTGGACGCGCTCCCACGACGGGTCGAGCTCCCACAGAGAGATCGGGTCCGGGTTCCGTAGGGTTCCGGCCGAAGATTCGCTCACCGAAATCCCGCCGGGGCGAGTGATGTCGAGCGCGTAGTAACCGGTCCCGGCGAGTCCTCGCCCTTCGACGAGGACCGTGCGCCACTGAAGCGGCTGCGGGTAGGCGCAGTCGGTACAGACTTCGGTGCAGGCGTAGCTCGTGTTGAGCCGCCCGTTGGCGTTGCACAGGCGGACGTCCTTCACGACGGGGGTCCCGTCGAACAGATAAGGCTGGCTCAACGCGCTGCCGACGAGCTCACGATGGAGCAGATACGGCATGTAGGCCCAGGCCTCTCGCTGATCCACGGCGTCGACCGCGGTGTTCCCGAGGTCGCTCGTCGGATAGTTGCCCTCTTCGGTCAGCGCACGCTGCGGGACACCGTCCTGCAGTTCGCCCGTGTAGAGCGCGTGGAGGAAACCCTCCATCGACGCCACGTAGAGCATCGTAGGACGGTCGGCATGCATCGCGCGGAACTCACGGTACGATCCGATCGGAAGGTCGAGGTTGGGCGGTCCGACGACCACGGGGTTGGCGTTGAGGATGCCACCGAGCACACGCGAGTCCGCGAGAGTACCGCCGTTGCTCACGGCGACGCGGTTCTCCACCCGAGCTCGGTACGTGTTGACGATGCTGTCCAACTCGCTCTCGTTCGTGGCGTTCATCTGCTCGTAATGCGGGACGGAGGAGCCTGCCTCGTCGTACCCTTCCTCGAGCGCGATGCCGCGGAAGGGGATCCGGGTGCCGATGAGGTCGGACATGGTCAGGGCCGCGTCCAGGTACTGCCCCTGGAACTCGTCGTGGTCGTCCTCGACCTGGCTGAGTTTCCAATTCATCGGGAACTGGGTGTAGGTCGGATTGTTGTTCGCGCCGCCGATCTCCTGGGGCTGGCGATCGTCGAACGCCCAGATGTCTTCGTCGGGAACCACGGTCCAGACGCGCCGGCGGTCGCTCTTGCCACTGCCCAACTGCACGAGGTCACCGACCTCCTGGTCGAGCGACTTCTGCGGGTACGGAGCTCCCGCGCCGCACGGCTGCGCGAGCCGGTTGATGACGCCCTTCCAGTAGTCGGAGCCATCGATGCGCGTCCCCGAGAAGAAGCGGTACTGTCCACCCTGCGTGTACGTGAGGTCGTCGAGCCGGTTGGCGACCACCGCCCGCGTCCGCGACGCGAGGCCGGAGGAGGCGAGGATCTCACTGAAGAGGCGGCTCAAGGCGCGCTGAAGAACTTCGGGGTCGTTGGTGTCGAGAATCAGGGCCGGGGCGAACGTGCAGTTCTCCGCGATGTCCGCGTCCGGTCGCGTGAACGTGTAGCTCGCCGTGTGCGCCGACTGATCGACGAGGCATGCGCGGGCGGGAGCGTCCGGATCGGCGGGGACCTGGTCGCACGTTCCCCCTTTCGCGGTCGGCAGGTACTCCGGTCCCAACAGCACCTCGGCACACGTCTGACCCGCCATCGCCATCTCCGCCATCGTCTTCACGGCGGTGCTCGCGGTCGGATCGGACTCGTCCTGAATCGACAGACCGACGACGTGGACCTTCACGCCGTACTGGAACTCGTCGGCGGGATCGGTCGGATAGACGATGTTTTCGACGTCGTTGGTGAGGTCGGAAATCTCGGTGACCACGTCGTCGTAGATGTAACGCGAGACGTCGTAGCCGAAGGCCGCGCTCAAGGTCGAGGGATCACCGCGCTCCGGTTCGGGCTTTCCGTCCGTCATCAAGACGACGTGCTTGGGTCGACACTCGGCGAACGGGTCGTTCGGCTTTCCACCTTCGTCGGAGAACGGATTGTTGCCGTCCTGCCCTTCGGCGAAGAACTGGTAGGTGTCGTGCATCACGGCGGCCAGCGGCGTCGCACGAGCGATCGGCTGAGTACCGAGGCGGAACTTGTCGATGTACTTGTCGACGCCATCCTGGAAGGTGGCCCCGAGGTATCGGTTGTCGGAACTCTTGTCCGCGTCGGCGTCGAGCTCGATCTTGTCCTGGTCCTTGTGCCGCAGATACCCGGTGTCGTTCAGGGCGATCTGGGTGAAGTTCGACAGGTACGGAAGATAAGTCGTCGGTACGTCGAGCTTCTTCGGCATCACGACCTTATAGAGGCCGAGGTCGTAACATCGGTCGCCGTTGACCGTGTCGCCGTTGCAGTCGTTGTCGCCCTCGTCCTTCGAGCTGCCGCCGTAGCCCGGCAGTCCATTGCCGTCGATCGAGTCGTTCAGGTCGTCGTACCACTCACGAGCATCGGGATAGCCGTCCCCCGTCGAGTCGTAGTTTCGATCGAGCCGCTCACGGAACCCGTCGAAGGCGGCGAACCCGAAGATCACCGTGTTGCCGAGGCGGTCCATCACCCCGTTTCGCCACTGGTCGTCGTAGGTCTCCTGAAAGTGCGGGTACGGCTGCATGAAGTCCGGGAAAGACCAGAACTCCGAGTCGTTGTAATCCAGACCGTCGGAATCGCTCGGGTCGACACAGATCGTGCTGTCCTGCGTCGGGACGGCGGACGCGTTGCGCATACGAGGAACGAGCCAACATCCGGGCCCGTACTGACTCGGCGCGAAGGCGGTGACGCCCGGCCCGGCTGGGTCGCTCACCCCAGAAGGGTAGAGGATCATCTCGCCGGTCATCACCTCTTTGATCGTCACGTGGCGAGGCTGATAGTTGTCCTGCAGCCGCATCCCGGTGAAACCTCCAGAAAGGTCCCCCGAGCCACGCATGGCGTTGAACCAGCGGGAAGTGACCACGTCACCGTCGGTGCGTTTCAGCCACTTGTCGTCGGGTCGCGCGATCGTCCAGGAGGCCGGCATGTCGCCCTTCCACGGCGGTCGCACGTACTCTTTGCAGACCTTGTCCGTGTCTTCGCCCTCGTCGCCGGGCTCCCAGACCACGCAGGGACCGAAGGCTATCGGTCCTTCGGTCGCGTTACCGGGCTGGACGTCGACGAGCGACTGCACGTCGTACGCGCCCAGCAGCTTCGAAGACGCGGCGACGGTGTCTGGGATGTTGGTGGGAATCGTCGGATCGAACTGGGGAAACTCGTCGTCACCGTCGTCGGTCCATTCCATCGACGCCGAAGAGTCGATGACCACGAGCACGAACGGCTTCTTGCCGCCGCCCGCCGCCGTCGGGTCCGCCTGGGAGGACGCCTGAACAGGCACCAGAAGCGCGCTGCTTGCCGCGATCGCGAGAGCTAGATGTTTGGTCTTCTTTTGCATTCGTGTTTCCTCGTCGGGTTCGTTCCCGTCGATCAGTTATACCCACACGGCACCGGACCGAGCATCGTGTCCATCCCATGGCGCGAGAAGCCGACGTTGTTCGCGTTGTTCCAGTTCTGGTCGACCTCGCCGACGCGAGCCTGCGAGGCGGAGAGCGCCTTCTTGAAGCAGTAGCCTTCGCCGTAACCGACGGCCGGGTACCCGTCGACGAAGTCGCGCATCACGATCGACCAGTCGGTCGTGCGCTGGCTCTCGAACGTGAGGTCGGTCACGTTGTTTCGGAAGAGCCCCGTCTCGTCACCGCCCGGCGACGTCAGCATCTGCTCGCAAGAGCCGCCGCAGTCGCTCGTGAGGAGCTCGTCGTCCAGGATGAGAACCGGTCCTCGGACCGCCAGCGTGCGACGCTCTTCTTCCCACGTCACGTTGCCGTCGTTGTCGATGTCGATCCCGATGTCGGTCGAAGAGCCGAAGGACCCCTCCACCGACGCTCCGTCGTCGTGCATCGAAGCGAGCCCGGCCTGGAACAACTGATCGGCCTGCCGGCCCGCGAAGTTCGTGAAGATTCGGACGGATGCGTCCGATGCCATCTGCGCCTGCGTGCGGGTGCGGTAGACCGATGTCGCGCTCGTCGTCCGCGCGATGTCGCGCAGCGCGACGACCGACATCGCCGACAGCACCAGCGTCAGCAGCACGACCAGGATCAGGGCGCTCCCCTGCTCCTCGAAAAGCACGTGGCGTGAAGCCGATTTCTTTGTCGTATGCATCTTGGTCCGCTCCATCAGTACGCGTTCCGCATCGAGAAGTTCGTGAGCTCGACGTCCGACTGCAGGGTCACCACCGCGGCGGCTCCCGTCGCGGTCGGATACGAATCGAACGTTCGGAGCATCGTCGTGTCGGTCGGCGCGGCGAGTGCGCCCGTCTTGTCCTCGAACTGCACGTGCGCCTGAGTCTTACGCTCCGTCGGCGTGTGCAACGACAGACGGATGTGAGCCGCTCGGGCCCTCCCGACCTGCGGGTTCGCCGAATCCATGCAGCCTCCCGGTCCGCCCGGCGCGGTGTCCGCGTTGGGTGCTTGCCACGAAGAGACCCAGGTGTTCCCGACGACCCCCGCATTGGAGGCGGCGTTGCCATCGGCGCAGTCGAACCAGATCTGGAAGTCCGCGACGTGCTGCGCGATGACGATCAGCTCCTCGGGAGCGCCGCAGTCGGACGCGCTCAGGCCGTCGGCCCCCGGATCGAACGAGGCTGCTCCAAACGCTTCGGCCACGGCCGGCGCGCAGAGCCTCTCTCGGACGAGGATCAGGTTCCGCGGATCCTCGGGATGCTGCTGGACCCGATACCAGAAGGCGTCGATGAACGCCGCGTCGTAGGCGACGTCCGTGGCGTCGATGTTTCCATCGAACCCGTATTCGTAGGCCGTACCCCCCGCGTCCTTCCGCTTGAACTTGGGACCGAGCTTGGTCTCGTCCCCCGGGATGTCCAACACGACGCGGTTGAAGTCGTCCCCGCCGCCGGCCGCGACGAAGTCGGCAGAGGCCGAGAATGCGTCCGTGATCTGGATGAACTGTTGAAATCCCTGGCGATCGGAGACGCGAAGCAGGCGCGCCTGAGCACCGTCGAAGATCGCCTCCAGAGCAGTCTGCGCCGCCGCGTCGGACACGTCGTTGAACGACACTGCCGCCTTGCCCGTCTGAAACGGGTCCGTCACGTTGAGCCGGATGAGGCCTCGGTGATGTGCCAGAATCGCCAACGAATTGTCGCCGTCGTTCGCGACCAGCGACGCCACCTCGAACGACAGGGGAAGGTCGTATGCGCCCAGCACCACGATCCCGTCGAAGCTGACGTTCGGGTTCGCGGCCGCCACCTCGCCCAGCATCACCGTGCGGTCGTCCTGCCACCCGTCGTAGGTCATGAAGCCCGCCACGTGCAGGTCCGTCACCTTCGGTTGAACCAGGTAGTCGAGCTCACTGTCGGGCGTCATGAACGACCCCGCCATGTGAAGGTCGTTTCGAAGTCGCTCGCTCGCGAAGCGCAGCCGATCCGTCGTGTCGGCCAACTGGTCGACCTCGAGGAAGTTCTCGGACGTGCTGTCGAAGAGCTGATAGATCAGCACCGACATCACGCCGGTGAGCAGAAGCGCGATCATCAGCTCGACCAGCGTGAACCCGCGCCGCAGACGTATGGATGTCTTGCAGTACTTCACGGTGTTGGTACCTCGTCGGTGGCAAGATGTGACCGCCGCGTGACGACGGTTCCGTAATAGCTCACGCGCAGCCCCGCTGCGTCGAGGGTCGGGGCGGTCGTCGGACCGCCGACTTCGCCCAGCGCGACGGCGTCCACCGTGTCGCAGGAGAGCAAGTCTGTGTTCGGACCGGGGTAAACGATCGCGATCTGGTACTGCAGGATCGAAGGATCGTTTGCGCTCACGCCGCCGCGCGCGAACGCGCAGAATTTTCCGCCCAGATGCGGGTCACTCGCGTCCGCCGGGCGACCTGCCGCGAAATCCGCGGGGAGGTCGTACAGCGACACCCACGCCCCGCCCGCGCCGTTGATCGCGCCGATCGGATCGGCGACGTCGAATGGATTGTCGTCGGCCGTGTACGCAGCACTCCCCGTCCAGGTCGCGTCGACCCACTGCTGCCCTTGAATGCGAAGCACTTCGGCGACCCGACGCCCAACCTCCGCAGCGTGCAGCGAGTCGCGCGTCGAAATGTAGCCGCGCAGCGCGCCCAACTGGACCGCGATCAGGGCGAGAAACCCGATCCCCATGATCACGATCGCGATCAAGATCTCGAGGAGCGTGTACCCGGCATTCGTCTGTGTTCGTCGGATTCTCATCACTGGCTCACCGAGATGGCGCCGTTGTAAGGAACTGCAACGCGGTACATGTTCAGCGGATCGAGAAGGTCCGGGCCAGCACCACACGCCTTCTCCGTGTCGCCGATCGTCGCGTTGGCGTCAGCGACGTAGAGCAGGAAGGTCTCACCGAGACATCGCTCGTCTCCGGCCGTATTGAAGGCCGAACCGTCCTTCTTGAGGACTCGCCCGTCCGGTGAGAAGCAGAGCACCGTGTTTCCCGACGGCTCGGTGGCGCGAATCGCCATGTTCGGGCCGTCGGAAACGTTGATGTCGAGCTTCGCCACCTGGCGGAGGAAATCGGCGTTTCCGTCGTACTCCCGGCACGACCGCGCCGGTTCTGCCCAGCAAGCCCCATTGATGCAGGTCTCGCCGGTCGCGCACGTCACGGGCGGGTCCGCCGAAGGATCGCACGAGTCACCCCCCTTCGAGTACGGGTCGCGCGTCGTCGCGTACGTGACGAGCGAACCGCGGTCCGAGCCGGAGGCCGGCGCCACCACGACGTAAATCGCTTCCCCCCGCGCCATCGCCTGGTTCCGCGCACGTCGAAGCTCGTTCGCCACCTCCCGCGCGACACCCAGTGCCCGCTCACGACGGATCGAACTGAAAATCGACGGCGACGCCACGGCGGCAGCGATGGCGATGATGGCTATCGCAACCATCAACTCTACCAGCGTCACGCCGCGAATCTGTGCACCTCGAAAGGCTTTGAATCTCATCGTCTGTCTCGAACTTGGCTTGAACCGACCCTACATGGGGCAAGATCCATTCCAGTGGCCTCATGCTGAGGTGATTTGGCCGGAAGACGCGCGACCGGCGAAGATCCAAGGGATCGGGCAGATCCAGATCCCGCGGCGACGAAGAGTGGGAGTGCGAAAAAAGTTCACACCTCTGACCTTTCTGCACGATCAGCGGCAGAGCGACCGGAGGACCGTCGGGTCGGAGTGACACTTGGAACACGCCGCCGGGTTCGATGCGAGCATCGACCCGCACTCGAACGCAAACTCGGGCGGATGCGGATTGACCCCCGCATGACACGTGATGCAGTCCGTCTCCGTGTGGCACGAAGCGCACTCCACGATGTCGCGGCGCGCCGCGAATCCGTGACTGTTCGCGAACGACCCGTCGAGCCAACCCGGTGGGTGGAACGAGCGACGAGGTGGCGGCTGCGACCCGAGCCGCGTCGTCACGTCGGCGCGGACGTGGCACGTCGTGCAGAACGTCTCCACCGAGTGACAGTCGGTGCAGTTGCCCGCGGACAGACGAGCATCCGCCATGTGGATCGTCAGGTACCCCGGGGGATGCGCAGCGAACGGCGTTGCCACCTTTTCGCTGTGGCACGAGGCGCAATCGGGCTCCGTGTGGCACGTCATGCAATCTTCTGCGTCGCCGCGCGCCACCGTCGCGTGCCGCTCGAGCCAGTCGACGGAGTGGTTGTCGGGCCGCAGCTTCGCGATGACCCCCGGACGGGAGGTTGCGAGCCGACCGGTCCGAGAGCTCGTGGGGTGACACGTGGTGCAAGCCGTCGGAGCCGAGCTGCGCGCCCCGTCGTGGCATCCGAGACACGTGCTCTCCGGCGGAAGAGTCGGCTCCGAAGCAGCACCGTCGCCGTGACACGTCTCGCATTTCGCCTCCGTCGCGTGCGCCGCATGCGAAAACCGCACGGCACCACGCGGGGCGGGGATCTTCATCGGCGCAGGCCGGACGGAACGCCAGTCCTCGGGAACGCGGATCGGCTTCGACGATCCCGCCCCGTGACCGATGTGGCATGCAGCGCATTCGGCGAGCAGTGGCTCCTGCCGTTCGGCGTGGCACCCGACGCACTGGGTCATCGCCGGGGTGAGATCATCGGCCGCGCGACGGCTCGTCGTCGCCGCCCCGTGGCAGTCCGTGCAAGCCGTGCTCGAGTGCTTCGCGTGGGAGAATCGGATCGTCTCGACGCGCTCGGCGTAGACGAACTTCGAGAGGTCCTCGGTCGGTTCCGGACGATCCCGCTGCTGCGCGAGCCCCCACGCGGCACACAGCGCGACCGGAACGGCAACCGCGAGGGGGCCGACGAGCTTCGCGCGACGCAGCTTTCGCCTCAGGTTCAGAACCACAGGTCGGTCTCGAAAGAAGCCCACGCGTTGAAGGTCGGCTCGAACGCCGAGCTCCGGGTGCCGTGCAGCGCCAGCTCGAACCGCCCGAAGGAAACCGGTGCCTCCGCCACGAACGCCCCCGTCGCTGCGGTCGCCGCCGTGCTCCGGCTCGCCGTGGCACCGCTCGCCCAGGCGAGGCCCAGAAAACGACCCGTGAGATAGAGACGCCGTTCGATGGCGGGAAACCGGAAGCGTACGTCGCCTACCCAGCGCTCGCCCCCTTGCGCTCGGTCGGGGCTCACCTCGGTCGAACCGAACGTCCGCCATTCGAAGACCCGGCCGAATGCGCGAAATCTGGTCGAGTGCCCCAGGCCCCCTCCGAGGGCACGTGCATCGCCGACGCCCGAACCGAAGTCCGAGAGGTCGAGGTTGCCGTCGTACGCACGTCCCCACGCGCGCGCGTCGAACGAGGTGGCGATCTCGCCCACCGGATGCTGGTAGGTCAGCCGCGCCTCCTCGAACGGGCGGGCGCCGAAAACGTTGAAGATGCTGGCGGAATCGAACCACGGCTGGCGATGTTCGACACCGCCCGACAACACCGCCTCGTCCCACGGTGCGCGCCACGCCAGGTCGATAGCTGCCCGGTCGACGTCCTGCAGCAGCGTATGGAACGACGCGAAGGACGAGAGCGCCAGCCGTGGCGCCACGTTCCCGCGTATGGCAGCCCCGACCCGCTCGTCGCCCACCACAAATCCGTCGTCGCCGCCGCGTTGGCTCCGGTCCCAGGTGATGCTCGCCGCGGCTTCGCTCCACCGAATGCCGGCGGATGCACCGAGGCGAGTCCCTGCAGTGCGGGGCCCATCGAGCTCGATTGGCAAACCCTGGACGTCCCACGTGTCGGGGCTCGTCGTCGCCCATCGAGTGGCGACGTCCGACCCGACCCACGTCTCCACGTGACTCGCGATCGCGGGTGAGAGTTGAGGCTCCAGGCGAAGCCGCACGCCATCGATGTCGCGAACCCCCAGCGCGGAGCCGACCCACTGGCGTCCCAGCGTCCACCGAACACGTTCGAACGGTCGGTAGGTGAAGTAGGCGTGGTCGACGACGAACCGGCCCTGATCGAGCGCCTCGTACGGCTGCTCGGTTGCCGCCCGCAGCGTGAAGTCGTTGTAGAACCGACCGCTGATTGCAGCCTGTGTATCCCCGGGCAGCACCGGAACGACGTCCCAGCCTCTCACGCTGACGGACTGCAGGACCAGGCGCTGTGCCTCGACCGAGAAATCCGACCGACGGAAGTTCGTCCCCTTTCCGATGGTGACAGTCTCCGCATGGACGGTCTGCGCCGCGACGTCACCCGAGATCCAGGCGACAGCAGCGACGACGACCGTTACGGAGAGGAAGAAGCGGCGCAAGGGCTCGGCTCCGGCCGGGGAACGAGAGATCCCCCGCACGTTCGAACGTCATGCCCGAACGCTCGGAGACTCGGCTAGAAGTAGTAGCGGATGTGGCCGGTGAATCCCAACCAATCGAACCCGACGAAGGGGACGAGGAAGATGCGGGGTCGGTACTCGACGACGAGGTCGATCGGCACCGCGTGGATGTTCAACTGCAGGCCCGCGACGAACGCCGCGGCGAGGGCGAAGTCCACGTTACCGAGCCCGATCCCTGCTCCACCTCCGATCTCCCAATCGAGCGAGACGTCCGAGTTTCCGACGAGCGGACCACCCTCGAGGAGGAAGTCGGCGCTGATGCCGAGCGCGTCGCGGTAGTATCCGCACCCGTATGCCCCGCGGTACCGATCGCGGCGGTAGCGGCCGCAGCCGTAGAACGCGCCCTGGTACCACCCGATGTTGCCCTGAATCGACATCGTGCTGTCGAGGAAGTACTTGAGCGAAATGGGGGCGGCGGTCGTGCCGACTCCGAAGCCAATCCCGAAATTTCCCCCCTGCTTGATCGGCATCCCGGCCCACGCGGTCGACGCGAAGAGGACGGACACCACGAATGCGAAGCTCGCCAACAGGTTTCGTTTGGACACGGCTATCTCCAGTGAAGGTAGAGTCGGTCGATAGTAAACTGATTCCGATCGGACGCAAGGCCGCCCATCCCATCAAAACGAAGGATGCAGACGATTTGTCGTGGTGCGACGCGGGGATGAAGGCGTTCGAGTCAGAGCGTGCGAAAGACGCGATCCCACAGACGTGTGGAGACCCCGAAGCGTGAGTCCTGGAACTTCTTGTTGAAGTGGTGCGACATGTGATGGCGCCGAAGCTTCTTGAAATAGAGGGACTTCGGCTTGCCGTGGTGCAGGTAGTAGTGCGTCAGGTCGTAGATCATGTAGCCGAGCACGTACCCCCCGTGGAATGCCCAGCCAAAGTCGCCGAGCAGCCCGACCCACACCGCCATGAAGACGAAAAAGAGCGTGATGCTGACCGCCGGCGGCATCACCAGCCGGTATCGGTCGTTCGGCCAATCGTGGTGCACCCCGTGCACGAAGAAATGCATCTTGGGGCCCCAGCTCGTGTCCGGTTCCCAGTGGAAAAAGGTCCGGTGGAGCCAGTACTCGGTGAAGGTCCAGGCGAGGATCCCCCCCAGGTACAGAAGCACCGCGACGAACCAGTCGACGCCGAGAGTCGTCACCGACCGCCAGATCAACCACGCCGAAGCAGGCAGGTAGAGCAGCGGTACGACGACGAAATGCGTTCTCGAGAAAGCGTCGATGAAGTCGCTCTCGAACATTCTCGGTGATTCTTCGGATGCACGGAACATCGACATGTGCAGGCCTCCAATTCGGCTCGGTGCGTGCGGGGATGCGTGTAGCACTTTTGAGATCGGCCATCAAGAATCGGCGGGGGGCTGGAGGCGTGAGGCGTGAGACTCGCAAGCGCGCTACTCAACGTCCAGCGAGACGCAGCGTGTCGCGACGAGCTCACCGGTCACCTCGATTCCTCCGTCGAGCTGTGCGGACACGTCGAGCGTGACGCCATCGTCGGTTACCTCGGAGACGGTGATTTCGGCGGTGAGCGCGGTGGCGGTCACGCCATCTTCGATGAGAACGCCCTCGAAATCGAGGATCGTCACGGCGAGCCCGTCCGCGCGGTCGTAGGCGCCGGGTTCGGCCGGGAATCCGGTGACGATGAGCGTCTGATCGGGAGCCGGCGAGTCCATCTCGGGGCAGCCGTCGGCGCCACCGATGTACGATTCGGTGTGAACCTCCCGCACGCCGTTGTCGGACTGCGCCGCCGACGTGAACCCGAAGACCGCGCGCTCGAACTGCAGGGTGACCGCGCCGTTCGTCGCTACCACCTGGCAGTCGACGCAGTCTGCGGCGTCGGGGTGTGCGTCGGTCGGATCGGTCGCGTCGGTCGACGCCCCCGAGTCGCTCGCCGCGTCGGACGATTCGGCAACGTCCCCGCCAGTGTCCTCGGCGACGGGCACCACGTCCCCGCCGCCCTGGTCGGTCGATCCCAGGTCCGCGATTCCTCCCGCGTCGGAGCTCGAATCGGTCGAACCGTCGCAGCCGACCAGGGCGAGCGTCACGGCGAACGAGACTGACAGCGTGAACCGCGTCATGGCTCCACCACCGCCACGAGATCTCCCGCGTCGATCGAATCGCCGACCGCCACTTCGAGCGACTTCACCGTCCCCGCGATGCTGGTGGTGATCGACGTCTCCATCTTCATCGCCTCCGTCGTGAGGAGGACGTCCCCCTTGTCGACCCCCTCCCCGACCGCGACCTTGATCTGGACGACCTTGCCTTGCATCGAGGCGCCGATCTGCCCGGGCACCGTCTTGTCGGCCTTCGGTCGCCGCACCACGTCCTGGGCTGCGGAGGCATCGACGACGATGACCTCCCGCGGCTGCCCGTTGAGCTCGAAGTAGACGGGCCGAGTCCCGTCCGCCCGCAGGTCGCCGACGGCGAGGAGTTGGACGACGAGGATCTTACCCTCCTCGATCTCGACGAGCGTCTCCTCTCCGGGCTCGAGCCCGTACAGAAACGCGACCGTATCGAGAATCCTGAACTCGCCGTGCTCTTCGATGTCGCGCGCAAACTCGGTGAACACGGCAGGGTAGAGGGCGTACGAGATCTCCTCGCGGCGGGTAGGCTCGCGATCGAGCAACAGTTCGAGATCGGCTCGTTTTCCCTCCCAGTCGTAGGAGGGGAGATGGTCGCCCGCGCGATCGGTGAGGGGCTTCTCCCCCTTCAGCACGATCTTCTGAAGACGCTCTGGAAAGCCACCATGCGGCTGGCCCAGACGTCCCGCGAAGAAGTCGACGACGGACTGGGGGAAGTCGAACTCCTCCCCGTTTTCGTGGGCGGCGACGAGTCCCTCCACCGTCAGGTCGTTCCGCACCAAAAACATCGCGAAATCCGCCACCACCTTGGAGGTCGGCGTGACCTTCACGATCCGCCCCAGCGCCTGGTCGACGTCGCGATAGCGCTGCGTGATGACGTCCCACTGGTCTCCGAGGCCGAGCTGAATCGCACGGGGCCGCAAGTTCGAGTACTGCCCGCCCGGAATCTCGTGGAAATAGACGTCGGTCGTGGACGCCTTGAGCCCCGACTCGAACGGGTAGTAGATCTCACGCAGAAACTCCCAGAAATCGGAGAGCGTCTGGAGGTTCCGCATGTCGAGGTCCGGTCGACGATCGCTCGGCTCCATCGCCGCGACGAGCGCGTTCAGCGACGGCTGACTCGTCAGCCCGGCCATCGACGATAGGGCACAGTCGACGACGTCGACTCCCGCCTCGGCGGCGAGCAGGTACATCGGAAGTCCGTTCCCCGATGTGTCGTGGGTGTGAAGATGAATCGGGAGATCCGACGCTTCCCGGATCGCCTCGATCAGAATCCGCGCCGAATACGGCTTGAGGAGGCCCGCCATGTCTTTGATGTTGAGGATGTGCGCTCCCCGCTTCTCGAGTTCTCGCGCGAGGTTCGCGTAGTACGCGGGGGTGTACTTGTCCTCGTCGGGGCTGCCGACGTCTCCGGTGTAGCAGATCGAGGCCTCCACGATCTTCCCCTGCCGGTTCACCTCCTCCATGGCGAGCTCCATGTTGGGGAGATAGTTGAGGGCATCGAAGATCCGGAAGATGTCGATCCCTCCCCGCGCCGCCTCCTCGATGAAGGCTCGAACGACCTCGTCGGGGTAGTTGGTGTATCCGACGGCGTTGGCTCCACGCAGCAGCATCTGAAAGAGGACGCCGGGCATCTTGCTTCGCATCCGCACGAGGCGTTCCCACGGGTCCTCTCGCAGAAACCGCATGCAGACGTCGAACGTCGCCCCGCCCCACATCTCGTAGCTGAAGAGGTTGGGCAGCATGAACTGCGTCTGCGTACAGACGTCGAGGAGGTCGCGCGTCCGGACCCGCGTCGCGAGCAGCGATTGGTGCGCGTCGCGGAAGGTCGTGTCGGTGATCTGCAGCTCCTTCTGCTCGACCAGCCACTTGGAGAGGCCTTCGGCCCCTTCGGCCTCGAAGACCGCGTACGCGGGCGACTTCGGCGGGTCGTCCCACGACGGCCGAGGCGGCGGCTCGGGGACGATCAACGGCACCGGGCGGGCGGGCTTCGCCGGGACGCCGGGCGGTCCGTTCACCGTGATGTTCGCGATCGCGGACACCGCCTTGGTCCCCCGGTCCTTGCGCCGTGGGAACCGGAACAGCTCGTCGGTCTCGTCGATGAACCGCGTGCTCGTCGTACCGTCGAGGAAGGAGGGGTGTCTGATCACGTTCTGCAGGAACGGGATGTTCGTCTTCACCCCTCGAATCCGGAACTCGGCGAGGCTCCGCCCCATCCGCTGCGCGGCGTCGCCCAGATCACGCCCCCACGCCGAGACCTTCACGAGGAGCGAATCGTAGAACGGCTGGACGACCGCGCCCGAGCCGCCAATCCCCGCGTCGAGCCGTATCCCGAAACCTGCCGCAGACCGGTAGGTGACGATCTTGCCGAAGTCCGGCGCGAAATTGTTCTCCGCATCCTCGGTCGTGACCCGGCACTGGATCGCCTGACCGTTCACCGCGATCGCGGCCTGGTTCGGGATTCCGATCACGCGGTCGTCGAGCCGGTGCCCCTCCGCCACGTGGATCATCGTCTTGATGAGGTCGTAGCCCGTCACCATCTCGGTCACGGTGTGCTCGACTTGGATGCGGGTGTTCACTTCGATGAAGAAGACGTCGACCTGACCGTCCCGCTCCTCGAGGAGAAACTCCACGGTCCCGACCGAGGAATAGCCCACCTGGTTCGCCAGCGAGAGGCTGTACTCCCAGAGCTTGCGACGCGTCTCGTTCGTCAGGTTCGGTGCCGGAGCGAGCTCGACGAGCTTTTGATGACGGCGCTGGATGGAGCAGTCCCGCTCGAAGAAGTGCACGCGGTTGCCGTGCTGATCGCACACGAGCTGTACTTCGATGTGCCGCGGGTGATCGAGGAACCGCTCGACGAACACTTCCGCGGAACCGAAGGCGGACTTCGCCTCGCTCTGCGCCGACGCGAACGCTTCGTCGATCTCGTCTTCGGTGCGAACGACGCGCATCCCGCGACCCCCACCGCCATGGGCAGCCTTGATCAGCAACGGGAACCCGTGCTCGTCGGCAAACTGGCGGACGGCCGAGGCGCTGTCGATCGCTCCCGTCCCGGGGATCACCGGGACATTGGCCTGCCGCGCCACCTGGCGCGCTTTCACCTTGTCGCCCAGCGCGTCCATCACCTCGGGGGGCGGTCCGATCCAGGTGATCCCGGCGTCGATGCACTTGCGCGCGAACTCGGCGTTCTCCGAGAGGAATCCGTAACCGGGATGAATCGCATCGACCCCCTTTCGCTTCGCGAGCTCGATGATCGCATCACCGTCGAGGTACGCCTCCACCGGCTTCCCCCGCTCCCCCACCAGATAGGCGCGGTCAGCCTTGTAGCGATGGATCGAGAGGCGATCCTCCCACGAGTAGATCGCGGTGGTGCGGATGCCGAGTTCGGTGCAAGCGCGGAAGATCCGAATCGCGATTTCACCGCGGTTCGGGACGAGGATGTCGTTGATTTCTGGCATGGAACGGAGTGTACGCATCGTAGCGCGATCGTCCATCCCGACCTTCCCGAGGACGGGCGAGACCAGGAGGTCGCAGAAGGGGGCCGTTGGGCTTCGCCCAAACCCACCAGGGGATTCTCCCCTGGACCCCGAAGTTTGTCTGCAGCTCTCACAGCCCATTTCGCGCAATATCAACGAGTTGCGACGTCGCCTGAAAGAAATTCGCGGTTCCAAGGATGCAATCCTTGGTGGGGTCTGGGGCAAAGCCCCAGGGTGTTCAGCAAAACAACACTTCTTCTGCGTCGGGCGAGACGAGGATGTCGTGGAAGGGCACCGAGCTTCAGTCGCCCGAGCCGGTCGATGGTGGAGCGACCGTCGGCGAGCTGGCCCGGAATGCCGGCGGGACTACTCTTTGTTGAACCTGTCCCGGCTCGAGGTTTCGCTTGATCACACTGCAGACAGTTCCCCGTCGCCTGCGCGTCGTCTCGTTCGGCGCCGTCGCGCTCTTCGACCTCGGCGCCCGCTGGTGGGCGGCGACACTTCAAGACAAGTACGTCGCGTGGAGCTCGAACATGAGCGCGGCGGACACGTTCACGACGATCGGCGAGGCGACCGCGGTCGCGGTCCCGGTAATCCTCGCGCCGCTCATCCTTTCACCGGTAGCGTATCTGCTAGGCCAACTGCTCGTTCTGGTCGAATCGCGCTGGGTTCGGTTCGTGTCGGCGATCTTCATCGCCGCATCGTTCGTGATCTACGACGCGGCCGCGTGGCTCTCCGTCTTCGTGGCGCTGCTCGGCTACCTGATCCTCGTGTCGGGCATGGTGGGTCAGAGGGTAGTCGCGCATCCTACCATTCCACCGCAGCAGCCCTGATTGACCTGGGGCGAACCACCGCAAGTCGGGGTATCCGGAAACCTCTGCTGACACAGCGCGTCGCCGTCACAGACCTCGTGGCATGACGGAGCGTTTCGCAGACACGTCGCCTGGCTCCCTCCCTCGTTCACGCACGTGTCGTAGAGCCTCGAAGGACAGTCGCACGGGGTAGTGCAGCCGACCTTGCAGGTTCCGAACACGCAGATGTTCGCCTGGGAGTTCGTCGCAAACCTGGTGCACCACGCGTCGGGCTCGCTCGCTTCGTTGCACTTTGGCGCCGTGACGCACTGACCGCTCGCGTCGCAGAACTCCACCTCGCCGCACTCCGAGTCCGAGGAACACTCCGCGACGACGCAATCGCCGGTCACCGTATCGCACAGGTCGAATCCCTGCGCGCGGCACCATTCCCCCGGGTTTTGCGCGTCGTTGCACGAAGTTGGGACCTCACATCGCATACTGGACGGGTTGCAGTAGAAGCCGCCCGTGACGTCGCAGTCCAGGTCCCCCGAACACCCACCGCACGTCCCACCGACGCAAAACCCGTCGCCGGCGCAATCGTCGTCGTCCCGACACTCCACGCATCCCCCGCCTGAGCAGTACGGGGAATTCGCGAACGCCTGGCAGTACGCGTCAGGTGAGCACGCGGATCCGCACTGGCCCGCGCTGGAGCCCGTCACGCATTTGCCGCCGCTGCAGATCTGCCCCGCGCTGCAGGGACAAGAACCGTTGATACTGCAAGGGGTACACCCTTGCTGCGCCACGCATTTTCTCTGACACCCACTGCCGCTCAACGTCTGGCAAGTAGGGCAAGACGTCGGACAGCTTCCATCGCACTCTTCGCCCGCCTCGACGACGCCGTTCCCGCACGTCGCGGAGCAGTCGTTGTCGTTGTTGGCGCTGCATGTGCTCGGGCAACAGCCGTCGTCGTCGATGCACGTCGTGACGGCGGTGTGTTTGCATGTCACGTTGCACGTCGATGCGCCGCCAGACCTGGTATCGACCGTGCAGGCCTGCCCGTCGTCACACGACGCGGGGCAGTTGCCGTCACACGTCTCACCCGGCTCCTCGACGGAATTCCCGCACACCGGGCTGCAGTCGTCGTCCGACACTGCGTTGCAAGAGGCGGGGCAACAACCGTCGCCGTCGACGCACATGGTGATCGCGCTGTTGGTGCAGACCAAGTCGCAGTTCGCCGCGCTCCCGGTCGAGGAATCGGCGGTGCACGAGTCCCCGTCGTCGCAGGACGGGCAGTTGCCGTCGCACTTCTCCCCCGGCTCGACCACCGAGTTGCCGCAGACGGCGGCGCAGTCGACGTCCGTGTTCGCCGTGCAGCTCGATGGGCAGCAGCCATCGGAGATCGTCGCATTGCAAGCGGTGATCGCGGTGTTGACACACTGCGCGCTACAGGTCGATGCCGACCCCGTGACGCGGTCGCTCGTACAGGCGTTCGAGTCGTCGCAGTCATCCGGTCCCACCGGACAACCCGCCGCCGACTGCGGATCGCACTTCTCCAACGGATCGACCGCTCCGTCGCCGCACGTGGCCGAACAGTCGTCGTCCTGGGCCGAAGTGCAGCCGTCCGGACAACAGCCATCCCCATTAGTGCAAGCTGTGATGGCCGCGAACTCACACATCGCGTCGCAGGTCGCCGCCGACCCCGAGACCGTCGCCTCCGTGCAAGAGCCCGCCTGGCCGGCGCAGAAGGCGTCGTCGGGACAACCGCCGTCGCACGACTCGCCAGGCTCCACCGTTCCATTTCCGCACACCGACTGGCAGTCGGCGTCATTCGAGCTGTCGCACCCCGTCGGGCAAAAATCGTCGCCGCCGGTGCAGTCCGTGATCGCAACGTACGCACAGGTGGTGTCGCAACCCTGCCCGATGACGCGCGCGATCTGCCCCACCATCGGCGTGCAGTCCTCGCTCGTTTCGGGGCAGGCTCCGGCTTCGCCGGCCGGGATCAGCGTGTCGCACAGCTCGATCCCCGTGACGACACCGTCCCCGCAGACCGTGTTCTCGTCACAGTCCGTATCGGTCTGCGGGCCGCAACCACTGGGACAACAACCGTCCTCGTTGATGCAGTCTTCGATCGCCGTCGAAGCGCAGACCGCCGAGCAGGACGAGGCGCTCCCCAGCAACGCGTCCGCCGTGCAGCTGTTTCCGTCGTCGCAGTCGATGGGACACGAGCCCGCCGACGATGCCGGCAGCGCCGGATCGCATTTCTCGGTCGCCTGTAGCGCGCCGTCACCGCACTCGTCGGGAATCGCGGCGTCCCCTCCGGCGGCGTCGACCCCCGACGCATCGGGCATTCCTCCCGTATCCGGGGTGACCCCCGCATCTCCGGCATCGGACCCTGGCGTCGGAGACCCGCCCGGCCCTCCCGAGAAAACACACCCGCTCATCGTCAGTGCGAGAACGCACGCCATCCGCTTCATCGCGATTCCTCGTCCGCCGGAACGGCTCGCCTCGAGCCGACACATTGTCTACGTAACTCCCATCATAGCCGTAACCGGGCCGCGGGAGAAATGTCTCCCCAACGACCGCTTGCCGCGGACGTCATGGACACCTTCATGGGGCCGCGATAGGTTGAACTTGCAACGCAAGCCTTAGTGTCTAAAATACACTTAGACCCAGACCGAGGTGCTCATGCGCAGCCCGAACGGCCCCTACGACGACTCGCTCGCCCTCTTCACCGACCTCTATCAGCTCACGATGGCGTACGGGTACTGGAAGACCGGCGTCGCGGAGACGCGCGCGTCGTTCAGCCTCTTCTTCCGAAAGGCCCCGTTCCAGAGCGGGTACACGATCGCGGCGGGGCTCGGCCCTGCCGTCGAGTACCTGAGCGGACTGAAGTTCCACGACGACGACCTCGAGTATCTCGCGACGCTGACGGGGAACGACGACGAGCGTCTCTTCGAGGACGAGTTTCTCGAGTACCTGCGTCGGTTCGAGTGGACGTGCGACGTCGACGCGATCCCCGAAGGTCGCGTGGTCTTCCCGAACGAGCCGCTCCTGCGGGTCACCGGGCCGATCGCGCAGGCACAGCTCGTAGAGACGCCGCTCCTCAACCTCGTGAACTTTCAGACTCTGATCGCCACGAAAGCGGCGAGGGTCTGCTGGGCCGCTGGCGACGAGCCGGTGATCGAATTCGGTCTTCGGCGGGCGCAGGGCCCCGACGGCGGATTGTCGGTAGCGCGGGCGGCGTACGTCGGGGGATGCGTCGGCACGTCGAACCTGCTCGCCGGCAAGACCTACGGCGTGCCCGTCAGGGGGACACACGCGCACAGTTGGGTGATGTTCTTCGAGGACGAGGTGGAGGCGTTCGAGAAGTACGCCGAGGCGATGCCGAACAACTGCGTCTTTCTGGTCGACACGTACGACACGATCGAAGGGGTGCACAACGCCGTCACCGTAGGAAAGGAGCTTCGAGCGCGAGGCCACGAGATGGTGGGGATCCGGCTCGACTCCGGAGACCTCGCGTACCTGTCGCAGCAGGCGCGCGAGATTCTGGACGCGGCCGGCTTCGAAGACGCCGTCATCATCGCCTCGAACTCTCTCGACGAGCACATCATCGAGAGCCTCCATCGGCAGGGATCGCAGATCGGGGTGTGGGGGGTGGGGACGAAGCTCGCGACCGCTTCGGACAACCCGGCTCTGGGCGGGGTCTACAAGCTCTCCTCGATCGAAGTGGACGGGCGTATGGAGCCGCGCTTGAAGCTCTCCGAGCAGGGGGTGAAGGTCAACAACCCCGGAATCCATCAGGTCCGTCGCTATTTCGACGGGGAGGAGTTCCGCGGCGACATCATCTACGACGAGATGCTCGGCGTCCGAAAGCGGGCGATCTTGGTGGATCCGAACGACTCGATCCGGCGCACGCCGGTCGACCGCGAGTGGGAGTTCGAGGACATGCTCGTGCCCGTCTTCCGCGGCGGAAAACTCGTGTACGACCTCCCGTCGCTGCAGGAGATCCGGGAGCAGCGAAGGCGTGATCTTTCGAGGTTCCACGACGGTGTGAAGCGTTTCCTCAACCCGCACGAGTACCCGGTGGGGCTCGAGCCGGCGCTGCATGACCAGAAGGCCAAACTGATGAAGGAGGCGCGCGACGTCGTCGTCGCACGCCGCAAGGGTCGCACATGAAGCTGATTCGCGTGGGCGCGGCGGTCTTGAACCAGACCCCGCTCGACTGGTTTCGCAACGTTCAGAACATCGTCGGCGCGATCGAGGAAGCTCGCTCCGAGGGGGTGCAGATCCTCTGCCTGCCGGAGATGTGCATCAGCGGGTACGGCTGCGAGGACGCGTTTCACGCGCCGCACGTCTACGAGATGTCGTGGGACCTCCTCTTCAGGTCGATCGCGCCGGAGACCGCGGGGATGGTCGTGTCGGTCGGCCTCCCTCTGCGCTTCGCCAACGGCTACTACAACGCGGCGGCGCTGATTTGCGACGGCGAGGTGCTCGGTTTCGTCTGCAAGCAGTTCCTGGCGGGGGACGGGATTCATTACGAACCGCGCTGGTTCAAGCCGTGGCCCGAAGACGTGCGCGCGACGTTGCGGCGAGACGGTCGCGACTACCCGATCGGCGACATCTTCTTCGAGGTGGGGGACGTGCGGATCGGCTTCGAGATCTGCGAGGACGCGTGGGTCGCCCGCAGGCCCGGAAGCGACCTCGCGCTGCGTGGTGTCGACGTCATCTTGAACCCGAGCGCGAGCCATTTCTCGTTCGGCAAGCTGAAGGTCCGCAAGGGTTTCGTGCTCGAGGGTTCGCGGGCGTTCGGCTGCACCTACATCTACGCGAACCTGCTCGGGAACGAGGCAGGGCGCGCGATCTACGACGGCGGTGCGATGATCGCCTCGTCGGGGACCCTCCTCGCCCAGGGTCCGCGCTTCAGCTACGAGCAGTGGCAGGTGACGACGGCGCAGGTGGACATCGAGCGCACCAGGGTCGACCGTGCGCGCACGGTCTCGCATCGCCCGGTCGTGGCCTCCGACGTCGACGAATGCGTACGGGCCGGCTTCGAGTTCCCGCCCGACGAGCCGCTGCCGACCGAGCTCGACATCAGCGCGTGGGAGGAGTCCGACTCGTTGAAGGAGGAGGAGTTCACCCGCGCCGTGTCGCTCGCGCTGTTCGACTATCTCTGCAAGAGCCGCTCGAAGGGATTCGTCGTGTCGCTCAGCGGCGGCGCGGACTCCGCGGCGGTCGCCTGCCTCGCGCAGCTCTCGATCTGGTTCGGCGTCAAGGAGTTGGGGCTGGAGGGTTTGAAGGCCCGCATCTCGCACGTGGGTGAACTGCATGGCGCGACCCACCCCGACGACATCGTCGAACGGGTGCTCCTGTGCGCCTACCAGGCGACGAAGAACAGCTCCGAAACCACGGAGACCGCGGCCCGAGAGGTCGCCGAAGCGCTCCATGCCACGTTTTATCGACTCGACGTCGACGCGGTCGTCGAGCAGTACACGTCGCTGATCGAGGGAGCGATCGGGCGTGAGCTCCAGTGGGAGTGGGACGACCTGGCCCTTCAGAACATCCAGGCGCGTGCCCGAGCCCCTTCGATCTGGATGCTCGCGAACCTGCGCAATTCACTGCTGCTCGCGACGAGCAACCGGTCGGAGGCCGCCGTCGGCTACGCGACGATGGATGGAGACACCGCCGGGGGCCTGAGCCCGATCGCCGGGATCGACAAGGCGTTCCTGCGCGACTGGCTGCGCTGGATGGAGGCGCAGGGACCGCTGGGGCACGTCCCCTACCCCGCCCTCAGCTTCGTGAACGCCCAGCAGCCCACCGCCGAGCTGCGACCGCCGAACCGAAACCAGACCGACGAAGGCGACCTGATGCCGTACCCGGTGCTCGACGCCATCGAGCGGTCTTTCATCCGCGACAAGCGCTCGCCGACCGACTGCCTGGTGCTGATGCAAGCACGCTTCCCGCAGTACTCGCAGGAACAGATGGCGGCCTGGATCGAGCGCTTCTTCACCCTGTGGTGCCGCAACCAGTGGAAGCGCGAGCGCTACGCCCCGAGCTTCCACGTCGACGACGAGAACCTCGACCCGAAGACGTGGTGCCGCTTCCCGATCCTTTCGGGCGGGTACCGCTACGAGATCGCCGCGATGCACAGCACCTATCGAGAGGACGACTGACGTGGCTCAGTACGAGTACGAGTATCCCCGTCCCGCCCTGACCGTCGACTGCGTCGTGTTCGGGCTGCAGGTCGACGACGCAGACCTGCAGGTGATGCTGATCCGTCGCAAGCTGCCGCCGTTCGAGGGGCAGTGGGCGCTCCCGGGGGGCTTCGTCCACATCGACGAGACGCTCGACGAGGCGGCGCGGCGCGAGCTCGCCGAAGAGACGGGGATCACGAACCTCTTCCTCGAACAGCTCTACACCTTTGGCGCGCTCGAACGAGATCCCCGCGAGCGCGTCGTCTCGGTGGCGTATTACGCCCTGGTTCGGATGAGTGACCACGACGTCCAGGCGGCGACCGATGCCGCTGACGCGGCATGGTTTGGCGTGGACGAGCTGCCGACGCTCGGCTTCGACCACGAACAGATCCTCCAGGTCGCGCTCGAACGGCTCCGCGGCAAGGTGCGCTACCGTCCCATCGGCTTCGAGCTTCTCCCGGAGATGTTCACCCTCACGCAACTGCAGCGGGTCTACGAAGCGATCCTCGGGACCGAGCTCGACAAGCGGAACTTCCGCAGGAAGGTCCAGAAGACCGGGCTCGTGGTCGAGACGGGCGAAGTGCAAAAGGACGTCGCCCATCGCGCGGCGCAGCTGTACCGCTTCGACCGACGACAATACCGACGCCTCGAAGAGAAAGGCTTCGATTTCGAGATTTGAAGGGACCCACCCATGCGCGCACTCATCCTCGTCGATATCCAGAACGACTTCATGCCCGACGGCGCTCTCCCCGTGCCCGACGGCTACGAAGTCGTGCCGGTAGCCAACCGCCTTCAGCCCGCGTTCGACCTGGTCGTCGCGACCCAAGACTGGCATCCCGCCGACCACGGCTCTTTCGCGTCGAACCATGATGGTCGTGACCCTGGAGAGGTAATCGAGCTCGACGGGCTAGAACAGGTCCTCTGGCCCGACCACTGCGTCCAGCGGACGGACGGCGCCGAGTTCGTCCCCGCCCTCGACACCGACCGCATCGACACCGTGTTCCGCAAGGGGACCGACCCGACGATCGACAGCTACAGCGGGTTCTTCGACAACGGCCATCGAAAGGCGACCGGGCTCGCCGACTTCTTGCGAGAGCGGGGCGTGGAGGAGGTCGTCATCCTCGGCGTCGCCACCGACTACTGTGTGAAGTTCACCGTCCTCGACGCCTGCGAGCTCGGTTTCCGCACCATCGTCGTCCGCGACGGGTGCCGCGCCGTGAACCTCGCCGAAGGAGACGACGAGCGAGCGTTCGAGGCGATGCGCGCCGCGGGCGCCACGATCGCGGGGGCCGACGATGTCTGAAGAAACGCTCCACGAAGGCAAATATCTCGCGCTGCGACAACGCGACGGCTGGGAGTACGCCGAGCGCACCGGCGATGGGCGCGCCGTCGTCATCGTCGCGCTCAACGACGAGAACGAGGTGATCCTCGTCGAACAGTTCCGCCCGCCGATCGGCAGTCGATGCCTGGAGATGCCCGCCGGCTTGGTCGGTGACCGGGCCGAGTTCGAGGGTGAGTCGCTCGAGGTCGCAGCGGAGCGGGAGTTGCTCGAGGAGACGGGTTACGCCGCCGAGCAGATGGAGTTCCTCGCGATGGGCCCCCCCAGCCCGGGCGCGCTGACCGAACAGATCGCGTTCTTCCGCGCCACCGGCCTGCGCAAGGTCTCCGAAGGAGGCGGCGACGACAGCGAGGACATCACGATCCGCCAGATCCCGTTGCCAGAAGTTCCTAGATACCTCGAGAGCGCCCGCGCCCGGGGGGTCGCGATCGACCCGAAGATCTACGCCGGTCTCTACTTCCTCGGCGAGGTCTCTCGCCACGTCGGGCGGATGGCGATCGAGATTCCCGACGCCGCAGAGCCCCGCCGCGAGGACTCCCCCACGGGGATGACGGTCCGCGACGACCTCTTCGTCGAGCTCGACGCGCTGCTGCCGGCACTCCCCCCCTCGGGACGCGTCGGGATCCTGGGGGGAACGTTCAACCCTCCGCACGTCGGTCACGCACTGCTGGCGCACGCGATGCTCGCCACGGAGAAGCTCGAGCAACTCTGGATCATCCCCGTCTTTCAACACCCGTTCGGCAAGACCTCCGCGGATTTCGAGGCACGGGTGGAGATGTGCCGGCTCGCCTTCGCGCACCTCGGCGAGGCGGTAAAAGTCGTCGAGATCGAGCGGGCGCTGCCTAAGCCGAGCTACACGGTGCAGACGCTGAGCGCTCTGCACGCCGTCCGCGCCGGCATCCGCCCCACCCTCGTGCTCGGCTCCGACATCGTCCCGGAGCTTCCGCGCTGGCGCGATCCGGAGCGCTTGCCGCAGCTCTCCCGCATCGTGGTCGTCCCCCGCCAGGGCGCGCCCCTGCTACACGTCCCGAGCGACCTCGACATCAAGGTCTACCGGGGCTTTCGTCTCCCCAAGGTGTCGAGCACGGCGATCAAGAAGTCGCTCGGCAGCGGCGAACCCGTCGACGGCTGGCTCGACGTGCGCGTGCTCGACTACATCCAACGGAACTCGCTCTACGGAATGGCGCCAACCGAGCGCGGCTGACTCGTTCGCCGCTTCCGTTGGACTCGACCGCGCTGCGCCTATCCGTTCTCGGCAGCGCGGCGAGCGAGGCTACGGACGAGCGCCCCGAGCCACGGCTTGGTGGCCTCCAGCTCGCCGAGCAGCTCCGCGGCCGGGATCGCGCGCACCGTCGTCGGTTCGGTCGCGATGACCGACGCCGATCGCGGCTTCGACTCGATGATCGCCATCTCGCCGAACACTTCCCCCGGACCCATCTCCCGAACATTCTCGCCGTCGACCTCGACCCGCACCCGCCCCGTCTCGATGACGAAGGCGAGGTCGCCGACCTCGCCCTGGCGCACGATCGCCTCGTCGGTCTCGTACTTGGTCGTGTCGAACACCCCGCCACCGCGAATGAAGCGAGTCAGCTCGTTGCGCAGCTCCGCGACCGACGCGAAGCGGTCCTCGGGGAGACGAGCCATCGCCGTGACGATGATCCGCTCGAGCGCCGGCGGAAGCCATGGTGCGTATCTTCGCGGCGACCTGGCTTCGGCGGCGCGCGCCTTCCCGATCGTCTTGCCCCCGTCCGATGCGCTGTAGGGCGGACGCCCCGTCACGATGTGGTAGAGCAACGCGCCGACCGAAAAGATGTCGGCCCCGGCGCTCAGTTCGAGACCGAAGGCCTGCTCGGGGGCCATGTACGCCGCTGTGCCCACCACGATCCCTTCGGGGAAGTGCTCGTTGTCGGGCGCCGCATCCCCCGGCAGCGCCGCGAGCAAGCGCGCGACGCCCCAGTCCATCAGATAGACCTCCCCGAACTGACCGACCATGATGTTCGACGGCTTGAGGTCGCAGTGCAGGACTCCGCGCTCGTGAGCGAAGGCGAGGGCGTCGCAGATCCGCACGATCACGTCGAGCTGATCGAGCAGCGTGTTCCAATCGAGCGGTTCGTCGCGTCCGCGTTCGCGGATCCAGTCCTCCAGTGTCCTCCCGCCGACGAACCTCATCGTGAAGAACACGTCTTCGGCTTCGTCGACATCGAGGTCGTGAACGGGGACGACGTTCGGGTGCGATAGCCACGCCGTGACGCGGGCCTCGCGGACCAACATCTGGGCCAGCGGCTGCGCCCCCACGTCGCCGCGCGCTCGCTTTCGCGCGACCAGCCGCGAGAGCGGTCGGTCGACCACCCGTTCGACCACCCCCATCCCGCCGCGAGCAACTTCCGCGGTGGTCTGGTAGCGCTCCTTGCGCGCGTTTCGCAATACCCCCGCGAGCGATTGGGTGTCGTCACGGACCAGGGGTGAGAGAGTCGACAGCTCGTCTTCATCCATCGTCATTTCTCCTCCTGCCGGGCGTCCGCCCCGCCCAGCAGCTTGCTCGCGGAGCGCTCCAGATAGAGCTGCGTGGTGCGGTCGTCCGGTTTCTTCTTCAGCGCAGCGCCGAAACATTGAATGGCGTCCGCGTAGCGCTCCGACTCGAAGTGTTCCTGCCCGCATTGCAGATCGGCCAGTGCCATCCGTTTGCCCTCGGATTCGTGGGCCGGGTCGGCGTCGAAGACGTCGTACACCGCAACCGGCTCCTTCCTCCCACGGACGGAGACGCGATCGAGGAACCGAACCTCGTACTCGCTCTCCAGACCAGCGACGACCGACTCGGCCGCGAGGATGCGGACGCCGAAGGTCTTGGTGAGCTGCTCCATCCGTGCGGCGGCGTTCACTGTGTCGCCGACGACCCCCGTGTCGCTCCGCTGGCCGTCGCCGATCACGCCGATCGTGAGCGGCCCGGCGTTGAGCCCCACCCCTATCGTCACCGTCGGGTCCCCTCGCTGGGCGCGCTCCACATTCATCGCGTCGACCGCCCGATGCATGCCGATCGCGGCGTTGATGGCGTCCGACGGCGAGCGAGGGAAGATCGCCATCACACCGTCGCCGTAGAACTGAGCGACCAGCCCCGAATGTTCGCGAATGACGGGGCCGACCGAACCGAGATGCTCGTTGATGAACGCGAACGCCTCGCGCGGCGCCATCTGCTCGGCGAGCCTGGTGTAGCCCCGGATGTCGCAGAACATCACCGTGATCTCGCTGTGAACGTGATCGCCGGGCTGCACGTCTGCGATGTTCGTCCGCCCGATCTCGGCCAAAAACTCGTCCGGGACGAAGCGCGCGAGCGCCGCGTTCGTCTCGCGGAGCTCCCGCGTACGGGCCTGTACGCGGCTCTCGAGGAGCCGGTTCTGATCGCGCAACAGATCGGTCGCCCGCTTCAGCTCGATCTGGGTCTTCACCCGCGCCAGCAAGATCGAAGGGCTGATCGGCTTCGTGATGTAGTCGGCCGCGCCGAGCTCGAGACCGCGCCGCTCGTCCTCTTCGCTCGATTGCGCGGTGAGAAAGATGGCAGGAATGTGCCTCGTGTCGTCGCGCTCCCGCAGGCGGCGCAGCGTTTCGTAGCCATCGACCTCCGGCATCACGACGTCCAGCAGAACCAGGTCGGGGGCGTGCTCGGCGGCGAGCTCGATGCCGCGCCTGCCGTCCGTCGCCACGCGGACCTGGTATTGATCCCGGAGGATCCCCGCGATCAGCCGTACCGTATCAGGCGTATCGTCGATCACGAGCACCGAGAAATCTCGCCCACTCATGCCTCACCCCGCGCGTCGATGACTTCGACAGCCGCGTCGAAGTCGTACCCGTCGAGCGCGGTCTGCATCTGGTCGACCGTCTCCGGCCCCCAGCTCGCCACCAGCCCGTCACGCAGAGACTCGAAGAGCTCCACCGACTCGATGTCCGCCCCACGCACCAGGGCGATCAGCCGTTTCAGCTCGTCCTCGTCGAGCGCCACCTCGGCGGCCGCGGACTTCTCCGTCGCATCGTCCGAGACGAACGAACCGAGTTGGGACACCAGCCGCCGCAGCTCTTCGTCGAGCGCGTCGACGGACCGGTGCACCTCGGACTCGGTCCCATCCTTCAGCGCGTTCTGAACCTCCAACGTCGCGGCGAACACCCCCGTCGCCCCGATGTTGCCCGACACTCCCTTCAGCGTGTGGGCGACCCGCCGCGCCTCCTCCATCTCCCCCGCGCCGAGGTATTCACGGATCTGCCGCGCAGCGTCGGCATGCCCCCGAACGAAGCGCCGCAACAGATCGTGGTAGAGCGCCTCGTTTCCGCCCGATCGAGCCAGGCCATCGGCAGCATCCAGTCCCTCGACGTCCACCGGCTCTCCATCGTCGGCAGCGTGATGGTCGACGGTCAGGGGTTGCGACGGCACGAAGTTCGTCCCGATCGCCCGCACCATCGTGTTGAACAACAGCTCCATGTGGACCGGCTTGGTCACGACTTCGTCCATCCCCGCCTCGATGCACATCGAGCGTGCGTCCGACAGAGCGTTCGCCGTGACGCCGATGATCGGCACCTCGACCCCGTGCTCCCGGATCCGACGCGTCGCCTCCAGCCCGTCCATGTTCGGCATCTGCAGGTCCATCAGCACGATGTCGTACTGCGCACTGTCGGCGGTCGCGCGGTCGAGCCCCTCCTGTCCGTCGACGGCCACATCGGCGTGCAAACCGGCCATCTGTAGCGAGGAGACCAGGATCTCCCGGTTGATGTCGTTGTCCTCGACGACCAACACCTTCGCGCCGCGTATCGCCTCACCGGTAGACTGCTGTGGCGCCTGCAGCTCGTGCGATTCGGCGGCGAGGTCGCCCGCGAACAACTGGACCAGGCGGTCGAGCAACATCGACGGGCGCAGCGGCTTGGCGAGGAACGCGTCGGCCCCCGCCTTCGCCGCCTCCTCTTCGTCTCGTCGCCCGCCGAAAGCAGTCACCAACACCAGACGCGCATCCTTCGTGTTGGGGTGCGTGCGCAGGCGACGAATCAGCTCGATGCCGTCCAGCCCGGGCATCCGGAGGTCGGCCAGGACGAGCCCGTAACTGCGCTCTTCGACCGCTTCGAGCGCCGACTTCGCGTCCTCGCACGCCTCCGCCTCGATGTCGAATCCGTCCAGGTAGCCGAGCAGGACGTCGCGGGCCGTTTCGTTGTCGTCCACCACCAGCGCGCGCACGTGGGAGAGCTCGCCGGGTACCGCGCGCGCTGCGCTCGCGTCGTGCCCGAACCGGGCCGTGAACGAGAAGGTGGAACCTTCGCCCACCGCGCTGTCGATCCAGATCTCGCCCCCCATCATTTCGACGAAGTGCTTGCAGATCGGTAGCCCCAGCCCGGTCCCTCCGTACTTTCGCGTCGTGGAATCGTCTGCCTGCTCGAACGGCTGAAAGAGACGCTCCAACTGGTCCTCGGCGATTCCGATCCCGGTATCGCGCACGTCCGCGCGAAGTTCGATCTCCCCCTCCGAGATGCGCTCCGACGTCAGCCGCACCAGCACCTCACCCTCTTCGGTGAACTTCACCGCGTTGGAGACGAGGTTGAGCAGCACCTGGCCCAGACGCGTCGGGTCACCGACCAGCACCGGTGGCACGCCGTCCACGTGGAGCACGAACTCGACGCCTCGCTTCATCGCGAGCGTGTTCGCCGCCGAGGTCAGCCGATGCAGGACGTCGTCGAGGCGGAACGGGATCGTCTCGAGCGTCACGCCACCCGCCTCGATTTTCGAGAAGTCGAGCACGTCGTTAATGATCGCTGCCAGAATCTCGGCCGAGACCCGCGACTGTGACAGGAGCTCGCGTTGCCGGTGGTCGAGGTCGGTCTCGAGCGCGAGGTTCGTCAGCCCGAGCACGCCGTTGAGAGGCGTCCGCATCTCGTGGCTCACTACGGCGAGGAATCGACCACGCGCCTCGTTCGCGGCGTCGGCTCGCCGCGTCGCCTCTTCGGCCGCCCGGGTCGAGACGGCGAGCTCCGTGTTCTTCGTCTTCAGGCTACGAATCGCCTCGTGGCGAGACTGCACGAAGAACAGCGTCAGGAAGAAGACCATCGACGACACGACGACGAAATTCAGCCCGATGAAGAGCGCGCTGAGCTGGCGACCGCCGAGGGCGGCGGGGACGTGGAGAACCGAGTAGGCGTCGAGGGCCGCACTGACCACAGTCAGTATGATGAAAAGCAACAGCAGCTTCATGCTCGTCTTCGTGTCGTCGAACGACAGCGAACCGACCAGGCCGACCATCCCCCAGTACATCATCCCGCCGCTCGCGGCGAAGCCGCCAAGGGCCCACTGGAACATGAACGGGAGCAAGATGCTCGCCGCGATCTGAACGCGGCGAGCGATCGCGAAGTTCTTCCACTTCGCCAGGGCGAGGAAGTTGAAGACCGTGACGACGACGTAGCCGTACGGGACGAGCGACTGTGAGAACAAGCCGCCGAAGACCGAGATCGTCCCCCATAACACGCCGCCGCCGCTCATCAGCGTCCCGGCGAGGATCAGGAAACGGTGTTCGAGCAAGCGTTGGTCGTCGTCGCCCGGGCGGTCGGCCATGCTCATGTAGCCCGTCCACCAACGCCGTTCGGGGCTCGAGATCGAAACACTACCCATCGAGATTCTCCTCCGCCGTGACCACGGACGGGCTATGGAAGCCGAACACCTGACGGCGCTCGCGCGCCAGTGATCGGGTGTCTTCCGCCAACCGAGTCATCAGATCGCGTACGTATGCCTCGAGGGCTCGGTGCATCCACCGTGCCCCCGAACATCGCCAGCCCAGGACCGTCGCGTTCGAGAGCGCGAGGAGCGTGGCTCCCTCACGACTGCCGATGTAGCCAGTCGGCGTGAAGGCATCGCTCACGGCGACTCGTCCCGGACCGACCAGCGACAGGCGGCGCCCCACGCCGCCGGCGGCAAAGCAAGCGCTGACCGCCCCGCGGAGCACCAACCACCACGTCTTGCCGTCCGCGCAGGGGGCGATCGCCGTGCGGGCCGGCACGGTGACCAGGTCCCCCGCAGCGAAGAGCTGCTCCACTTCGTCCCGGTTGAACGCCGCCGTGAATGCGAGGGTCGGCGCGTGCGGAACTACCGGAAACCGCGAACCCGGCGCGACCGCTCGCGCGGGGAAGCCGAGCGCCCTCGGCGCCCCGCACAACGCGACGCGCTCGGCCGTCACCCTGGTCAGGCGGGCCATCACGTGGTCCGCGAGTTTCCCCAGCACCTGGGGCGAAGCGGGGTGGTATTGCGCGCACAGCGCCAGCAGATCCCGCCGCTCCATCACCATGCATCTGACGTCCCCCGTCGCAGTGGCGGTCGCGGTGCGCCGGTGCCCTTCAGACAACAGCGCCAGCTCGCCGAGAACATCGCCCGCGCCCAGCGTGGTGAGGGCGGAAACGGCGCCCCCCGGCAGGCGCACGTCGATTCCGACGTCCCCCTCCACGACGAAGTACGCGCTGTCCGCACGCTCCCCTTGCCGAAACAAAGTCTCGCCCGCGCCGAACGAAAGCGGACGAAGCAGCGCCGTGACGATCCGGCCAGCGTCGGGCGAGATGCCCGCGAATAGCGGCGGAAGCTCCACCCTCAGACCTCCACCATCGATACGCCGGTCATCGGCTCGACGATGAGGAACGTGTACTCGGGCACCTCCACCCAGCCCGTCACATCGCGGGTCAGCGGCTCGGAGGCGACGAGGACGGCGCCGTGGGAATCGGGTGCTCCCGCCATTCGCCAGCCGTATTCGTCCTCCGTGAACGCCTCCCCCATCGTGAACCACAGGCTCAGGTACGAGCGCGTCGCGTCGAATTCCGGCTCGCCTCCATCGACGAGCGGATAGTTCCCGAAATTGAAGCAGTAGCGCAGGCCGACGACGGACGATCCGTCGCTGAAGAAGAGGTTGAGCGAGCTACTCCGGTCGAGCCCGTTCCTCTCTCGGATGTCCTCCAGCCTCGCGACCGTGCGGCGAACCGCTTCGACCAGTGCGTTGGGCCCGTCGTCGGCCATCTTCCGCAGCTCCGACATGACCATCGCGTAGATCGTTTCGCTGTCGGTCGTCCCCTGGATCTGCCGGCGAAGCTCGGGGTCGATGTCGCGCAGCAACTCGTGCTTGATGAGGTCGTGACCAAACAGGTCGCCGTTGTGAGCCATCGCCCAGCGCTGCCCGGTGAACCAGAACGGATGCAGGTTGTGCGCGCCGAAACCGGCGTCCGCCCGGTAGGCGATGCCACGGATGTGCGCCAGCAGGCACGTAGCGCGAAACTTGTCGGCCAGCGAACGAAGGTTGCGGTCGAACACCGGAAGATCGGCCGAGCGGTACGACAGCGCGACCTCCGGCTCGGGACCATCGGCGTCCCATGCGAGCATCCCGAAACCCCCGAGGTTGAGCATCTGGAGCAACTGCGGCTCGTACGATTGGCGCACCAGACCGTTGTCGGACGCGTAGAGAAAGTCCGAGATCTTCGCCGGCGGCCCGACGTATCCGAGAACGCGACACATGGTCAGCCCTCCGTCCTGAGACCGCCCCCCTGGCGGTCGATCAATTGTTGCGCAGCCTCGCCCGGTAGCGGGAACCAGCGCCCGTCGTGATACTCCGGCGGGACATCCACCGACCGAGCCGACGGCGGCTGCTCGCGAAGCGCGGCCTCGAGGATGGCGCGACCCTCGGCGAGCTGGCGCTCCAAGGCCACCTCGGGGAGGGTCGACCACGACGGGCCCCACACGGCTTCTCCGCCGTCGATCGACAGGTCGGACAGCCGGGCGGGGCGAAACGTCGCCCCACCGCGATGCGTCCACAACCCCGACGCGGGGTCGAAATCGTAGCGAGGCATCAACGCCCAGCCGTGCAGTGCCACCAGGTGAACCGCGTCGATGATGTAGCGGAACTCTCGCTCGCCGATGAAGTAGTTGAAGTTGACCCGGCTCCATCCCGGCTTCAGCGCCATCCACCCTTCGGACGCCCGCTCGAGGAACATCGCACCGGCGTCCTGCGACAGGCCGAGCAACATCGCGCCGTACGGACCGGCGCACGAGCAGCCGCCCCGAGCCTGCACCCCGAAGAGGTCGTTGAGGAGCGCCACGACGAAGCCGTAGTGCAGGTAGCGACGTCCGTGGCGAACCATGAACGCCGTGATCGATAGCCGGTCGGCGTCGGGGTTGCCGACGAGGTCGATCGCGGGATTGGCGCCCCATGCGAGCGCCGCCCGTCGCGTGAAGTCGTGCTCGATCGCCTCGATCGTCGGGGCGCCGATCTGGGCTTTGAGGTGAAACACCAACCCGCACCGGATCGATTCGATGATCGCGGGCGTCCCCCCCTCCTCCCGCGCTTCCACATCGTCGGTGTAGAGCGCCGTGTCCCACGTCACGAAGTCGACGGTTCCGCCCCCCGGCACCGCCGGCACGCGGTTCTGGGCGAGGTCGCGCTTGAGGACCAGGACCCCCGGGGTCCCCGGCCCCCCCACGAACTTGTGGGGCGAGAGGAACACCGCATCTTTGTGGGCCAGCGTCTCGTCGATCCCCGGCCCGGAAGGATTCATGTCGATCTCCACGTAGGGGCCAGCCGCCGCATAGTCCCAGAACGAGAGAGCCCCGTGGCGGTGAAGCAACGTCGCGACCGCGATGGTGTCGGCCTTGATCCCCGTGACGTTCGAGGCGGCCGAGAAACTCCCGATCTTCAGCGGTCGGTCCGCGTGCGCTTCGAGCAGCTCCTCCAGCCGCTTCGTGTCGAGCTGTCCTTCGGCGTCCAGCGGGACGACGACGACGTCCGCGATCGTATGCTTCCACGACAGAATGTTGCTGTGGTGTTCGTAGGGGCCGATGAAGACCACGGGCCGCTCGTGCGCGGGGATCGAGCGAGCGAGCGAGTAGCGTGACTCGAGCTCGTCGGGGAGTCGGATGTTGAGGATTCCGACGAGACGATCGATCGCCCCGGTCGCGCCCGAGCCCGTGAAGATGACCGCGTCGCGTTCCGTCGCGCCGACGCCCCGCGCGACGAGCTGTCGCGCCTCTTCTCGAAAGTGCGTCGTCTGTCGCCCGCTCGCCGACGCCTCCGTGTGCGTGTTCGCGTACAGCGGCATGACCTGGTCGCGCAGGTAGTCCTCAATGAAGCTCAGCGACCGCCCCGAAGCCGTGTAGTCGGCGTAGACGACCCGCTTCTCCCCGAACGGCGTCGACAGCGCGACGTCCGACCCCACGACCGACCGGCGGACGAGGTCGATTCGCCCCGTCGTCTCCTCGTCGAGTTCCAACGCCGGGCCGGGCGCGGGCAGGTGCTCGAGCCGGACGTCCCCCATCGTCGCTCCCTGCCAGACATGCAGCGACTGGAGCGCGCCGAACGAGTCTTCCAGCGGGATCGTCCCCCGCGCGCCCCGCGACAGGATCGCGGAACGGTCGGCGCTCTGAAGCTGGCCGCGCATGACGACCAGCAAGGACTCGACCAGAACGCGCCACGATTGCTCCCCAAGCGATGCGATCTCCGCGCGCGGGAACTCCCACACCGATGCCGACTCGTTGGCGATGAGCGTCGCGGTACGCAAGCCGTCGTTGAAGAGCGCCGTAGTCCCGAGCAGACTCCCGACCGAAACCGTGGCGATCTCGCGTGCCTTCCCATCGCTCGTCCGAAGGCGCACGGTCAGCTCCCCCTCCGCCAGAACGAACATCGAACCGGCGCTCTCCCCCTGGCGGCAGAGAATATCACCCGGCTGCAGCAACAGCGGCGAACCCGCCGACGCTAGCTCGACGAGCACGGCCGGCGACACGTCGCGCAATCGAGGCAGCGCCGCCAGTGCCTGCACCGCGGTCGGCACCCCTGCCGGGGGGCGATCGGGGCGCAGCGGCCGCCCGCCCGCCACGTCGTCGTGATCCCCCGCGTTGCGGCGCGATACTTCGGCTTCGTTCTCGACGATGCGCTCGGAGAGGGTTCGCGCCGCCTCGAGAAGGAGAGCGTCGTAGAGTGCCGTGCCCTTGCGCTGGTGCTCGAGAAACGCGGGCTGCTCCAACACGTACACCGAGGCGTCCTTCGTCGCCTGCACGTCGGCGGTCCGCCGCTCTCCTCGCGTGAACATCGACGCCTCGCCGAGGAGGCTTCCGGCGCCGACGCTGCCGCGTTGCGAGCCGTCCACGACGACGCGGAGCTCGCCGCTCGCCGTCCACGCGATCGCATTCGCTAGCGAATCCTGACGCCACAGATACTCCCCGCCGCGCAGCTCGCGTCGGGTCCAGCCATCCGCTGAGATCGCTTCGCTCGGTCGGGCGAAGAAGGACGAGAAAGGAGGCATTCGACGGGTCACGATCAGCTCAAGTGGCCGTGTTGTTTCAGCATCGACTCTTGCTCGGCCGTGACCGAGGAACGAATCACCTCCTCCAACTCGCCGAATCGGTCGCCCGAGCTCACCTGAACGGCAGAAACGAACATGCGCAGCGGACCGTACGCCTTGTTCCGGGACAGCGCCGCCACGACGTACGGCAGGTGATTCAGCCGCAGCCCCTCCCAGTCGCTCTCCATGATCTCGCGAACCGCCGCAGCCCGCCCTTCCAGCGTGTCGCTGACCCGCTGGGTCAAAGGCATCATCACGTCCTCCTCCTCCACGAGGTGCCGCTCGAAGGACGATGTCCACCGATCGAGCTCGGCGACGACGCGCTCGAGATCTCCGTCGGCGAGGGCCGACTCGACGGCGACGAAGTGTTGCTCCTCGCGATCGTGAGCGTCGAAGAGACCCGCCTTCGTGACCACTTCTTCGAACAGCTCGTCGAGCAGGGGAAAGAAGACCTGTTCTTCTTGTTTCGCGTGAATCTCGATCACGCCTCGGAGCGCGTCGAACTCTGTACGCGCTGCATCGATGTCGCCGGCAGCGGCGGCCGTCTGGACGTCTGAAAAACCGGCGCGAAGCGCCTCGTGGGTCAGGCGCATGAACGCAAAGGGGCGTACGACGAAGTCGTTCATTTGATTCCTCCTCGGAACTCGGTGTTGAGCGTGTTCCTTTTTCCCAAAGCCGGTTACCGTTGGGAATGGCCACGCCGGACCACGGGGTGGCCAGCGGTGGTCACCATGGATTTCGAAGCGCTGAGAATACTGTCGATCGTGGCGCGCGAGGGGTCCCTTCAGGGCGCCGCCCGAGCTGGTGCCGGGGCCCGAACGACGCTTCGTAGGCGGCTCGACGACCTCGAGGAGAGCCTCGGGGTCCCCCTGTTCCGACGCAGCGCGAGCGGCATCGAACTGACCGAGGCTGGCGCCGTGTTGGCGCGACGCGCTGAGCGCCTGCTGGCCGAAGCCGAAGCGCTCCTCGCGACGACACGAGACTTCGCGCTCAACCCCGATCGTCCGCTCAGGCTCAGCGGCATGCCGGGCGGGCCCCCTTTCGCCCACGCAGCACTGCTCCGCCTCATCAAGAGCGCTGCACCCGAGGTCCGAGTCGAGTTCACCACCCGAATCACGGGTGGCCCCCCCGACCCGCGAAACGTCGACCTCTGTCTGACCATCGCGCGAACGGTCCCACGCTCGGGCTTCCGAGTCTTCACGCTGGCCGTGACTCCGTTGCAGCTCGTCACCTCGGCGGAGTACCTCGAACAGCACCCGCCAATCGAGACCGTCGACGACCTCCGATCCCACCAGATCATGGCGTGGCGAGCCCCGGACGAGCCCGCGCCGCAACATCTACCCATGGTGGATGGTGGACGCATCCCGATCGAACCGGTGTACGTCTGCGACGATATCCGCGCGCTACGAGAGATGGCGATGATTTCACTCGGGCTCGCATACATTCCCCACAGAAACGACCTCGAGGACGAGAATCTCGTGGCAGTCCTACCCGAACAGATCGGAACGACACGCACCCTTCGCCTCCTCGTCTCCCGCAACCTTGCGGAATCGCCCCGCGTCCAGGGACTCTCCGAGATGATTGAGGCGACGCTGGTCCCCGACGACGAGTTCGACGCGTAGGCCTTTCTTCCGCATCTTTCGCGCGCATCGACATCCCCTCCCGATCTCGCCACGGCCCCACGGACGAATCCGTCCGCGGTCGATACGCTGGCGGAGCTCACCATCGTAGCGGTCGAAACTTACCTACCGCCGGCCCGCTGCACAGCCGCACACACGTCGGCAACCCCATTGGAGAACTCACGCTCCCCGCACGGAACGTGCCTGTCGCGGCACCGGCCTCGGTCCGCGCTCCGCGGAGAACCAACTTTCTCGAGAAATTTCGCAACGGAACGGACTCGCGGCCGAAAACGTAACTGGCCAGCGCGTCCTCCTCTGCCCTCGACTCGGCCGGGTCGAGCGTGGGGGAGGCGGTCGTACTCACCGTTCCCGCCTCGCTCGAGGCGGCAACGGCGAACTACGTCCTCGGCGCTGGGGGCGGGCCCGTCGTGGGGCCCGGAGCGGAGCGGAGGAGCGGGTGGGAATTAGGAGCGCGTGCGCGCGAGCCTCTGGGGAAGTCCCGACTTTCTTCGCTTTTTTCGCAACGGAGCGGGCTCGCGGCCGAAAACGTCATGAAGGCCCGATGACGGGCGTCCAGATGGAGGTGCGAAATGTGTGAAACGAGAGTGTTGGATTCGAATCTGTTGGGGATACCGGCGGGGCGGTGTCCCGTCGAGGTGCAACGTCAGTGTCAGGAGGTGGTCAGAACATGGCGGCTGCTGCTTCGTCGAGGGCACCAGTTGGTCCGAGACGGAGCGTGGCGAGAGCTGGGAATCGGGGCGGTGCACCTGGTGGACCCGGCGTTTACGCGGTTGGCCGGTCTTCAACTCGACGCATGGGCGACGGTCGACCTTCGCGACCGATGGGGACAGTCGGTCGTCGACGTGGCCGAACGCCGGGGGGTCGTCTCGGAGCGCCTCGCCGAAGCCCTGCGGCTCGCGAGGCTCGACCTGTGGGAGGTGGCGACGCCGACGGGTCCCGGAGTGGTCCTCTCCCGAGTTCGGGATGGGTCCGCCCTGCCGCTCCACTACGACGTGGGGGATCCCGCCTTCCCGGGGGGAAGCCTGATCGCAGCGAGGGTCCTCCGGGTGGGACGCGTGAGCCTCGTCCTGTGCTCCACGGTCGTGAAGCGGGCGGACGCTGTGGCGCGCCTGCGAGGTGTCGTACGGGGGCAAGGGTCCCGAGCCCTGGTGAACCTGGCGCTCGCCGGAGCGCGAACCGCCATCGACGGCGACCGTGATCTCGACGGAGAGCCGAACTGGATCGACGTCGGCTCGGCGACCACCCGCCGGGTTCATCAAGCGATCGACCACCTCGTCGCCGTCCATCGGCGCAGTGGACGGGACCTGACGAAGTGGAGCGCCGGCGAGGTCGCGGTCCGCGTGACTGCATCGACTGGACCGGCCTTCGAGGTGACGGTCGACCTCGGGGCTCGTCGGCGGATCCGTTGCCGAACGCGTCGCTGGACGCAGAGCGCCGTCGCGCGCGAACTTGCGCTGCAGGCGGGGCTGTCCAATCTGTACGAGGGAGACCCTGCGACGACGCAGGAGTGGCGAAGCGTCGCGGACGCCTGTGCGGCGGCCGCGACGCGATTGAGGAAGCTCAGTTTGGCCGCGTAGCTTCGGCGTACGACGGCAGGGAGGCGCTGCGGGCCTTTGCCCACGCCGCGGTCTGCGTCGCGCCACCACTCTGGTAGGTTTCGACCACTGCTTCGGCCTCCGAGCGGGCAAAGTCTTCGATGACCCCATTGGCGTCGAACACGCGAACGCCCCCGTCGGGCGCGTTGCCAGCGCGAGCGATCTCGTGGCCGTTGCGGTCCAGGACTCGCGCCCCTTCGTCGCCGAACTGGAACGCCAGCGCGAGCTCTTTCGCGCCACCCGTTTGTTCGATCTCGAGAACCCCCTTCACGCGGTCACGCCGCATCCGCAACTGCTCCCCGTTCTTCAACGTCACGACCTTCTCTTCGGGCTGTTCGTTCTCGCTCACGGGGCTGCCACCGAACCAGAACTCGAGCGAATTCAAGATCCAGATGTCGATGAGCCCGGCGATCCCGTAGACCGGCAAAATGATCAGGACGAGGAAGACGAGCCACTGGATGAACTTGCTGCCTGAGATGTTCTTGTTGAAGCTCCACACCCATCGAAGAGCGGGGAACGAGCCGAAGCACGCGGAGGTGGTGGCGACGGCTGCGACGACGGCAGAGCGGAGGAACGAGCGACGATTCATGAAAACCTCTTTCGACTTGGGTATCTGGGCCACCCAACTATTGACGCATCATGCCGTGGGTCAACAGATCGAGCGCGGCACCCACCACCGCCTCGAGATCGAGGTCGATGCCCATCGCGAAGTTCGCCTGCACACCGTCGATCATCGCCTTCAGAACGACCGAGACCGAGTAGGCGTCGACATTCTCGCGGAGCTGCCCCGCCTCGATCCCCATCGCGAGGAGCTGCGAGATCCGCTCGAAGTAGTTTTCCTGTAGTTTTCGAAGGAGTTTCGCGATCTCCTCGTCCCGCAACGCCATCTCGCCGATGATGACCATGAATCGCGGCCGGTCCGAGCTCGCGAAGAGTTGCAGAAAATGCTCCGCCAGCTCGATGAGCTTGGAGGCCATGTCGATGTCCGAGTCGACGACCTCGTCGATGAAACTCATCGTGACGTCGTATTCCTGCTGCACGAGCGCCCGAAAGATCTCCCGCTTCGAATCGAAGTGAAAATAGATGCCCCCCTTGGAGAGGCCGGATTCCTGGGCGATCGCGTCCATCTTCGTTGCGAAGTATCCGCGCTCGAGGAAACAGGTCCTGGCAGCAGTCAGGATCTGGTCCGCACGCTCGTCCGGGCTCTTGTGTTTCGTCATCGTAGGACCATCTGGCGGCAAAGTGAGTGCGCGCTTTATATCACGCCGGAGTCGGGCGCTGGCAACCCCGGTAGGTCGGCGAGGCGAGGACCGCCACGAGCCCCTCCTACGACGAGGGCGAGGTTGCGAAGTCGGCCCACCATGCGGTCGAGAGTGTAGACGGTCCGCGAGGCCTGTGATATTGTCGCCTTCGAATTTTCCCTTTCCGCAATTCGCTCACACACTTGTGACGACAACCGACCCTTCGAACAGACGTTCATCGGATTCGAGGTGCTGTTTGGCTGACAAGGCGAATCTCGCCTGGACGACTTTCGGTCGTTACGCGCTCCTCGACAAGATCGGGAGTGGCGGGATGGCCGAGATCTATCGCGCCAAGACCTTCGGAGCGGCGGGGTTCGAGAAAGAGTTCGCGGTCAAGCTGATCTTGCCGAGCCTCGTCGACGACAAAGAGTTCGTCGAGATGTTCATCAACGAGGCGAAGATCGCGGTCAGCCTCTACCACGCCAACGTCGTACAGGTCTTCGATCTCGGGGAGATCGACACCCAGTACTACATCGCGATGGAGTTCGTGAACGGGATGGATCTCCTCGACGTGCTGGCGCGCTGCGCCAACCTCGACCTCAAGATCCCCCTCGACCTCGTTCTGTTCGTCACGATGGAGATGCTCAAGGGTCTCGACTTCGCCCACCGAGCCAAAGACTCCTACGGCGAAGATCTCAACATCATCCACCGAGACGTCTCTCCGTCCAACGTCCTCATCAGCTACGCGGGCGACGTCAAGATTGGTGACTTCGGCGTCGCGAAGGCCACGATCCAGCGCAGCCTCACGGAGTCGGGGACGCTCAAGGGCAAAGTCGGCTACATGAGCCCCGAGCAGGTCGTCGGCGAACAGATCGACTGGCGAAGCGACATCTTCTCGGCCGGAATCGTCTTCTTCGAAGCCGTCAGTATGAGCCGGCTCTTCATCGGAAGCAGCGACCTCGACGTCATGCTCAAGGTCCGCGACGCGGACATCGAGGAGAGCCTCGAGAAAGCTGGTCCCCTCCCGATGGGGCTCGCCCAGATCGTCCGCAAGGCGCTGGCGAAGCATCGCGAAGAGCGATTCCAGACCGCCGGAGAGTTCTACCAGGCCCTCGTCGACTTCTGTTACCAGCATCGCATCAAGGTCAACGGCAGCCATCTCTCCAACTTCATGCGACGGTTGTTCGCCGAGGAGATCGAAGCCGCCAAGAGCCGCAGGCTCAAAGACCCGGACATGTCGACCGCCGAAGCACTCGCCGCGGCGAACGTCCGCATCCCGGCGCGCATGCCGCAGTTGTCTCCACCCCGTGGAATCCGGGTCTCCCCCGAGGCGAGCGAGCCCTCCGAAGCGGCCGACGAACGATACCGCTACCGCGACGCGGGCGGGCTCGTCTATGGACCGATGACTCTCGAAACCCTCACCACACTGTTGCGTGACCGCAACCGTGAAGACGGCGAACGCGTCTCGATCGACGACGAAGAATGGCAACGGCTGAGCGAGGTCTCGGAGCTCGACGTGCCGAGCCTGGACGTCAAAGGCCCACGAGTCGCCCCCGTCAACGCTCCGTCGGAAGCGAGCGACCTCGACGAGCCGTCGAGCGAACCCGCCGCGGGTGTTCTCGAGGAGGTGAGCTCCCCGATGATCGAGACTCCGCCCGCAGCGCCCCAGGCGTCGGACGACGTTCGGAGCACCCACCAGATCGCCGCACTGAAACAGCAGTACGCCGCATACGACGGCACCTTCCAGAAGACGTCCCTCGCGAGACTGCTCGCTCGCCTCCATCGAACCAGCGCCACTGGCCGACTTCAGGTCGCCTTCGAAGGGATCGAGAAGTCGATCTATTTCGAAGAGGGGGAGCCGATCCTCGTCGACTCGAACCGGGAAGACGAGCTCCTCGGCTACTTTCTCCTCAAGCGGCGCGTCATCACGCAGGAAGAACTCGAAGACGGCCTGGCCCGACTCTCCGAATGGGGCGGCCGACTCGGAGATGCGCTGGTCGCGACCGGCGCCATCCCAGCACACGAAGTCTTCACGCACCTCTCCGAGCAGATGCGGGAGAAGATCCTGGAGGTCTTCACCTGGCGAAACGGAAAGTGGGGCTACTACGAAAACCAGCAGCCCCAGACTCACGGCTATCCGCTCGGGATCGACAGCTACCGCACGATCGTCGAGGGCTGCCTCGAACGCATTCCACTCGAGCAGATTCGAGCCCGCTACGACGGCCGAACACACGTACGACTCTACAAGGATCTCAAGCCCGACATGTCGATCGACGAGCTTCGACTCACCTCGAAGGCACTCGGCGTGATCAAGCGCTTCGAACCGGGTGACAGCATCGACGCTCTGAAGAGCAAGAACCCCGCGGAGAACGAGGAGTTCGTGATGCGGGTCATCTATCTACTTCACCAGGTGGAGTACTTCGGCTTCGACGACTCGCTCGAAGCCAATCTTCCGGGCGACTGACGTCACGCCCGCACGAGATCGGGGACGTCCGAGATCACCGCGTCGACCCCCTCGCGAGCCAACCAGGCGGCGCGCTCGGGATCGTTCACCGTCCAGACATTCACCTTCCATCCGCGTGCGTGCGCTCGCTCGACCATGTCGCGCGAGACGAGTTTCCAGTTGGGATGGACCGCTTCGAGGCCTCCGATCCCGAGCACTGGCGCGGGCCAACCCTGACGCAGGACCAGATTGGAACCGGGATCGAAGAGATATCCGATCGGAACCGTCGGGAGCAGGCGACGAAACCGCGCCAGCTCCACCGGGTTGAACGACGACACGATGTAGTTTCCCGAACGCGCGGCGAGCATCTCCGCGACCGCCGCCGTCGGCGTCTTCCGCCGGATCCGGGGCGCCTTGATCTCGACGTTGACGAACATCTCGCTCCCGAGCAGGTCGAGGACCGCGGCGAGGGTCGGAATCCGCTCCTCGGTGCTGGGTGTCCAGTCTTCCCCTCCCGGGCATGGATAGTCGTCGGCGGGTCGAGGTTCGAATCGACCGAGCTCCTCCGCGGAGTAGTCCTCGGTCGTACCAGGGACGCCGAAGATGCGGGCCAGGTGGTCGTCGTGAAACACGACGGGGGTCCCGCAACGAGCTAGCTGCACGTCGAGCTCCACCCCGTCGGCGTATCGTTTCGCCAGCTCGAAGGCAGGGATCGTGTTCTCGAGGGCACGGCGGTTCATGCCGCGGTGAGCGACGTAGAGCATCCTCACTCTCCCAGCGAAGACCCGCGCGATCCGTCGAGCGAATCGAGGAGCTCTTCGCGCTTGTCTTCGCGGGAGCCGCGCTCCCGTACCCGACGCGCCACTTCGACGAACTCCGGCGCCGTGTTCGCCACGATCGTGGTCGTGGCTTCGCTCATCGCTTCCGCCAACCCTTCCGGCGTCAGGGTCTTCACCGGTTCCTCTTCGGTGATCGTCCGCGACCAGACGATATCGCCCGTCCGAGCATCGCGAAGCTGCAGCTCGAGCTTCACTCGCGCGATCCACTTCCGGGTCTCGACGTCGACCTCTTCGAAGGCCGCGACGCGTCCCGTCAGGATCACCGGCGCCTCCGGCGCGAAACCCGACACCACGGTCTTGAAATAGCCGGTGCGATCGTAGGCGTCGCGCAGGAAATCCCCCACCATCACGCCTGGAGGAGAGGTCCAGCGATGATAGTAGTAGTAGTCCAGCCGGTACGGGCTGGTGCGGTAGACGATGCGAGGATCCTCGTACGCCGAGTCCCCCACCATGTTGCCGATCGCGAGGACCACGTCGGACGACTCGCTCGCGGTCGGCAACGAATCCAGGTCGTAGGAGAGGCGGTAGTACCGGATGTCGGGGCGGCTGCCGCACCCGGCGGCCGTGGCGACGAGCGCGATCAAGAGAGCGTATCGGGCTGTCATGGGAGCTTCCGCGGCTTCGGTTTCGAGTCGAAGATCAGGGACGACGGTTGTTCTTCCACCGAGCGGCTGAACTCTTTTATCGACTGAGTCGCCAGACGTAGATTGTACATCGCGGCCCGTAACTCGTCCTGATTCTGCCCCATCAGCTTCGTCAGCTCGGCCATCACCAACTGAAGCCCCGCGAGAGTACGGCTGACGTTGGTGACCGTCGTGCGCAGGTCGAGGTCGGCGAACTGTTTCTGGATCATGCTGTTGGTCTCGTCGATCCCGGCGATCGTCTTCTCGAGCCGAACCCCCTCCACGACACCCCGAAGATCGACGATGAGCGAGTTGGCGTTCCCTACGAGCGTGTTGACGCGCTCGGTGGTGTCGTCGGCGTTGGCCAGCACGTTGCGGATCGGTTCGCGGTTCTCCGTCAGCAGCTCGTTCAACTGCTTGATCATCATGTTCAAGTTCGCCGACATCTCGTCGATCGTCCGTACCATGCTCTCGACGTGGGCCAGCGTCGACCCAATCCGTTTCTGATTCTGTTCACCGGTCAACACCAGCATGTTGTCGAGAATCTTGTCGACCTTGAGGCTCAGCGAGTCCGCCCGATCGGAGACCTTCGACACGAGACTTTCGCCGGGTTTGATGTACCCCCCTTTCTCGAGTGGCTTCGAATCACGCGTCCCTTCGGAGAGCTCGATGTACTTGAGTCCCGTGATCCCCTGCATCTGCACGAGAGCCGCGGTGTCCTGCTTCACCGGCGTGTCCCCTGCCAGAAGCATCGTGACCTGCACCTGTTCGACGTTGTCGGGGTTGAGTCGGATCTTCGTCACTTCGCCGACGCGCACGCCGCGAAGCTTCACGGGCGAACCGAGCTCGAGACCGCTGATGCTCTCCTCGAACAATACGTGATAGCGGTCCTGGGAGGCGAACATCTGCATCCCCGCAAACACGGCGATTGTCACGACGAACAGGACGCCGGCGACGGTGAGGAAAACCCCCAGCTTGAATTTTTGAGAGCGGGTTGCCATGGAGCCGCAATGTAGACCCAGAGGAGGTCAGCGGCAAATTGCCCTTTCGGGCGGGCATGAAAAAGCCCGGCCAAGTCGGCCGGGCGTCGTCACTTCACCATGATGGCGTGTCACTTCACCGTGATGGCGAGGATCAATATTCCGTCCTCGTAGTCCATCCCGGCCTGGAAGAACGTGCTTCCGGGTGAGACCCGTAAGGTGGTGCTCATCTTGCCGGCGATCGAGAGGCCGAGCTTCACGAGGCTCCCCGCCATCCCGTGGAACGCGAGGGTGAGCGAGCTGTTGTTGGGCAGCGGGGCGGACTTCTCCTTGTTTTCTTTGATGCGTAGGACCCGCTTGCCGACTTGCTGGAAGGACGAATACCCGCGGAACGCTTTGACCAGCTGTCCTTTCAGATGGCTGAGGCGTTGGTCGAAGTCGTCGCCGCCGGTGGTCGCCTTGATCGAGCGAACCTCCACGGTGATAGCCTCGGCGTGCGCTTGCGGGGAGAACCCGAGAAGGGTCCCCAGAGTGAGCAGCGCAATGAAGATGTTGAGTGCCGTACGCATGATTGGGTCCTCGAGCCTCCGGGGTCAGATCGGCTGCTCATCCTCCTGATTCGTGGGCTGGCTGTCTTCCGCGGGCTCGTCGCCTTCGGCACCTTCCTCGACCGCGTCTTCGGCGGGTTCGGTAGGTTCGCTGTCGATGAGCCAGATGACGGTAGGCTCCGCTTCTTCGGGGGCGACGCTGCCGTCGGCCGCTTCGACCGTGGTAGCCGAGACGGGCTGCATCGGGCTGTTCACCATCCCGGACAAACCGGGCTGGTACTCGACGCTGTCGACGATCACGACCGTCTTCTCGACGATGACGCGTTCGGTCGGCCCAAACAACTCTTTCTTGAAGAGACCGGCGACGAAGGCGACGCAGAGAATTGCCGCGACCGCCCCGAACATCGCCTGGCGGTAGTCTCCGAAGACCGGCCGTCGTTCGCGCTTCTGGCGCTGGATCGAGACGACGTTCTCGCCTTGGTCCTCGATGGCGTCGTCGATCCCCTCCTCCACTTCGTGCCAGAAGTGCGCGAAGTCGACCGACTCCTGAGCGCATTCCAGCGCAACGGTGGCCGCGAGCTGCAACTCGGAGAGCGCTTCGAGCGTGGCGACGACCTGCGGCTCGCCGGCCGCGATCCAGCCGTTCACGCGCTGGCGCTCGGACTCGCTCACCTCGCCGTCATGGAATCGATAGAGGAGGACGCGATGCTGCTCGGCATCGAACGATGCGTCTTCCTCGTCGAGCCGCCCTTCTAGAGCGTCCCAAAAACCGTCGAACGAGACCGCTTCCACCGCCACCTGGTGCGAGGCGCGGACGGAATCGCGCACCTCTTCCAGCGCCGCTAGATAGTCCGCGACGTCGTCTCGCTCCTGAAGCAGGGCCGAGACGGCCGCCATCTCTTCGGGGACGACTTCGCCGTCCCAGAAGCGCTCCAACAGGGGGGCGAGATCTTCGAGGGGGAGGGTCGACATTTCGGCAGCTTCGGCGGCAGTTCGGGCGACCACCTCGGGGGAGGGAGCGTCCGCTCCTTCCCACGCGGTTTCGGCAGCCACCCGCGTGGCCTCCGTGATCTCCTCCAACGCCGCCATGAAGACGCGCGCGGTCGCAGAATCGTTCAACAGCGTCTCGACCTGAGAGACCTCCGATTCGGCGGCCTCCCCGTCGTAGTAACGCTGGAGCAACGTCTGCTCCGATGTGGTCAAATGCTTGGTCATTTGTCTTGTTCTCGGTGAGCGTGTTTTCCTCGATGGGCTAGACGCTCACACCCCAGACATATTCAACGTTCGCTTCGTCGATCCCGATCAGACGACCTTGAGATCCCCTTTGAGATACTCCTCGATCGCGTGCTGGAAGTAGCGGCGCGCGTGGAAGAGCCGACTCATCACCGTCCCCTTCGAGATGTTCAGCGCATCCGCCATCTCCTCGTACGACAGTCCATCGACCTCTCTCATGATGAGGATGACGCGGTGCTTCTCCGACAGCGTGTCGAGCGCCTCGAGCATTTTCTGACGCAGCTCTTTTCGCCCGTAGACCTCGTCGGGGTTCAAACCGAGAGTCGACGGCATGATGTGTTCGCCGCCGACGACTTCGTCGCGCCCACCGATTCCGTCGTCGTACTCCACGCTCCGCGCCTTTTTGGCCTTGCGGATGTGGTCGATGCACATGTTGACGGTGATCCGGTAGAGCCACGTGTAGAAGCTCGACTGGTGATTGAACTTGCCGATATAGCGGTAGACCTTGACGAAGACTTCCTGCGACACGTCGAGGGAGTCGTCTCGGTTCTTCAACATCCCGTAGCAGATCGAGTAGACCTTCCGCTGGTAGCGGTCGACGAGCTCTCGAAACGCCTCGCGATCACCCTCCTGGGCGCGCCTCACGATCTCCGATTCTTCGGTTTCTTCGGTCACGATGGGTCCGTGGTACGTCCGTCGAAGGGGGGAGAATTCGCTGCCGGGGCCTTTTTACCATCGGTGGCCAAACTTTGGCCAACCCCTTCGCTCATCGACACCAGACGGTGAAATCGCCCCATTCTTCATCGAGCGCGATGGCGTCGTTCTCCTGTTGCAGAGAAACGTCGAAGGCGCACTCGATGTATTCCAAGAGCTGGCGCCGCTGGCTCTCCCAGCCGACCTTCCCCCGCAACCGGGGCCTCAACGCGACCCCTTCTTCGCTGACGCAGGCGTCGAGAGAAGCGTCCTCGGTGACCCGCACGAACTCGGGGATGACGAATCCTTCCGGGGTCAGGACGGCGTGGGGCCAACGTCGCACGATGGAGCGCGACGCGGCATCGAGTTTGAGCTGTTCTATCCTCGACCGCATGGGCCCTACCCTACTTCTCCTCGCGACGCCGTCCATATTTCTGTACTCTGAAGGCCGAATAAAGCTCGGTCTCCACCATGAAGAATGCAATCCTGATCGCGCTGCTCGCCGCGGCCACACTCGGCGTCCCGACGTCCGCGGCGGCGGGTGAGACGGAGGCTCGGTTGGCGCTCCAGTCGGCGCAAGAGCTCTACGCGTCCGGCAACTGGGAGACGGCGACCGAGGCCTACGAGGACGCACTGAAACAGGCGGGCCCGAAGTCGATCACCGGTGCCCAGGCTTCGCTGGAGCTCGCTTCTTTGCTCTGGGAGCAGGGTGAGTACGCGCCGGCCGAAAAACAAGTTCGGGACGCGATGAAGCGCGCGAAGGCGCTGAAGCTCGACCACGCCGTCGGTCGCCTGATGCTGACGCTCGGCCACATCGAAGCCTCTCGTGGACAGTTCGGCGCCGCGGAGTCGACCCTCAACGCTTGCGTCGATTCGGCGAACGAGCAGAACGACCAGGTCTTCGCGGCGCTCTGCCGGATCAACCTTCGGTTCGTTCGCCAGGTGCAGGGGAAATCGACGCCCAGCGAGACGGTCTACCGGGCGGACCTCGAGAAGCTGCAGAAGACGGGGCGAGCTCTCCTCGTCGGGACGGCGCTCGCGAAATCCGCCGAGCTCCAGGAGCGCGCTCGCGACTTCCGGGGGGCTCTGGCGACGCTGCAGGCCGCCGAGAAACAGTTCGCGATCTCCGATTCTCTCCCCGCGCAGGCTCGGCACCGGCTGCGGCTCGCTCAGGCCTACCAGAACCTCGGGCAGTGGGGGAAAGCGGAGCGTGAGCTCGACGGCCTCGTCCTCCTGCTTCGGAACATGAAGAACCGCCCCGCGCTCGTCACGGCGTACGCGCTGAACGGACGGCAGGCATCGAACGCCGGCAACGGCGCGCGAGCTCTGGCCGACATGGACCGCGCCCTCTCGATGGCGAAGGAGGTCGGCAGCCCGACCCTCATCGCCAACGTTCAGCTCGGACTGTGCGAGCATCAAGCCAACGCCGGAAACATGGCGCAGGCGTTTGCGGCGTGCGACGACGCGAGCAACCGGTTCCGCAAGATGGGAGCCCCGGCGCTCGCCTCACGGGCCCAGATTCTCGGCGCACGCGTCGCGCAGGCGAACAAGAGCTGGGTCGCCGCTCGTGACCGCTACCGCGCCGCAATCAAGACGCTCAGCGAAGACGTCGCCAGCTCGTCGGTGGACTCCCGCGAGCTCGCCGTGCAGCGTGTGAACCTGTGCCAGGTGGAGGTACAGCTCGAGTCCAACGGGGCTTATCTCGTCTGCCGGAACGCATTGCAGGACGTCGAGGAGATCTCGTACCAGGATCTGTCCTACCGCCAGATGCATGCCGCGACCGTCTACAACGTCGCCGTCACGATGCCGAAGGAGAAGCGGGACGAAGCCAGAACGATGCTCGAACAGGCGGCCCGGGAATGGACCTCGCTCGGACGCCGAGGACAGGCCGCGGAAGCGTACCTCCGGCTCGGCAAGATGCAGGCGGACTCGAAGGACCAGGTCGACGCCGCACGAGCGACCTTCGAGAGAGGCATCGCCATGATCACCGTGCCCGACGCCCTCACCGTGCCGCTCCTCGTGCAGCTCCGGATTCAGCTCGTGCAGCGACAGCTCGCCGAGAACGACTACTACGGCGCGAAGATGACGCTCCCCAAGCTGATCGCCGACGCCGAAGAGAGCGACGACGCCTACTCGCAGGCGTGGGCCTACAACGCACTGGCGAGTGCGGAGCTGAAAACCGACGAGCGGGACAAGGCGATCGCCGCGTTGGAGAAGGGGCTGATCAAGGCCCGGCGCGCGGGCGACGCGGAACTCGAGGGTTCGATCGAGCGTAACCTCTCGAAACTGAAGAAAAAGCAGTAATCACGACGACAAAAAGGGGCGGCGAGAAGGGACGAGATTGACGGGCGTCCTACATTATCCTACACTGTCGCCAGAAACGTTTCAGAACATCATAGAACTCGGACGAGCCGCTCGCGGCTTCGAAGATGCGGAGGATGAGGGAGAATTCGCCAACGCTTCTTTATCTGCTCCCAGTCGTGGGGAAACCTCCCCTGGGAGGCTAGTCAAGGTATCAAGCTGGCTCTCCGCCAGCCTACCTGCCAACTGCTTCATCTCCCTTCGTGACGCCAGACATTGTGCGACCTGGTGTCTCACCCATGAAACGTCTCACCCAAGACGTCTTCTCCCTCACCCCCCGCATCTTCGTATCCGAGAGCGGCTTTTAGCCGCCTATTCTTGAGCCGAAGCTCTTTAAACCGCAGCGGTCACTCTGGCCGAACACCGGGGGGCTTTGCCCCACACCCCACCAAGGATTGCATCCTTGGAACCGCGAATTTTCCTTCAGGGACGTCGCAACTCGTTGAGTTCGTCCGACGGAGCCGTGCGAATCGAGGGTGAAACTTCGGGGTCCAGGGGAGAATCCCCTGTGGGCTTGGGCGAAGCCCAACGGCCCCGAGCCGCTATCCGACTGTTACGTCGTCGGCCTCGGCCAGTAGCCGCAGCGCAGCCCTCGCGAGGATCCGTGCGCCGATCGTGATCGCCTCTTCGGCCGGCGCGAGATGGGCCGAGTGGAGGAAGTACTTCGGTTGATCCTCACGGGCGATCCCGAGCCGGAACATCGCTCCGGGTGCTTCTTGGAGGTAGTAGGAGTAGTCCTCCGAGCCCATCGACGGCAGCGCAATGTGCGTGACCTGCTCGACGCCGAGGATCTCGCGACCGACCTCGGCGATCGTCTCGGTGATCGCGGGGTCGTTGACGATTGCAGGAGCTCCTCGCACGAGGTCCAGGTCGTACGTGGCGTCGTGGGCAGCACAGATCCCGTCGGCGATCCGAACCAGCAGCGGTTGGATCTTGGCTCGGTTATGGGGCGTGAGGGTCCGGACCGTGCCGCTCATCTTCGCGACCCCGGGGATGACGTTCGGCTGGACGCCACCCGAGATCATTCCGATCGACAGAACCATCGGGTCGCGCGCGTCGACATAGCGACCGACGGCGTTGTAGAGCGCATTCGCCAACTGGGTCAGGACGTAGACGGGGTCGACGCAGTGGTGGGGACGCGCACCGTGGCCCGACTTACCGGTGATCTCGAAGTTGAATTCGTCGAACGAGGCCGTGAACGCCCCCGCCCGGACCCCGATCGAGCCGACGGGGAGCTCGGGGTCCACGTGCAGAGCGATGATCGCATCGACCCCCTCCATCGCGCCGAACTCGATCATCTCGTCCGCCCCTCCGACGACCTCTTCGGCGTGCTGGTAGATCACGCGGATGCGGCCTTCGACCTGATCGATCGCATGCGCGAGCGCGGTCGCGGCGCCGAACGCGCACGACATGTGGACGTCGTGCCCGCACGCGTGCATCACACCTCTCTTCTGGCTCGCGAACTCCAGCCCGGTCTGCTCTTCGATGGCGAGGGCATCGAGATCGCATCGGATCGCGACGGTACGATGGCGCTCTGGATCGAAGCCGGGTGACGCGTGGTCGGCAAAGAATCCCGTCCCCTCCGGCCGGATCCGCACGTCGAACCCCGCGTCCACCAGCCTGCGCGCCATCCGGCGAGTCGTCTCGAACTCCTCGTGGGACAGCTCGGGCTCACGATGGAGCCCGCGGCGCAGCTCGACGAGATCGCTCTCGGCTCCGGCGACGAATCGGTCGACCTTTTCGAACAAACTCTGCATCGGGGGGTCCTCGAACTGCGGGGAACCTCGTTGAACCACGACTCGAACTTGCGATCAAGCGGACTCGCGGCCAGGCGGTGACGCCGGTTTCTACCGCACCCACGGAACGTGTGATAAATTCAGCGCGCTCCGTACGAAAAGAGCCACACGCCCCACCCCAGAGGCATGCGATGTTTCCAATCCTTGCAGCAACCTCGGAGGAGTCGAACGTCCTCACGAGCTATCTGAACGACGGCGGATGGATGATGTATGTCATCCTCGTCGTCTCGCTGATCGGCGTGATGCTGTTCTTCGAGCGAGTGTTCGACCTCTACATTCGCCGGCAGCTCAATTCGAGGGAGTTCACCAAACGGATCGTCGGTTTGATCGAGCAGGCGCGGTTCCGAGAAGCCCTCGACGCGTGCCAGGTGAACAGCAAGCACCCCCTGATCCCCGTCGCCCGAGCCGCGATCCTTCGCGCCAACCGGCGCGACAAGGAGATCGAGCGTGCGATGGAGACCGAGATGCTCGGTGAGATCCCCGCGGTGAACAAGCGCGTCGCGCTGATGGCCGTGATGGCGAACATCGCGACCCTCCTCGGCCTGCTCGGGACGATCTTCGGCCTCATCATGGCATTCACCAGCGTCGCGGCCGCCTCGGCAGCCGAACGTCAGGAAGCCCTCGCCGCTGGTATCTCGCAGGCGATGTACACGACCGCATTCGGGATCAGCGTCGCCGTGCCCCTCCTCTTCTTCCACTACATCCTCGCGAAGCGATCCGAGAACCTGCTCCTCGAGGTCGAAGCCGGGGCGAGCGCGATCTTCGTGGCGATCCTCGGAGCGGCTCGCGGCGGCGAACGACCGCAGAACCCGCAGCGCTGAGGACTCGACTTTGTTCGATCGCTACAAGAGATCGGTGAACGAGGCAGCACCCGACCTGAACGTCATCCCCGTGATGAACCTGTTCATGGTGCTGATCCCGTTCTTGCTGCTCGGCGCCACGTTCTTCCAGATCGGCGTCATCCCGACCTCGCTGCCGACGCACAACCCGACCGAATCCGACGTTCCGAAGACGCCCAAGACCGTCCTCGTCAACCTCGTCGTCGAGGAGGACGAGATGCGACTGACCTGCGACAGCGTCTCGCTCACCCCCGAGGAGCTCGACGACCTCGCGCAGACGTTCCCGAACAGCGGCGGTACGCACGACATCGGCGCGCTGCAGGCAAAGCTCGAATCGCTGAAGACCACCTACCCCGAGAGCAACACGCTGACGGTCATTCCGCACGGTGACCTCCAGTACCAGGAGCTCGTCCGCGTCTTGGACGCCACCCGCGAGAAGGACACCGGACGGGTCGGACCGAAGGGAGAGCCGATCTTTCGCGAGCTGTTTCCCGTCACGATCTTCTCCAAGCTCGTGACCGAGCAACCCGCGGCGCCCGCGCCAGAAGACGGTGCTGGCGTCGAGGACGGCGCGCTCCCCGAAGAAGGCGGCGCAGACGAGTTCGGCGAGGTCGAAGCTCCCGAGGAAGGGTCGGAGGAGGAGCCGTGAGATCCCGCTACTCCAGACCGATGAAGCCGGCGGGCCTGATGCTCACGTCGCTCCTCGACATGTTCACGATCATTCTGATCTTCCTCATCGTGAGCTTCGAAGCCGAGGACTACGACTTCAAGCTTCAGGAGGGGGTCCAGCTTCCCGACTCGACCGCGCGCTCGGTGCTCAAACCCGCCGTCGACATCGCGATCACACCGACCGCGCTCGTCGTGGATCGCGAGACGATCGTCCCGCTCACCGACGGAAAGTTCGCAGCCGCGAGCTACGACTCCGGCGAGATCCCCGAGCTCGTGGCGCTCTTGAAGAAGCGCTACGAGGTCGTCAAGGACGTCGCGGTCGACGAGGAGACGGGGGAGGACAATGCCGTCATCGTCGTGCAGGCCGACAAGTCGCTCGATTACGACACCATCTACCTCGTGCTTCGCTCGGCCGCCCTCTCCGGCTTCGTGAAGTACCGACTCGCCATCATGAAGAAGTGAGACCGATGCTCCGTTTCCTCGCCATCCAGCTCCTCGCTCTCTTCGTCGTCCTCGGTTCGGTCGACGCTGCCTCGGCTCAGTCCAAGAAGAAGGACAAAGAGCAGGAAGAGACCGAGGCGACTGCCGACGAGGCGGGTGCCGAAGGCGAGGAAGAGGGTGCGGAGGCGACGACCGCGGAGTCGGCGACCTCCAACATCAAGCGCGGACGCCGCATGGAGTTCGACGCCCGCTTGATCCGAGGCGAGCGTGCGTCTGGCGCCGTCTTCCTGTTTCAACGCGAGACGAGGCCGCTTCCGTCGATGGTGAAACGTCGCACGAGTTATCTCGACGACACGGTCCGCTCGACGCTCGGCGACGCCTCCGCCGAGGAGTTTCGCGCAAAGCAGAGCGACGCTCGCAAGGCGCGCCTCGCCGCCGAGGAAGAGCGCACGAAGCGGGCCCGGAAGAAGTCGGGCGACGAGGAGCGGGAATCGGAGGGCCGACAGGACCAGGAGTCCGAAAAGAATCCCACCAAAGAGGAGAAGAAATCCGGTAAATGACCGCGGTCACCGGATGATGCGATGAACCTGCGCTTCGAAGATTTCGAGCTTCTCGGGAAGCTCTCCGACGATGGGCTGTGGGAGACCTGGCTCGCGCGCGCCGTGCGCCGCGACCCAGGCGTCCCTCCGCTCGCCTTCGTGAAGCGCATCCCGAACGGCCGGACGTCGATGCGCGAGACGATCGTCCTGCATCGGCAGGTCAGCCGCGCCTCGAACGTGACCAACCGCTACCTGCTGCCGATCCTGAGCCACGGAAAGCAGGACGACGACTACATGGTGCTGCGCGCGGCTTCGCCCGCCGAGGCCCTCGCGTCGCTCCACCAGCGCCACATCAACCAGACGGGGCTCCTCCTCCCGGTGGAGGCGAGCGCCGGGATCCTGCATCGAGTGATCCAGGTGCTCGCCGCGCTGCACGGGCTGACCGACGCCGACCGAAAGCCGGTCGGGGTCGTCCACGGAGCGCTGACGCCGGGCTCGGTACTGGTGGACTATCGTGGGGGGGTGCAGGTCGTCGACGCCGGGCTCCAGATCCTGAAGCGCCCGATCGAAGCCGAAGAGATGCCAGAGCGACTCTGGCGCTACTACGCTCCCGAGGCGATCGCCGGCGACCGGGAGGAGCGAAGCGACGTCTACTCGGTCGGGGCGATCGCGTGGGAGTTGTTCACGGGGCGGCCGCTCTTTGGTCCCTGCGCGGCGTTCGAGCGGACGCAGCGCATCGCCGCCTCGGAAGTTCCCCGGGTTCGAAGCGTCAACCCCGACGTCCCCCCGGCCCTCGACGATCTCATCGCCCGGTCGCTTTCGAAGTCGGTCGACAACCGGTACGCCGATGGGGTGGAGCTGCTCGACGCGTTCGAGGTCGGCGTCCTCCCCGCGCTGCACCTGATGGGGAGCGCCGAGCTCTCGCCGATCGTCAACGAGCTCTTCGGACAACAGCGCTCTGCCTGGTCGGAGGCGTTGAGGGCGGTGGTCGACAAGGACTCGGATCGCGCCGTGGAACTCTTCCGGGAGCTTCTTCGGGGGGAGGCGGCGCTCGACGAGCCCCTCGGGGTTTCGTCGGCGGGCGGGGTGCCGGAGACCACGGTGCCTCAACGCGTCGCCTCGGTTTCCCCCGAGGACACCTTGCCAGACCGCGCGGAGCCGTCGATCCAGATCTCGGAGTCGCTCTACGAGTACGACCTCGACGAGGCCGAGGAGGAGATGCGGGCGACGACGCCGATCGCCGACCGCTTCCATCAGTACGAGGAGCCCGCGCCGCCAGCGCAGGCGGGATACGGAGAGTTCGAACTCTACGACAAGACGCTCCCACCGAACGTGAAACCGGCTCCCGCGCCGATGACCGATCCGGCGCTGTCGCTAGGCCCGGACGTCATGGAGGAGCTGCAGGACGACGATGACGCGTTCCCCGACCTCGACGCTCACGGCGCTCCCGGTCCGGTGATGGCCGAGGACGCGGGTTCGCGTATCATGCCGGCTCCTGCGGGACACAACCAGATCGACGACGACGGCGACGACGCCCTCCCGTTCTTCGAACCGTTCCCGATCGAAGCGGTCATCACGCACGCGTCGAAGGCGGATGCCGGCGGTAAGCACACCGTCGTCGAGGTGATCAAGCTGGTCGACGGCGTCGTCACGGCGAACGCGGTACTCTCCGGACTCTCGCGCAAGTTCAGCGACCAGGGCCTGGTCGTGAAGTCGGGCGGCAAGAAGACCACCGTCAGCTACGAGGGGGAGACGGAAGGCACGATCCGGATGGAGTCGAGCGAGCTCGAGCTGATCCCGTCGTCCCCCGGGAAGTTCCGGCTCCGCTTCGGCGAACAGGCGACGATCGAGAAGAACGGCGCGACCTACCTCATCCGCTACTTTCGACCGCCCGACGTCCCGGCGAAGGTGCGGCGTCAGGATCCGCGGGAGTGGATCCGCCCGTTCGTCGCAGCGTTCGGCATTTCGGTGTTGGCGCACATCATCGGGCTCGGCTCGGTCGTGCTGACCGAGTCGATGGGCCTCAGCATGACGATCGACCGCGAGCCTACCGTGGAGGTCTTCGCCGAAGGGACGCTCGAGAAGCCGAAGCCTCCGCCGGAAGAGAAGAAGCCGCCCAAACCGAAGCCGAAGCCGACACCTCCGAAGCCGAAAGCTCCGTCGAAGCCGACCGAACGCAAGGTCGACCCCACCGAGCAGAAACCGGTGGTGCCGAAGTCGGTGCGGAAGAAGCTCGAAAAGCGGCTGAAAGAGCGCCCCACCAAGCAGGAAGAATCGGGGGCCGATTCGCTCGTCGCCGCGCTCAAGACCGGCGTGATCGGCGAGGGCGAGACGGTCGCGGACACGGTCACGAACATCGACGCGATCAAGTCGCCCGGGCAGCCGTCCTCGCTCCGCGTCGCGGGAACGATCGCGGCAATCGAAGGTGACGAGGTCAACGTCGGACGCGGCGGCTCCAAGAAGATCGGCGACCTGACGAAGGGGGTCGACGGTGGCACCGGCAAGCTCGAGAAGCGCAAGTCCGAGGGGAAGGTCCGCGGAAAGGTCCGCGCCACCAAAGCGCTCGCCCGCGTCCAGGGCTCGCTGTCGAAGGCCGAGGTCTATGGCGTCATTTCCAAGCACCAGCAAAAGATCCTGCGGTGCTACGAGAAGCAGCTCGCCAAGAAGCCCGGCCTGTCGGGTAAGGTGACGTTCGAATGGACCGTAAAGACGGACGGGTCGGTCCGCTCGGTAAGCGAAGTCGCCAGCACCCTGAACGATGCCGCGACCTCGAAGTGTGTCATCGGCGTCATCAAGTCGATGAAGTTCCCCAAACCGAAGGGCGGCGAAGTCGAGATTCGCTATCCCTTCTTCTTCCAGACGCAGTGAACGGAGTCGCCATGAAACACCTCTCGCTGTTGATACTGACCGCGGTCATTTTGACCGGCTGCCGCGGCGGCGACGAAGAGGAAGGGGCGCTCGAGATCTTCCCGCACCAGAGCCCGGCGCGGCTCGGCCAGATGTGGCCGCTCGGCGACGAAGCACCCGACCCGGGAACTTCCGAGCGCGTCCCGTTCGAATGGGTGCTGTTGTTGCAGACCGCGTCCACCAACATCGAGATCGAAGAGGTCTGCATCGTCGGAAGCGACCAGTTTTCGCTGGAGGGACCGGTCCCCGCGGTCCCGACGCGCGACGAGGACGCCGCGCTCCGCGTCACCTACGACCGTACCGAGCCGGGGCCCGCCGACATGGCTGCGGTCGTCGTGCAGTCGAACGCCGAGAACTTCCCGACGCTGGTGGTCCCCGTCTGCGCCCAGGTAGTCCCGGAGGGGGAGGAGCGCGTCGTCTTCGATTGCGTCTCGCCGATCCAGGTGGCCGAGGGAACCCGGGACGACAGCGCCTGCAACTGAGTGTGGCGGGCGCCGACCGTCGGTCTGCGGCCTACACAGGCCTAACGCGCTACTCTCAAACCCAACATCAGATTGGATCGTCGGACACCGGCTCTACTTCCTCGCCGTCGGAGGTCCCTTCCTAATATCATGCCGTCCGGGGCTGAAAGATACGAGGTACGCGCCCCCTGACCCCGTCCAACACCCGAAGCCCCACACCACTCGGAGCCTACATGCGATCGGATGAACCCACCTCGCGAGGCCGTTCAAGTCGACAATCTACTCGACCGCGAGATCGCCAAGGCGCTGGCAAAGATCTCGAAGTTGGGAGACTCGTCGCAGCCGGCTCGTGACGGCCTCCGGAGTCATTTCAGGACGCAGGCGCGGCAATGTGTCGGAGAGCCGGCATGCCTCGCGGATTCGCGAGGACACAGCGGCAGGGCTCATGTCGACATCAATTCTCATCGGAGCGCAGTGCCTCGATGTCCGCCATGTCCTTCAATCGTCCACTCAGCGACTTCATACGGATCAGGCCCTCGCGGGTCAGGGTCGTGATCGTGCCGCCGGATGTTTCGATCTCGAGTCGGTCGTTCCAGATCGGGTCGAGCGGTCCCTCGGCGAGAAGGAAGTCGGCCGTCAGGAAGTCGTTTCCGACGAACTTCGTCACGCGATGGACGGTCACGCCGGACGAAAACCTCATGGGAGCGGCCGGAGCTGTATAGCCTGCCTTCGCTGCCGCCGCTTTAGCAAGATCGAGGTGTTCGGGGGGGACCATGAAGTCGATGTCGACCGTCGCTCGCGGGACACCGTGAATCGCAAGAGCAAGCGCGCCGACGACGGCGTACGGGACCTCGTGCGCGACGAGCTCGGCGATCAGCGCTTCGAATTCGTTGTACAGGTCGAGTGCCATCGATGCCTCGACGGCATCGTCTGCGATTCGGGGCGGTTCGTCAAAGCCGGGGCTCGTCGTTCCCGGTTCGAGAAACCTCGCGTTGCGGGTGGAAGATGAGTAGGATGCGCGCCTTCGACGACTTGAATGGTAAAGCAAATGTGGAAATGGATTGTCGTGGCAACGGTCGCCCTTGGCGCATCGTGCTCGGACTCGGTGGACAAAGACGACGGAACCGGCGAGCCGCCGGACTGTCCGGTCAACCAGGAGTACAACCCGATTTCGGGAGCCTGCCAGGACAAGGTCATCTTCGCGCCGAACAACGGCGGTGGCCCCGACGATCCGGGCGATATGGGTGGGGGCGAAGAGGATCCCGAGGAGATGGGGACCGACGAGCCTGTCGACATGGGACCGCCCGACCTCGGCACGACGTGCGAGGGCTTCGAGCGTCGCTGCGTCGGCAACACGGTCGAACAGTGCGTCCAGGGGATGTTCCAGACGCAACAGGTCTGCGAAGAAGGATTCGTCTGCAACCGAGGAAACTGCATCCCCGTCGACGACGGCATGTGCATGCCGGGCGAGACGCGTTGCGCGGGCGCGACGTTCGTCCAGACTTGCGAAGCTGACGGGATGACGTGGTCGAACCAGGTCGCGTGTCCGATGGGTGAGGCGTGCGTCGACGGCGTCTGCACGGCGAGCTGCGCGGGGCTGATCGACGCGAAGTCGAACGTGGGGTGCGAGTACTTCACGATGCGCCACAACCAGGCGTCGGGGGTGCGAACGCTCCCACACTCCGTCGTCGTGTCGAACCCCGACGACGAGCCTGTCACGGTGAAGGTGAGCAGCCCCGGCGGGCTCAACGCCGGTATCGCCGACCAGACGATCCAACCGCTCGACAGCGCGGTCCTGACGTTCCCGACGACCCCGATGATCAACCAGAACGGCGTGTCGTCGAACATCTACGTCATCCGGTCGAGCAAGCCGGTGATCGCGACGCAGTTCGCTCCGCTCAACAACCCCGGCATCGGCAGCGAGACGAGCGATGCGTCGCTCCTGCTGCCGACCAACGCGGTCGGCAAAGAGTATATCGTCGTCGGCTGGCCTTCGCTTCAGCCCGGCGGGACGTGGGTCGACATCGTCGCGCTCAGCCAGAACACGACGGTCAGCGTCACGAGCCCGGTGCCGCTGAGCGGCGGTGCGTCAGGCAACGTCGCGGCGAACGCCACGAACTCGTTCGTGATTCCCGCGAACAGCGTGCTCCACCTTTCGGAGAACCGCGGACTCTTCGACGGAGGGACGCGGGACCTCTCCGGCGTCACGATCGTCGCCGACCAACCCGTCGCCGTCTACACGGGCGCGACGATCATCAACGTCCCCGACGGCCCGGTGACGACCTCGCCGCCATCCGGATGCAAGTCGAACGGCAGCAGTTGTACCAACAACGCCGATTGCTGCACGGGCGTCTGCGGCTACGACCGCTTCTCCAGGAGCTACAGTTGCGAAGACTCCCTGCAGGCGGGTGACCACGTCGAGCAACAGCTCTTTCCCGTCGAGTCGTGGGGCAAGACCTACATCGCCGCCCCGTTCTTCTCGCGCATCACGGGCGACTTCTCGATGTACCGCGTCGTCGGCGGGACGAACGGCACCACGGTGACCCTCGATCCGCCCGTGAACGGCGAGGCCTCGTTCACCCTCAATCGGGGGCAGGTGAAGAAACTCTATTCGGAGTCCGCCTTCGAGCTGACCGCTTCGCAGCCCGTCATGCTCGCCCAGTTCATGATCGGGGGACAGGTCAGCTCGACGGAGGACGGCGACCCGGCGTTTCTGTTGCCTCCGGCCATCGAGCAGTACCGCGACAGCTACGTCTTTCTCGTCCCGGGCCAGTACCGCCGCAACTTCGTGACGATCGTGAAGAAGACGGGGACGAGCGTGACGTTCGATGGAAACCCCGTCACCCAGGCGTTCATCCCCGTGAGTGGACCCTCGACGTGGGAGTACACCATCGTCGACTCGCTGACGCCGGGCGTACACCGCGCGAACTCGACGGAGCCCTTCGGGATCGTCGTCCACGGCATGGACGAATACATCAGCTACGCGTTCTCGGGCGGCATCACGCTCCCCGAGTAGGCAGTAGGCCCACTTCGGTGCCCGGCGGAAAAACCGGCGCGTCGGTTGGGCTTGACCAGACGGCGCGCTCCAGTAAAGAGTGTTCGCCTTCGCAATCAACCACATGACGTAGACTTTCTCAGGACGACCCATGGCCAGCCCCGACGAACTCTTGTTGCAGCGCGCGTACCATCACGCGAAAACGAAGCCCGACACCACGTACATGGTGCAGCCGCTGAGCGGCGGCAAGGTCGAGACCTACTCGTGGGCGCGGACGATCGACGAGGCGAAGCGCGTCGCGGCGTACCTGAACTCGCTCGACCTCGAGCCGGGCAGCAACATCGCGATGGTGAGCAAGAACTGCGCGTCGTTCATCATCACCGAGCTCGCCATCTGGATGGCGGGGCACGTCAGCGTCGCGATCTTCCCGACCCTCGACGCCGACACCGTCGGCTACATCCTCGAGCACTGCGAAGCGAAGCTCATCTTCGTCGGCAAGCTCGACGTCTACGACGAGATGGCGCCGGGCATCCCCGACGACATGCCGCGGGTGATCATGCCCCAGGCGCCCGACACCGCGAAGGACGCGAGCGACACGACCGACTGGTCGACGATCCTCAAGGAACACGAGCCGGTCGAAGGGGAGCCCGTCCGCGACGGCGACGACCTCGCCATCATCGTCTACACCTCCGGCAGCACCGGGAAGCCGAAAGGCGTGATGCACAACTTCAAGGCAATGTCGATCGCGTCGAAGGGCCTCGGCCCCGTCGTCGGCCTCTCCGAGAACGACCGGATGTTGTCGTACCTGCCCCTCGCCCATGTCCTCGAGCGCTGGCTCGTGCTCTCGAACAGCCTCTACTACGGCTTCAAGGTCTTCTTCGCCGAGTCGCTCGACACCTTCGTGCAGGATCTGCAGCGCGCCGAGCCCACGATCTTCGTGTCGGTCCCGCGGCTGTGGATCAAGTTCCAGCTCGGCGTGCAGCAGAAGATGCCGCAGAAGAAGCTGAACCGGCTGCTCAAGATCCCGATCCTCAACAACATCGTCCGAAAGAAGATCCTGACCGGCCTCGGCCTGCAGCACGTTCGGTACGCGGCGAGCGGCTCGGCGCCAATCCCGGCCGACCTCATCCAGTGGTACAACGACCTCGGGCTCGAGCTCCTCGAGGGCTACGGGATGAGCGAAAACTTCGCGTACTCGCACGCCTCGCAGCCAGGACGCGCTCGCGTCGGCTACGTCGGTGAGGCCTACCCCGACGTCGAGGCGAAGATCAGCGAAGAAGGCGAGATTCTCGTCAAGAGTCCGTCGAACATGCTCGGCTACTACAAAATGGAAGAGGAGACGAAGGCGTCGTTCACCGAGGACGGCTTCCTCAAGACGGGCGACCGCGGCGAGGTCGACGAAGCAGGGCGGTTCAAGATCACCGGCCGCGTCAAAGAGCTCTTCAAGACGAGCAAGGGCAAGTACGTTGCGCCCGCGCCGATCGAGAACATCATCAACAACCACTCCGCGGTCGAGCTGAGCTGCGTCTTCGGCATCGGCCGTCCGACCGCCTGCGCCGTCGTGAACCTGTCGGAGGACGTGCGCGCGAAGATCGACCAGCCCGGCGTCCGTGAGGAGATCGACGCGCAGCTCCAGGAGCTCCTCAAAGAGGTCAACGCCAAGGTCCTCGGCTACGAGAAGCTCAAGTTCCTCGCCGTCGCCCGTGAGCCGTGGACGATCGAGAACAAGCTCCTGACGCCGACGATGAAGATCAAGCGCTCCGGGATCGAGGAGACCTACGAGGGCTACCTCGACGACTGGTACGAGTCGGGCAAAGCGGTCCACTGGGAGGCCTGAGGCCCCCGCGGCTCCCTCCCGATCGACGCCGCCGCGTCGACTCGTCCGCCCCGGCTTGAATCGTCGAGCCGGCCGGCGCTACCCTTCGAAGATGCAACGAACCATCTGGGTGTTATTCGCGCTCGTCGCAGCCGCCGCCTGCGGCAAGGACGACGGCTCTGGGAAGTCCAACGCCGGAGGAGACGCCGGGGTACTCGAGGACGGCGGCGATCCCGACGGCCGAGATGCCGCGGGCTCGCAAGGGGATGCCGGCACCGGCCCCGACGCGGAGGGGCCGAACGATGGCGGGACGACCGCACCGGACGGTGGGGGGTTCGACCCGGGCATCGCCGAGCTCGACGAGTCCTTCGGCATCGGAGGCGTCGCGACGGCGAGCGTCGCCGCGTTCGGGACCGGTGCCGTCTGGGACGTCGGCGAACAGCCCGACGGCAAGCTGATCGTCTTCGGGCGGAACTACGCCGGCTGGGCGCTCGTAAGGATCACCGAGGGCGGTGCCGTGGACCGGTCGTTTGGCGACGGGGGCTACGTTCACGCTCCCTACGGTCGGCCGCGCAACGGCGTCATCTACGGCTACGGGGAGATGGAGGTCGCCTCCGACGGCTCGATCGTCGTCGCATCGCACTACGTCAGCACGGGCAACATACAGATCGCTCTGCTGGCGAAGTACGGGCCGGACGGCGAGCTCGACCAGACTTTCGGTGACGACGGCCTGGTCGTCGTCGAGCCTGGGCCCAACCAGATCACGTCGGCCACGACGCTGGGGCTGCAGTCGGACGGAAAGATCGTGGTCGGGCTCTACGACCTCTGGCCAATCGTTCGCCGATACGAGACGGACGGGACGGTCGACACCACGTTCGGGACCGACGGCGAGGCGCGCGTATCGTACGGAGGCCAGGCTGCGGACGTTCTCGGCCTGAAGGTCTTGTCCGACGACAGCGTGCTGGTCACCGGACAGGCGTACGCCGAAGGCGCCGGGATCGGCATCGCGAAGTTCACTGCCGATGGTTCCGTCGACACGTCGTTCGGTGACGGCACGGGGTGGGTTCGGGATACGGCGAAAGGAACCGCGCAGCCGAGCGGCTATGCGCTCGCCGAGCTTCCGGACGGCGGATTCGTCGTCGCGGGCGCGCGCCCCAAGGAAGATGACGAGCGCTCGTCCAACTTCGCCGTCGGGCGCTTCGCCGCCGACGGTGCGCTCGACAGCTCTTTCGGAACGGCCGGCTGGGCACTCGACACGAGCGAGCGCGGTCGCGCCTTCGCCGTCGACGTGCAGTCCGACGGGAAGATCCTCGCCGTGGGGTCGAGCGACCTCGGAGGGTCGATGGGTGGGCTCGCGCGCTTCGACGCTACGGGCCAACTCGACACGTCCTTCGCTCAGGGCGGCGTCGCCGGACCCGCCGGGGCTCTCGGCGTCGCAGTGCAGGCGAACGACGAGATCATCGTCGTCGGCAGCACGAGGCTTCGACGTTTGAACCCCGACGGTACCGCCGACTCCACGTTCGGCGGCGAGGAGACGGACATCGGGCACGCGATCGAAGCGGCGCGAGCGGTCGCCGCGACCGACGAGGGAGGGATCCTCGTCGGCGGCACGCCGAGCATCGCCGGCGGAAGCGCGCTCATGAAGTTCACGGCAGCCGGGGTTCTCGATTCCACGTTCGGAAACGCCGGCGTGGCGCAGGGACCGCTCGTGACGCCGCACGACTTCGCGTTCGATTCGACCGGCCGGATCCTCGTCGGCGGGTCGGGCGGAGGCGGCACGAACGGCTTCAAGATGTCGCGCGTCGCGGCGGACGGAACGATCGACCAGGAGTTCTCGCAGCGCCTCTACACCCCCGGCGCGATCGCCGACTCCCAGCAGATCCTCGCGATGAACATGGCCTACGTGGACGACCAGACAATCTACCTGTCGGGCGCGTACGTGGTCGACATGTCGATCCGCGCCGGCGTGATCAAGATCGACTCCAACGGCGACGTCGACGCCTCCTGGGGCACCGACGGAGTCGCTTCGTACTCGACCGGTGCACGCGTCCTTCCGTTCGATTCGAACGGCAAGATCCTCGTGATGCCGGACGGAGGCGTCCTTCTGATCGTCGCAGGCCCCGCCCACAAGTTCGACGCCTCCGGGCAGCTCGACACCACCTTCGGCGACGAAGGCAAGCTGCCGGGCGCCGGAAGGCAGTCGTACCTGGGGCCCGACGGCATCGTGACGGGCTTCGTGCGCCGCGACGACGACGGGAACGCCTATTTCGAGGTCGCCCGGTACGCGCTCGACGGCACCCTCGACACGTCGTTCGGGAGCGACGGCTTCGCGCGGGCCGACATCGGCCCCGGCGAGACGCTCGGCGTCGCATTCGGACCCGACGCGCAGGGGGGCTCGTGGATCGCGACCAGCACCGGCGACTTTCGGCGCCGCGATGTCGTCGCCGTTCGCTTCGATGCTTCGGGCGTCCTCGACACCACGGTCGGCGAAGACGGCCGGCTCGACATGCGCCTCAGCACCCACAGCTCGGAGCTTCACGCGACGACGTTCGACGCGATGGGACGGCAACTGTTCGTCGGCTCGATATGGACCCCCGAGGACGGCTACGACTTCGGGGTCATCCGCCTGCAATGAACGTCAGTGGGTGAAGTCTGGAATCGCTACGTTGCCGGGAAATCCGAGCCACGAAACTCGCCCGGCGCTGGCGAACTCCTCCTGCGTCCAGAGCACCTTCCCGTCCGTCGACACGCAGGTGATCGTGCCGCTCTCTTCGATGTAGAGACGTCCCGCGTCCCACACCATCCGAGCCTGAAGGGTGGCGGGCCGAAACGGCAGCTCGACCCGACCATAGTACTTGCCGGTCGTATACCCCAGGCATGTGAGCGCGTTGCCCTGCAGGATGAACACCCTGCCACCGGCGACGATCATGGATCCTCTCCGCCCCGTCTCCAGATCGACGCGCCACTGCACCGAGCCGTCGTCACGGCTCAAGCCGACGACCCGCTCGCCATGCCAGGATACGAGGACCGAACGCTCAGGGTCTGCCAATGGGTGCATGCTCGCTCTCCATGTCTGGGTTGAGCCCCGACGATACTGCGACGGCACGCCCCTGACCAACCCGATGGAGCGGCGCTCGTCAGGTGCGAAACCAACTGACAGAGCCGCTGGCGTCCCACCGAATCTCGACTCTCGGCTCACCTGCTTCGTCCTCTACGATGCGCCGGTTCCGATGGGGTCGGGGTCTCGCCGAGCGTGCATTCCTCTGTCTGGACGAACGTTCCGTCGGCCGAGACCTCCCACGCGGACCTCGTGCCGTGGTCGATCGAGAACCACGACACGTCCCATCGACCCACGAGCAGGTCTGGCAATTGCGCATCCGCGCTCGAAAGGCCAGTTCGTTGGCAGCGTGCGTCGGATTCCGGCTCGGAACCGCAGGCAGCAGCCAACGACAGTGCGAGCGCGCACAGTTTCATTCGATGAGATGTGACCATGGTCCCCTTGCTTCGGTGACTGCTGTGGCTTCCAGCCGCCCCGCGTCGTGCGACTTCGAGTCGCGCTTCACCAGCCTAGGTGGACGTCGTCCCTGCCGCAACATGCTCGAGGCCCCCGCGCTTACGCGCGGGCTACACGCTGCTTCGCGGCGACGCCGGGATGGAATTGTGCCGGGGGCATGGCGCGCGAACTACCCCGCGCTTACGCGCGCTTACGCGCGGGGCTAAGCGCCGCTTCGCGGCGACGCCGGCTCACGCCGGGATGGAATTGTGCCAGGGGCATGGCGCGCGAACTACCCCGCGCTTACGCGCGCTTACGCGCGGGGCTACACGCCGACTGAGACCGGCATGGAATTGCCGGGGGCATGGCGCGCGAACTACCCCGCGCTTACGCGCGGGGCTACACGCCGCTTCGCGGCGACGCCGGCTCACGCCGG
>CAYPJU010000019.1:0-12973 GCA_964411125.1 uncultured Bradymonadales bacterium | reverse complement strand
CCGCGCTTACGCGCGGGGCTACACGCCGCTTCGCGGCGACGCCGGCTCACGCCGGCATGGAAGTGTGCCGGGGGCATGGCGCGCGAACTACCCCGCGCTTACGCGCGGGGCTACACGCCGCTTCGCGGCGACGCCGGCTCACGCCGGGATGGAATTGTGCCAGGGGCATGGCGCGCGAACTACCCCGCGCTTACGCGCGGGACTACGCGCCGCTGCGCGGCGACGCCGACTGACGCCGGCATGGAATGCGAGGTGCGCGACGCGCCAACGACCGCCGACCCCGCCTTGAATCGCACGACGCGGCGACCCACCCCGCACGCGGCCCGCCTCCTGCCGGCGTGAGCCGGCGTCGCCGCGCAGCGGCGTGTAGCCCCGCGCGTAAGCGCGGGGGGGACGGCGCGTCCCGGTAGAATCACCCAACGATGCTGAGGTCCGCGACACGCATGAATTGTCCCTCGAGCGCGTAGAGCAGCGCGATGCGGTTCTTTCGAACCTCGGCGTCGTCCGTCATCACCATCACGGTGTCGAAGAAGGTGTCGACCGGCTCGCGGAGCCCGGCGAGGGCGCGGACCGCAGACCGCCAGTCGCGGCCTTCCATCGAGGCGTCGAGGCTGGTGCGGGCGGCGTTCGCGGCGCTGTAGAGCTCGCGCTCCGCGTCGTCCTCGAGCTTCCCTTCGTCCACGACCAGCTCGCCATCGGCATACTCGCTCGCCTGCTTGCGGAGGATGTTCACGACGCGTTTGAAGCCCGCGGCGAGCGGTTCGAAGACCGGCTCGCTGCGGAGCTCGGAGAGCGCGGCGACGCGGTCGGTGACGCTCGTGACGTCGTCGAGGCCGACAGCGAGCACGGCACGCACGACGTCGGTCGGGAAATCGGCGGCGAGCTGGCTTTCGAGGCGGCCGCGGAAGAAGTCGAGGAGCTGCGCATGCTTCGCGTCGGTCCACTCGTGTTCGATCCCGCTGTCGGCGTACACCTCGGCGGCGAGCCGCACGAGCTCGTCGAGCGAGATCGTCCAGCCACGGTCCTGCAGGACGCGGATGGTGCCGATCGCGGCGCGGCGCAACCCGTAGGGGTCCGCCGTGCTGGTCGGCACCAGGCCCAGCAGGAAGGTCCCTACCAGCGAGTCGAGCTTCTCGGCGAGTGCGACGCAGGCGCCGGCGTCGCTCTCGGGGAGCTCTTCGTCGGCGCCGCGCGGCAGGTACTGCTCGCCGATCGCCTGCGCGACCTCGGCCGTCTCGCCGGACTTCAGCGCGTATTCGCGCCCCATTGTCCCCTGCAGGTCGGGAAACTCGTAGACGACGCTGGTGACGAGGTCCGCCTTTGCGAGTTCACCGGCCCTGTGTGCGGTCTTCTGCGACGCCTCGTCGAGGTCGACGGCGCCTGCGATCTTCGCGGCGAGCGCGCCGATCCGGTCGGACTTGGCCCGCATCGAGCCGAGCTCGTTGAGCCACAGCACGGTCTCGAGGTTGGTACGGTACTCGTCGAGCGGCTTCGCGAGGTCGTTGTTCCAGAAGAACTTCGCGTCGTCCAACCGCGCCTTGAGGACGCGCAGGTTGCCGGCGGCGACGACCTTCGGGTCGCGAACGGGCGTGTTGTAGACGACGACGCAGCAGTTGCGGAGCGAGCCGTCGTCGTCCAGGACCCCGAAGTAGCGCTGGTGTGCGCGCATCGAGCTGATGAGCACTTCGTCGGGTAGCTCCAGGTACGCTTCGTCGTACTCGACGAGCACGGCGTGCGGCTGCTCGACCAGGTTCGTGACTTCGTCGACCAGCCCTGGGTCGTCGACGGGGCGACCGCCCCCTTCTTGCGCGGTGGCAGTGACGAGCTCGACGATCTGGCGGCGACGTTCGGCGGGGTCGACGACGACGCCCGCGGATTCCATCGCGGCGAGCCAGGTCGCGGGTCCGCTCACCTCCATGCGGCTCGGCGCCGTCGCGTATCCTTCGGCGGGCGCGAAGCGGTGGCCGAGCGTGACGTTGCCGGACTTCACACCGGCGTACTCGACGTCGACCAACTGGCCGCCAGCGAGCGCGACGATCCAGCGGACGGGGCGGCCAAACTGCTCGCGGTTGGCGCCCCACCGCATCGATTTGGGGAAGCTGAATCCGTTGATGACCGCGGTCAGCATCTCGGGCAAGAGCTCGGCGGTCGGTCGTCCCTCCTCGAACACCTTGGCGGCGACGTACTCACCGCGCTCCGTTTCGACGGTGTAGAGGTCTTCGACGGCGACGCCCTGCCCTCGCGCGAACCCTTCGGCGGCCTTGGTCGGAGCGCCGTCGCGGAACGCCGCTTTGACGGGCGGCCCGGTGCGCTCTTCGGAGAGGTCGGCTTGCTTCGGCGACATCTCGCGCGCGATGAGCGCCAGGCGCCGCGGGGTTCCGAGGACCGTCACGTCGCCGGGCTCGATGCGCTCGTCGTCGCACCGGGCGCGGAAGTTCGCCTCGAGCTGCCGCAGCAGCGGCGCGACGAAACGAGCGGGGAGGTCTTCACATCCGATTTCGAACAGGAGCTCCATGATCAGGCCTCCTCGAAGTAGTGGGCGTATCGTTCGCGCTGTTCCTCGGGCAGCATCGGGAAGCCGAGGTCGCGTCGCTTGTCGAGGTGCGCGCGGGCGATGCCTCGCGACAGCTTTCGAATGCGGCCGATGTATTTCTGGCGCTCGGTGACGCTGATGGCGTTCCGCGCGTCGAGCACATTGAAGGTGTGCGACGCCTTCATGATGAAGTCGTACGCGGGGAGCACCAGGTTCTTCTCCATGAGCTGGGTCGCGGCGTCGGCGTACTCTTCGAACCATTCGAAGTGTTGCTCGGCGTCCGCCTCCTCGAAGTTGAAGGTCGAAAACTCGACCTCTTCCTGGTGCCGAATCTGGCGGTACGTGACGTCTTCGGTCCACTTCAGGTCGAAAACGCTGTCGACGTTCTGCAGGTAGGTCGCGATACGCTCCAACCCGTAGGTGATCTCGGCGCAGACGGGATCGAGCTCGATGCCGCCGACCTGCTGGAAGTACGTGAACTGCGTCGCCTCCATCCCGTCGATCCAGACCTCCCACCCGAGTCCCCAGGCGCCCAACGTCGGCTGCTCCCAGTCGTCCTCGACGAGCCGCAGGTCGTGCTCGAGCGGGTCGATGCCGAGCGCCTTGAGGCTGTCCCAGTACATCTCGAGGATGTTGTCGGGGCTCGGCTTCATGATGACCTGGAACTGGTAGTACGCCCCCAGCCGGTTCGGATTCTCGCCGTAGCGCCCGTCGGTCGGGCGGCGGCACGGCTCGACGTACGCGACGTTCCAAGGCTCGGGGCCGAGGGCCCGCAAGTAGGTGGCGGCGTTGTAGGTTCCGGCGCCCTTCTCGACGTCCCACGGTTGCTGAATGACGCAACCGCGTTCGGCCCAGAAGCGCTGCAGGGTGAGAAATACGTCCTGGAAAGTCTCGACTGCACTCATCGCGGCGACTCCTGTAGGTCGCGGCGAACATACTGCCGACGGGGGCGCTTGGGAAGGCGCGGTGCGCTCTGCGCTCTGCGCTATGCGCTCTCCGTTTGCCGGAGGTGAGGGAGGTGCGTGACGCCGCACCCTCGCGGGTGCGGTGACCGGCGCGCTGCGCGCGCACGCCGGCTGACGCCGGCGAAGTGTTAGAAAGTGATGTTGTCCATGAAGACGACGCCGGTGAAGTGGTCGCTGGAGATGCTGAAGGTGAGCTCGCGGACGCTGGCGACCTGTTCGGGCGTTTCGTAGACGTTTTGGAAGTCGACGCAACCTTCGATCGCGTGGACGACGGCGCCAGGGCCGTAATCCCAGCAGTCGTCGGCGCCGGGGGCGACGATGGCGTAGACGCCGCCGTTGGAGGCGTCGTCGGCGGTGGGGCAGACGAGGCTGTCGTCGACCGGTCCCGGCGGAAAGAAGACGAGAGCGACGCAGATGTTTCGCTGGGGGTCGATGGTCTGGACGGCGTATCGAATCGAGCCGATCGGGAGGAAGTAGCCCTGGACTTCGGGGCCCCATGCTTCGATGCGGTCGCAGCAGCCCTCGTCGATCTGACCGTCGCAGTCGTTGTCCCAGCCGTCGCAGGCTTCTGCTGTGGGGATACAGGCGGCGCCGGGACAGCCCTCGTCGATCTCACCATCGCAGTCGTCGTCGATTCCGTTGCACGCCTCAGGTGCGCAGGTCTCGCAGTTCACGGGGGCGGTGCTGCACTCGTCGACGCGGCACGCCTCACCGCCTGGGCCGCCGCCAGTCGCGAGCTCCTGGTCGAAGTTCGCTACGTCGGGGCAGTTGTCGCACGCATCGCCGATCGCATCGCCGTCGTCGTCGGCCTGGTCGGCGTTCGGGACTTCGGGGCAGTTGTCGTAGAGGACGCCGTCACCGTCCGAGTCGACCGGCAAACCTTCGCAAGCGTCGCCGGTACCGTCGCCGTCGGCGTCCGCCTGGTCGCAGTTGGCGACCGTTGGGCAGTTGTCGCACGCATCGGGGATCGCGTCCCAGTCGGTGTCGACGGGGTCGGGGCCCGCGTCGCACGGCTCCCCAGGGCCCGTGTCGGACGTCGTCGCGTCGAGGGGAGGGAGCCCGAAGTCGGCGCGGTCGTCGGTGTCGGGACGACCGTCGGCGTCGAGCGGCGGGAGCCCGAAATCGACCGAACCGCTCGCGTCGAGCGGCGGGTAGCCGAAGTCCGCCCCGTCGGGGTCGCCCTCGGAGACGCAGCGCCCCAACACGCAGAGCTGGCTGCCGGGACAGTCGCTCGCCACCGTGCATGAGAGCCAGTGCGTCTCGCTCCCCGAGGTCGGTTCCGACGACGGGGTACAAGCAGCTGCGAAGATGAACAATCCGAGCAAGCGTTTCATGCGTTCTCTCCCAGCTCGTCGTCGGCGCGGACGACGGACTGTCCAAAGTAAAAGGTGACACGTGAGGCGTTGGGCGGCACGTCGATCCGAGCGTTGTAGGTGTCGACGCGCTCGCGAAGCTCCGACATCGCCGCGCGAGTGTTGCGCAGCAGACCGAGCACTTCGTCTTCGTGGGGATGCCCGTCCCACACCTCGAACGAATAGGTGCTGCCTCCGAGCACGTCCCCTGGAAGCGCGCGCAGCCTCAGGTTGCGCAACTTCACCACCAGCGACATCACGACCGCGTTGAAATGATCGAAGACGCTCGCCTCCCACCCTGCCGGATCGTCCATCGGGAGTACGCAGACCTCCGACGAGTAATGTCCAGCATCGCTCGCCACCCGGCCGTCGGCGACGAGGCCTTCGAGCGCCGCGGCGACGACGTTCGGCTCGAGGCCCGTTTGCGCGGCGACGTCAGCCGCCGTCGCCGGCCCGTGCAGGTAGACGTTGATCCAGACGACGGCCGATGCCGACCGCGTCGACGCCGAGCGCGACAAGAGCGCGTGGTCTTCGTCGGTGGCAAAGCGGTACGAGGTCCCGTCGCCCGTCCCCGCCTGGAAGACGAGCCCCGATTCGACGAGATCGCGAAGGATGCCGCGAAGCACGCGCTCGTCCTCGTAGTGAAACTCGAGCATCAGGTCGCTGCGGCCGACGATCTGCTCATCGCGGATGTGCTCGAGGACCGCTTCCCACAACGACTCGTGCTCGTCGTCCTTCGCTGCCGTGAGCCGCTGAACCTTGGCCTGGTAGGACCGCAGCGCCATCCCGAACATGTCGGCGGCGACCTTCCGGCTGATACCTTGCGCTTCGAGCTCGGTGGCGAGCTCGAGGAAGACGGAGTTCGCCAGATGAGCGAGCGGCGCGCGGAGACCGGCCGACGTCGCGAGCTCGGCGATCAGGATCGTGGTCTGGCGGACGACCGCGTCGATCAGAAGTTTCGTGTTCATGCCCGGCAGTGTACGGCGCTCGAGATCCGATGCCAGTGCAAGAAACTGCACCCCCTGTGCGCCGGCAGAGTTTCGTAGCGGTGCGGGACGCCGCACGCTCGCGCGTGCGGTGACCGGCGCGCTGCGCGCGCACGCCGGCTGGCGCCGGCAGATTCTGCCGGGGGAATTTTGTGACGCTCTCGAGCCCTTCGATCAGGGACTTTGAAGGAGCTGTGATGAAGCGAAAACGTTGGTCCGTCCGTTTTCTGTCGTTCTTCGTTGGCCTCGGTGCTGTCGGGTTGGCGGCAGGGGTGGCGGTCGAGCGGTCGGCGAAGTCGCACATCGTCGTCGAGGCGGAGGCGCCGGAGCGCTCGGTGGCGATCGTGCTCGGCGCGGCGGTGCATCCGAGTGGGTACCCGAGCGGCGTCCTCGCGGACCGGCTGCAGCTCGCGCTCGACCTCTACAAGGCGGGGAAAGTGAAGCACATCCTGGTCTCGGGCGACAACGACGGGCGCGGTATCGACGAGGTCAATCCGATGCGGACGTGGCTGATCGATCACGGTGTCCCGTCATCGGCGATCTACATGGACCATGCCGGCTTTCGGACCCACGACACGATGCAGCGCGCTGCGAAGGTGTTCGGCGTGAAGGACGCGATCGTCTGTACCCAGGATTTCCATCTGGCGCGTTCGGTGTTCCTCGCGCGGGCGGCAGGCATCGATGCGGTGGGGATTCCGGCGCAAGAGCGACGGTGGCGAACGACGACGAAGGCACAGACGCGCGAGACCGCCGCTCGAATGCGAGCGGCCGCTGACGTGGCGATCGGCATCCAGCCGAAATACCTGGGCGAGAAGATCCCCGTCGGTACAGCGGCCGCGTCGCGAACGCACGATACAAACACTCGCTCTTGAACAGCCTGGATTCTTACGGCGCAAACAGCTGCTGGGGCCGGTCCTCAGGGACCGACCGCTTCGCATAGTCCCTCGACGCACACGGCGTCGAGGTCCGGCGCGTCTGCCGCACACGGTTCGCCCCCGACGCATTCCACCCTCGCGGCGCGGCTCGCGGCCTCCCACTCTTCGAGTCCCGAGCGGGCGATGGCAGTGTTGAAGAGACGGCACTCGTCGCACGGATCGCCCTCGTACACGAGCACGCACTCGTCATCCTGTGCGCACGTTCGGTCGTAGTCTTCGACCGCCGGAGGAGGCCCTGCAACCGGCGGATCCTCGCCTTCACCCGAAGAACATCCGAGGAGGGCGAGCACCGTGGCGATTGTCAATGTGTTCGAGCGCATAGCCTCTCTCTCGATAGCCTATGATGAATGGAATTCTATCAGTCCGTGGACGGGCCGTCTCTTTCCGGCTCTTCCATCTCGCGGATGACCCGGTCGAGATAGAAAGTCGCGCCAGGGAACAACGAGGCAGCAAACGCGGCGAATGAAAAGGTCGGCGACCATTCCCTCTCCACCGCCGCGTGGATCAAGGTGGCGACGTACACGATGAACAGGAACCCGTGAGCCGACCCGACGATACGAACGGCGAGCGGCATGTCGGCGAGGTACTTGAGGGGCATCGCGACGCCGAGGAGGAGCACGTAGGAGAGCCCCTCGAGGAAAGCGACGACCCGAAAACGTCCGAGGGCGGTGTTCATTCGAACTCCGGCGTCGTGCCCGCTTCGGGCGTCGCGCGCGACGACTGGCTGCGGGTCGACGACCCCGACCCCGCGTGCTTTCTCGAAGTTTTCTTCCGGCTCCATCATCTGCATCGTCCTGCGCTCGAGGCGCGGCAAGACTACGAGGGCGCGTACCGGACGGCAACCTGCACGGACGGCGCTTCTCACCCCCGGGCGCAGCGCCTACCATCTCCGCATGCGAACGACCGTGATCGTCCCCGACGCCACCCGCCCCCTCGATATAGGGCGAGTGCTTCCGCCGCTACTCCGCGAGCTCGGAGGAGATGTCACGGTTCTGGTAGCGCTCGGCCTGCACCGGCCGATGACGGACGACGAGCTGGCGCCGCTGCGCAACGCCTGCCAGGCAGCAGGCGCGACGCTGTTACAGCACGACGCTGCAGCGGTGAAAGGGGTCCTGGCCCGGCACGTCACGGAAGCCGATGCGCTCGTGACAGTCGGCGTCGTCGAACCGCATCAGTACGCGGGGTTCTCGGGGGGCATCAAAGGGATCGCGATCGGGTGCGCATCGGCGGCCGCGATCGCGCAGTCCCATTCGCTGCCGATGCTACGGGCGTGCGGCGCGCGAGTTGGCTGGCTCGATGGCAACCCGTTCCAGGATGCACTGTGGGAGCGAGCCGCCGGACTTCCCCCGATTCGCGGCATCTTCTCGGTTCCGGGCCACGACGAGTTGTTCGACGGGCCGGTCGAAGACGCGTTCCGCGCCGCCGTCGACGTTTCGCGTGAGCTCCACTTCACACCCCATCCCGAAGTCGGCTCGATGCTGTTGCGCGTACCCGAATCGAAGGCAGTGAACTTCTACCAGGCCTCGCGCGCCGCGACCTACGCGGCGCTGGTCGACCGTCCCGCGATCGCAGCGGGCGGGACGCTGTACGTCGAGGCGGCGTGCCCGGAAGGGATCGGTTCCGGAGCCGGTGAACGGGCGTGCGCCGAGGCGATGGCACTCGGCCGCGACGAGCTGTTGCGTCAGCTCTTCTCGCCGGCCCCCCCGATCACGCCCGGGGGCGCTCAGCGCGCATACGTGCTGGCGATGGCGTTGGAACGCTGCGACATCGTGCTCGTTGGCGCCGAACCAATCCCCGAACTCGCCGCGCTCGGGATCACGCAACAGGCGGCCGCGCCCGAGGTGGAACTGGTAGTGGCGAACCCGTTCGAAGCGGTTCCGGTGCACTCATCGAAAGTGTTCGGCAAGCATCGGTGAGCAGGCGTCCGCCCGGCTCATTGCACGGCAAGGACGCCGTGCCACCAATGACGTCGTGCCACCGAATCGGGGGGCGGGCTTCCAGCCCGACCCAATCCACGGCGGGGACGCCGTGCCACCCACGACGTCGTGCCACCGTGTCGGCCGTTAGCGAAGCACCGTCACCGCAGCGCCGCGATCAGCTCGTCGGGAGTGTAGACGAGAAGCGACGACGCGACGAAGTCCCGCACATTGCGCGTCACGATGGCATCGAGCCTCGCGGCCGCTGCCGACGCGTCGAGCACCGCATCTTCGTAATCCGCGAAGTCGGCAGCCATTGCAGCTCGAAGCACCCCACCATCGACGCCCGCGACCCGCGTGCGATCGAGCAGTGCGCGCACTAGCGTGCGCGCGGTGTCGCGACTCTTCGCTTTCTGCACGAGGTAGAAGATGGTCGTGACCGTCGTGGCGCCGACGAAGATCCCGTGCTCGGGCGTATCGAGCAGGCTCACGGCGCGGGCAGAACTCGAAGCCCACGGTTCACGGGCAAGGAAGATGTCGAGCCACACGTTCGTATCCACGAGAGCGTTCAAGAGTGCTTGTCCGACAGATGGGTTCGGTAGTCGTCCTCGTCGAGTTCCTCCCCTTCCAATGCGCCCCAGAGCGCACCGACCAACGGGGAGAACTCCGTGTCGATCGGGCCCTCTGGCTCGAGAGCGCGGAAGAAGTTCTCGACGAGCTTCGAGACCGAGAGGCCCCGTTCGGCCGCATAGGACTTGGCTCGCTCGATCGCTTCCTCGCTCATTCGGAGCGTCAGTTTACTCTTCATGGCGCCTCTTTGTGACGTACATGCCGAACATCTAGTATACGTCACCCGCTGCGCCATACAACCTGGCCCGGCTCAGTGCACGGCAGGGATGCCGCGCCACCGAATTGGTACCCAATCCACGGCGGGCCGCCGTCCCACCAACGACGTCGTGCCACCGAATCGGTGGGCGGCTTCCAGCCCGACCCAATCCACGGCGGGGACGCCGTGCCACCGATGACATCCGGCCCCCAGCGCGTTAAAGTCCGCGCCACCCGAGCGTGAGCGAAGAATGCGAGTACTGGTGACGGGCGGCGGCGGATTCTTGGGCAGCGCGATCGTGCGAGGATTACTCGAGCGCGGGGACGACGTCGTGATTGCTGCGCGCTCGGACTATCCCGAGATCGTCGCGCTCGGTGCCGAGCAGGTTCGCGGCGACCTCGCGGACCCACAGGTCGCCATCGACGCCGCCGCGGGGTGCGACGCGGTCGTCCACACCGCAGCGAAGGCGGGAATCTGGGGAGACTACGCCGACTACCACCGCTCGAATGTCGTCGCGACCGAGAACGTCCTCGCAGCGTGCCAGCATCACGGCATCGACACGCTCGTCTACACCAGCACGCCGAGCGTCACGTTCGACGGGACCGACCACGAGAACGCCGGCCCCGACCTGCCGTACGCCACGCGGTTCCGCAGCCACTACGCCGCGACGAAAGCCGTCGCGGAAAAGCTGGTCCTCGGGGCCGCCGACATCCGTACGGTTGCGCTGCGCCCGCATCTCATCTGGGGACCGGGCGACCCGTTCATCTTTCCCGGCGTCATCGAGCGCCACAAAGCGGGGAAGCTCGCGCGCGTCGGCGACGGGACGAACAAGATCGACATCACCTACGTCGCGAACGCCGCGGCGGCGCACGTCCTGGCCCTCGACGCACTGCGCGAAGGGTCGCTCGAGAGCGGCCGCGCCCTCTTCGTGAGTGACGGCGAGCCGATCGTTCTGTGGGATTTCCTCGCCGAGCTGTTCGCGAACCTCGACCTTCCGCCGCTGAAGAAGAAGGTGCCCGCGGGGCTCGCCTATTCGGTCGGTGCGATGCTGGAGGGGGCCCACAAGCTGTTCGGCATCGACAGTGAGCCGCGAATGACCCGGTTCGCGGCGATGCAGGTGTCGTCGTCGCACTGGTACGACATGGCGCCGACGCGCGCAGCGATAGGCTACGTTCCCGTCGTCGATCGTGAGGATGCGATGAGGATCACGCTGGCGGACCTGCGCGAGCGCGGTTTGTCCGGCTGAAGAACCGCGCTGCGACCGAGCGCGGGAGGAGGTGCAACCACGGGCGCTACATCACCCGTCCGTCCCAGAACCTTCGTCGGCTCCGTCCGACTCGGCCTTCATACTTTCGTAAACTTCTTCGCGATAGATTGGAACTTCTCGCGGAGCGACGATTCCAATCCTCACTTGATTGCGGCGAATCTCTTTGACGACGATTTCGATCTCGTCGCCGATTCGAATCGATTCTCCGACCTTCCTGGTAAGGGTCAACATACCCCGGCTCCTTTCCGAGTGGCGCCACCCATGGCAGCTCCACGCTCGACCCGACTCGTCTGTGGTACGGGCCACACAGACACGACAACCATTGGATGTTCATCGGCCTGACTTGGTCTCAGCATAGCGAAAGAGTTGAGTCACCGGAAATTTTTAGACCAAAGCTTGAACCCCCGTCTGCGGTACGTCGGGTTAGAGGACGTTGGGTCGGCTCAATCGAGCGCCTCCGGGTGGCCCAGGCGGGACATCTCCTTGTAGAGACGATCGACCGCGTCGCCGAGCTCGCGCGACCTTCGAGGGGCGGCCTGTTCGAGCTCGCCGATCGATTCGTCGAGCCGGTCGAGCGCGCGCCGGTGGCGACGAATCCGGTCGATCGCTTCGTCGTAGTCCGACTTTCGATACTCGGTCCGCCGGCGCTCGGTGTCGGCCTCGAGCTGCCTGGCCTCCGACCTTCGAACGGCGAGGTAGTTGCGGGCGCGCCGGATGATCTCGGGGATCTGCCGCAGGCGGTTCTGAACGGTCGTCCGGGCGCTGCGAATCCGATCGACTTCTCCCAGCTTTCGCTTCGCGAAGTCGGCGTAGCCCGACTGCTCCCCGATCCGCTGCTCGAGAGCCACGAGCGCCGGCGGAGCGCAGACGATGCGATAGCGCTCCGCGGCGAGCGCGAGGGTCGGCTCGGGTTCGGGCGCGGAGGGAGGCGTGTTCAGGCAACTCATCGACGCATGCCGAAACGCATCGAGAGGAAACGGAGGGGACCACGAGGACCGCGGCTCGTCGAAGAAGGCATCCATCGCGGCGCGCAGACTTTCGACCTCTCCCTGGAGCGACTCGTCGAACTCCTGCAGACGCACGATCGTCTGTTCGACCTCGGAGTTCTGCCCCGAGAGGTCCGGCGGGTTCAGCGTCTCGCGACGTTGCCAGCAAGACGCGAGCAAAAGAAACGTGGCGACCGACAGAGTCAGTCGCCACGTCATGGTTCGTTCGGCGAAGCGCCGTCGTCCGGGAGAGCGAGAGGCCATCAGCTCGAGAAGAGATCCTCGGGCAGGGCCGGAAGCTCGTCGAGGTTCGGCATCAAGATGATCTCGATGCGGCGGTTGAGCGCTTTCCCTTCGTCCGTTTCGTTGGTCGCGACGGGGTCGTGCTCACCGTAGCCGGCAGCCGCGAGCTTCCCGGGGTTGACGCCCGCGTCCTGCAGGTACTGCACGACGTTGACGGCGCGGGCGGTGGACAGCTCCCAGTTGGATTTGTAGCTCGACGCCTTGATCGGGACGTTGTCGGTGTGACCCGTCACGAGGAAGTTGCGGTCTTTGATCGTCTGCAGCACGGAAGCGAGCTGCGTGAGCGCCTCGCGTCCCTGCTCTTTGACCTCGGTCTTCCCCGACTCGAACAGGATGTTGTTCGCGAGCTCGATGACCATCTTTCCGTTGCGGACTTTGACCTTCAACTGGCCCGACTCGACCATCGATGCGAGGCGTTTGGCGAGCTGCCGGTACTGACGTAGGCGCGCTTCCGCGGCCTTACGCTGGGCTCGCAGTTCGTCCAGCTCGCCCTTGGTCGCCTTGAGGGCCTTCTCCAGACCACCCGTCTTCGACTGGAACATCGACAGCTCCGCGTTCGCGCCGTCGAGCTGATCCTGCAGCTCTGCTTGCGCCTTCTCGAGCTCGGCGATCCGGTTGTTCAACTGAGCGATCTCGCCGTTGAGCGCCTCTTCGGTCTCCGCTGCCTGTTTCTGCGTATCGGCGAGCTCGACCTTCGTAGCCTCGAGCTCGGCTACGACGGCTTCGTGATCCTTCTTCGGGACGCCGCACCCGACCAGCAGCCCCGCTGCGAGTGCAGTGAAAATGAACTTTTTCATGGGTCGTTCCTTGGCAATATTGAGGACATCAAACTTTGCACGGTGATAACACGGAAAAGGGACGCGGACCAATTCGAGGCTCGAGGCTCGAGGCTCGAGGCGTGAGG
>CAYPJU010000018.1:31291-92192 GCA_964411125.1 uncultured Bradymonadales bacterium | reverse complement strand
TTGCTTCGGGAGCAAGGGGTCGTAGGTTCAAATCCTATCACCCCGATTGAGAAGACCCGCTGAGCCTCACGGCCCAGCGGGTTTTCTGTGTCTGGGCCGGCGTTTCGGCCCATCCCGGAGATACAGGACCGCGGCGCACGAAGACGCGACGCAGCGTGAGGCGAAGGTCGTCCTGCGCTACAATCCGGACCAATGCAGCGCTCCAACTACATCTGGTCCGTAGCCGCCCTCCTCCTGACCGTAGCGTGTCCGGGGAGCGAGTCTCCTCGACCTGGGATGCGAGCCGACATGGCGCCAACGTCGTCCTACCTTCCGGACGTCGGATTCGTGCCCCACGCTCGGGACGTCAGCGACGCGAACGACCGCGCGGACCTCGCCGCCCGCGGTCCGGACGCTGACGCTGCCGACATGGTCGAGATTCCTCCGCCGGAGCCGCCTCCGGCGCTAACCCGATGGATCACGGGCGCCGACGACGACGCCGAGGTCGACGACAGCGAGCCGGGCCTGATCTTGATGGGGGGCGGAGTCGAGCCCGACGAAGCGTTCCATTGGATGCGCGACCGAATGGGTGGTGGCGACGTCGTCGTTCTGCGGGTCACTGGCTCCGACGGCTACAACGACTACCTCTTCGAAGACATCGGTGGGTTCGACTCCGTCGAAACGCTCCGCGTCGACACCACCGAGCTCGCCGACGACCCTTACGTGGCCCACCGGGTGGACCGCGCCGAGGCTGTCTTCCTCGCCGGAGGAGATCAGTGGCACTACCTGTCGATCTGGCGCGACACCCGCCTGCACGCCGCCCTCTGCCGTGTCGCCGAACGCGGCGCCGTCCTCGGCGGCACCAGTGCGGGACTCGCCGTCCTCGGTGACCGAGCGTTCTCCGCCGAAAACGACACGGTCTACTCCGACGAAGCGCTCGCCGATCCGTTCAACGAGTTCATGCGTTTCGAAGACGACTACCTCGACCTGCCGCAACTCGCCGGCACCATCACCGACTCGCACTTTCGAGAACGCGACCGAATGGGACGCCTCGTCACCTTCGTCGCGCGGATGTGGGTCGACGGCTGGGTCGACCCCGTCGGTATCGGCATCGACGAATCGACGGCGCTGTTGATCGGTCCCGCGGGGCGCAGCGTGGTCGGCCCCGGCGCCGTGTACGAGGTGCGAAGTGACGCGGGCCCCGAGCACTGCGTGACGGGGGAACCCCTCACGTTTCGAGACGTTCACGTTACACGCACGACGGCAGCGGACACGACGGACCACGTGCTCTCCGTCGTCGAGGGTGAACTCGACCAACCGCACTACCAGCCGTGACCACGCTCGGAACAGCGATGTCCCACGGGAGCCCGCTTGGGCTGAATGTCTGCCGTCGGTTTACGATCGCTGGATATTGATTTCGGGTAGAGCATCGCTACGATCGGCGGCGTGGTGTTCGAAGCGGCGCGGACCCGTTGCTGGCCGGCGATGCCCTACCCAACGACGACGGTCCGGCGACCGAGACCACACGTTCCAGACGACAACAACATGAGCGCGCCCCAGACGGTGCGCAGAGGTGCAGCCGTGCCTACCCCTACCATCGCGAGTCGATGGCCCCTTCCCTTCGTTCACCTGTCGTTCGTCATCACACTTTCTGGTCTCCTCGGTTGCCAGAACGAGCCCGGTTCCGCGACGGAGGTCGAGATCGGCGCCAGCGGCGGTTCGGTCGCAGTCGACGGCGTCAGCCTACGGGTCCCGGCGGGGGCACTCGACTCGCCGACCGTCGTCACGATGCGGAGACTTTCCGACGCTCAGGTCGAAGAGCTCGCCGATGGAGCGGAGGAGTTCGGCGAGCTGGTGAGCGCGGTCGTGGAGCTGACCCCGCACGGCCTGGCGTTCGCGAAGCCCGCGATCTTGGAACTACCGTACGACGACGATGGCGCCGGGGAACCGACGACGCTCGAGCGCATCGAGGGGGAAGACGGCTGGTCCCCGGTGGACGCCGAGTTCGGAGACGGCGTCGCGACGGTCGAGCTGGAGCACTTCAGTTGGTACCAGGTGCGGGTGGACGAGGACGGCGACGAGAACAATGGCGACGGTCCCGGCGACAACAATGGCGACGGCCCGGGCGGAACGAGCGGCGGCGGCGGTGGTGGTCCGGTCGAATTCGCCTGCGAGACGGGAACGACGGTCGACATCGGCTGTCGCGACACGAGCCTCGGGTGCGCGTTGGGGACGAATGACCCTCCCCGGAACGTGGTCGAGATCATCGAGGTCGATGGCGACTACCTGATGCGCTACAACGCCGATGGACCCGGTTGCCGGCGCGTGCTGGGTGTCGTTCGCCGCTCCTCGGACGACGAAACACCCGCCGAATGGTCCACGTTCGAGCTGCGTCACATCAGCGTCTACATCCGCCTCGGCCCCGTGAGGGTGACGGTGCCGGGCCGCGTGGTTCCCGCCACGCAACGCTACGAAGTCGTCTGGGCAACGTACACGCGCGACGTGGAATGCTCGGGTTCGGCCGTGGTCGGCTGCAAGCGCGCAGGGATGTGCGACGTCGCGGTTCCGCCACAGCCCGACCAGACCGTCTTCATGCTCGACCTTCCCTGGGTCGACATGGGGACGACGCGCAAACAGGCGGTGGTCGTCAATGCGACTGAGAACTGTGCCGTCGACGCGAGCATCCGCGAGACGAGGCCGGGATCGAACCCTCCGGAGCCGCCGTACGACTACACATGGAGGATCGACGCGGGCTGGCCCTTCGCCGGGCTGGGAGAACTCGAGATCCCGAGCAGCACTTCGAGCCCACCCACCCGATTCGGGTACGAACTGCTCTCGGCGAAGCTGGTTCCATGATCTCCCTCATCTCGGGTCCCCCCTCGACCCGGCAGTCTTTAGAAACCTTCGGCGAGAATTCAAAGCGGTTACAAGCACTTGCGTTCGGAGCGCGAAAAAGTTCGCGGGTCGAGGGATGCAATCGCTGGAGGGATCTGGGGCAACGCCCGAGGGTGTTCCGACGAATCGACAGCCTCGAGAAGCCCGTCCCCTACGACGACGCCGGCTCACTTCTTCGCGGCGTCCCGCATGAAACGGCCCTTGTCGTCGGGCTTCAGAAGGCCTGTTTCGACGGCCGCGTCAACGGCCCGCGCCACGCACGAGACGTAGCGCCCATGGTTCGAGAATGACGCCGGATTACACTGCACGTCGATAAGCTGCGGGCCGCTACACCCGTCAGGACCCGCGGCCACGTTGCCAGGCGTCTCGGAGCACTGATCCAACTCATTGGGTACTCCGTCGGCGTCGGAATCACCGTCGCAGGCGTCACCCTCCCCGTCGCCGTCATAGTCGGCTTGTACGGGGTTCGCGGTGAAGACGCAGTTGTCGTCGGCGTCGTTCACGCCGTCGTCGTCATCGTCGTCGTCGCACGCGTCACCGAACCCGTCGGCGTCGTTGTCGGCTTGGTCCGTGTTGGCCGTTCCGGCGCAGTTGTCCTCCAGATCCGGGACCGAGTCGCCGTCGTCGTCCGAATCGCACGCGTCACCAATCCCGTCGCCATCTGCGTCCAACTGTGCCGCGTTGGGGAGGTCGGGGCAGCTGTCCGACACGTCGTCGTGGCCGTCTCCATCTCGATCGGCGTCGCAAACGTCTCCCAGCCCGTCCCCGTCGAGATCGATCTGACTGACGTTCGCGCTCTCCGGACAATTGTCCGCATCATCGGGGACTCCGTCGCCATCTGCGTCCGGCGGAGCGGTGTCGCAGACGAAGTCGAGGATACCGTCGCTGAACGTGAGGGCGTTGGGGTTCACCGCGCAAGGATCGAAAACCGACGCGAACTGCCACGGGGCGGTGGCTGTACGAATCTGCCAATCGAAACCTGCGACGAAGGCGAGCTCCGTCGGTCCGTAGAATTCGTTCGCCTGGGCGTACCACGGGCCGGTGTATGCGCCCGGATCGACGAGGATTGGGACGGTGTTGAAAGCCGCTGTCTGCCCGGAGACGACGAGACCTGAGGCGGGCTGGGCGCTTTCGATCGCTCCGCTGCCGTCGAGCTGAAGCTCGAAGTAAGGTCGCGCCTGAGCGATGAGGAACCTCCAGTAGGTCCCAGGCGGAAGGCGTAGCGTCGAGGGACCTGTGCGCGGCGGGTGTGCAGCGAAGGTGTCGGGGGCCATGAACGCGGGCTGCCAGAGCCCCGAGTACTCCCCGGGATCGATGGTGATCGGTACCGTCCGGATGCCCAACGTCGAACCGAAGTAATCAAACGTCTCTCCGAAATCGCCGGAGACGGAACCGTCCGCCTCGACGTGGAACCGAAAGCGCTGACTGGCCAGGGTGATCGCCCAGTCCAGGCCCGGAACGAGGACGACGACGTCGTCGCCCGCGCGCCACAAGGTGCCGTCGGCGTGCCGGACGAGATAGTAAGTCGAGTCGTAGGACGCTCCGCCGATGGTCACCGGCGTCGTCGCAAAGTGCAGCGTCGATCCAACTCCCCACGCCGACGCAGTCGAGTCCGTCGAGACCGATCCATCAGCCCCGACCTGGAGATCGACGAGGTCGTAGGGAAGCCCCAGCGCCCGTCGTTGACCACGCAACAGTGTCACGGTGTTCACTCCGTACCAACGCTCACCCCACGTCAGCCGTATCTCCCCCGTGTAATCACCGGGATCGATGGTGACCGGTGTCGTCTCGAAAGAGAGCGAACGCAGACCGCCCGACGCCATCGGGGCATACGCACCAGCCAACGAAACGGAACCGGCCCCATCGACACTGAAACGGAGCTCGGAGCCTGGGACGTTGTGGTCGAAGTCGATGCGGTAGGTGCCCCTCATTCCGGGGACGACCCACGCCGTCGCATCGCCTTGCGCGAACCCCAACCAACCGAACCGGTAGTTCCCGCCGTAGCCGTTGGCGGCGACGGACACCTCGACGGGTTGAAACACGAGACGGTTTTGTCCACCGACGAGACCTGCCCCGGTAGGTCCAACGAGGGATACGACACCCTGGTCGTCGACGATCAGATCGGCATGGGCCTCGGTGCCTGTGGCGATCGAAAAGTCTCCGGTGGGTACTTCGACGACCACATCCCCAGTGAACTTCTGAGGGCTCTGGTTCACCCAGAGCCACCACGCCCCGTCGTACGCGCCCGTCTCGACGTGGATTTCATGGGCAAACGTCGTCGCGCCCGTCAACGCGATCGCCAGATTGACGAATAGCCAAAGGTACTTGCTCATGCCTCACCCCCTCGATGTGTGCGAATGTTTTCCGACCCGGATTTTCTTAGTGAGTTCAGGATATGGGAGCCGACCGACACCTCAAAGGACCAAATCTGAGAAAATCCGTCGGGAAGCTCAATTCCCCTGGCTACGCAGGAGCTTGGCGACCAGAAAAATACAAGCGGAGTATCTATCGGTCGACGTTGCAAGCGAGACGCGGGCGGTGTAGCTTCTTTGTGGGCCTTCCCCTGGGCCCCGGCCGCGCTGTTATCGGTCGCCGACGTTGCTCCCCTCGACGCCGGCGGACGGGCGCGGCCGTTTTTTTTTCAGTTCGAACGAATCGTCCTCCTGCACCACCGCAGCCTCGACGCGACGAACACGCGCCCCTCGCGGCTATCCGTTGCAGGCGCAACCTTTCGTCTTCTTGCAGGAGATGCAGGAATCGCCACAGGCGCAGCCCTTCTTGCCCCGTCTCGAGGCGTATCGGTCGTTTTCACCCGCTCAGTGGCATGGTGAATCGTTCCTGGCGTAGCCACTACGGTCGACAGCCCCGAACTCCATTGCCATTCCTCTGCACCAGCACGGCCAGAAGCTGACGTCGCCGCGCTCGAGCACCGCCAAGGATATCCGATGGCGAGCTGCAGGGTATTCTGGGCAGGGATCTCTGACCCCGTGAGTGATTTTCACCTGCATTTCACAGACGTTCCATCCTGTTTTGACCTCGCCCGCCGACGATGGCACTCAGCGTCACCACCGGAGCGATCATGGTCATCACCACGCGAAACATCTTGCCCTGGGCCGGGCAACTGAGCGTCGTTTGGGGCGCTGCGGGTCTCGTCCTCTACGCGCGTTTCCGAGCGTGCGAGGTCTGCGGCGAACCTCACCGCGAGATCGCGTGGGCGGTCTTCCTCGTGGCTTCGACGGCGGGACTGCTGATGAGCCGGGTCGCGCGAGAAGGCTGGCGGCGGCTCCTGCTCGTCGTCTTGCTCACTGCAGCCGCGCTACAATTCTCGGCGCTGTTCGGCCAGACAGTCCACAACGAGCACGTCGAGCTCGACGAGGACGCGATTCGGGATCTGCGATTTTGACTCGGGACGTCGTTCCGGAACGGTCGCACGGGGGCCGCGGCGGACTTCTACCGACCGCTCTACTCAGCGAGCAGTTTCAGGGGCGTGTCAGACGCTCGACGATCCAGTCTTCCTGCGGTTGGCCGGGGTAGCGGCCCCGGACGACGTCGGCGACCTTGCCGTCCCGATCGACGAACACGACGCCCGGTACCGGGTGGTTGGGGCCTTCGAGACCGAAGGAGAGAATCGCGTCGCCATCGGCGTCCGAGAGGATCGGGATGGAGATGCCCATGCGTTCGGCAGCGGCCAGGTTCACGGCGGGTGGCTGGTCGGTCATGCCGACGACGACCGCGCCGGCCGCTTCGACCTCGGCGATTCGCTCCTCGAGCCGGACGAGCTGGCCACGGCAAACGCCGCACCACGTCCCTTTCATCACCACGATCGCCACGGGCTTACCCGGTGCGACGTCGGCGAGGTCGATCGACTCACCCGACGGGCGCTCGACCAGGAGAGCGGATTTCGGGGTCGCGACGGTGACGCCCGACATCTCGTCGAGGGCCTTCGGTTCGACAGAGCATTCGCATGGCCACCACCATGCCACGGCCATGGCAGTTGCGATCGAGAGGAGCGCCAACAGGACGATGAGACGAAGCGCGAGGCTGGAGCGGCTTATGATCATGGGTTGATGATGAGGATCTGCGGCTCGAGACGCAAGCATGTCGACGCTCTCTCCCCTTGGGGATCGGTCGCTCAGCGAGTGAACGGCTGAACGATGTCGGCGCCTCGCTCCTCGAGCTCCGGTCGGAGTTCGTGAAAGCACGTGCCGTATCGATAGAAAGGAACCCGCGGGTACAGGTGGTGGACGAGATGGTAGCTCTGCCACATCGTCGCGAGCGGCAACCCCGGCCCCAGGATGATTCGCGTGTCGTGGTAGCGCTCCTTGCCGTCGTGCGGGTGGTGCGGCAGCCAGTCGAAAGCGAAGGCGAGGATTCCGCTCGCGACGATCGCCGGGCCGATCCAGAGCGCCAACACCTCGAGCCAGAGACCGAAGACCGCAAAGACTCCGCCGACTGCGAGGAAGGTGACCAGCGTCATCATCGAAATGCGACGAACGCGTGCGCCAGCATTGGTTCGGCTCGAGGGACCGACGAGCAGGGTGAAGTAGTAGTAGGGCATGATCGTGAAGCACCGCGCGACCACGCCGACCGGGTTCGAGGAGGCGACCCAGTGGTCGGGGTCGTCTTCGCCGTGGTTGACGTGTGCGTGATGCTGAAGGTGGAGGACCTTGAAGGCCGGAAACGGGGCGAAGAGGATCACCCCTCCGAGCCAACCTAAAGCGCCGTTCAGCCACTTCCAGTCCGTCCGCTTGCCGTGAACGTTTCCGTGAGCTGCTTCGTGCGCGACCGTGAACGCGAGGTAGGCGACGAGGGTCTGGAGCACGAAACCCCACCCCATCGAGACATGTCCGGAGAGCACCGCGCCCCACACCGCCAGGTGCCCTACCCCGACGGCGGCGGCGAGCATGACGGTGGGCCAGGCGAAGTCGACGGTGTGGCGTTTCCAAATCGGGGTCGTCATGCGTTTTTCTCCAGGAGCAACGAGAGGTTCGTGGTGTAGAGGTCGACGAGCTCCTCCTCCGACACCCGGGCGTCGACCAGCCAGCTCGCCGTCGTCGCCTCGACGAACGCGACCCAGCCCTCGACGGCGAGCGCTTGCCGCGGCGTGAAACTCATGCCGAGGGCCGACTCGACGTGCCCGGCAGCGGCGTCCCGGACGCGCTGCAGGAGCGCCGCAGCGTCGCTGTCCGCACCCAGCCCGCCGCGAACCAGCGCGAGATAGATCCCCTCGTTTTCGCGTGCAAACTCCACGAACGAGCGGGTGATGAGGGGGAGGACCGCGGCGAGGTCAGCATCGGGCGGCTCGATCGCGGTGAGGAGCTCGTCGATCACCGCTTCGATCGTCGCGAGATAGAATCCGCGGCGCCCGCCGAAGTAGTTGTAGATCGTCCCTTTCGAGACGCCGGCGGCGGTCGCGATCGTCGAGATCGACTGGGCGTCGAACGCGTGGCGGGCGAAGTGGCGACGTCCAAAGCTCAGGAGCTGGGTACGGCGGTCGTCAGGATCGAGTCGTGCGTGTGCCATGGACCGATGATGACGCTTGTTGACCAAAAGTCAATTACGTTTCGTCAGCAAGCATCCGTCCGCTACCCCCCTTCCCGGACTTCCTTTTCATTCCATCACTCCCTACACTCTCCTACATGCGTCGTTCGACACTCGGAATCGCCGTCATCATCGCGGCTTTCGCGGCATGCACCTCGGGAGAAGTCGAGGTGTTCGACCTCCCCGACACCGCCGCGCGGCCGGACTCCGGCACCACCCCCGGGCAACCCGACACCGGCTCGCCGGCTCCCGATTCGTCGACCAGCTCCGACGACGACTCCGGCGCGATGGACTCCCCGGACATGGGCGGGATCGACGAACTCCCCGCGCTTCGGGACGACAGGCTGGATCAGGTGGCTTGGCGCGATGGAGTGATGGCGTCGATCGACTCGACGTCGCTCGGGGGGTACTTCGCCGAGGCGGGGTACTCGCTTCCGGCGGGATCGGCCGTCTACGGCGCACGGATCCTGGACGGTGCCGCCCACCCCGCCTACCAGGTCTTCGAAGCGGGTGACGGGGCGTTCGACATGTCGTTCTGGCCGGCGTCCACGATCAAGCTGCTGTCTGCGCTGGCGGCGCTCGAATGGGTCTACAGCCACGGGTTCACGGGCGCGGCGAGGATCGATTGGGACTCGGGCTTCGGGGACAACTTTCGGGACATCTACACCCGCGCGATCCAGGTGTCGTCGAACATCGACTACGACCGCACCTTGCGCGCGGCGGGCTGGGACTTCATGAACGCCACGTTCCTGACGCCGGAGCGCGGCTTCCCGAGGACGGTGATCACGGCGAGCTACGCGCGGGTCGAGGTGCGAAACCCGGGGGGTTACACGCTGACGGAAGGTGGGAACACGAAGTACATCGCGGGGCGTGCCGGGACGGGCGAGTACGGTCGGAACGACACCGACCTCTTCGAGCTCACCGAAGGACTGCGTCGCATCATGCTGGACGGCGAGGTCCCCGAGTCGGAGCGGTTCGCGATCGCGCCGGCAGACGTCGACGGGGTGAAGGCAGCGCTCTGTAGCGCGACGCCGTCATACTTCGCCTCCGGCGCTTCGACGGCGCTGGGCGGGATCGCGTCGATCTGTCACAAGCCGGGCTGGGTACCCGACAACGAGTGCCTCGATCACGCGCTCGTCACGACCGAGGACGGGCGCCGTTTCCTGCTCGCCGCGTCGATTCCGTACCAGACCAACTGCCCGGGGCTGTCGACCGTCGCGCAGCACACCCTCGGGTTCCTCGCTCGGCCGTCGGCTCGGGCGCCGCTGCAGCCCGATGGCGGCGAGCTGACGATGCAGTTCGACGCCGACCGAACCTGGATCGATGCCCCGGGTGCGGTGGAGGTGGTGATCTGGGTGGACGGTGAGGAGCTCGCGCGGAGCAGCTCGTCCGATCGCGGACGCTTCGAGCTCGACGCGATCGGGACTGACGGCCGGCACATCGTCGTCGTCGCGTACGACGCCGCTGGCGTAGCGCTCGCTTCGCGGTCCGGCGCCCGCTGAACCTCCTCACCTTTCAGATCGCCCACGGCGCCGTGAAATCGACGACCTCGCTCAGCGTTGGTGGTCGTAGCCGCCCAACGAGGCCGCAGTCGGGTGCGATGCAAGGGTGGGTCAGCCGTTTGGGAAAGGCCAGTGTGTACCGAATGACACTGTCGTTGCGTTCGTCCGGACCGGGCTGTCGGTCAGGCCACCACCTCGACGGGGAGAGTTCTATCGGGCATCTTGTCGTCGCCGAAGTCTGATGGGAGAGGAGGTTGCGTGCGAAAGTGCCTGGGAGTTTTAGCAACGACGCTGATGGTGGTCGGCTGCTCGAAGACCGACGACGGACCGGACGCGGGTGTGGTCGGCGAAGACGTTGCCTTCTCGGACGACGCAGGTGCCGCAGAGATGGGGACCGTCCCGTTGGATCAGGGCGGCTCCGACGACGCCGCGCAGGAGGAGAACACGAACCCCGGAACGGCGGACGCTGCGGACCTCTCGACGCAGCCGGACGTCGGGGTGGGTGGAACGTCGATCGGGACGGTGTGGAACACTTACTACTGGCTGGCGCTGGAGGAGGAACACCCCGGGCCGAAGACGGTGGAGCTGCTCGACCAGGCTTGCGAGCCGGTCGGGACCGTGTCGGAGGACTACGCCGACGCGCTCTGCATCGAGGGGAGCGGTCGTCTGGACGACGGCACGGTCGTGAACTACGCGAGCCTGTGCGACTGCGGGCGCCCCTGTTCGAGCGGGAACATCATCTGCTGGTCGGCGCTCGACGCGAACGACTTTCCGTGGGGCCAGGGCGCGTTCGGCAACGCGCTCGTCCCGCTGCGCTCGCTCGCCGTCGACCGCGACGTCATCGCGCTTCGCACCGTCGTCTACATCGAGGAGTTCGACGGGCTCGAGATTCCGTCACTCGGGGGCGTGGAGGGGTTCACGCACGACGGATGCTTCCGTGCCGACGACGTCGGGGGCGCCATCGAAGACGACCACATCGACATCATGGCGGGCTCGACGGAGCTCTGGAAGCACATGGAGACGGTCTACCCGACCCGCTCGACGTTGAACGCTTTCACGGGGGTGCGGAAGTGCCAGTATCTCGAGCTGTGAGAGTGGGGAGCGGGGAGCGGAAGGCCCGTGCAGTCCGGTTTTGCCCTGCCGATCCATCCAAGTTTTGCCGAAACGCTTGAAATCATCGATCGGTGCAGGCAGTGTGCCCCTCTCACTGCCCCAGAAAAAGCCGAAGCCGATGAAGTCTTTCGCCCCCTATCTGATCGCCCTCGCCGTGCTGTTCGGCGGATGCAACTGTAACGACACGACGGGAACCGACACGCCCGACGACCCCGACGTCGAGGTCGACGCCGGCAACGACGGCGGACTGGAGCCGGGTTGCGTGGACGAAGACGGCGACGGCTACGGCACCGGGGCGGATTGTGACGGCCGTGTCGACTGCGACGACACGGACCCCGACGTGCGGCCGCTCGTCGAGGAAGCGTGTTTCGACGACGTCGACAACGACTGCGACGGCACGATCGACGAAGGATGCGCGGACTGCGAGAGCGGAGCCACGCGTGATTGCGGCGACGACACGGGGGCGTGCCGCAGCGGCACCCAATCGTGCGTCGACGGCGTCTGGTCGGAGTGCGAAGGGGAGATCGCCCCGACCGACGAAATCTGCAACGGCGAGGACGACGACTGCGACGGTGAGGTGGACGAGAACCCGGAGTTCATCTGCAACGACGGTCTGCTCTGCAACGGGGTGGAGGTCTGTGAAGAGTCTGCGTGCGTCGCCTACGACGTGCCAGACTGCGGGGACCTGGACGGCGCCTGCACGGAAGGAATCTGCTCGGAAAAGGACGGCGGCTGCGTGGCGACCCCGAAGGAGAACGGGAGTGCCTGCGACGACGGCGACTTCTGCACGATCGAGGGAACGTGCAATTCCGGCGTGTGCGAATCGCAGCCGCGGGATTGCTCGGGCGAAGGGGACCAGTGCAACGTCGGCGTGTGCGACGAAGCGACCGACTCGTGCGTGCCGCAGCCGGTCTCGGACGGGACGGCGTGTGACGACGGCGCGTTCTGCACGACCAGCGACACGTGCAACGCCGGTGTGTGCGGTGGCGCGGCGCGCGACTGCACGTCGGCGGGCGACCAGTGCAACAGCGGCGTATGCGACGAAGCGGCCGACGCGTGTGTGAAGCAGGCCGTCACCGACGGAACGTCGTGCGAGGACGGCGAGTACTGCACGGTCGGCGACGCATGCGCCGCCGGTGCATGCATGGGCGGTGGCCCGAGGTCGTGCGGCGCTGCCGGCGGAAGTTGTCGCGAAGGTGTTTGCGACGAAGCGACCGACAGTTGCGACGGCGACCCCGTCCCCGACGGCACGGCGTGCGACGACGGCCAGTTCTGCACCACCTCGGACCAGTGCGTGGCGGGTACCTGCGCAGGGGGCGCACCGCGCGATTGTTCGAGCGCCGACGCGACCTGTCGGGTGGGGACGTGCGACGACAACCTCAATCTCTGCGTCGCCACGCCGGCGCCCGACGGAACGACTTGCGACGACGGCGCCTTCTGCACCACCGGCGACAGTTGCGCCGCGGGGTCCTGCACCGGCGCGCCGCGCGACTGCTCGGGGGCGGCGGACGCCTGCAACAACGGGTCGTGCAGCGAGGCGAGCGACTCCTGCGTCCCCCAACCGAAGTCGGACGGTACGCTCTGCCCCGACAGCCTCTTCTGCACCCAGGCCGAAGTGTGTAGCGCCGGAACGTGCAACACCACGCCGCGCGACTGCAGTGGCGTCGCCGACCAGTGCAACGCCGGTGCGTGCGACGACGCAGCCGACCTCTGCGTTCCGGCCCCGCTCCCCGACGGCACCTCCTGCGACGACGGCGAGTCGTGCACGGTGAACGATTCGTGCACGACGGGCGCCTGCGGTGGGGCCGCGCGCGATTGCGACTCGGTCGCCGACGCGTGCAACACCGGCATGTGCGACGCGGCCACCGGCAACTGCATGGCGGTCCCGCTCTCGGACGGCACGACGTGCGACGATGCCGACCTCTGCACCGTCAGTGACGAGTGCACCGCAGGGGACTGCGGCGGGTCGCCCAAGGATTGCTCGATGCTCGACGACGCATGCAACATCGGCGTCTGCGACCCGGCGACGGGCGGCTGCACCACGCAGCCGCGCCCGAACGGCACCTCGTGCAGCGACGGCGACATGTGCACCGACTCGGACGTCTGCATGATGGGGAGCTGCATCGGCACGATGGTCGACTGCACCGGCCTCGACGGCGAGTGCTCGACGGGCGTCTGCAACCCGTCCAACGGGATGTGCGAAGCGTCTCCGGCGCCGAACGGCCAGTCGTGCGACGACGGTGCGGCGTGCACGACGGGCGACCAGTGCACGAACGGAACCTGTGCCGGCACGACCGTCGACTGCTCCGGCCTCGACACCGAATGCGGCACGGGGACCTGCAACCCGGTCAACGGGACCTGCTTCGTGCAGAACGCCGCGAACGGCTCGTCGTGCGACGACGGGTCGGCCTGCACCACCGGCGACCAGTGCTCCAACGGAATCTGCGGTGGCACCGACAAGGACTGCAGCTCGCTCGACGGCGCCTGCTCGACGGGGGTCTGCAACCCGTCGAACGGGGCATGCGAGGCGCAGCTCGCGGCGAACGGATCGTCGTGCGACGACGGGTCACTCTGCACCACCAACGACACCTGTAGCTCCGGGACCTGTTCGGGCTCGGCGGTCGACTGCACGAGCCTCGACCGCGAGTGCTCCACGGGCGTTTGCAATCCGCTCAACGGGAGCTGCGCGTCCGTCCGGAAGTCGAACGGCACGAGCTGTAACGACGGCTCACTCTGCACGACGGGCGACGCTTGCTCCGACGGAGTCTGCGCAGGCGCTGCGGTCGACTGCAGCGGCAGCGGCGACGAGTGCAACACCGGCGAGTGCCGCGAATCCGACGGCGCCTGCGTGGCGGTACCGGTCCCGAACGGCTCGAGCTGCAACGACGATCTTTACTGCACGGACCCCGATACCTGCACCAACGGCGTGTGCGGAGGGCCGACCCGAAGCTGCATCTCCGCCACCGACGACTGCAACACGGGCACCTGTGACGAGGCGAACGACCGATGCATCGGCGTCCCTGTCGCCGACGGCTCGGACTGCGACGATGGTCTGTTCTGCACCGATCCCGACCAGTGCGTGTCGGGCGCGTGCGTCGGCCAGGGCACTACGGACTGCACCCCCGGCGTCGCTTGCGAGATCGGCGTGTGCGACGAAGGTGCGAACCAGTGCACGACGGAGCCCGACCCCGCCTGCTGCGACAACAGCGTCGACGCCGACCTCGACGGGTACGGGCAGTGCGACGACTGCGACGACGCCAACGCGTCGGTACGCCCCAACGGCACCGAGCGCTGCAACGGCTTCGACGACGACTGCGACGGGGCGATCGACGAGGACTTCGACAACGATTCGGACGGGTTCAGTGTCTGCTCGACCGATCCCGACATCTTCGACTGCGACGACTCGAACCCCAACATCAACCCCGGAATCGCGGAGAACTGCGACGACGGTTCGGGAGGCAACACGGGCAACGGGATCGACGACGACTGCGACGGTTACATCGACGAAGGCTGCAACCCGTGCACCACGACAGACGTCGACGGCGACGACTGGTCCGAGTGCGAAGGAGACTGCAACGACAACGCGCCGACGATCTACCCCGGCGCGAACGAACTGTGCGACGGAGTCGACAACGACTGCAACCTGTTCACCGTCGAGAACTGCGGGGCTTCGCAGAGCTGCAACTTCGACGGCGACGGGGATCCGTCGAACGACGCGGACATCTGCGGGGAAGACCTTCTCTGCTCTTGTATCCTCGACCGATCGGGGACCTGCCGCGGCGACTACCGCTGTATCCCGTTCTGCAACTCGTCTCAGACGGGCGTGATCGGGGACGGCTGCCAGCCCAACGAGATCTGCAACCTGACGTTCGTCGGCTCGGCCAACGTCAACGGGTGCTCGGTCGTGACCGACACGCTCGGCAACCTCGCCGGCGGAGCGTCGTGCTCGAGCGATTCGCAGTGCCGCTCCGGTCAGTGCGAGAAGCCGTGTGTGGGCCCGGGCTGTAACAACACGGTCTGCCGCGACCGCTGCACGTCCGACGCGGAGTGCGCGGCGGGAGCCGTCTGCCGACTCTCCGGCTCGGGCACCCTGGCCGGCAGTTGCGTCCCCGCTGGACTGTTCGGCGACGACGCCCTCGGCACCTCGTGCACTTCCGACTTCGCGTGCGCGAGCAACGTCTGCGTCGACGACCCCAACACGGGCTCCGACTACTGCACATCGGCTTGCTGCACCGATACGGACTGCGGTGGGGGCTACTACTGCTCGTTCGCCGGCAGCGCGAACCCGATCATCATCAACAGCAGCATTCGGGTGTTCCCACCCGAGCCCGACGCGCCGAGCTGTTCCTCCAACGCCAACTGCGCGGGGCTCGGCGAAGGACTGATCTGCTTCCAGGGACAGTGCACCTACCAGGTGTACGGGACGAGCGGTCAGTGCGTACGGGAAGTCTCCGGGCAGGGAACACGTCGCGGCGGCCAGGCGTGCAGCCAGAACTCGCAGTGCCGCTCAAACTTCTGCGAGAAGGACCTCGGCATCTGCGTCGAACCGTGCTGTGCGGACTCGACGTGCCCGTCGGGCACGGCGTGCGAGCTGTCGCGCGTCGAATCGGCGGACAACCAGGGGACCAGCGCCCGAATCTGCTTGAGCCTTTCGACCGACGAAGTGTTCGAGCGGATGTGACGGTTAGCGGTTAGCGAGCGGAGAGCGGAGAGCGGCCGCGACGCCGGAAAATCTCCGAACTCCGGTCTCCGAGGTCGAGAAGACCACGTGGACGAGGGTCAGGGTAGGTACTTCATGAGGTAGGAGCCGGCCCGCAGCCCCTGATCGCCACCGAGGTAGCCGTAGACGACGCATCCCCCGTCGGACGACGGTTCGACGGCGACGCCCGTGCTCGGCCCCTCGCCCGCGAGCGCGCCGGCATCGAGGACGGAGCCGGAGTAGTCGACTCGAGCGACGAAGCCGCGCCCGGCGCCGACGGTGCCCCCGGGGAGCCCGGTCGTGCCGAGGGTGGTCGACGACGAGGCGCTGTAGCGGCCGGTCACGCAGAGGTGACCGGTGGCAGCCACCGAAAGGTCCTGCAGGCGACTGCCGTCGGCCTCGGGGATCGTCCAGAGCCACTGGGGAGAGCCGCCCGGGCTCAGCTTGAGCACGGCTCCTCCCACCGTGGCGACCTGCGTCAGGAGGTTGCTGCCGCGGTCGGCGACGAACTCTCCTCGGTACTGGACGGCGCCGTACACGTTACCACCGCTGTCGACCTCGAGGTCGACGAGCTCCGACTCGCCGCTCCCGCCGCTCAGGTAGGTCCACACGACCTGGCCGGCGGGGTCGAGCTTCACGACAAAGACGTCACCAGCCCCCTCGGGGGTGTGCCAGTCGTCGGTCAAGATCCGGTTGCTCGACGCGAGCTTTCCGCCCCAGTAGGTGTTGCCCTGCGCGTCGGTCCCGACGGCGTCGACGCGGTTCCACTCGTCTGCACCGAAGACGACCTCTCCGTGCCACACGTAATCGAAGGTCGGTCCGACACGAACCAGGAAGGCTGCGGCACTCTGGCTCAGATAGTCCGTCGTGGCCGGCCCCTGCTTCGCGGCGTTGATGACGGCGCCCTCGCCGATGGACGCGATGTCGCGACCGCGGATATGGGCCCCGCCGTTGGGTGCCGCTTCGAAGTACTCCGCCTCGATCCCGAGCCCCGCGTCGAGCCTGGCGGCGAACATCGCGGCGTAGCCGCCGGAGTCGTACTGCGCTCCGAGCGCGAGCGCCCCGAGCGAGGTTCCTACCATCCAGACGCTCCCACGAGGTCCGGAGTCGAGCTCCACGATGTATGAGGGCTGCCCGGCATCTCCTTGGATCGGTAGCAGCCCCGTGGGGACTCCCCGCGAGGAAAAGCTGACGACGAAGGGGTTCTCCCTGCCGCCGACGGAGCGGACGCTGAACGGACCGATCGTCACCTCTCCGTCCGTCGCGGCGCCCAGCACGATGCTCCCGTCCGTCCTCACCGCGATGTCACCGCGGCTCGCTGCGTCGGCGTCGACCGCCGTGTAGGCGGGATCGATGAGCTGGCCCCAGGGCCAGCCCGGTTGGAAGGGACCCGGGTCGGGGTCAGGGTCAGGGTCAGGGTCGGGCCCCGGGTTGCACTCTTCACCGACGCATCCGCCGTCGTCGGGGACGCACTCCCCCGCTTCGCACCGCTCGCCGAACGACGCGCAGTCGATACCGGTGACGTGGCCCGTGTCACACGACCAGACGACGACGTCACCCCGGCACGTGTTCACCTCGGAGGGAGAGCAGGTGAGCCTGCCGGCCGAGCAGCGAAACTGGTTATCGCTCCCCAGCAAGCATGCGCTCTCCTGTCCACAGGGGACCACCAGGTCCTGGATGGCGCAGATCTGTCCGGCGGTCTTCACGCAGTCGAACCCCCACTGGTCGTTGACCAGGCCGCACGAGAAATCCTGCTGAGAGCAATCGTCGTCGACCAACTCGTCGTCCTGGCAGTAGAGGAGTCGACTTCCTTCGCACGCTCCGTAGTAGCCGAGCACGCCGCAGTCTCGGGTCACTTGCTCGGGGGGCGACTCCGTGGGACCCGGCATGCACTCGCCGTCGGGGCACGGTTCGTCGTCCGGGTCGAAGTCGGGAATGGCGCAAGCCAGTGACATACCGGCGACGAAAACGCCGATGCAGACGTAACCCCAGTCGATCTCTTTCATCCCTCACCCTCGTGCCTGTCGATTGGCTGCTCGACCAATCGTCGCACATGTGGGAGTCGCATTCCACGCCCGGATGGAGGACGTCGACGTGGGGGCCGACTTCTGACACGCTGGGGCCAGAGTCACGAGTCCCCTACGCTCGGGAGCATGAGACTACCGATCGACGACATTCGCGAGCGCTTCGATGCAGCGCTCGTCCGGTCGAACCGCCTCGTCGTCACCGCGGAGACGGGCGCGGGCAAGTCGACCCGAATACCCGTGTGGCTGAGCGCTAAAGCGGCGGACGCGGTGCTCGTCGTCGAGCCGCGCCGTGTCGCGTGCCATGCGCTCGCCGACTTCCTCGCCTCGGAGCGCGGCGAGCGAACCGGACAGTTCTTCGGCAGCAGCGTGCGGTTTTCGAATCGGTCGGGCCCCGAAACGCGAGTGTTGTTCTGCACGCCGGGCGTGGCGCTGCGAATGCTCGCCGACCACGAGGCCCAGTTCGGCGCGATCGTCGTCGACGAGTTCCACGAGCGGTCGTGGCAGATGGATCTGGTGGTCGCGGCAGCGGCGAGCCTCGACAGGTTGGCCGACGTACCGCTGGTGCTGACGTCGGCGACGATCGACGCGGAGGCGGCGGCCGCAGTTCTGGACGCCGAGACTCTTCATGCGACAGGACGCACATTCCCCGTGCAGATCCGTTACGCCGACGACGTGGTGGAGCCGACCGACTCCGATCTCGCCGCCCGGGTGGCAGCAGCGGTGGAGGAGGCGCTCGCCCGACACGAAGGGGACGTGCTCGTCTTCCTCCCCGGGATCAAGGAGATCCGCTCGGCGGAGTCGGCGCTCGGTCGACGCCCCGAGGAGATCGTGGTTGTGCACGGCTCGCGGTCGCCGGAGGCGATGCAGCGAGCGTTCCGCCCGTCTCCACGGCGCCGCATCTACCTGTCGACCAACGTCGCGGAGACGTCGATCACGCTGCCGGGCGTTCGGGTCGTCATCGACAGCGGGCTCGCGAAGACCAGGCTGCATCGGGCGGGCCGGTCGGCCCTCGCCACGGTCCCGATCTCCCAGGCATCGATGGATCAGCGAGCCGGTCGCGCGGGCCGAGTCGCAGCGGGCGCGTGCATTCGCCTCTGGAGCGAGCGCTACAGGCCCGCGCCGCACGCCACGCCGGAGATCGCCCGGATCGAGGTCGACGACCTGTTGCTGCAGGCCGCCCACCTCGGCCTGTCGGGCTCGACGTTTCGCGAGGCGCGTTGGGTCACGGCTCCCCCCGATTTTGCCGTGTCGCGGGCACGCCGACGGCTCGAGTCGCTCGGCGCCCTCGACGCCGGCGCGCTGACGCAGCGCGGCGCGCAACTGTCGACCCTCCCCGTGTCCGCCGAGGAAGCGGCCGTGCTGATCGGCGCCCCCGATGAGATTTCGGGGACCGTCTGCGACGTCGTCGCGATCCTTCAGCTTCGAGGCTCGCTCCTCCTTCCGACGGGGGAACTCGCCGCGAGCCGTCAGCTCGCTGTGAAGCAAGCCCGCGCCGAGCTGCTACGCGGGATCACCGACGAAGTCTCGATGAACCTCGCGCTGCTGCGGCGCGGCGATCCGACCGATCATCACCTCAGCGGCCGGCGCCTGAACGAGGTTCGCGCCGTCAGCCGTCAGCTTCGGGGGCTGCTGGGAGCGAACGGCGACGCGACGACCGGGCTCGCGGACTTCCTCCTGCGGCGATGGCCGTCGGCGGGGTTCGTTCTTCGTCCGCGGGCGCAGAAGCCCGGCCGTCGCGCGCGTTCACAGCCGTGGGCGAACGGGTCGATCGAGGTCGACGTGTATCCTTTCGAGCCCCTCGACCCCGAGACCGATGCGGCAAAACCCACGGCCGCCGTGATTTTGGAGACGGAGTGGCTCGGCTCCGGCACGGGGGTTCGCGGCATCGGCAGGATGCTGCTTCCGACGTCCCCGCGCGTACTCGCCGACGCGGGGCTCGGGGAGGTGACGCTGACCGATGTACGTCTGGAGAAGTCGCGTGGGGTCCGCATCACCGCTGCGAAGGAGACGCAGCTCGCCGGCGTCACGCTCGATTCACGCGAGTCCGACCTCAGCGGCGTCGACCTGCAGCGCGCGGTCGCCGGGTTCGTTCTCGAGAATCGCCTCTTCAAAGGCGTGAAGGGACCGCTCCTGGACGCGTTGCACGGGTGGCGGCTGCTCGCGGCGTGGCCCGACGTCGACGAGCTCGGCGGCGGACCGGTCGAACCCCCGGAGCCCGACGATCCTGTCGAGTGGCTCACGCAGTGGCTCGGTACTCTCGGGCTGGAAGAGGCTTCGGAGCTGGCGCTTCTACGCAACGAAGACCTCGTGCCAGACCTGCCCGATGTGACGGGGATTGCCGAATGGGCTGCGCGGCCGGTGCTGGAAGACTTCCCGCGCGTGTGGAGCCACCAGGGCGCCACGTACAGATGCGAGGTGAACCCGGAGACCCGGAAGGTCGTCCTCGAGCCGCACGACGCCGCGGCACGCAAGGCTGGCGAACCGAAGGCGGCCCTCCTCCCCCGGTTTCGCGGCTTCAGCGTCATCTACAAGCAGGCGAGCCGGACCCTGCGACTGAGGTGACGGAAGGGGATGGTGCCGATCGTGGGTCGCGCTGGACGCGGCGGCGAAAATCGGCAACCTTCGCGGTCGAGTTCGAACGGATCACGGCCCTGCATCGCGTGGTAAGGCAGCGCCGGCACCTCTTGTGGAGTGAATTGTTCATGGCGGGATCGAGCCTACTTGCCCTCATCGACGACATCGCGACCGTACTCGACGACATCGGCGTGATGACCAAGGTCGCCGCGAAGAAGACCGCCGGGGTCCTGGGCGACGACCTCGCGCTCAATGCGGAGCAGGTCACCGGGGTGGATGCCGACCGCGAGCTGCCGGTGATCTGGGCCGTCGCCAAGGGCGGCCTCGTCAACAAGGTGATCCTCGTGCCGGCCGCCCTTGCCATCAGCGCTCTGATCCCCTGGGCGATCACGCCGCTCCTGATGCTCGGGGGCGGCTTCCTCGCCTACGAGGGATTTCACAAGGTCATGCACAAGGTGTTGCCGCACGACCACGAGGAGGAAGCCGAGAAAGCGGCGCTGCACGAGGCGGTGAAGAATCCCGAGGTCGATATGGTCGACCTCGAGAAGAAGAAGATCAAAGGGGCGATCCGCACCGACTTCATCCTGTCCGCCGAGATCATCGTCATCGCACTCGGAAGCGTCCCGGAAGACGCGGAGCTGGTGACCACCCTCGGGGTGCTCGTCACGATCGCGATCGGGATGGTGGTCGTGGTCTACGGGCTGGTCGCTGGGATCGTGAAGCTCGACGACCTTGGCGTCCACCTCGTCCGGACCAGCCCGGAGGACACGCTCAAAGACAAGCTAGGGCACGTCATCCTGGCCGCGGCGCCGAGGCTGATGCGGTTCCTCGGGATCGCCGGCACCGTGGCGATGTTCCTCGTGGGCGGCGGGATTCTCGCGCACGGGATCGGGCCCGTGCATCATCTGGTGCTCGCCGGAAAAGAAGCGGGCGGAAGCTTCGGATGGTTGGTCGAGATGCTCCTCAACGGCGTCGTCGGCGTCATCGCCGGCGGGATCATCGTCGCGGTCGTGAGCGGCATCAAGAAGGTCTACCAGAAGGTACGCGGCGAGAGCGCTCCGGCATCCCACGGATGACCGGAGACGCGGACCACTCGCGAGGGTGCAGCGAGTGACGACCGTTTCGTTTGAAAGCCAGCCCGACGTGATGACTCTCTCTTTCAGAGCGAGGGAGCATCATGCATACGAAATCTCTATGGTTGGCAAATCCGTCTGATTCCTATCCCCCGGCAGGCAATCTCGATGTCGACGTCGCCGTACTCGGCGGAGGCATAGCGGGACTCACCACGGCGACGCTGCTCGCCATGGAAGGAGCAGACGTCGCGCTCTTCGAGGCACGACGCATTGGCACGGGGACCACGGGACACACGACCGGCAAGGTCACCGCGCTGCAGGGGGCCATCTATCAAAAGCTCGAGAGGTCGTTCGGCCGCGAAGGGGCCCAGACCTATGCGGCGGCAACCGTCGCCGCGATGAAGCTGACGCTCAGGCTGGCCGACCAGCTATCGATCGAGTGCAATCTGGAGCGTCGTCCGACCTACACCTACGCGGAGGACGGGGCGAACCTCCCGACGATTCGGTCGGAGGTGGAGGCCGCGACACGCGCCGGTCTTCCGGCAGAGTTCGTCAGCGACACCGAGCTCCCCTTCCCGGTCGCCGGGGCGGTCCGGCTCGACGACCAGATCCAGTACGACTCCTTTCGTTTCTGCCATGGTCTGGCTCGGGGCATCGTGAAACACGGGGGCAGGGTGTTCGAACAGAGCCAGGCCGTCGACGTGGACGATCAGGGTGACCACTTCGAGATTCGGCTCGGGAACGGGGCGCTCGTCAACGCCAGGCGGGTCGTGGTGGCGACGCTCCTACCTTTCCTCGACCGGGGCGCTTTCTTCTCGAAGACCCGTCCGTCGCAAACCTACCTCAGCGCCTTCGAGAGCGGCGCGAGCGGCGGTCTGCGAGGAATGTACCTTTCCGTCGACGACCCCACGCGAACCCTTCGGCAGGCCGGCGGTTTCATCCTGGTCGGAGGCGAGACCCATCGCGTCGGCGAGCAGTCCGACACGCAGAGCTGTTACGCGGCGATCGCCGACTGGGCGAGGGAACGATTCGGTCTCGGCGAACCGGCGTTCCGATGGTCGTCGCACGACTATGTCCCCCTCGACGACATCCCCTACGTCGGTCGAATGCCCCGTAGCCGAGACGAGCTGGTCCTCGCCACGGGCTTTCGCAAGTGGGGGCTCACCAACGGGCCGATCGCGGCGATGGTGATCAGCGACGCATTCGCCGGTAGAGACAACGACTGGAGCGAATTCTTCTCCGCGACCCGGATCGACGCGATGAACTCGGCGGCCGACTTCGTGAAGGACAACGTCGAAGTCGCGAAGCACTTCGTGGGCGATCGCTTGAGGTCCGCAGACGAGCGCTCTCTGGACGCCCTCGCTCCCGGGGAGGGTGGAATCGTGGAGGTCGCAGGCGACAAGGTAGCGGCCTATCGCAATGTGGAGGGTGACGTCGTCGAGCTCTCCCCGAAATGTCCGCACATGGGGTGCGAGCTCGTGTGGAACACTGCGGAGAAGACTTGGGACTGTCCGTGTCACGGCTCCCGGTTCGAGTGCGACGGCGCATACATCGCCGGTCCCGCGACGGCTGGGATGACCGAGATGGAATGACGACAGGCCTCTCGAGGTCGCCGCTGCCTACCCAGGAGGGCGTCTCAATTCGACGTTCCCCGTCGGGGTCGCTCTCCTCTCAATGTGCTATCGTCTCTCCTCGCCAGGGAGAGCGAGAACGTGCGGATTGGAGATTACGAGTTTCTGGAGCAGCTCGGCGAAGGTGGAATGGCGGTCGTTTACCGTGCGCGCCACCTTTCGGCGGGCCGCGAGGTCGCCCTGAAGATCCTCCGCCCTCGCTCCGACGGCTCGATCACGGGGCGGGCTCGCGCCCGCGACGAGATTCGGGCCACCGCGCAGCTCACCCACCCCAACATCGTCAGCCTGCTCGACGTCGGAACCGTGGAGCGCGACCTCGTCGTCGAAGGTTTCGACGTCGCGGCGGGAACCGATTTTCTCGTGCTCGAGCTGATGCGAGGGGGTGCTCTTTCGAGCCACTGGCTCCGCGACTGGCCCCAGGTGCAGCGCCTGCTCGCGCACGTCTTGGCCGGGCTCGCTCATGCCCATGCACGCGGCGTGATTCACCGTGACCTGAAACCCGACAACATCTTACTGGACGACGTCCTGTCGACTTCGACACCGAAAATTGCCGACTTCGGGCTCGCCCACCTCGACCCCGACACCGTGCTGCAGGGGAGTGGCCAGTTCAGCGGAACCCCCCACTACATGGCACCCGAGCAAATCCGTGGGGAGCTCCGAGATTACGGTCCATGGACGGATCTGTACGCCGTCGGTTGCGTGGCTCACGAGCTCGTCACCGGGCGCCCGCCGTACCAGGGCAGCAACTACCTCGACGTTCTCAATCAACATCTGCATGCCGACCGGCCGAGCTTGCCACGAGGCCTGCCGGTCCCGCCCGGACTCGAGGCGTGGCTGGGGTGGTTGCTCGACAAGGACCCGAGGAGCCGATGTCAGCATGCCGCCGACGCCGCGTGGAGCTTGTTGACGCTGCCCCCGGTGCCCGCCCCGGCGCCCCTCGCTTCGAACGCCACTCCCGTCGCCTCCGTCGCCACTACCCTGGCTGCGCCGACGATACCGTGGCTTCCCGAGACGCTCCCCATGGTGCGAAATTCCGAAGCCTTCCCGGGCGTCGAATCGGCACCGTCCCACCGAGTGGACGAGGCTCCCCTCCCCACGAAACTCATCCCCCCGGTTCCGCGCATCTGGGCCGAGGAGCTCGGACACCATCGCCAGGTCCTGCGCCACACCGGCGTCAAGCTGCACGGTCTCAGGCCGGTCCCTCTGCTTCGCCGCGACGAGGAACGGGCGCTCCTCTGGAACGCCCTTCGTGCGGTTCACGACGCGGGTACACCGATGTGCATCCTCGTCGAGGGCGCCTCCGGCACGGGCAAGTCGCGGCTACTCGGCTCGTTTGCGGCCGCGGCAGCGGAATGTGGTGCGGCGAGGAGCCTGTGGGCCGAGCACGAGCGTCGCGACGAGTTCCATGGCCTGGGGGGGATGGTCCGCCGCCACTTCCGGATCGGAGGGCTCGACGCGGCCAGCGCCCTGGAGCGGATCGAGCGATGGCTCGGCGATCTCGCTTCACCGGAGTTTCTGCGTCAGGCCCGGCTCTGGACCCCCTGGGTCGGCCACCATGCCTCGAACCGAGACCCGGCCGACGTCACTCCGACCACCGTGGGCACCGCACACGAACTCCTGGGGATGCTGACGCGAGATCGCCCGGCCGTGCTCGTAGTCGACGACGCCCAATGGGGCCCCGAGGCGCTCTTCGTCCTCCGCGAAATCCTGCGGCGTGACGAACTACCGGTGCTCGCCGTGTTGGCGCACGACCCTACGGCGGTCGATGCCTGGCCCGGCGTGGACGGCCTCCTCCGAGACCTCGCCGCGAGCCCGCAGACGCGGCGGATCGTCCTCGACCCGGTGCCGGACAAGGCGCAGCACGCCCTCCTCACCGAATGGTACGGGCTCGAATTCGAAGCCGCGGTCGGGCTGCTCGCCCACAGCCGCGGTGACCTACGCTACCTGCAAAACCTGCTCGCCGACGCGATCGAGCGGGGGGCGCTCGAGGCGAGTGCGGACGGGTGGGCGATCGGGCGGCCCGAGGAGCTGTCGTTGCCGAGGGACACCTTCCAGCTCGTGCGCGACCGCCTCGATCGTTTCCTTCAGGACGCCAGCGCCTCCGGCGGGTCCGTCGAGATGGCTCTCGAGCTCGCCGCCACGCTCGGGAGTCGATTCGAAGAAGACGTGTTCCGCCGTGGCTGCGCAGGGTTCGCAGCGGGGGCTGACGAAGTGCTGGAGCAGGCGCACCGCGCCCACCTGCTGGAACCGACGTCAGGCGGCGACTGGCGTTTCGTCGACGAGATGATCCGCGCCGTCTTGCTACGGTCCGCGGCGGCCTCGGGCCGCGACGTCGAAATGCACGAGCGGGCGGCTCGGGCCCTCCGACCGGTCGCGAGTCGCGGTTCGGACCACTTCACGCGCTATGCGACGCACGTGGCGAGATCGGCCGCGGACCTTCCGGCGCTCGGAATCGTCATCGATGCGGCGCGGACGTTCCTCTGGAAGGACCGTGAGCTCGTGCGGATGATCGAACTCTTCCGTGAGATCGCGAGCGCTCTGCCGCTCGAGATCGACAGCCCGGTCGTCGTCGACGCGATCACCCTCTATGCGAGATATCAGCTCCATCCGTACGGCGAGTTCGACGCTGCCTGCTCGCTGTTGACCGAGTCGCTCGCCGCGGCGCGCCGGATCGGCGACGAGCGATTGTCGTCGGAGGCCGCGGCAGCACTGGCGTGGTGGGAAATCTGCGTCGCCCCGACCAGCGACACCGCGGTGAGGCTGGCGGACGAAGCACTCGGTGGCCTGCCCGCCATCGACTCCCCGGAGTCTCGCGCCCGCGTCGTCGGCGACGCGACGCTGGTCCTCGGCTGCGTAGGCCGCGCGGCCGAGGCAGACCGAATTCTGCAGGATGCCTACGACTCCTTCGCATCGGATGACGAGGTCGCGTGCCGGACCTACGTGGCGAGCTACGGCCTGGAGGTCGCCATCTGCGGCGGCCTGCTCGAGCGAATCCCTGTCTGGATGGCACGCGCAAACGACGAACGAGAGTCTGCGAGCGGTCACGATACCCTGGTCTGGCGTCACCGCGCGCAGGCCGCAGAGATGCTCGACGAACATGACGAGCTCCTGCGCTGCAAGGCGCAGCTCGAAGCGCTCGCGCCGTACAGCAACAGAAACCCGCTCGTACTCACCGAGCTTCTCGCCGTGCTGTCCGCCTGCCGCCATGACCCGGCAGCGACCAGTCATCGGCAACTCGAATGGTTCGACCACCTCGTCTCTCCGACGCTGTACGAGTACGTACGGTTGCAGCTAGCGCACGTCCTCCTGGCAGTCGTCGACGGCGATTCCGCCCGAGCGGCTCGGCACCTGGCGTTGGCGGAGCCCGGCCTTCGGACCGGAAAGGTCGTTTACGGGATCGCGCGTGACGCCAGCCTCGCCGCCGAGCGGGCCCGACAGCAAGGAATGAACGAAATCGCCGACGCCCTCGCCTCGATCGCCGCCCGACAGTGGGAGAAGTTGGGCCACCCCCGATGAGATCCCGTTGGCGACCGCTCCCAGCGATCGTCCCGGGTCGTGACCTCTCCTCGCGGTTCAGGCCGAATCCGGGGAGCCGACCAGGTCTTTGCGCAACGTCTTGAGCCGCGCCGCGATGTCCGACACGGCGACGGGGACTGCGGCGAGCCCCATGTCGACCGCCTTCAGCGCGAGTTCGGGACGCTGGTGCTCGATCCAACTCTCCGCCGCTTTCTCCCAGAAACTGGCGTACTCACTGCCCCGCAACGCCAGGATCCGAGCGTCGACACGCTCGCTCCATCCCTCGACGTCCCCGTCCTGAGCGCTGACCCAAACGAGGACGGCTTCGGCATGCATCGCGACGTCGTCATGTCCGTCGAACCCGATCCGAACCGCGTCCGCTACGAGACTCCGCGCGTCGGCGGTGAGACCGCGCTCGAGCTTGAGCGCCGCGTAGTTGAGCTTCGCAATCGCCGCGTCGATGCGGAGGGCGTGGCTCATGAACCGGACGGCCGTTTCCATGCATGCATCGGCCGCGGCCAGGTCCCCACAACGCCGCTCGAGCTCGGCGAACGTATTGTAGAGATGCACGACGATGTCGTCGGACGTCTCGGAAAAACGCGGATCTTCCACCGCTCGCAGCAACGTTTCTCGCGCCTTGGTGTGAAGTCCCATTTCCAGATACACCAACGCCAGCAGATCGAGGGCGAGGAAACGGGTGGCGAATCCGCCGACGTCGATCGCCTCCTCGCTCCACCGGACGGACTCCGCGAAGTTTTTCGCCCCCAGTTCGACCCGCGCCCGACGGTGACAAACCCGCCCTGTGACTCGAGCGTCTTGTGCCGCGAGCGCTTGTTCGTATGCGGAATCGAGGAGTCTACGGCTCGCGTCTAGGTCGGGAACGAAGAAGCTCGCGAGCCGGAACGCTTCGGCCGCCAGCGCAGGAATGCCGAGGGAGACTGCTTCCGTACCGAGCGCATGCGCGCGAGAACCATCGGCCGGCGTCTCGCCCTTTCGCAGCAGGATCGTCTCGCGGGCGAGCCGCAGCCAGATCCTCTCGGCCGGGCCGGGATCGTGAAGCTGGCGTTCGGCCCACCGCACCCGCGCCTCGGCGCGGGGAAACCGCGCGCTCTCCAAATCGGCACGAACGGTCTCGTACATCCTCGCCATCCCTCGCTCCGTTGCGCCGCCGAGGATGAGATGGCGCGCCGCCAGCCCCTCGTGACCCGTCGCATCGAAGAGCGAGGCCGCGGCACAATGCAGCTCCTCGACCGCACCACCGGCACCGGCGTTCGTCATTACCGCGTCTCGCAGCGAGCCGTGAGCGAACCCTTCGTAGTTCTCGTCGCCCGACCACAACCGCGTAGCCACGAAATGCTGGACCAAGTCTTCGGACACGGGGATGTCGCAAGCGGCGCAGAGGTCCCGCCAGCGCTCCCGCCGGAAGGCGTCACCGAGAACAGCGGCAGCGAGTAGGGCCCGGATCTGGGTCGCGTCGAGCACCGAGGCGACGATCTGCCACCAGAGCCCCTCGAGATCGAGCTCGATCACGTCGCCGAGATCGAACCCGAGGGCCGAGAGTTCGAGGAGCAAGAGGGCACGGAGCGGACTTCCCGACGCGGCCTCGACGAGCCGTGCTCGGACTGCCCCTTCGGGCCCCGCTACGTGGTCGACGAACCGCTGCATTTCGGTCGCCTCGAGCGGAGAGACTTCGAACGAGGGCAGCTCTGCGAGGCGCTCCGCTTCGTACGGAGAGTTGGCGACCGAGTCCGAGTCGACCGTCAGCACCACCAGCAGGGGGATCGCCACATCGCGCAGCGCGAGCGCGATGTCGAGCGCCGTCGTGTCCCGATGCGCATCATCGAGCCAGATGACGAGCGGCGTCCGGCTGGCGATCGCGCCGACCATGGCGGTGACGAGTCCTCGCTGACTCGCGAACGACATGGGGCGTGCGAGGGTGAGATCCACCAGGCGCTCGAGATCGATGTTTGCATCGCCCAGCAGCTCGGTGACCCGCTCCATCCGCCGGGCGCGCTCGAGCCCCTGCAGCCCGAGCTCGTGCTCCACGATCCCGGGGATCGACAGACCGCCTTCTACCGGTCGCACCCGGGCCTGGTCCGCCACGCCGAGCTCGCTGGCGCGCTCGCAGAGCCACCGCGCCACCCGACTGGCACCCATTCCGTAGGGGCCCCGGACCACGGCGATCCGGGCCGCGCGGCTCTCGATCGCCGCCCGAAGCTCCCCCCAGAGCGCATCGCGAAGCTCCTCCCGTCCGATCATCCCGACCGTCCGAAGACCGAACCACTGCAGCCCGATCGCTTCGATGGGGACCATGCCGTCGTCCTCCCCCGTGCGCCAGTCCTCAGCGAGTGGTGCGGTCTCGCCGGGTTTGAGCGTCGGCCGGACGACCTGCACCGGCTCGGCGTCGGCCGCGATCGCCTCCTGCTTCCAATCCTCCGGAATCGCCAGCGTCGGCACGTCGACGTGGGGCCGGCTGAGCGCCCGCCGCCCGGCCCCGCTCACTCGCTCGAGGCGCAGAAACTCGTGGGCGGCGTGGGCCGCGAACGAGAAGCGTGAAGATGGCTGGTAGCGGAGCATACGCGCCAGCCAGCCCTTGAGCCCCTCCGGGATCGGGAACATCGTCGGTCCCTCGAGCATGGGACCGCGCGATTGCGCCATCATCATCGCGGCGCCCGAATTGGCTTCGAAGGGGAGCCGCCCGAAGATCCGCTCGTAGAGCATCACCCCCAGGCAGAAGAGGTCGGTGTGCCGACCGAACTCGCGCCACTTCCCGGCGATCTGCTCGGGTGACATGTACACGGGCGTCCCCGCACCGGCCATGCTCAGCTCGAGCGCGCTGCGACGCTGCGTCCGGCTGGCAAACGCGATCCCGAAGTCCGTCAGGACGTAGCGCGGGCCGTCGGGCCGTCGAGCCACCAGAACGTTTCCCGGCTTGATGTCGCGATGAACCAGGCCGCGAGCATGCGCGTGCATCAGCGCGTCGAGGATCTGAACCGCGAAGCTCCGAAAGTCGTCCCACCCCATCGCGTCCTCGGACGTCAGGCTCCCCCCCGCGACGTACTCCATCGCGACCCACGGAGAGCCCTGCGCCAGCAGCTCGGGAGAGTCGGTCGCCTCCACCCTCGTCACCTCGCCCCATCCATGAATCCCGACGATGCCGCGGTGATTCATGCGGGCAGTGTGCTCGACCTCGCGTCGAAGCAGCTCAGCCGGAAACTCGGGGCGCAACAGCTTGACGGCGACGTTCGTCCCCGCGGCGCTCTGCGCACGCCAGACGTCGCACATGCCCCCGCGGCCGGCGATTTCGACGAGTTCGTATGGACCGACGGTCGCCATGGGGGAAGCGTACGTCCCGGAGGCGGGGGGCGCCAGCGTGGAAGGCAGCGGGAAGAGGCGGGACGCGGTTCAGCGGAAGGCGGCCTTGCACCGTTCGACGAGCGCCTCGAGCTCGATCGTCCGGGCGGTCGGGCCTGCCTCATCGAGCGATGCCTCCGCGGGATCGTAGTCGAACGCGTCGAAGCACATCGATTCCGGGTTGATGACCGCAAACGTCGACGCGGCTACGGCCTGCAGATGCGTCGCCCGATCCGGCTCCGCACCGGCCGGCATCTCCCCGCGGGCGGCCTCGAAGACCGTGCCGACACCGAGAATCTGTGCGTTGATCCGCCAGTCTCCCTGGTGGACGGCGCTGGGGCAGTTCTCGGACATGTAATCGTCAATCAGGCTCGCGACGGCAGCCGCGTCCTTCGAGTCGAGCCACGTCGCGACGACCGCATCGCGCAGCTCTGCGCATCGACGCGGGTCGTCCGGATGTGCCCCGGGATGAAATGGCGTATCGAGCTCGGCGTGAGGAGCGGTCGACAGCCGGGGAGGCGGGGTCGGCTCGAGCTCGATCTCTTCGGGAAGCACCAGCGGCCGGTCGGGCAACAGCTCGACAACCGCCCATGCCGAAGCGAGCAGAAGTCCGACGAGCACGGCCGCGAAAATCGCGGTTCGCTCAGTGAGCAGTTTCGGTGTGACAGCCAACGGCTCCTCCTCCCTGGAAGGCAGGAGAAAAACGCTCCGAGGGCCCCCTTCTATTCCGCAGTCAGGGGTCGCGCGTGAGGAGCTCCGTCGTCCCGAGGAGGAAACCGGTGCCGTCGGGGAGGAACTCGATGTCGGCGAGCTGCAGGCCGGGGTTCGCCAGCGACACCGCCCACCCGTCGCCGTCGAACTTCCGGACCCTCCCCGTCTGGTTCTGGCCGATCACCCAGACGTCGTCTTTCGAAGTCATCCACGAACGCCAGAGCGAGTACTCCGGGAACGACTCGCCGTCGATGGAAGGATTGTCCGGGGACCCTACGAACATACCGAGTTCGTGCCCCCCGACAGTGAACAACTCGCCCCCCTCGCAGCCGACGCCACCGAGCCCCGAGCGCCGCCCGACGGGGCTCCACGAAGCCCCGTCCCAGAGGAACGCGTCGTGTGCGCGCCACGCAATCGTGAAGTCGTCGGAGACGGAGAGATGGGTGCGCCCCACTCCCCCCGTCCCGCCCGCTGCGAAGTCGGGGTGCTGCGTCCAGCTCGTGCCGTCGAACTGTGCAACGACGGATTCCGAAGCGAGCCAGACGTTCGACGACGACGAGCCGCGGACCGTCGTCCACTCGACTCCCGACGCCCAGTTCGGGAGATCGACGCCCGTGGAGGTCGCTCCGTCCGTGCGCTCGACGTCACCACGCTCGGCGACGAACCACCCGTCATCGGGCGCCGCGAACCACATCGACACGAGCCCACGCGGCTCGCTCGCGACGCGGCTCCACCCGACCGCCTCCGTCCAGCGATGCACCGCGGTTCCAGTGGAGACGTAAAACTCGCCCGCCGAGACGACTTGGACTGGTCGGTCCTCGTTGACGGCCAACCCTGGTCCGGGGGTGATGTCCTCGACCGATCCGTCGCCGGTGATCGTCGTCAGCTTCCCGTCGCGACTGATCATGCGCCCCACCCCTGGCTCCAAGCCGAGAACGCCCACCGGGTGGTCGGCGGTGAAGTCGCCGAGGTTCCGCCAGTAGGTGCCGTCGTAGTGCATGATCTCGTCGGTGCTCACGACGAGCCAGACGTCGTGAGGCCCCGTACCGCCGACCCCTTTCACGCGGTTCAGGAAACGCGACGGGACGGTCGACCAGCCCTGGTCGTCGAACATCACGACGTGCTCCCCGCCTCCGACCAGGGTGCCATCCGTGAGGTGGCCGGACATGCCGAAGAGATTGTAGTCGGGAATCCCGTGCGCGCGTGGCGCATCCGGTGCCGCGAACTGCACGGGGTGTTCGATCGGGAACCATCGCTGCCCGTCGCAATTGGCGACGTTTCGTCGCAGTGGTCCTTCCGCCCAACCGTGGACCTGCCAGACACCGTCTCGACGCTCGAGGATCGCCGCGTCACTTCCGAGGAAGATTTCGGAGGTGGTGTGATCGGCCGCGAACGACGTGAAGCCGCGGCCGTCGGGAAGCTCGGCGACGACCGTCTCCTGGTCCCAGCCGGCGCCGTTCCAACGCCAGACGGCATCGGGCGTGGCCACGAAGACGTCGTCGCCCCGACCGATGATGTCGCGGATCTCCATCCGCTCGGGGAGCGGACGCTCTTCCCAGGTCGTCCCGGACCCGACGCGGACCATTTGGAACTGCTCGGCGAGCCATATCTCGTCGACCGACTTCACCCACATCGACTGGTAGAAAGCCTGAGAGTGACGGTCTGCGTAGCACCATCCGTCGTCCAGACAGTCTCCCGGGCAGACCGAGTCCCCGCAGCCGTTGTTGTCGACCCCGTTGTTGTCGACCCCGTTGTTCGAGACGGTTCCGTTGTTCGAAGCAGAGCCGCCGTCCCCCTTCTGCTCGACTCCCCCGCCGCAAGACAGGACAACGCCTGTCGCAACGAGCACCATTGCGCATCCGAGTGTTCGCATCTTCGCCTCCGATGACCCGACGATACCGCAATCGGGTCCCCCAACGCGAATGTCACTCCGAGGGTTGTTCGCAGGGTTTCTCGCCTCTTTCTGCGCACTTGCCGGTGGCTTCGGGGGAGGGCTCGAACCCGGGGGAAACGCAGGCCGATTCGAACAGCCAGCAGCGTTCGTCGTCGTCCATCGCGAAGGTGAGAGCCTGCGCGCACATGACGTCTGCGGAACGACAACCCACGACTTCGCGTTCACCCCAGCAGCCCTTCGCGGGCCGCAGAGGCATGGCTTCCACGAGGACGCACGAAGAATCGGTCCCGCACGCCTCGGCTCCGAGCTTTCCACAGCGGCAGTCGAGATCGTCGTTACAATCCGGCGCGGGGCCTTCCGCTTCGTCGGGAAGTTCGGTCCCCGACGTAGACGAAGGCGGCTGCTGTGGAGGCGGGTTTTCCGCGCCGCCGCGGTCGACGCCGCTCCCCTTGCAGGACAGGGCGAGCGCCGCGACGAGTGCGGCTGCGAGATGGATCGTCTGGTTCGTTCGCAGCATGGAAACCTCCTTGCGGCCGACGCATCGCGCGACCGACCGCTTCCGGTTCAATCTCGCCACCCCGAGCGTCCCTCCAACCGAACAATGCAGCGAGAGCGCTGGAGAAAAGCCGGGAATTTCCACTACACTACGGGAAGATGGACCCATTTCCGTGGTGGAAGCGATGAGACGATTGACGGTGGGGCTGGTCTGCGTGGCAGCGCTCGTCGGGTGCAGCGAGGAGCCTGGAAAAGGGGGCGGCAACAACGCGGGGTTCGACCTCGGCGAGAACGGGACGCCCGTCGACATCGGGAGCGATGGAGACGCCTCCAGTGACGCCGGCGGCGCGGGCGACGACGTCGCGGTTCCCAACGACGCTGGGACGACGACGGTACCCGATGGTGGCTCGGCAAACTTCCCCGACACGCCCAACCCGGATGGCCCTCGACGCATCGAGTGCGACGCGACGCTCGACGAGGTCTACGCGACGCCGGTTTCCGCCGGTCCGACCGGCGCCGTGCTCGCGTGCGCCGAGTCCGAGACCGCGTCCGCCCAACAGGTCTCGAACCGCGTCGGCCCCATCGAAGGCGTGACGACCGACAACGGCTACACTTCCTACGTCGTCGCTTACCGCACGAAGCGCGCGACCGGAGCGTTCGGCGTCGCCACGATGGTCGTCTACATCCCCGACGTGGCGCCCAAGAACGGGGTCGTCGTCGCCCATCATGCGGGCCTCGCCGTCCCCGACGATTGCGCCCCTTCGCGCCGCGACGATCTTCTCTCCGCGATGAACTCCGTCGTCCTGCCGTGGGTGGGGAACGGGTATCCGACGGTCGCCGTCGACCAGGCGGGGCTCGGCACCGTCGGTGTGATGGGGGCCGCCAACACCCTCGACCTCGCCCACAGCGGGTTGGACGCGGCGGTCGCCGCACGCTGGTTCTTCGACGACGACGTCACCGACGGAACCACGATGTCCGTCGGAGCAGGCCTCGGCGCGCACGGTGCCTACGCGATGCAAGCGCTGGCCGACGAGTACGCGCCTGACGTCGACCTCGTCGGCGCGATCGGGTTCGCCACGACCTACCCTCGCCAGTCGTACGCAGAACTGCTGCGTGCCGGTGGCATCCTGCCGCTCGTCGACGGCGTCGGGGTGACCCGCGCGGTCACGGCGACCATCGCCTACACCGACTACTACAATCTCTTCGGCGCCGACCGCGTTCGCGAAGTCTACCATCCCGACGTCCGGGACCACGTCGCCGACGCCGTCGAATCCCGCTGCTTCGTCGAGCTGGCGGTCACGCTCGCTACCGAGACCGCCGAATACCAGCCCCCGAACACGATCGGACAGCTCATCGAACCCGGATTTCGCCAGGACGTGGTCGACTGCCTCAACGGCCGCAGTTGCGACGCGACCGCCCAGGCTTTCGTCGACCGCACGGCAGCGAACGTCGTCCCCCCCGCCGCCGACGGCGGCGAGCTCCTCTTCGTCACCGCCCTCGGCGGGGAACGCCCGAACCCCCAGGAGCAGGCGTGTCTCTACGAATGGTTGGCCGACAACGGCAAGAAGCCCCACGGCTGCCTCTGGAGTGGAGCGAACAACATCGACATCACCCTCGAAGCGGGAGGGTACGCCTGGGCCTGGGGCGATGCGCTCCTCTCCGGGGCATCGTTGCCCCCCTGTCCGCAGGGCGAGATACCGGCGTGCGACTGACGGCTGTCCGCGAGCCAGCGCTCGACGTCAATTCGTGAGGATGATCTCCGAGGTGGCGACGACCTCGTATTCTTGGCCGTCCGCTTCCCCGATACCGCGCACTTCCACGGTGTATCGACCGGCGGGGAAGGGTTCCCCCTTCGGGTTTCCGGTGTCCGACGGTCCTCCCCAGTTCACCCCGTCCCACGCGAACGCGAGCTGGTACTCACCGGGTACGAGGTCGACCGAGATGGGTTGATCGTCGCAGAGCCCGACGTCGCAGATGCAGTACGCCTGACCGTCGCCCGCGACGCTCTCGCGCAGCCGAAGGCCGCTCTCCCCCGGCTCGTCACAACCGTTTTGCTGCGAAGCGGGCTCGATCGTCCGGGCATCGGTGATTCGCACCGTGTACGGAATCTCGATCCCTGCAGCCACCTCGGCGAGGGTCCAGATGCAACGGTCGGAGCCGATCTCGATACTGACGCCCGAGAGCGTGCTGGTGGAGCTGGTCGAGCACATCGGCGTGTCGCACTCGTAGCCGTCGAAATCGTTGCAAACCCACTCTCCTTCGTCACAGAGAGCCTGCCCGCCCCCTTCGCACAAGACGCTGCAATCCGGCGCCGGTTCGTCGCAATCGAGCGGGTTCTCGCAAGGGGTTCCGACACAGGTCCAACTCCCCGCTTCACAGACCGGCGCCTGGCACTCTCCGCAGCCGGGGGATGGCGCGTCACACTCCTGGGTCGCGCTGTCCGGGGCTTGCGCATCGCTGCCCGCGTCCACGGAGGTCTCTGCGCCCAGGTCCGCCCCCGCGTCACCGTCCTTGGCTGCCGTGGCGGTGCACCCCGACAAGGCGATGGAGACGAAGAGGGTTATGACGAGAGTTGCTCGGCGGTCGAGTCGCATCGGATCGTCCACGTGAAGGGTTCGTCGTAACGCTACACGACTGCTCGTCCCGATTCACGAGGCTCGCTCGCAGGATACGACGAGGCCGAGCAGAAAATCCGGCCGGAGGTCAGTCCGGGGTCTGCTCGGCGAGGAACTCGCGCACGCGGTGGGTGGTCGACTCGACGAGCCCCGGTGCTTTCCATCGCTCCACCAGCGTCGCGTTCGGCATCGCGTCCACGACCGCCCGCGAGATCGACTCGGGGTGATAGAGGTCGTTGCCCATCAGCACCAGCGTCGGTGTCGAGATCGCGGCCAACTCTTCGGCGGTCGCCGTGAGGACGAAATCACCGCCCCACATCGCCGCTCGAAAAGCGTCCCAGACCGCGTCGTCCGCTTCGGGGTGGACCTCCGCGATGTCGTCTCGCCACGCGTCGAACATCGCCTCCAGCGCTTCTCTGTTTTCGTCGATGCCGACCGGCTGCAGCACTACCGCGGCGCGAAACCGGTCCGGAGCGGCCTTGAGAAGCCCGAAGACGTACGGTCCACCGATGCACATCCCCAGCACGTGGCACTCCTGGATGCCGAGGTGATCGAGCAACGCCAACTGGTCGTCTCGGTAGACGTGCCAGCCGTCGCCAGCGCGAACGGGCGCGACGGATGCGCCGGCGTTCCGCTGATCCATCTCGATGATTCGAAAATGTTCCAGCTCGGTCTTGGGGTTCCACGGCATCGCCGTCCACTTCTCGGCCGCCGACCGCATTCCGCCCGGGGCGATGCAGAGCAGTGGGAACCCGTCGGGGTCTCCGTCCTCGTACCAGTGAATCTCGGTGTCTTCCGATGGTCGAAACGATGGCACAGTTCACCTCACGCTGGGTCGCCCCATCATCGTCGTTGCTCACGGGGTTGCCAACGAGACTCTTCGCAAAGAATCGGGGGAGGTCACCCGTCTGCTTCGGGGATCGCTTCGATGCGGTAGCCGACCCCGCGCACCGTCTCGATCGGGTCTTCCCCCACGGTGGCGATCTTCGCGCGCAACCGACGGATGTGGCTGTCGATCGTACGGTCGTTGACCTCGTCGGCGTCCCCGTAGACCTCGCGTGCGATGCGCTCGCGGCTCAGCGGGACCCCCGCGTGGGTCACCAGGACCTTGACCAATAGGAACTCGATTCGTGACAGCTCTTCAGTTCCGCCGGGCCCTCGAATCTCGAGCCGTCCCGGATCGACCTGCAGCTCGCCGAACACCCAGGCCTCTTCGCGGACTTCGCCGGACGTGGGGAAGCTTCGGCGCAGCGCCGCGTGAACTCTCGCGACGAGCTCGCGGCTTCGGAACGGCTTGACGAGGTAGTCGTCCGCGCCGAGCTCCAACCCGACCACCACGTCGACCTCCGTCGCCCGCGCAGTGAGAAAGATCACCGGCACGTCGCGATCGAGCCTTCGTATCGCTCTCAGCGTCGTGTGGCCGGCATCACGTCGCTCCATCATGACGTCGAGCACCACGAGGTCGTAGTCGACCTCGGCGAACTTGCGCACGGCGCTCTCCCCACTCGTCGCTGTATCCACGTCGAACTTCTGTGCGGCGAGCGTCGCCGTCACGACCGCGAGCACGTCGGGGTCGTCGTCGACCACGAGGATTCGCATGGTGTCACCCTCTTCGTTGCTTCGTCGTATCTCCTCACTATGCTGGATCTTTCACCAACCACCAAATGGAACGCCGTGTCGAGCGACAGCCCCCTCCCCATCGCACGACTGCGAGAAGCAGCGGTCGACTTCCCTCTCCCGGTCGTGTTGACGACGGCAGACTTCGATGTCTGCTCCGCCAACGAGCCCTTTCTGTCGATGCTCGGCCTCGACCTCAACGACATCGTCGGTGCTGCGCTCGCCGCACTTCGTGAGGAAGGGCCCACGCTCGCGCCCGGCCAATTCTCGCGCTCGGTCGCCGAATATCGCGACAGCTTCGGGGATCTGGTCCGGGTGGAGAGCCTCGGAATCCCGCTGTTCGACGACGATCGCTGGGTGGGGCATGCGTGGATAGAGACCCCCACGACAGGCGAAGGCGCGCACGCCGGCGGGCTCCCCGGGCTGGCCGAGAGCTTGCGTTCGACCGAATCGCTGCTCAAGCAGAGCAAACAGCTCTACCGCGAGCTCTACGAGAACTCGACCGACCTCATCCAGTCCACGAACGCCCAGGGACGGTTGGTCTTCGTCAACGACGCCTGGATGCGGACCCTCGGGTACTCCGAGGACCAGGTGCTCGATCTGAGCATGGAATCGATCCTCGGATCGAAGCACCAACACCTCGTCGGGTTGTTTCGGTGCGAAGGGGGGCCGGAGCGCCAGTCGATCCGCGCGACGTTCGTCACCGCGAACGGTCAGAAGCGATGGGTGGAAGGAACGCTGTCTTGCCGTTTCGTGGAAGAGCGAGCGGTCGGCACTCACTCGATCTTCCGCGACGTCACCGAGCGCGAGCGCCTCGACCGCATGAAGGCCCAGTTCGTGTCGATGGTGAATCACGAACTCCGCACCCCCCTCACCTCGATCGTCGGTTCGCTGAGCCTGATCGCGGAAGGGGTGACCGGACCGATCCCCGACGAGACCAAGCGATTCGCGCAGATCGCGCTCCGGAACGCCGAGCGCCTCGAGCGGCTCGTGGACGAGGTCCTCGACTTCGAGAAGCTGTCCGTCGGAAAACTCCGGGTCTCCCCCCGCGACGTGCAGCTCCCCGACTTCGTCCACGGCGTGGTGGAGGACCACCAGGGCCTCGCCCTCGCCCGCGGAGTGACGATCGAGGACGCGACAGAGGAGGTCGCCCTCAGCACCGACCCGGACCTTCTTCGCCACGTCGTGGGCAACTTCCTCGCCAATGCCATCCGCTACACCCGAGCAGGCGGTGTCGTCACGGTCGGGGCGACGGCCCGCGGCGACGTCGTGCGCCTCTGGGTCCACGACGACGGGCCCGGCGTCCCACGGACGATCCGCGATCGCGTCTTCGAGGCGTTCGAGCAGGACGAGGAGTCGACGGGGGGCGCCGGGCTGGGGCTTCACATCGCCAATTCGATGGCGCACCTGCTGCGCGGGTCGGTCGGCTACGTCTCGGCGATCGACTGTGGGACGACGTTCTTTGTCGACTTCGCCTCCGATCGTCGACACCCCGATCCGATCGAGATTGAAGGCGACGCGTCTTGCGACGTCATTCGCGCGGTCGGACGCGAACCGGGAGCGACCCTGCGGCTGCACGGCTCCCAGGAGCGCGTCGCGATGCTGCTGCGGGATCTCGCGACCTCACCCGTATCGCTCCGCGTGATTTTGCCCGGCGACTACTCCGGAGTCGTACCCGCCCGCGCTGGGCTGGAGTTCGTCCCCAGCGACACGTAGTACCCGAGCATCACACCACCTCCGAACGCCGGATGACCGTCGCCGTCCATCAACATCGCCCGTCCTGCCAGCCGCAAACCGTGGCCGAACCCGAGCTCGACGTCGAGCCCCGCGAGCCCGGAACCGGTCGGCACCACCTGCCGGAAGGCGGGCGTCCACACCTCGAACTCCAGGCCGAGCCACGGCCGGACCACGGAGAAGGGCGCCGTGACCGTCGCCCCAAGCCCGAACCCCAACACACCTACCGTGTCGCCGCTGTGCGTGGGGGCGACGCCTGCGTCGAGCACGAGCCCCGATTTGAACCATCCGTCGGCGAGGAGGGCGCCGGTCATCCTCATCCCCACGGCCGATACCCCGCGAATCACCACATCATCGTCGAGCCCGGGCTCGGCGAGCTCGCGTTCCGGCGGGTCGCCGAGCCCCGTCCCCCGGCCCTGCAGCCACATCGCCGCGCCGAGCTCGACGAGTAGCCGTCGTACCGCAGCGACGGGGGTGACCGCTTCCTCGACCGAGACGTCGACCGTCGCGAGGACCCGGCCGCCGACCGCGAACTCGAGCGGGCGGTCGTCGGATTCGTCGCCCACGTGGCGGACCCTCGCGCGGAGCTCCTTCGGTCCGACGCGAACGATTTCGACGTCGAGCCCTCGGCCACTCGCATCGAGCGGCACGGCGGCCTCCTCGAACGTCAACCGCAGCTCGGTGGCCGCCCCCCGAGGAACCGCGACGCGCCCCTCGGCGAACGTCGTCCCTTCGATCACGAACGACGGGACCTGCACCTCCACCGGGATCGTCGTGGTCGCCCCGGAGACGTTCGTGCAGTCCACCGCGGCCTTTTCTACCCAGCCCGCCACGAACCCCGACCTCGCCGGGGGGACTTCGCGCTTCGGCATGAGGACGAACGACTCGCCCGGTTCGTCTCCATCGGCTCCGCACTTCAGTCCGGCCGGCGCCGTCAGGGTCGCACCCGCCAGGAATCGCGGCGGATCTTCGGCGATGCGGTAACGCCGGTCGAAGTCGAAGCCGACGACTCGAAGTTCGCGACGTTCCGACGGAATGCTCTCGAAGAAGTCGTCGTCGATCGTCGAGACCGTCGCGTAGTACGTCCCGGGCGGCAGGTTCGCCACCTCCAGGTTCGTCACGTCCGCGCCGACGTAGGCCGCCTCGATCACCTGCACGCCGAGCTCGTCGGCCGTCAGCTCGACGAAGTATCCCGACGCGCCGGGTACCGCTTCCCACCCGGTGACCACCGTACCGACCCCGAAGGTCGGGAAACTGTCGGGTGACGTGCGCCAGGCGGGCGACGGCGGGAGGGGCCTCGGCGGCGTCGGCCGCGCTTTCTTCGCGACCTTCGAGCCGAATCCTTCCGCGACCTTGACCTCGCCGCCCGCGGTGGCGCGGACGATCATCTCCTCACCACCGTGGTTCGCGAAGCGCGCCGTCTGTTCCTCGTCGATCGTCACGAGCGACGCGCCTTCGCCGAGGTCGGCCTCCCCGGTCGGGGTCTCGACGGTGAGCCCGCTCAATTCCGCGAGCCGCGATCGGAGCGCCCCCGACTCGAGGCGGGCACGCGTCCGCTTCTTCACCGCCCCCTTCGCCGAACCGTCGTAGATCACGACGAGCGTGTTCTCGCGCATCGTGAGCTCGGACTCGTCGCGAAACGCCAGCAGCGCGCGCGCCTCCTCGAGCGTGTTGACCCGCCAGGACCTGAAGAGCTCGATTCCCGCCGTACCGTTCGCCCAATCGGTCTCCGGCGACTTCACCATCACCTTTCCGCGCTCCCGCGCGAGCAGCGCCGCGGCCACCCTGGGGAGGCGAAGCACCTGCCCCGCCTGCAGGTCGTGCGGCGGCTCTCCGAGATCGTTCGCCCGATGGATGAGGTCGTAAGCCGTGGCGTCGCCGTACGCTTCGGTCGCGATCGACGAGCACGTGTCCCCCTCCTTCACGACGTATTGGACGTACCGAACCTGCGCGGCGACGGGCGCCGCGAACGCGAGGCTCGTCAGAAGCGCAGCGACCATTGCGAGACGATTCATCGGGCCCCCTCCCCTCTTTGGTCCACGATCAAAAACTCGACGCGTCGGTTCCTCGCCCTTCCTTCCTCGTCGGCGTTCGACTCGATCGGATGCGATTCACCGTAGCCACGGTGCACCAGCCGCCCCGAATCGACGCCTCGCGATTCGAGGAACTCACGAACCGCTCGGGCCCGCCGTCGTGACAGGTCGAGGTTGGTCGCGTCGCTGCCGTCCGAATCCGTGTGCCCTTCGATCGCCAGCCTTCGAATCTCGGGGCGGTTCTTCATCACAGCCGCCACTTGTTCGAGGACGGCCCAACTTCGCTGTTTGATCGTCGCCCGCCCCGTGTCGAAGTAGACACGCTGCAGGATCTCGATTCGATCGCCGCGCACGGACACGAGGCTCTTCCCCTCGTCGGGACAGCCGTCGTCGTCCTCGTTTCCGTTGATGGTCTCCGCCTCGTTCGGGCAAGCGTCCGCGGTGTCTGCGAGTCCATCCCCGTCGTTGTCGGGGTCGGGGCAGCCGTCTTCGTCGTCGAACTCGTCCAGGTCTTCGGGCTCCTCCGAGCACGCGTCCACGGCGTCGTCGATGCCATCGGCGTCTCGGTCCGATGCCGGGCAGCCAGCCTTCTCGGGGATGCCCGGCTCGAGCGCACACGCGTCCTCGAAGTCCGCGATCCCATCTCCATCGTTATCGTGGTCGGGGCATCCGTCCTCGTCCTCGAATCCGTCGACGTCCTCTTCCTCCAAGGGACACTGGTCTTCGCCTCGTGTCACCCCGTCGGACGGCCCACCCGCCGCCCCGGCCGCCCCCGCCGTGCCCTCTTCCGTCCTCCCGGGTACCCAGGCGTCGTCCTCCCCAGCGGGTCGGTAGGCCAGGGTGAAGTTGAGGCGAAGGCGGGGTGCGCCGACGCCCTTCGTGAGGCCCCGTCCACCGCCGATCATCGCGACGAGTCCCTGGTACGCCCACGACAGTCCCACCATCCCCTCCACGGGGTGCCCGTACGCGTTCGGGGCCGGCACCGACGGGTCCTCGTGATCTCGGCCGGAGAACGGCGAGTGTGCACCGAAGATGGACGCGTCGAGGCCGAACCCCGCCGCGATGGAGCGGCGCGTCGCCAATCCCCACCGGACGACGTCGTCGCTCCGGAAGGAGTGCGCGATGCGCTCCCCGCGAAATTGGTAGCCCGCGTTTGCGAGCAACGACGTCTCGCCGATCTTCGTGTCGAAGACCAACCGCGGCTCGAACCTCGCGACGCCGTCCGACGCAAACCCCTGAAGAGCCCCGGTCGGCAACCAGACGCGCCCCTGCAACGCGACCCGGTACGGGAGCGCGGAGTCCGACGCGAACAGTCCGTAGGTAGCGCCGAGTCGGACGTCGCCGAATGCGAAAGGCCGCAGCCGGTTCTGGAAGTCGTAGATGAGACTCTGGCCGACCTGCCACACGATCGCGGACGTGCGAACCTCGAGTTGAACCCGTTCGAGGAGGCCCACCGCCACCCCGAGGTCGATCGTGAGCCGGTCGTCGACGATCGCGATCTCTTCGACCGGGCTCGTCCCTTTGTAGATCGTGGCTCGCAGGGGGTCGTCCACGTACTCGACGACGACGTCGGTCGACGGTTCGAGGTGACGTAGCAGACGCCCCGACGCCACGCCGAAGACCGACGTCGCCCGGTTCTGGTAGTCGAGCGTCTGCAGCTGGAAACGCTCGGACTCTTCCTGCGCCACGGCGTTCGACGCCGCGAACAGCGAGGCGAGTAGAATCGCTGCCACGATCCGATTCGCGAACGGTCGTCGTTGGTCGTCTGACCTCCCCCTAGTCCCCCGCATCCTGGCTCCGCCGTTGATGAGTCTTCATCGCCCTGCGAACTTTCCGGATCACCGCCGCGTCGTCGGCCGGCCCCCGGATGACGTCCGCGACTCCCCCTCGCAGGAGGTTGGTAATCTCCGAAAGATCGACCTCGAGCGCAACCTCCGCGACGACGGGAACTCCGAGATCGACGTGACCCAGCGGGTCGCTTTCGGAGTCGACGAGGATCACGTCGAGGTGTGCGGCGTCGAGCGAAACCGGCGCGAAACCGGCCGCACGAAACGAGACGGTGCGCGCGAGAGGCATCGGGCGGGTGACACCGACGAACGCGATCGCGTCGTCCTCGAACGCGGGGACAGTGAGCGTCTCCGCGAGCCCGTCGACTTCCCCTTCGGAGTCCTCGAACGCTCGTCCGTCGCGGGTCGGGATTCGTCGCGACCGAGGCTCGTTCAGCCGGTCCGGGCGGCCTCGACCGCGTGAGACGTCGCCGGTCATCAGGGCGCCGAGCGTGTCGCGCACTTCCAGAGCATCAGGGCGGTCGAACGACGCCTTCCTCAGCATTCTCTTCACGAGATCGTTGAGGACGTAAGGGACCTCCACTCCAGGCGGGGCCGCATCGCGCATCGACGGGGCTTCGACGAAGAGGTGCTCGTTGATGAGGTCGATGCGGCGCCGGGCCCGAAACGGCGGCGACCCGGTGACGAGCTCGAAGAGCATCCCGCCGAGCGCGTAGATGTCGACCGCCGGCCCCAGGTTGTCCGCACCGCGTGCCTGCTCCGGCGACATGTACTGAGGCGTGCCGCTCACGAGGCCCGCCGTCGTGAGGCGTGACGTCTCAGGGTCGGAGGAATGCATGAACGCCAGGCCGAAATCGACCACCACGACGCGCTCCGTCCCATCGGTCCGCGGCTGGAGCATCACGTTCTCGGGCTTGAGATCCCGATGCACGAGCGAGAGGTCGTGCGCAGCGACGAGAACGTCGGCCAGCTCCCAGGCGATCCGGAGCGACTCGTCGAAGTCGTACGGGACGTCGTCGGTCATCCTCGCCCGTAGAGTCAGTCCGTCGAGCAGCTCCATCACGAGAAACAACTGGTCTTCCCAGGTGCCGTAGTCGAACACGTCGACTGCGTTGCGGTGCCGCAACCGTGACATCACCCGCGCCTCGCGCTGGAAGCGGGCCCGGTCCTCTTCTTCGACCGAGAACTCCGGGCGGAGCATCTTGATCGCTACGTCGCGGCCGAGGCTCACCTGGTCCGCGAGGTAGACCACCCCCATCCCCCCTCGGCCGAGCCGGGCCTTGACCTCGTAGCGGTCGGCGATGAGCGTTCCCGGTTTCACGTGCTTCAAAGCAGCACCTCCCAGACCGTCCGGCGATCGCCGCCGGTGTGGAAGACCTCCTCGGACACCGCCGCGAACTCGTACTCGCGCGACGCAGTGCGGGTCGCTTCCGTCGTCAAGATCTGTCCCGGACGCGCCAGCGCTTCCAGACGTGCGGCGGTGTTCACGGCGTCCCCTATCACCGTGTACTCCATCCGCGTGTCGGAGCCGACGTTGCCTACGATCGGCTCGCCGGTGTTGACGCCGATCGCGACTTCGAGCCGCACGCCGTACGTCGACTCCCACCCTTCGTTTCCGACTTCCAACCAGCGCAAGATGTCCTCGGCGGCCCGCAGCGCGCGGTCGGCGTGGTCTTCGACCGCCCTCGGCGCGCCCCAGAAGGCCATGACGCTGTCGCCGACGAATTTGTCGACCGTCCCTTCGTGCCGAAACACGATCTCGGTGACGATCGTGAAGAACTCGTTCAAGAGGGCGACGACGTTCTCGGGCGGGAGCGTCTCGCACAGCGGGGTGAAGCGGACGATGTCGGCGAACATCACGGTGATCGGTCGCCGGATGCCGCCCAGGTGGAGGTCTTGTTCACGACGAACGACGGCTTCCACCAGCTCGTGGGGCAGGTAGCGCCCGAGGTCCGCGCGAATCGCCGCTTCCGCGCGGATCTTCTCCTCGCTCGCTTCGAGTTCGCGGGCCGCGAAGTTCATCACGTCGCCCAGGACCTGCACCTCGTCCTCGGTGTTCAGCGGCTCCGCGGGGGAGAAGTCGCGGCGCGCCAACCGACGCCCGAGCTCGGCGAGTTGCCCCAGCGGCCGTGCAAGCCGGCGCGCGCCCCACGCGGACAACAGCACGGCGAGCACCAGCACCACGCCGACGCCGAGCCAGATCCCGCGCCTCATCTGCGTCAACGAAGCGTACGCCTCGTCGAGCGGCACCTCGACGACGACGAACCACTGTAGCTCCGGGAGCGGCAGCACCGACGCCACGACTTCTCGACGCGCTCGCGATACCTCGCCCGACTGCGCGACGTTCTTCGCGAGGACGACCTCACGCTGTTCGAGCAGTGGATGCTCCACCCGTTCTCCCCTCCCGGCCGGGGCGAGAACCCGGCCGCTCGAATCCAGGACGAGAAGCTCCCCCTGCGACGAAAGACGGTTCGCGCGAATGGACGCGACGCGGTTCTCTAGCGCGTCGAGCGGTATTCGAGAGGCGACGTAACCCGTGACCTGCCCGGCTCGGGGCCGAATGGGAGCGTACACCTCCAGCCGTGCTCCCTCCTCGCCGACCACCACCCCGTCCGTCGTCGCAGGCCCGTCGGCGAGCCGCGCGAGCAACGCCGGGGCCAACCGCTCCGGGCCGGTCCAGCCCGCGCCGTCTTGCCCCACGACGTCGATGGAACGCCCCTCGGCGTCGAAGATCGCGAGATGATCCAGCGCGTCGGACGTCGTGACGTAGCCGAGGAGCCAACTCACCCGGACCTCCGACTCCACCGACGGATCCGAGAGAATCTCCGCCGCCGTCGAGACGGCGACTCTCCCCTCCGCCACGCTCCGCGCGACCGTCTCCGCGACGTCCTCGGCCAGCGCCAGCCGGTAGTCGCGGCTCATCACGGTGACCGTGTCACGTGAGATCTCCGTCAGCACGACCCCCACGGCGGCGGTCGCCCCCATCGAAAGCAGGGCTGCGCTGAAGGCGAGCTTCACCCAGATGGGCCTGCGAATGGGCCGCACGCTCGAAGCATTGGAGGTCATATCCCCACACTACATCGAGCCGTCCCACCCTCAAACGCCCGTCGACGAGATCGGCCACGGCGCGCCCGTTCGTGGCAGAACGATCACAAAGTATGCGTCGAAGTTGCGGCTCGGGGGGCACCAACGGTGGCTACGATCGGGGAGCAGAAACCGCCGTCCACAACGAGGGAGCGCTGAGGATGCCAGAGCCGACGACCAACGCGATGAGTGATCCATGGGTAGGCAATCTACTGCCCGGGACGAACCTGATGGTTCAGGAGCGCCTGCCGGGCACCCGTCATCCGACATACCGTCTGCGCGCGCGTCACCTACCGCGTTGGTTCTTCGCGAAGGTGCGACCGCTATCGGACCTTCCGGCTGATTGGCCCGAGCGATTCGCGCGTCAGCGCAAGATGCGGAGCCCACACCTCGTGAAGCTCTTCCGAGTGCTGGAGCTCGAGGACCAGGCCGTCCTCGTCCTCGACTGGGCATCGGGGACGACGCTTCGCGAAGAGCTGCGAAGCGCCGGGACCCTCTCGCCGACCGAGGTTCGCGCGATCGGGCGGCAGCTCGCGAGCGCGCTGTGCGAGCTACGAAATCACGGCTTCGCGCACGGGTCGATCGATCTCGACCACGTGATGGTGGAGCGCCTGGCGAACGGAAACGTGTTCGCCCGGCTCCTCGACCACGGATTCGCCCTCGATGCGCCTACCGACGCGCGGGACTCGACGGCGTCAGGGGACGGCCTCCAGCTCGGATGCCTCCTCTTCGAGCTGCTCACCGGGTCGACCCCGCTACCCCCGGCAACATTCGCCCCCTCCGCGTCTGCGGACCGCGCGCGGCCGTCGCTCGCCGAGCTACGTCCGGAGCTGGCCGGCCACCCGCTCGAGCGTTCGATCGAAGCGATGCTCGAACCCGGCCCCGTCACACCGGACGAAGAACGGGCGCTCCTCGAGAACCTGCAGGAGAACTCGGACGTCGAGTGATCCCTGCCCGACCCGTCATTTCCGAACGAACGACCAGAGCTTCGCGCCGACGAAGAGGAGCACGACGACGCCGATGACCCCGACCGTGTAGCGCTGCACGAACGATACGAGGGTCTCGATGTTGTGGCCGACCAGGTAGCCGACCCCCATCAACAGCGCGTTCCACGCCGCCGCCGACAGCATCGCCCAGAACACCACCGACCGAAGCGGGATGCGCGCCAGACCGGCGGCGATGAAGAAGAACGAGCGAAAGACCGGGAGGAAGCGATTCACGGCCAGGAACTTCGGCCCGTGCCGCTCGAACTTGTCGACGACCCATTCGTAACGTGGCGTCACGGACGGTCGCGTGAGCCATCGCGCCACGCGAGACTCGTCGCCGACCTTCCGCTTGTCGGCGAGCCAGATCCCGAGCCGCCAGTCCCCGACCGCGCCGATCGTGCTACCGATCATCGTCGCCGCGAAGACGACCCACAGTGACCACCCCGCCGTAGGAATCAGGACCGACGCCGCGATGACCACGGAGTCTCCGGGAAAAGGGGGGAAGACGTACTCGATGGCGGACCCGAGCGCGACGATCAGCGCACCCCACCCCTGTCCGTACTCTTTCGCGAACGCGATGATGCGCAGGACGGTTTCCAAGTGGCCTCAGCGGGCCCACTCCAGCAGGAGCTGCCCGATCTCGGGTTGGTCGACGAATCCGCCCAGCCGGGCCGACCATGGACCGCGAGCGAAGACGGGGACGAAGTTGGCGGAGTGCGGAGCCGAGACGTCGACGCGGAACGCAGCCTCCTGCACCGGCCATGGATACTGTAAGTGCATCATCGGCGGTGCGTAGTTCCCTTGCAGTGCGACGTTCGCAAAACCCTCCGCGTTCGGGATGCGATCCGTCTTCACTTCGATCCCGATGAACTCGAACTCACCCCCGCATTGTTTGGCCACGCTGCATCGGCCGCTCTCGAACGCGTAGTGATTGTCGAGCAGAGACATCGAGTGGGAGTGGTCGGCCGTCACGATGACGAGGGTGTCCCCCCGCTCGGCCGCGAACCGGTCCGCGATCGCGACCGCTTCGTCGAAATCGCGCATCTCCTCGAGGACCGCCGTGTCGCGGGCGAGCTCATGCTGGTACCAGTCGATCTGCCCCCCCTCCACGACGAGGAGAAAGCCGTCTTCGTCCCCCGCCATGCGCTCGAGCGCCGCGGCAGTCATCTCGGCGAGCGTCGGCGTTCCGGGCTGACCGTCGTCGCGGCGAAACCTCGCCTTCGCCAGCGCCGTCTCCGCCAACAACGCGATCGAAGGACCATCGCCGGTCACGGGGAACGTCTCGGTGATGTCGTAACCCTGCTCCGCGAGTTTCGTTCGCGCCGCCGTATCGATGTCGGCGCGACCGCCCCCCCACAGTAGCTCGATCCCGTCACTACCCGGCACCCGCTGACGCAGCGTCACGAGGTCGTCGACGATCCCGGCTTGCTCGTCACGGCTGTCGCGGTGGGCATAAAACGCCGCCGGCGTAGCGTGAGTGACGGAGGTGGTGGTGATGATCCCCGTCGAACGTCCCTTCGACTCGGCGACCTCCAGCGCCGTCACGACCGGCTTCGTCGACTCGCCGTCGACCTGCAGCCCGAGGAACGCTTTGCCGGTTCGAATGCCGGACGAGAGCGCCGTGCCGCTTCCCGGCGAGTCGTTCACTACCCCGTCGACCGCGTGGGTCGCGACCATCCCATGGACGGGAAGCTCGACCATCGTCGCGCCGCCGAGGAAATAGTGCGCCGCCGTCACGGCGCTCGCCCCCATCCCGTCGCCGATCAGGAGCACGACGTTTTTCGGGCGGGCCGACTTCGTGGAGGCGATGCTCAGCGATTCCCCCCTCGCGCCACGCGCCACCAGATCGCGAAGCGCCTTGCCGACGTCGGCGTTGTCGCGAGCATCGGTCACGACCTCGGCGCCCGGCCCCGCCGCGAAGACGGCGACCATCTCCGGGGAGTGCGCCGCGTAGAACCGGTCGTCACGCTGCCATCTCGCGCGACTCGCCATCGAGAAGTGTCCGGCGACGAGGGTCGCCCGCCGATCGGCGAGCTTCGTCATTCCCCACTCCCCCACCTCCATGTGCTGGAAAGGGGGTGGGCTCGGCTCCTCCGCGTTCGGGAGCTCGGCGAGCTTCGCGGCCGCTTCGTCCCCGCCCAGGATCTTCGAAAACTGCTCCGACCGGTCCGGGTCGAGCACCGTGAGCCCGCCGGTCTCGTGGTCGGCGGTGGCGACGACGAGCGTGTCCTCGCGGTCCTCGGCGTAGTCGAGCGCCTTCGCGACGGCACGGTCGAGATCCGCCGACTCGTGGGCCGCGCAAACCATGTCGAGGCTGTGAGCACACCAGTCGGGGAACGACCCTTCGACGACCAGAACCCAGCCGTCGGGATGATCCGCGTCGAGGATCGCCATCGTGCGTTCGACCATCTCGGCGAGCGACATCGCGCGGGGCTCGTCCGCCAGGACGAACGGCATGTTCTGCGGGTGGAAGAGGGCCGCCACGCGCGTCCCCTCGGGCCGCGCCGCGAGCTCCTCGGGGGTCGTCGCCGTGTGCCACCCCTTCTCTTTCAGCTTCGCCCAGTAATCGTTCTCCCCGAACTTCATCGCCTCGTAGCCGGCGCCCATCATCACGTGAAGCTCGCTGTCGACGAGGTCACTCGCGATGCCTTCGTACTGGTGACGATGGTAGCGGTGTGCCTCGAAGGCGGCGGGGGTCGCGTGCATGATGCGGCTGGTGGCGATCAGCCCCGTCCCCAGGTCGGCGGCGGCGGCGAGCTCGAGCAACGTCTCCGTATGCTGCGCCGGGTCCGCCTCCTGCTCCTCGGTCGTTCCGGGGGCGACCGAGATCCCCTCGTAGTGCGCCTTGTGGCCGGTCGACAGCGCCGACGCCGACGACGCGGACTCGGTAGTGAGGAACTCGTATTCGTGGGTCGTCGTCCACGCCATGTGCGGCATCTGCATCATCCGGAGGGGTCCCCCCCCCATGTACGCCGCGGCGGACAATTGCCCGACCCCCATCCCGTCCCCGATGAACAGGATGGTTCGCTTCGGCGCGCGAACTTCCGTCGCCGTCGCTTCGCTCGTCTGTTCGGTCGCCGGGGGCGTCGTGGTCGGCGCGGTCTTGCGACAAGCCGGCGCACAAACGGCTACGAGGGCGAGGATCAGGGCCGACTTCCGCATCACGTCTCCTTGCGTCGAATTCGATGCCGTCATAGCAGAGTCCGACCGCAGGTTCGATCGCAGATTCGGCCCTCCCCGAGACCACCGGAACGACCGTCTCGCCGCCCCTGGCCATCGAGCACCCTCGCTAGTCCATTCGGGCACCGTTCCCGCGCTTTCGCGACAGGCTCACGAGCGCCGTGGTGACCACGATGATCCCAGCGCCCGCCACGGTCAGAACAGTCGGCACTTCGTCGAAGAGGGCGACGCCCCACACGAACGCGAAGACGACCTGCAGATAAGTGACCGCCGTCGCGCGGGCCGCCGACTCGAGCTTGAGGCCCTCGGTCATGCGGACCTGCGCGAGCTGCGAGAAGAACCCCACCCCGAACATCGGGACCAGGTCACCGAGATTGGGGACGTACCCGGCAGCAATGGCGAGCGGCAGTGTGATCGGCGCGGCCACCAGCGGGAAATAGAGGACGGTGACGAGCGAATGTTCGGTGCGGCCCAGCCTGCGCACGATCGTGTAGGAGATACCGCTGACCACCGCTCCCGACAGCGCAATGCCGACGTCATCGAGGGGCAGGCGCGACTCCCCGAATAGAAACGACGGCTGCGCCACGAGTGCGACCCCCACGAGGCACGCACCCGTCGCTAACAGGTACTGCGGGCGCAGGCGCTCGCCGAGCAAGAAGACGGCGAAAACACCGACGAAGGCGGGGTTCGTGAACTGGATGACCGTCGCGTCCCCGAGGGGCAAGCTCGACAACGCGTAGTAGAAGCACATCAGTGCCATCACGCCGAAGACGCCCCGGCTGACGAGCCAACCTTTCTGATTGCCCCACGGGTCGATGCCCAGTTTCTTGAGCCACACCCAGGTGACGACGACCGCGAAGATGGACCGCGCGAAAACGAGCTGCTCCCAGGGGACGCCGCGCTCGCTCGCCCACTTGACGCAAACGCTCATGAGGCTGAAGTAGAGCGAGGACTCCGCCATGAAGCGGAGCCCGGGCGGGATGCGTTGCTGCGGCTCGGAGGTCACTCGTAGAGTCGGCCGAGCGCTTCGTCGGTCCACTCGTCGAGCAGACCGAGCTCCCATGCGACGTGCAGGATCGTGTAGCGGTTTCGGATGTCTTTGGAGTGCGCGATCGAAGCGCGCGCGCGGTCGCGATCGACGCCCAGGTCGGCGAACCGAACCGGGCAGCCGGCGGCGGTCAGCTCGTCCTCGAGGGACTGCGACGTTCGAAGGCCGCTGGCGATGTCGGCCTGCAGCTCTTCCCACTCGTCGACGATGCGCGTGAGGCGCTCGCGAAGCGTGTCGGCGCTCGGGTAGCCCGGCCGCGCGTGCTTCTCGACGGCATCGAAGAGGGGCCCGAACCGTTCCTTCAGCACCTCTCGATACTCCGACCACGGCTCGTGGCTTTCCACCAGCGCGTCGATGTCGATCGATGCGGGGTCGAGCGCTCGAAAGCGCTCGTAGAAGAGCGCCGTCGTGAGGGTGCCGACGCCGACCTGACAACCGTGGAAATCGTACGGCAGATCGAAGGCGTGCGCGGTCATGTCGATGAAATGGCTCACGAGGTGTTCACCGCCCGAAGCAGGGCTCGACGATCCCGCGACGGACATGGCGAGGCCCGACAGCATGAGGGAGCCGCACAACCCGCCGACCGCCTCGCGGTCCCGCGAAGGGAGCTTTGCCGCCACCCCGTCGAGCATCCGCGTCCCCGCCTCGATGATCGCCATCGCCTCTTTGGAATGGGCCGAGCCGATGAGCCGCGCGCTGAGCGCCCAGTCCGAGTTGGAGACCGGCTTGCTGAGAAGGTCTCCGAGGCCGCTCTGGATCATGCGAGCCGGCGCCTCCGCCATGACGTCGAGGTCTGCGATCACTACCCGTGGAGCGGTGCACGCCTGCGTCGTCTTCACCCCCTCGGAGAGCACCGCGGCGATCCCCGACGTGAAGCCGTTCATGCTCGGGGCGGTGCCGATGCACGCCATCGGAATCTGGCGGCGCGAGCAAGCGAGCTTTACGATGTCATTGATCGTCCCACTGCCGACCGCGATCCCCGCGACCCCCGAAAACTCGACGAGCTGTTGCTCGAACCACTCGACCCGCGCGTCGTCGCACATCGGGAACTTTTCCCCCGGGTCCGTCGGTACCAGGCAACGGACGACCTCGACTCCTCGCGCTTGCAGAAGTTCGATCAGACGGGCGCCGGCGACCCGCTCGGTGTTCTCGTCCACGCAGACGAGCCAACGCCCCTGCGGCAGATGTTCGGCCAACAGCTCGGGCGCTCCGTCGAGCGCTCCGCGCTCCACCACGATGGCGCGGGTGTCGAGGACGTCGGCGTGACGATCGAGAATTTCCTGGTACTCGTTCATGCTGTGCTCGCGAACAAAAAAATCCCCCGGGATACGATCCAGGGGGATGGTAAAGCCTCATGGCGGCTGATGCGACGCCAGATTTGGTGCAGCTCAGTCGTCGTTACGAAGTCGGTCGATGATGCGCGCTTTCGCGGAGACGTGCTCGTCGCTGATCTCGAAAGTCGCGAGCTCGCCCCACTGAAAGGCGTCGAGGAGATGTTTCTCCATCATCGCCAGCTTCAGCCGGGTATCGGCGTTGGCACCCAGTCCGAATTTCAGCTCGTGGCTGTCGTCCTCGGTCAGACCATGGAGCATCCGGAGAGCCTTCTCCTCGGTGGGAGTGAGCTCCGCGAACTGTCCATCAGTCGTCTCGGTGACGGTGGACCGGGTTTGTGTTTTCTTCTTGTCCGTCAAGGTAAACCTCTACGAGATCCAGAGGGCAAATTGCTGGATGACGCTAACGTATGGACCGACGATCGTCGGCATTCCGTGCGACTTTGCGCGAAGACCGTTTCACGCACCCCCTTTATAGGACAGGGGCACTGAGCTGGCAATTTTTCTTCTGAAAAAACCGGGCCCCGCTCTGACCAACACCCTGACGACTCGAACCGACTCGGCTCGAACCGATCACCCGCCGAACGAACCTCCGTGAGAAGACGCTTGAGTCGGAAGCGGTAGCGATGCTTCCATGGAGGGATGGACGAACAGCAGTTCCGCCGACATTTCGAGTCGTTGAGGCTCGACGCGACACTTCCGGCCCACACGGTCCTCCGGCCCGACCCTCCGACGATGCGCCGCGATTCGCCGGGCCGCCCGGAGAGCGCACAGACTCGTCCTCTGACGGCCGTTCCAGAGACCGCCGAATTTCGGCTCGGTGAGACGATCGGCGAGGGAGGGACGGCGGTCGTCCGCTCCGCACATCAGGTTTCGCTCGGGCGAGACGTCGCGGCCAAGACGCTGCGCGAGGGACATACCGAACGCCAACGTCGATACCTCCTCTCCGAAGCGACCGTGGCGGGTAGCCTCGAACACCCCAACATCGTACCGATCTACACCCTCGCCGCGACCGAGGATGGCGCGCCGGTCCTGCTGATGAAGCGGGTGGAAGGAATCCCGTGGTCCGAATGCATCGATGATGTCGGTTCCGCCCCGGATCACGACCTGATGGAGCCCCTCGAGTGGAACCTCGAGATCCTCGAACAGGTCTGTCGGGCCGTTCACTTCGCCCACGACCGGGCGATCCTCCATCGCGACATCAAACCCGAGAACGTGATGCTCGGCCGCTACGGCGAGGTCTATCTCGTCGACTGGGGCCTGGCCGTCACCACGAACCCCGAGAAGTCGCAGAGGATCGACTGGGTCGGCGACGCCGATCAGATCGTTGGCACGCCATCCTACATGGCGCCTGAAATGACGCTCGGCGACGGATCGGCCCTCGGGACCTTCACCGACGTCTACCTCCTCGGAGCGGTGCTCTACGAGATCCTCACCGGTGAACCGCCCCACCGTGGAGAGACTCTGTTCGAGGCGCTGCGGCACGCTTACGAGTCCCCCGTCGAGCCGATCGAAGGGTCCCCCGAGCTCGTCGCCATCTGCCAGAGAGCGATGGCCGCCGACCCCGCGCAGCGCTTCGATTCGGCCGACGAAATGCGGCTCGCGCTCGTTCGCTATCGATCGCACCGGACGTCCGAGAAGCTCGCCGTCGAGTCGGAGCGGCGCATCCGCGACATGGAACTCGCGATGGCCGACGGGACCGACGAAGGTCGGGTCACGGCGCTCGGCGCAGAGACGCGGTTCGGGCTGCGGCAAGCGCTCTCCACCTGGGCCGAGAATCCGACCGCGATACGCGCCAACGAACGGTGGCTCGCCCTCATGTTCGACTGGGAGCTGGGGCGCGGTCACCTCTCCGTCGCGGGAGCGCTCCTCGCGGAGTACGACAGACCACCGCCCGAACTCACCGCGCGGCTCGACGCGGCGCTCGACCGCGCGCGCGCGCGCCAGTTGGAGATCGAGGAGTTGCAGTCGTCCCGCTCCGAGAACGACCCGCGGATCGGTGCTCGTCCGCGATGGTTTGCAGCGATGGTCGCCGTCGTCGTCTGGACCGTCATCCCCCTCGTCGGCGGGTTCATGACGAAGTGGGGGGAGGAGCCGCTCACCCCCACCCGGTACCTGGTGCAATCCGTGATGGTCATCGTGTTCGTACTGGCGACGGTCGAGGTGTTGCGCCGTCGCGCGACGCTGAATGCCGTAGACCGAAAGCTCCTCAGCTTCTTCGCGCTGATGGTCTTCTTCGTCCCCGTGTTGCGGACCGTCGCGCTCGTGGCCCACCTCCCCCACCACATCTCCCTCGCCACCGAACAACTCCTCTACGGACTCGGCTTCGCCGGCGCTGCCACCATCTCGGGACGCAACGGCGTCTTTCCCTTCGCCGTGAGCTCTGCTGCAGCCCTCGTTTCCGCGCTTCATCCCGGCTCGGTCTATCTCGCGCTCGCGGGCTCCAACTTCCTGATGCTCATGTGGATCGCACGCATCTGGCGAGACCAGGCGAACCTGGTCGACGAAGTGCCCTCAGGCGAGGGTGGCCGGACGGCCAACGACGTGGCATAACGGTGTCACCCAATTTCGAACAGGAGTAGACATGTCGAAGCCTCGCTACGCGATGGTGTTCGCCTGCACGCTCGCTTTGAGTGCTTGCGGCGGCTCCTCGACCGACAAGAAGCCGGACGAGACCACGACCGAACAGCAGACGACCACGGACGATTCGATGGAGGAGCCGACCGGAGACGCGTCCGCGGAAGCTTCCGCGACGGCGACCACCGAGACGACCGCACCTCCCGCCGAGACCGGCCCCGATTTCGCCGACCCCAACGTCGAGGGGGACGAGTTCTTCCAGACGTGGTTCAAAGTGACCGGCCAGGTCGACCCCGAGCAGGTTCGCGGCACGATCGGCCGCAACAAGGACTCGATCTACGAGTGCTACAAGAAGGAGCTCCCCGACAATCCGGGACTCGCCGGCCGCGTGTTGATGTCGATCACGTCCAACGGCGCCGGGCAGGTCGCCTCGGCGATCGTGAAGAAGTCGACGCTCGACAACAAGTCGATGGAGACGTGCATGACGTCGTCGATCCGCGACTGGAAGATGCCGCAGTCCAAGGACGGTGGGCTCGTCATGGTGCAGTACCCGTTCGTCCTGCCTCCCTGAACACGGCGGGCCTGGACGAATCGGCCGGATCCACGGGCGACGACCCGCCCGTGCCCTGACACACGCCGGTGTGACTCAGCGGATCCGTTGCACGACGAAGCCCCAGAATTGCCGCGTGTCGCCTCGGAAGGACCACCCGAGGTGCGCGAAACATCCGCCGCAGACCGCAAGCCTCCACTCCGTCCCCACGAACCACGCCCACTCGGCGCTCGGTTCGCCCGCTTCCGTGGCGCCGAATGCGTCGCCGAAGCAGGCGATGTGGAACGTATATCCGTGGGGATTGGTGAAGACGTGATCGTGGCGGCCATCGACCTCCACACGGTCGCGATCGTGGGCGACCGGATGGTCGCACTCGACGCAGCGCACGACGCGCTCGGCACGCTCGTCTTCGTCCGATGTCTGCGCTGGAACGACGACCGGAGCGGCGCGGTCCGAGCGGTCCAGGCAACGCATCAGTTGCAGCCCCCTGCAGGCTTCTGGGCCGCTTCTTTACGCCCGACCTTCGCGTCGTAGTCGGTGAGCGGAGACGACGGCTCCACCGCGCTACCGGCGTTTCGGATCGCGGCGAGCTCCGCTGCCAGGTCGGTGGAGGACCGCGGCTCGTCGGCACAGGCGACGAACGGGCGCTGCACCACAGCTCCGTGGACCTCTTTGCCATCGAGCGGACTGCGTGAAGGTCTGGACAGATAGAGGACCAGCGGCGACTTCAGCGGCTCGATGGCGGCGCCGTCGCGTTCGAAACCCGGCAGAGTCGCGCCTTCGCTGCCCGGGCAGTGCCCCAGATCCGGCTCGTTCGTCACCGGGTTCGCCATGTCGGCGCAACTGAATTCCACCTCGACCTCGCCACCCTCGAGTTCGCCCCGCACCACGTCGACCACCCGGTAGACGCCTCGAACGTAAACCATGTCGTCGGCCTGCCGCAGCGAGGCACGCAGCGGCGTCGCGGAAAGGATCACGTCCGACGCCCCCGCGAGCGTCAGCGGCCCCGGCTCGCAGTGGGTGGATTGAGCGTTGGAGAGATCGGACCCGGTCAGGGCCGAGACGATGGCGACGGTCGTTACGACACGCCGCATCAAGGGCAGATCTCCACCGAGAAACTCCCGCTGACCGACGAGCTGGGGCCCGTCGCGTCGACGGCACCTTCGATGACGCCCGAAAACGTGTCGATCGCGTCGATCGTCACGGTACCCGACTCCGCGGGCTCGGTCTCACTCACACCGTCGACGAACTCGTTGAACGAGACGCGACCTGCCGCATCGTAGCTGCCCGGTTCGTCGATGTCGACGATGTCGATGAGAAGGTAGTTCGAGGGGACGCCGCTCGTCGCCGAGCACGAAAACTCCGGCGTGCTCGCCAGCGTCACCGTGTACGTGTCGGCGGTGAACTCCGCGGCGCCCGATTCCACGGTGAAAGTCTCACCCCGTACCGAGCCGGTGATGTCGGCTTCGGTCGGGCCGCCGCCTCCATCGGGCACGCAGCCGAGCCAGAGAAGCCCGCCGAGCGCCAGTGCGGCGTAGCCCAGGCGGCGAGAAGAGGGGTCGAGGGTCGGTTGGTCTCTCATTTCGGCAACCATCGTAAACCAGGGGTCGAGTTCATCCAAATCAGTGCGTGTTGTCGGCGGCGGCGAGGGCTCCGGCGACCGCCTCTCGCGCGAACTTCGACCGAGCCGATCCGACGCAAGACCCGCCTTCGAACACGCTGCAGGCCCACAGGGACGTACGGAGCAGCTCGATCTTCACTTTCCGCCCTCCGCGCTCCAGGATCCCGTGGATCTCGCGTCCGGCGCCGTCCCACACTCCACCGAACTCCGCTTGAAGCTCCTTGCCCGTCATCGCGCTCACTCCTCGTCACTCATCCGACGTGCGAAGTAGAGCAGGGTTACGAGTACGATGAGCCCGACCCCCGCTGCGACGTACGGGAAAGGGACGACGATCGACCCTTCGAGGAGCTCATTCATCGGACTCCTCCTCGACCGACCAGGTGTCCGACTCGACGTCGTACTGCCACGAAGTACGTACGACCTCCATCCGACACTCGTAGCCTTCGGACTCCTGCCCAAACTCGACCAGTGTATCGCCCAGGGACCAGCCGATCTCGGCGCAGTAGTTCGCGGTCTGGACCTGGGTGACGCGAAGCTCCACGAGTTGGTCGCCGTCCTCGTCGACGGGCTCCACGGAGGTGATCACGCCACGCGGTTCGACCCCCGCCTCGTACCCGGCCCGCTCCTCCTCGCTCGTCAACTCTACGGTCGCGTCGATCTTCGCCTGCAAGTGTAGGTCGCTCGCGTCGAACACAACGAGGGCTTCGTGGAATGCGGCACCGAGTCCCGCTCCTCCCTGATACCCGAAGACCTGGGCGATCTCGGGCCCGCCGTCCCGGTCGATGTCGACCGCGGCCGGATAGACATCGTCCATCGGCACGACGTCGCACGCGAATTCCTCCAGGACCTCCCGGTGGGTCAGCTCCACCCCCGTTTCCCCGAGTCGATAGCGAGACGCCTCGATGACCCCACACTCCAACCCGTGGTGCGCCGAATAAAAGGCGAATTTGTCTCCGTAGGCCTCCAACAGACACGTTTCGTACGCCCCCAACTCGCAACCCCCGCGCGCGACCTCGGGGCTACAATCGGGGCGCACCGATTCGCACCGCTCGACCTTCTCGTCCTCCACCGCCCTCTGAATGAGTTCTTCGATTTCGTCCCAGGCCGGGTACCGAACATACGTCGCGATCACGACCTTCTCGCCGCCGTAGTCGAGCCCGACGAGAGTTCGGGAATCGGAGCTGACCCCGTCTGCGGCGAGCGTCTCGTCGACCATCGAGATGTCCGCCTGCCCGATCGTGAGGGGCTGGGCAGCGGGTTTCGGCTTCGGCATCGGACGGGGTTGCAACGGTTCGCTCTGTCGCGTGATCAACTGCTCGTCGCGCGGCTCGGGGGCGGACTTGCACGACGTCCCCGCCGCGAGAATGAGAACCAGAGTCGTCGTCTTTCGCATGGGCGACATGGTGGTGGGGCGGGAAGGAGAATGCAACGCGAAGCTACGTCTCGCCGAAGCGGTCAACGCACCAGGAGGTCGGGCAACAACTCCTCGGCGCGACCCAGGATCTCTTCGTCGAAATAAGGGTTCGGCGGATCCATCGGCTCGAGGTTGACCAGCAGAGTTCGGGCGCCCTCGAAGTTCGCCCCCCGCACGAAGTCCGCCGCCGGTGTGACGGTCCCCGATGTTCCGACGGCCAGGAAGAGTCCGCAGTCCCGCAGCGCATCACGGCACCGTCGCTCGACCTCGGGGGAGAGGAACTCGCCGAACAACACCACGTCGGGGCGCTGGATGCCCCCGCAGACCTCGCAGATCGGAAGGCGCTCGAACTTCGTCCGCTCGTCGTGGAAAGGTTCCGATATGCAACGTTCGTTGGAGCAGCGTGTGCGGTAGAGGTTGCCGTGCAGCTCGGCGACCCGTTCGCTCCCGGCCGCCTGGTGAAGCCCATCGACGTTCTGGGTGACCAACAGAAACTCCGTTCCGCCGTCCAGCGCTCGCTCCGCCTCGGCCAACGCTCGATGCGCCGCATTCGGCTCGGCCGATTGAGCCTTCTGGCGCAGTTCTCCGAACATCTGCCAGCTCTTCAGCGGCTCCCGCCGAAACGTCTCCCCCATCGCATAGGCGATCTTGTCGGGGTCGTCCCAGAGGCCGCCCGGCCCGCGGTACGTCGGAAGCCCGGACGCGGCCGACACGCCCGCGCCGGTCAAGACCAGCACCTTTTCGTAGCCTGAAAAATCGATCGTCTGGGTCATTCCGGAGCAGCCCACGCATCGTACTTCGCCGCCGGTTGAGGCCCGGCGAACACCTGCAACGCCACCAACTTCTCGCCTCCCCCCTCGAACGAAACTTCGGCGTTCGCCGGCATGTAGATGGCGGTGTTGGGACCGACTTCGTATTGCTTTCCGTCGATCGTCATCACACCGTTCCCTTCGAGGATGTAGATGTACTCCTCGGTGGCGTCCCGGTGGACCGGCACTTTACCGCCCCCCTCCATCTCCAGCTTTCCGAGAAATGCATTCTGCCCGAGCGCCAGATGCGTGATCTTCGCCTTTCCGCTTGGCGCGACCCCCACCCGAGCATCGGCGTCGGTGACGACCGTCGCGGCGCTCACCGCTTCGGGCTCGGGGGACGCCCCCGACTCGACGGGAGGTTCTTCGGCGGGAGCCGTGGCGGTGGCGGGCTCCGGAGACGATTTGCACGCGAGCAGGGTCGCGGCGAGGGCGCAGGCTACGAGTGGGCGGGACATGAGAACTCGGTCAGAGGAAGCGTACGGTGCGAGGCTCGGTCGGAACGTCGAGCGTATCGGCGACCGTCCCGTCGTCCATCATACACGCGGCGAGCAAGATCTCGGAAGTCTTCCCCCACACCACGCTGCCGTCCTGCCCCACGGCTATGGCACCGAAGCTTCGGGAGCGAGCGATGCCTTCGTCCATCGATCTTCTGACCGCGTCCTCGAGCGATGCCCCGTCGACGACTCGGACCACGATCTTTGACGACAGGGCCTCGTCGAGGATGTGCTCACCGACACCGGTCGCGCTCACCCCCGCCTCAGCGGTCGCGTAGTTGCCCGCCGGTGTCGCCGAATCGCTCACGCGCCCGATTCGCTCGAACCCCCGACCACCCGTCGACGTTCCCGCGCAGATACGACCGTTCTCGTCGAGCGCCACCGCACCTATCGTCCCCGACCGCGCGTCTTCGGACTCCGCGGCGACCGAAGCAACGTCCCGCGGAAAGTCCCTCTCGCGGTCGGCGATCCATTCCTTCAACCGCCGCGTGGTGACGTTGTCCCACAGCGGCATCCCGAGCTCACGCGCCAGCTCGTCCACCCCCTCGGAGGCGAGCACCCGATCGTGCTGCGACTGCAGAAACTGCGCGAGCTCGATCGGGTTCCGCAGACGGTTCCCGTTGATGACTCCACTGAAGGCCTGCTCGGTCCCGTTCATCAGCGATGCCGAGAGCCGCACCCGCCCGTCCACCTGCATCACCGCGCCAGTGCCGGCGTTGAAGTTCTCGTCGTCCTCGAGCAAGCGGCAGGCAGCGACCACCGCCTCTTCGGCGCCGGCCCCCTCCTCCAGAAGCGGGAACACCTCTGCGACGATGCGGTGCAGCGCGGCGCGAATGGCAGTCTTGCGCGTCGGGTCGCGCATCGCCCTCCCCGCCCCACCATGAATGATCAATCGCGGTGTCATACGAATTGCGTATCACGGCCCGGGATCGAGACCAAGCGCCCTGCGCCCTGCACCCCACGCCCTGCACCCCACGCCCTGCACCCCACGCCCTGCACCCCACGCCCTGCACC
>CAYPJU010000018.1:0-31191 GCA_964411125.1 uncultured Bradymonadales bacterium | reverse complement strand
GACCGCCGGGGGCGGGGAAGGACGACTCTGTCCAGAACCGACCGACGAGGACGGCATCGCTCTGCCCGCAGCCAGGGACTGCAGACCGCGGAAGTCGTCGAGCACTGCGGGTACGGCAGCCCGGGCGCAACGCGGTTGTCATCGGGCTGGAAGAAGGTATCTTCGCGCCATGAAGATCGATCTCTGGTTCGAAGAATTGTGGCGTAGTTACAGCGCCATCGCTCCGCGCGTCTCGCAGATTCGCGCGATCCTGGAAGCTCGCGGCGAGGAGGTGGTGAACGACCACGTCGCGTTTCGGACGCTGGACATCGCGCCGATCGACCTCGAGGCGCTCGGGGCAGTGGTCGAAGGGCTCGGCTACGAACCGTTCGACGACTACCGGTTCGAGGAGAAGAAGCTGAATGCTCGCAGCTACTCCCACCCCGCTGGATGGCCTCGGGTGTTTCTGAGCGAGCTACGTGTCGGTGAATTGCACGACGACCACCAGCAAATCTTGCGGCGGCTGGTCGACGGTATCGACCTCGTGATCGATCCGAGAACTTTCGTGGCAGGGACGCCATGGGCGCCGGTGACATACGACGAGTATCTGGGGCTTCAGAAGGAGTCGGAGTACGCCGCCTGGGTCGCTGCGCTGGGGCTTCGCCCGAATCACTTCACAGTCAGCGTCAACGAGCTCGAGACGTTCGCGGACCAGATCCCCGAAGACGAGCGCGATCCGACCGAGGCGCTCCGCGAACTGCTGCGATTCGTGGAGACGTCGGGGTACGACCTCAACGAGGCGGGAGGCCGGATCAAGGGTTCCAAGGGCGTGAAGCTCGAGCAGGGTTCGACGCTGGCTGATCGGTTGCAGGTCGAGTTTGCGGGAGGCGTGACGCACGAGATCCCGACCTGCTACTACGAGTTTGCTCTGCGGCATCCCAACGACGACGGGACCCTCTACGACGGCTTCGTGACGCAGAGCGCCGACAAGATTTTCGAATCCACCCACGCCTCGAGAGGCTGACATGTTTTCCGAACGCGCAACCGCCCTCCTGAGCCACGTCGAAGACGGGGATTTGCTCAGCACTTCGCCCATCGATGGATCCGAGCTCGGTTCGGTCTCCATGACGGGGCGCAAAGAGATCGAAGAGACGATTCGCGAAGCCGCGTCAGCGTTTCGCCAGTGGCGGACGGTGCCGGCACCCCGACGGGGTGAGTTCGTTCGGCTGATCGGCGAAGTGGCTCGGGAAAACAAGGACGCGCTGGCGGAGATCATCACCGCGGAGAACGGCAAGATCGCGAGCGAAGCAGCGGGCGAGGTTCAGGAATGGATCGACGTCTGCGACTTCGCGGTCGGACTCTCGCGACAACTGTACGGTCTGACGATAGCGAGCGAACGCCCGAGCCACCGGATGATGGAGCAGTGGCACCCGCTCGGTCCTGTGGCAGTGATCACGGCGTTCAACTTCCCGATGGCGGTCTGGGCGTGGAACGCGATGATCGCGTTCGTCTGCGGAGACTCGGTCGTCTGGAAACCGTCGGAGAAGACCCCACTGTGTGCGGAAGCGTGCCGTCGGGTCGTAGCGCTCGCTGCCGAGCGCTTCGGCGAGGTTCCCGAAGGCCTTCACGGATTGGTTCACGGCCGAGCGTCGGCGGGAGAGCAGCTCGCGGCAGATGCGCGGTTTCCGCTAGTTTCGGCGACCGGCTCGATCCCGATGGGTCGCGCCGTCGCCGGTGTGGTTGCTGGCCGGCTCGGCCGTTGTCTTCTAGAGCTGGGTGGCAACAACGCAATGATCGTGACGCCCTCGGCAGACCTCGATCTCGCGGTGCGCGCGATCACGTTCTCGGCGGTGGGAACCGCTGGCCAGCGCTGTACGTCCCTGCGTCGGTTGATCGTCCACGAGTCGCGGGTCGACGAGCTCCAGTCGAGCCTGACGAAGATCTACGGAACCCTGAGCGTGGGCGACCCCCGCGACCCCGACACGCTCGTCGGGCCGCTCATCGACCAGCAAGCCGCGCGGGCGATGTCGAGAGCGCTCGAGGCCGCGGAGCACGCGGGGGGCGAAATCGTGACGGGGGGCGCTCAGGTCACCGAAGGTGTCCCATCCGGGGGCATTTACATGCGGCCCGCGATCGTCCGCATCGATCACGACGCCGACATCGTCGCCCAGGAGACGTTCGCTCCCATCCTCTACGTCACGACGTACAGCGATCTGGAGGAGGCGATGGAGTTGAACAACAGCGTGCCTCAGGGGCTGTCGTCGGCGATCTTCACCGAGAACATGCGCGAAGCGGAGCGCTTCATGTCCGCCGCCGGTTCGGACTGCGGCATCGCCAACGTCAACATCGGCACGTCCGGTGCGGAGATCGGGGGCGCTTTCGGCGGCGAGAAGGAGACGGGAGGGGGCCGCGAGTCGGGTTCGGATTCGTGGAAGTCCTACATGCGCCGCGTCACCAACACGGTGAATTACGGCGACGTTCTACCGCTCGCCCAGGGTGTGGAGTTCGTCTGACGGGCCGGCTCGCTCACGACGAGGTCAGTTCGAGAACGAGCGGCTGCGTGGGCTGGAGACAGACCGGGTCGCAGTCGGGACCGTTGGGCCGCGTCTCCTGGTAGTCGGGGGTGAATGTCCGCTTTCCGACCTCCGCCTCCGCCAGCGTCGCGGTCACGGTGAACTCCGCGGGAGCGCCGTCGACGAAGAGGTTCCCACTCTCCGTGCCCGCTTCATCTGCCACAAAGACCATGGTGCAGTCCGACTCGCTCAGACAGCGGGACTCCTCTTCGCTGCAAACGTCGACGATCTGAAACGTGCACGAGCTGGATGTCGTGTCCGTTTCGATCAGGACGGTGTATACGCCCGGCTCGAATTCGCCGGATGCTGGTCGGATGGTCACTGACGTGTTGGGGTCGCAGCCAATCTCGGTGCAGGCAAGTCCGATCCCACAGCCCGACGACACGAGGGCGAGAGTTATCAGTACGTGCTTCATCGCGATCCTTTCGTTCGAGGGAGGGTAGTGTGGGCGAGAGTCTTCCTTCTGAAAAGCGAGGAATCCAGGCGAGGACGACGGACGTGGCGCCCGTATCATCCAGGCACCTGGCTCGAGAGGTGGCGCAGCGTGCGACGTGTCCGCTAGAGCTCGTCGAGAATCTCCTCGCGCTTCGCCTCGTACTCCTCGTCGGTGATCAATCCTTTCTCACGGAGCTGCTCGAGTTCACGGAGGCGCTCTTCGGTTCTTCCGACCGGAGGGCTTTCCGGCGAGTCCGCTTCCACCTCATCTGAAGCATCTTCGGTGGCCCCCTGCGCGGGACCCGCGGTCGGAGCTGCGTCGGGAATCTCGCTTTCTTCGCACTTCCGTTCGGCGAGTGCGGCGCGCTCACGCTCGTAACGCTCGGTCGAGATGCGCCCGATTTCGCGACGAGTGTCGAGGTCGGCGGCCCTTTCGGCGACTTGCTCCGAAGTCAGGCATTGAGTGGATGGTAACTCGATCGGCTCCCTCGGTTTTCTCTCTCGGCACCGAAAAGCGACTCCGCGGATCGTGAATTCGTTGTTGTAGCAGGCGTCGTGCAACTGATGCGGCTCTACCTGTTCGTCGATGCGCACGAAGTCGGCCCCGCGAATGGCAGCCAACCTCTTTAGCTCCGAGTACGCGCCATCGTAGGTTCCCCGCGCCCCGAAGAGACCGCAGCCTTGCCCGTCGGTCGCCTCGATCGGCCCGACTTCGCGGCAGTCTTCGTCGGGGTCGGACTGTCGGACGGTCACTGACGATCCCGACCGCGCGGCAGCGCGATTGGAGGCACCACCCTCGTAGGTCCGGGTGGTCGTGGATGCGCAGTTCGTGGTCGCGAGTCCGAGGAGAATGATCCAGCAATTGATCGCAAAGAACGGCACTCTTCGGTTGCGTCCGCTGAAACTTGGGTTCGGCATCTTAGCTCCCCGTGAGGATGCAGTGACAGCGCTCTCAAGATGGACGCGTCTGCGCGTTCGCCCAGCCGATGTTCCGACGGGCAGACCCATGTCGCGAGGAAAGAAACGCCGTCGGCGATTTTCACCGAGAACATGCGCGAGGCCGATCGCTTCAGTTCCGCCGCCGGTTCGGACTGCGGCACCGCCAACGTCATCCCTGACTCCGTAGTTTCCCGCTCAATCACTGCGAGCTCATCGCGAAGCGGGCCATCTAGCCGAGTTCGGCGGGTCAGCCGTCCCGCTCCACCCCCTGTTCGGCGAGCCGCGCCAGCCCCTCTCTCATCGCCCGAATTCGCTCGGCCGGATGCCCCGTCCAACCGTCCAACTCCCGCACGACGCGGAGCGGTTCGCGTGACCGAAAGGACTTCGTCGGGTTTCCCCGAAACCGCATGTCGGTGAGGTTGGGGTCGTCCTCGAACTCGCCTGTCGGTTCTACGACGTAGATGCGAGGCGGCGAGTCGCCCGCGGCGAGTTCGGCGCCCCAGATCGATGCGTCCAGAGTGCGGGTGAAGTAGACGAAGTTGGCGCGTCGATCGGGGGCCCCGTGATTTGCCAGATGTCCGGGCTCGACGAGGTCGCCGGGACGAAGGTCGGCGCGGGTCCCATGGTAGTGGAGCCACTCGACGACCTCGCGCTCGACGGCCATGGGGGTTGTCGTCCGCAAGGTCATCTGCGGGTGAGGGGCCGGGGGCAAATCCTCTACCTGCTCGAATCTGCCCAACTCGTCGGCGGCGAGCTCCCAAACCCGGGGTTCTCCGTCGCCTTCGGCGAGTTCGGCCGCCCAGATGGCAGCGTCGAGCTCGGCAGTCACAGCCGTCCCGGCGGGAAGCTCGGCGCCTTGGGCCAACGGGTTCCGCGTACCATGGAACAGGGATTTTCTATGCGTGTCGCTGCGCCTCATTCTACCTCGTCGAGTTCCAGTCCAAGCGGACCGGACTGGCGTCTTCGGAACCCAAAGTAACGCTCCAACCGCAGCGGGAGTGGCAAAAGAAAACGCCGGACTCTCGCCCGGCGTCTCGTTCAAGAACTTCGTTGGCTCAGCCGGCCTGGCAGCCTTCGATTTCACCGTCGTTCGACTCACCGGTGGAGCTGCAGTTGGCCGCCGCACGCTCGACCTGTTCGAGCGTCGGGAGGAAGCAAGAGCCGTCCGGACCGGTCTGGCTGATCCACTTGATGAGGCCGGTTCGCCAGGCCCAGAGGACGGCGCCGCGCGGGCGTCGGTAGGCGCTCTCGTCGGAGAAGTCGTCGTTCCAGTTGAAGAAGCGGCCGCTCCAGTTGGTGTTCTCGCGAAGCTCACGCATGCTCTCGGGCGCGTCCTGCATGATCGCCTCGAAACGACGCGCGCTGGCGTACATGCACTTGCGGCCGAGCTCCGTACCGGCGCTGTAGCTGAACGTCGGGCTGTGCCCACCTTCCCAGCGCTGCCAGAACTCGGTACCTCCGAGGCCGAACCCGTCGGTGATGTCCTGCGCCGACTGGTAGTCGGGAGCGGGGACGGCGGGATCGATGTAGATGACGGGAAGCGTGACGTCGTACGCCTGAGCGAAGGGATCCTCGACGTCACCGACGATGACTTCGTCGCCGATCTCGAACCCGGGGGCGAATTCGAAGCCCTGCAGGATCTCACGGTCGCCGAGCTCGCCCTTCACGTCGACGCGGAGGAGCTGCCACGGCAGGAGGTCGGAGGTATCGATGACGTCGGTCGTGTAGATCTCGCCGTCGTAGACGAGCTCCGCCTCGACTTTGAAGTCTTCGTTGGACGCGCCGTCGTTGGCCCAGATCTCGAGGGCGAGGGTGTGACCAACTTCGGGGGCGTCTTCGCCTTCTTCGAGTTCGACGAGCTCGGTGGAGCCGAGTCGGAACGATTCGAACTCGCCGTCCGCGGTTTCGTAGTCGGTCATCACCAGCTCGGCGATGAGGCGGGTTTTCGAGGCGAGGAGGGCCGCGTCGGGGTTGTCGCACTTGCCGCCGCACGCTTCCGAGACACCCAGCTCCGGATAATCGGACGCGTTCTCGACCGTAGGCTCTTCGGCCGGATCGTTGTCGGGATCGTCGCTCGGTGTTCCACAACCGACGGTCGCGGCGAGAGCGAGGGCGAAGAGGGGGCTTTTCCAGTGCGCGTTGTTCATCAAAAACCTCAAGGCGTATCGAAGGTTCGAGTCAGGTAAGCGAAAAGATCTGTCAGCTGTTGGTCGGTGAGTCGGTCGCCCCATGCGGGCATGGAGCCACGACCGGTGATGACGGTGTCGAGGGCCTGCCAGGCGGTCTTCTGAGAGAAGACGACGTTGAGGTTCGGCCCGATGCCTCCCTCGCCGGTGTCGCCGTGGCACTCGGTGCACTGCTGTTCGGCGGTCGTGTTACGGAAGACTTCTTCCCCGGCGACGGGGTCTCCGTTGCCGGCGAGGATGGCGTTGCGGCGCACCCACTCGGGGTCGCGAGCTCCGGCGAACTCGACCTCGGTTCGCAGAAGCTCGGTCAGGTCGTCGAGGCGGCTGAACGCCCAGGAGTAGTCGGTCGCGAAGTGGGTGCGGCGGCGCAGGCGTCCATTCGCCGGGAAGCGGTTGAGCGGTCCGAGCTCGGCGGACTCCGTCGCGATGATTGCGTCGACGTCGAAGGCCGCGCCCGTCTCTTCGGCGACGCGGGTTCCTGCGTGCTGGTGGCAGCCGATGCAGTTCGTACGAGCGTTGCCCGCGGCCTTCTCGATGTAGGGGTTGCTACACCACGACGGGCCTCCGGGTTCGCTCGTCGCCGCGATTGCGTCTTGCAGGGTCGGGAAGTCGGCGAATCGGCCTGCAGGGTCGTTGTCACCTTCGACGTAGTCGGTGACGACGCACATCTTGTAGTTCGACCAGACGCCGGGGAGCGAGTCGAAGCTCGACGGTCGGTCGGCGCCGAAGTCGGTGTTCGGCTCGGGGCTCCACCACAGCGTGACCCACAACCAGTGCCGCAGCTCCTTGGTCATGATGTGCAGGCCGGTCAGCCGGTAGATGGATCCGGAACGGGTCCGGATGGTGTAGATGTCGTCCCCCGTGGGGTATCCGATTTCGTCGAGGTTCTCCGGCGCAGGAATCTTACGATCCCCTTCGTCGGGCCACAGCGCGAGCTTTCCGGGGCCGACTCGGTCCCGCATCGAGTCGCCGTCGGTATCGTAGACGGGGAGATCGAATCCGAAGCCGACGCGGGACCAGGTCGCTTTGATCACGACCGTTCCGCCCGCAGCGGGGAGTTCGCCGAGCCGGTTGCTGTCGGCAGCGAGCGCGGAGAATGGATCACCGGCGTCGACGGGGAACTCGGCGCGGAAGCATCGCGAGAAGTTCTCGTCGGGCGGGTCGACACAGGGTTCGCCGTCCGCGCACCACGTGTCGGCGAGGGTGTCGTCACGGCAGTCGAGCACCTCGGCGTAGTTCCGCAACATGTGCAGGACCATCGCCGGGCTGTAGACGAGTCGCGCGACGCCTCCTCCCGGGTGGGCTCCGCCGCTGAAGCTGCTCTGACGCACGACGAGGCATCGAGAAGCGTATTCCTCGTCCGTCTCGTCGGCGCGGCGTTCGATCTCACAACCGAACAGGTCGCCCACGGCGTCGGTGTAGCGCTGGAGCGGCCAGCGGTTGGAGCGCTCGATCGCGCTATGGTCGTCAGCGAACGCGCCTCCGATGGCGAGGTCGGAGAGTCGTTCGCGGTCGAGACGCCCCGCTTCGTCGAGCGTCGAGTAAGCAGTGCGGAAGATCCGCGTGATGTCTTCGACGCCGTACCACGACGAGAACCTGGGGATCGTCGGAATCTCGCCGCCATCGGGGAGGCTCAGCATGTCGCATGATGGTGCGCAGGCCGCTCCGTCCCAGGCGCAGATTCCGTGGCCGCCGGACGCGAACGTACCGCAGGCGGCTGCGTCGCCCTGGTCTTCGCAATCGAGCAGCGCCTTCGGGTCGACGCCTTCGGGGCAGTCGGGCCGTGCTTCGATCTGCTGGGCGAGCCCGAGCATCGGGACGGGCTCGAGAATCTTGAACGCGGTCTCCCACGCAACCTCCCGACGACGTCGCATGTTCGTGCGGAGCTCATTCTCTTGATCGGCGAGAGTGAGGTCTGCTTCGTACGGGTTCGGGGCGCCCACGAGCGAGCGTCCGAAGACGTCGTCCTTTCCGCTCGTCCCGTCGAAGGGGAAATCGAGAGAAGGTTCGGACGTCGAGTCCGGATCGGGTTCACCCCCGTCGTCGGGCGGGCCGGAGCACGCGGCGACGAGGAGGAGTCCGAGGATGAAGGGACGACGAGTCACGGGTCAGTTCTGCTCCGCGAGAAGCAGCGCGGCGTTCGTCGCCATGGCGATGTCTCCGTCCTCGCCGTTCACCAGGTAGTAGATCCACCCGTCGGAACGGAAGTGCGGGAAGAGCGCCTTGACGCCGGCCGGCATGTTCGTGACCTGGACCGTCTCGCCCGTCAGGAGGTCCGACAGGTAGATGTTCGCCGTGTCGTTCTCGTAGCGGTGCGTGACGGCGTAGCGCTCGTCGAAGGAGATGTTCATCTTCGCCCCGCCGCCGCAGATGAACTGCAGCGGAAGGTCGATGTCGATGTTGTAGCTCTCTCCGTTCGGGATAGCGTTCACCCGGCGCAACATGAACCCGAGCGCCTTTCCGTCCGGTCCGGCGAAGCGGCTGATGACCATCTTGCCCGACGGGGAGAGGACGGAGTCCCCTTCGTAGGGCGAGGGGACGTTGACGGCAGGCTTCTGCGTCCAGTCCGAGCCGTCGAAGACGAGCGGCGAGAACTTCATCTCGGAGGTCGCGCTGAAGGGCGCCCGCGGGTCTTCGTTGCTGCGACCGGAGTCGCTGGTGAACTGGGCGTTGATGATGAAGTAGTCGCCACCGTCGAGATTGACGGCCACGTGCTGGTAGAGGTTGATCCCCTCGGCGCGCGAGCAGCCGGGCTCGGTGAAGTCGATGCCGTCGGCGATGTCCTCGGGGCGGGTGAAGATCGACTGGCCGCAGAGACCGGCGCCGCCACCCTGCATGATGAACCCGTCGTTGTTCGGGAAGAACCCGGGGTCGAAGGAGCCCTTCACGCCGATGTTCGTGCCGGTGACGAGGTCGGTGACGGTCGCACCAAAGCCGCTCTCGGATGCACCGCGGCCACCGTTTCCGACGAAGCGACCGTCGGCGCTGGTCCGCATCCAGAAGCTGGTGCTGAACGAGAAGTCGTGGACGCGGATGTTCGCGAGGTTCGGCAGGGTGTCGGGAGTCCACTCGGTCTCGAGCTTGTACTTGCTGTCGGTGAAACAGTTGAGGGTATCGCCGTCGGGGCAACCGAACATCTGGATACCGGCTTCCTCGTTGCGAGCGCCCCACCCTTCGAACTGCATGTTGTCGACGTGGTTGGCGAGCCAGGGAGCGGCGCCGTTCACGCCGTATTTCTGCTGGACTTCTTCGCAGGTGGCAGGCGGCGGAATCTCAGGGAGAAGCTCTTCGAGGTGCGCGAGGTTCTCGTCGAGGAACCACTTCTGGATGACGGCGAATTCACGTGCGCTGAGCGGCGCGTGCGAACCCTTCGGCATGCTGACGCGCTGGAGGAAGGCGCCGTACTCGATACCCCAGGAGGTGCCGTACGCTTTCTGGAAGAGTCGCTGGAAGTAGGGGTACTGCACGCCGGGGGCGTGGACGCCGACCTTGGCAGCGGCGAAGACGCTGTTGGGGTCGTCGGTGTCGCGTCGCATGTAGTCGACCATCGCCTTGGCCTCTTCGGGCGTCAGCGCCTCGACCTCTTCGACGGTCATCCGCGGATCGATGCCCTGAGCCTGAGCGGACTTGGTCGCTTCGAGCCAGTCGCGGAAACCGTTGCGAGAGACGGCGTGGCATTCGGCGCATCGGCGCGTCTGCTCGTGCTCGGTACCGTCGGTGTCTTTCCACGGCGCTCCGAAGGTGGCCAACGCTTCCTTCGCGAGGTCGGCGCCGGTCTCTTCGACGACGGGGAGCTCGGTCGGGTTACCCGGTTCTTCGGGGAGCGCTTCCCAGATGCATTTTTCGTTGGTCGGGTCGGCTCCGCACATGCGGATGAAGTCCATCGCTGCCTTGAATTCGGACTCGGGCCACAACTCCTCGTTGAGGACGTCAGACGAGTTCGGGGGCATCCAGTAGGTGTATTTGAAGGCTTTGTGCGTGTCGGTGACGAGCGACTCCCAGCGGGTGTCGGCTCCTTCGAGTCGGTTGAGCCACGGCGCCTGCGCGCAGAAGACGCATCCGCCGTCTTCGTTGTTGCGTGCGGTGACCGACGAGGACGCGGTCCACTGGTCGAGGGCGATGCGATGGCAGCTCGTGCAGGAGGCCGCTTCTTCGCTCACGAGCACCTTCGGTGCCGTCCAGCCCTGGTCCTGGGCATCGAGAAGTCGGTACGGTCCGTTGTAGCCCTCCACGAAGTCGGGGTTGTGGCCCATCTTCGGGACGATCGGGTCGCCGAATTCGTCGACGGCCTGGTCGATCCAGGGGGTGTGAATGAACGGGTCGGTGCTGTGGCAACCCTGGCACTGAATGCCGCCCTCGGGCCCGATGCCGCCTTCGATGCCGCCCCACAGGTCGTTCCACATCTGCGGCGACTCTTCGCTGCTGACGTTGTCGGCCGGGTGCGGAATGTTCATGCCGTCGTTGGCGGGTTTGGGCGTCTCGCCGTACGGCAGCTGGTTCTGGAAGAAGCAGGTCTGGCCGGTGAACGGGTTGTGGCCGATCATCGCCATGTCTTCGTAGCGCCCCTGGGCCTGATGCGACTTGCGGCACAGCAGAACCCAGTGAGTCCCTTGAGCGTTTCGTGCGTGAGCGACGCGCGGGCCGTTGGCGCCGGTGGTCGCGTCCGCTTCGCAGTGCCCGTAAATCGTCTGGGGGTAATCACACTTCGCCGGGCGATGCTCCGAGGAGGGAACGCCGTCGACCGTGGTCGGGATCGGCGTGCCGATCTCGGTGCAGTCGACCGTGCCCCAGTCCATCTCGCCCTCTTCGCCGATCGGGTCGCCCCAGAACGGGATGTCTCCCATGTCCGAGATACAGGCCGCCGCATAGGCCTGGTTCGACTCGATGCGATGTCCGTCGTCGAACTGGTCTTCCTTGCTGTCACCGCTGCCGACGCGGTCGAGCGCTTGCCGCAGGTCGTAGCGAGCCTGGTGAGCAACCTCGTCGCTCTTCATGACGCAAACGTCGACGAACCAGGTGTTGGCGAGGCGCTGACGGTACGACTCTTCGGTCTCGCCAAGCAGGGTGTTCGGCGACGTCGGATTTTCGAACTGCTCGTCGCGAACATCGGGGCCGACGTACGTTCCGCGCTCGCGGCGCTCGTCGAACGTCTTGATGTCTTTTGCCATCTGGCCGCAGTCGAGGGTCTCACCGTCGGCGAGGGAGCGGACGCGGACGTGCAGGTCTTCGGACTTGCGCAGGTTCCGGTTCAAGACGACCAGCAGCTTGTTGGCGTCATCGTCGAAACTCAGTTTCGAGGTGACGGTGCCTCCGGCGGCTCCGTCCCCTCCCTTGCAACCCATCCCGCCGAGCAAGCTCGTGGCGAGGATGGATGTGGCGATCGTCAGCGTCAGTTTTCTCATAGTCGTGTCCGAAGCGAATGCGGTCGGCGAATTTTACGGGGTTACCCGGGCGCTATCGTACACAATGATCGTGCCAGAGTCTCAAAAAACCCTCAAAGCCCGTGCGATCCAACGCAGTTACAGCGTCGTCGACGGTCATGGTACGAGATCGACTCGCCGGGCTCGAGCGCCGATCGGCTACTCGAGTTGCGGCTGGTGCAACCCCACTTGCCATGTGTTGGCGGTCCTTCTACCGGAAAGTCGTGCTGCACGGTACTGTTGAGTGCACAAATGTTCGGAGCACGATTGAAAGTCGAGGGAATCTGGGTCTACCCGCTGAAGGGCGGGCGCGCGATGCCGTTGGCTCGTGCGGCTCTCACGGAACGAGGCATTGAAGGGGACCGACGCCTGATGGTGGTTCGGCCTTCGGGGATGTTCTGTTCGCAGCGATCACATCCGCGTCTGGGGCACCCCCACGTCGACGCCAACGACGCGTCCTGGTCGTTCTCTGCGCCCGAGCTGGGGACTGTGGATGTGGCATTCGAGCCACGAGGTGATGCGATCGACGTCCAGGTCTGGGGCGATCGGGTCCGCGCCGTCCGCTGCGGTGCGGAAGCGGACGAGTTCTTCTCGCAACTGCTGGGGGAGGCTGTACATCTGGTGTGGATGCCAGACGATGCGGAGCGGCGGAACGACGGAGCCGAGCCACGGGTCGGTTTCGCCGACGCGAACTCCTACCTCCTCACCAACCGTGCTTCGCTCGAGGCCCTCGATGCTCGGATCGACGGTCCCGCCGTTCCGATGCTCGCCTTTCGGCCGAACATCGTCGTTTCGGGCGCTCCGGCCTGGTCGGAAGACGACTGGAGCTCGGTTTCGATCGGGCCGGCTCGGCTGCGTGTCGTATCGGACTGCGAGCGCTGCTCGGTCACGACCCTCGACCCGGCCGACCCGGCTCGACCCCGCCCCGACGGAGAGCCGCTGCGTACCCTCGCCGCATTCAGGCGAAACGAGCGCGGCAAGGTCGTGTTCGGTAGGTACGCTGTGCTGGAAGGGGGCGACTGTACGATCTCGGTGGGTGACCAGGTGACGGCCGAGTAGCGAGAACTTTCCCGGGCGCCGTCGCGGTCTGACTGGTTCGGCACCGACGTTCCGGCAAGCAGGCGCCGAATTCTTGCATTTTCCTGGGCCCGGCACACCTTGTAAGCTCCGCACGCCTCGAACTCCCATCATCGACGTTCAAGCCCATGCTCGCCCCCGTAAAGACAGCCGTTCAGGACATCAAGCGTCTTCGAGAGATCTCGACGGTCCTGACGCGTCACGGCTTCTCGGCTGTCGTCGCCGGGACGGGGCTCGCGCGGATGAGCGGGGAACCGGCCGCGGCGGTTCAGTTCGAGGGGGACGACGTCAGCCTGCTCGGCGACGACCGAAGCTCGGCCGCGATCCGGTTTCGCAACGTTCTGGAGGACCTCGGCCCGACGTTCGTGAAGCTGGGACAGATCCTGTCGACCCGCCCCGACATCATGCCGCCCGAATTCATGGAGGAGCTGAAGTCGCTGCAGGACCGCGTCCCCGCCCTCCCCTTCGCGGAGGTGAAGGAACAGGTCGAGACGCGGCTCGGCGGGACACTCGAGGAGCTCTACGCGGAGTTCAACGAATCGCCGCTCGCCGCCGCGTCGATCGGACAGGTCCATCGCGCCCGGTTGCACGACGGTCGCGAGGTCGTGGTGAAGGTTCAGCGCCCCGGCATCGGCCAGAAGATCCGGAGCGACCTGGACATCCTCTACTACATGGCGCGGCTGCTCGAGGCGACGATCAAGGAGTTCGAGCTCTACACCCCGACCGCGATCGTGAAGGAGTTCGAGAAGGCGATCCTCTCGGAGCTCGACTTCACCGAAGAGGCGATGAACATCCGGGAGTTCGATCGCAATTTCGAAGACGTGGAGGCGGTCGACACCCCCGACGTGATCGGCGAGCTGTCGAACGCCGAGATCCTGACGCTCGAGTTCATCGCTGGTGAGAAGCTGTCGATGATCGAAGGTGGGAGCGACCGCGCGATGCGCGTGCTCGACCATCTCCTCGACGCGATGATGAAGATGGTGATGTTCGACGGGTTCTTCCACGGCGATCCTCACCCGGGCAACATCCTCGTGCGAGAGGACGACACGCTCGTGTTCATCGACTTCGGGCTCGTGGGGCGCCTGTCGGCGGCCCAACAGGACGACCTCATCATCCTGATCATCAGCGTCCTGACGGGTGACGTCGACGGCATCACTCGCTCGATTCTTCGCATGGGGCGGCCGGTCGGCCGCGTGAATCTGCGCGAATTCAAGGCGGACGTGGTCCGCATCCGCGACGACTACTTGCTGTCGAACCTGGACGACATCGACGTCACCCGCTTCGTGCAGGAGGTGATGGAGCGAGCGCAGCACCACCGAATACAGCTCAACCCGAACTACGCGATTCTGACGAAGGCCGCCGCGACGATCGAGGGCATCATGCGAGCGCTCGACCCCGAGATGAACATCGTCGAGGTGGGGATGCCGTACGCCCGCGAGCTCGCACGCCGACGTTTCTCGGCGAAGAAGCTCGCTCAGGGCGCTTTCCGTCAGGCGCTCGGCGTCTCGGGGTTGCTGACCCAGATCCCCCAGCAGCTCGACCAGGTGCTGATGGATCTGGAGGGGGGCAACCTCGAAGTCGCGATCAAGAACCCGGCGATCGACGATGTTGGCCGCCACCTCAACACGCTCGGTACCCGACTCTTCCTCGGCATCATCGCCTCGGGCCTCGCTGTCTGTGCCGCGATATTGCTGCGCGACCACGACGTCCACATCTTCGGGGTTTCGCTGATGCTGATCCTCGGGATCGCCTGCGCGCTCGTCGCCGTCCTCTTCTTCTGGTGGGCACTCGGCTGGCACGTCGTCGGCGGTGGTGACTCGAAGCTGAAGCTCACCCCCATCGTTCGACTGTTGCGGAGGGAGTGATGCGGCGCGCGACGCTCTTCATCTGTCTGATGACCGCGCTCGCGGCGTGCAAGTCGACCAGCGTCGATCGTAGCGACGAGCCCCGCGCCCCGGCCGCGAAAGCGCCTTCGTCGGGTGCGACCGAGGCCACCGACTTCACCCTGCTGCGGCAGCGGGTCCAAATGCTTCGCGATCGCGAGGTCGGGCGCGAGCCGTCGTTCGAGCCGGCGGCCGACTACGTCGCTCCCCCCGAGTGTGTCGACGCGTGCCGAAACGAGCGCGAGTTGCTGGGCACCATCTTGTTCGGGGGGCCATTGCCCCTCGAGACGCGGCGGGCGCACTTCGACCCCGAGAAGAACGCGGTCGTCTACGACGCGGACCTCGGCGCGGACGAGCGCGAGTTTCACGTGGCGGCGGCCCTGGTCGAAGGGATCGATCGAGCGACGGGCGCCCCACTCGGTCCGGCTCGGACGTGGGACGGCCATCTCGCCCGGCAGGCCGTGCGGCGCGGCGCGGGCGTCTTCGTAGCGACGCTGTTGCGAGGCCAGAAAGAGCAGGACGCTTTCACGCCCGAGGAGCTCGCCCTCTTCCCCGAAACGTTCGTTCGTCTCGCGCCGGCGGAAGTCGTCTTCGACTTCGGGGACCGCGAAGGTTTCGCGCTCGCCGCGGCGATGTATCGCGCCGGAGGCTGGTCGGCCGTGGAGCTCCTTCGCCACGAACCGCCCCCGACTTCCCGGCTCGTCGTTCGCCCCGATCTCTACCTTCGGCGGGTCGGAACCGGCGAGTGGAAGTGGCCGGACGCGACCACGAGCGCGCGAACTGCGGGTGGCTGGGAGACGGCCGAAACGGGGCGCGTCGGGGTGGCGACGTTCGTGGCGTGGCTGAGTCAGCACATCGACCCGGCGGTCGCCCGGAGCGCCTACGTCGGGTTCGAGTCCGACAGCTACCGCACATGGCGTAGGGGAGACACCTGGATCTGGGAGTGGGCGTCGCTCTGGTCGACCCCCGACGTCGCTCGACAGATCGTCGAGCTGCTGGAAGCTGGCCTTCGAGCGCGCGCAGACGGGTCGACGTTCACCGTGCTCCACAAAGGGCTCACCGTCATGGTGGTGGGGACGAACACGGAGGAGCGCGCCGACCTCGAGCTCGCCTCGCAGCTCGTGGAAGCTCGCCCCCTCTTCCGCCCCGGCGATCCGTCCGGCCTCGCTTTCCAGCGCACCCCCGCCGACCGTCTGGCGAGCGACGGAAACTCGGCGAGTCTCGACGAGGGGATGTGGACCGATCCCGTCACGGGGATGACCATCGACACCTCCGGCATCGCGGCGTGGAAGGTGCAGAAGACCGAGAACGCGACGCTTCGATGGTTCGCCCATCACCCCGACGAGTCGGTGTTGGAGCTCACCACCGAAGTTCGCGATCCCCTCGGCCCTCGTTTCGACACGCCCGCCTACGCCGAACGGCTCGAGGCGGCGTTCCGAAAGACGGTCCCCGGCGCGACGGCGGTCGCCGTGCAGCGCACGGAGCGCCCTCGGCCGAACTCGCTCCGCCTCGAGCTGGAAGCCGCAATGGAGGGGGTGCCCGGCCATCTCACGCTCTGGCAGTTCCCCGTGGGAGAATTCGTGGTGACCCTCTCGCTGCAGGGGTCGGCCGACGTCTTCGACCAGCGTCTCGCCGAGGTCGAACCTCTCCTCGACGCGATGACGTTTCGGAGCTCGAACGACAGCCCCGAAGGCGGCGCCGGAGTCATTCGTTTCGAGGTCGAGGAGTGAAGGTGGTCGGAGAGACCCGTTCGATCTAGACTTTCACTTCCAACCAAACGCGGTGTGAAGTGAGCGTCGGAAAAATCTCTCGAACCGAGAATTTCAAGCACATGCTCTGGCGTGGTCATCACGACATGACGTCGTGGGACAACTGTCGCCCCGAGCTCCTGGCCACGGACGGGCGCGAAGTCCGTCGGCTCGTCAGCCTCTCGAACCACATCGCGTTCCAAGCGTTCGATCACGAAGCGTCGGGGCGCGAGATCGTCACCAAGGTCGAACGCAGCGTCGCCCAGGGGGTCGCCCTCGTCGGCTACTCGATGCTCAGCGGCAACGAGGCGATCGCGATCCTCCACACCGCCCCGGGGTTGCAGCCCGGCTGGGTCGCGTACCCCCATCGCAAGTCGAGCGCTTCCACGACCGTCACCACCCTCCCGCTCGCCGTCGCGAACATCCCCAAGCTGCGGCTCATCGGAGGGGCGAAGGCCGAGTGGCACAAAGGAGAGACGGTCCTCGAAGCCGCGCTCGAGCAGCGCGGCCAGTCGTTCCTGGCTTCCCAGTTCGCGTTCAACATCATCGAACACGTCCAGAGCTGGGAACTCAGGGCCACCCAGGGGCGTGGGGACACCGCCAAGAGCCTCAAAGTCCTCAAACGAAAAGTCGAGCCGGAGATCTCGCGATCCGGAGAATTCCGCCTCCAGGGTGTGTTCACCCTCGATGAGATGATCTGGAAAGAGTTCGCCGACCGCGAGGACTTCCACCTGTACTTCGTCGTGGAGTTCGACCAGGAGCTCGCGTGCCTCCCCGCCGACTGGAGCCGCTTCTGGTTCAGGGTCGAAGACTACTGACGGACTCAGAAGGGGTGGTCGATGACATGCGGCTCGCCAATGTCGTCGAGCTTCGGTGCGACTTTCCCCATTCGGCGAACGGGAGGGGGCGCAACCTCGGGATGCTCCTCGGCGACTGCCGGCGGCACGACATCATCGTCGGGGTCGTCGGAAACACCGTCGATTGCGGGCGCCTCGTCGATCTCTGGCGGGGGGAGGACCATCGGCTCCCCCATCACCGCGTGTGACTCCCAATCGGGTTCGTCGAACGCATCGTCGAACATCTTCTCCAGCTCGCGCATGAAGCGCCGCTCCGCCTCCATGATGTCGTCGATGGGCCGGAAGGTCGCCTCGTCCCCGTACGCCTCAACGTCGCACGGTTGGACGATCTCGGCCGGGTCCTCTTGCGTGGGAGCGTCGCAGGCGGGCAATATCGCGAGCAGGGGGACGAGCGCCGCCGCGGCGAGCAGACGCCGGGCACCGTCGAGCTGCGTCCGAGGAGCGCGCCGAAGTGTCGGGCGCGGTCGAAACAGAATGCGATCGGTGTGGTCGAATCGGTAGGTGACGCAGAGGCCGGTGGCGGCGTTCTCCCGAATCAGCGCCTTCGCCTCTTCCAGAGTCATGGCGGACAGATCGTGGACGTGCTTTTCGCACGACCCGCAGAAGCGTCGCGCTCCCTCCCCCTCCATTGCCTGGAAGTCTTCGCCACAGGGATTCGAAATCTCGAGCACGTTCCGTTTCATCGCAAGCCTCCTTCGTGATGGAGGTGCAAACGTGCCTGCCCGGCGTTGGATCTAATTTTCGCCGATTTGCGCGGTGAGATGCGACTCCATGAAGTCGAAGACCGTCTCGTACCAGTGCTCGACGTTCTTCGGCCGCAGGATCCAGTGATTCTCGTCGGGGTAGACGAGCAGCTTCGCATCGACCCCATGGAATCGCAGCGCTTCGAACAGGGCGAGGGATTCGCCGACCGGGACCCGGTAGTCCTTGTCGCCGTGGATGATGAGCACGGGCGACTTCCACCCGCTGACGTGAGCGAGCGGCGAGTAGCGAGCGAACTCGTCGCGTCCCGCGTACGGGTCGACCCCGAACGAGAAGGCCCACCACGCCGGGCTGTCGGTGACCCCGTGGAACGCGGCGAGGTCGAAGAGCGACGCGTGCGTGACGAGGCACGAGAACCGGTCGGTCTGCGTGCCGATCCAGTTCGTCATGTAGCCTCCGAACGACCCGCCCATCGCGACCGTCCGGTCCGCGTCGGTGTCGTCCCGCGCCTCGACCGCATCGAAGACCGCGACGAGGTCCTCGTAGCACTGGCCCCCCCAACTGTTGTTCCAGATGCCGTTGATGAACTCGGTCCCGAACCCGGTCGATCCGCGAGGGTTGGGCAGGACCACGGCGTAGCCGAGGTCGGCGGCGACCAGGGAGTTCCATCGCCAGTGCCACACGTCGCCCCAGTCGCTGATCGGTCCACCGTGGATCCAGTTGAGCACCGGCCGCGGTGCCTCGGACGCGGGGTTGTGCAGGACGGCGTACTGGACCGCAACGCCGTCGGTCGACTTCACGGTGCAGTCGTCGACCACCCATTCACCGCCCTGAAAGCCGCTGAGTTCCGCGACGATCGTGGGCGTCGACCCGGTCTCTAGCGCGCAGGTGTACGGCTCGGGCGGATGAAGCCTCGTGGAGCGCGAGCCGACGAGGATCGGGCGCTCCCCCGCAGTGACCGAGACGCTGTGATGCGTCCCGCCGCTCTCGACGCTCGAAATCCGCCGCGTGGAGCCCGACTCGACGTCGACAGAAAAGATGGCTGTATGCGTCTGCCAGTTCGCGACGCAGACGATCTCCGAGCCGTCGGCGGCCCAGGCCCGAGGCCACAGGGCCGTGTCGAGGTCCTCGGCCACCGCTCGCGCTTCCCCCGTGTCCGTGTCAACGATGCAGAGCTCACCCGGAGTGAATCGGCCATCTTCTCGAATGGTCCGGATCGCAGCGACGGACCGACCGTCGGGGGAGATGCACGGCGCTGAAAACCACGTCCGATCGCCGGACGCGACGCGCCGGATCGTGCCGCTCTCGACATCGATCGCGTCGAGCCACTGATCTTGCAGCCGATCGGACCCGAGCCGTGTCGGAGCGACGATGACGAACGCGCCGTCCGCGGCGAGGTCCCATTCTCCGCGGAAGAGCTCACGGTCGTAGTCCGGGGTGAGATCGCGGCGGTCGTCTCCGAGATAAGCTACGAGGTGCATCGACTCGTTGGGGAGCCAGTGGTCCCAGAAGCGGACCGGCATCTCGTCGTAGACGAGCGCTGTGGGGCCGTGCTCCCCGCGGTCCTTCGAACGCTCGCGTTGCTCGGCGAGCGGGACGCCTGGCATCGTCGAGCTCTTCACGACGAGGACGTCCGCTTCGCGAGCGACCCGAAACTCCGCAACACCGAGCGGCTCGTCGGTCAGGGCGACCGGATCCCCACCAGTCGTCGGAAAGACGAAGACCTGGCTGCGCTTGGCCTCGTCGTCGGAGCTGGTCGGCCGGTTCGACAGGAAGACGAGCGAACCGTCGTGTCGAAAAGCGGGGGCGCGGTCGTTCCACTTGCCGTGGGTCAACTGCACCGGGTCCCCCCCGTCGAGCGGCACCCGCCAGATGTCGCCGACGTACTTCGAGCCCTTCTCTTCGTCGAGCCGCTCGACGCCGACGGCGAGCCAACTGCCGTCGGGAGATGGCGCGACGGACGCTACGCGGCGCAGCCGCACGAGATCGTTGGCGGTGAAGCGGTTCTGCATGAGGCTCTCGTCGTCGTCGGGTTAACGCGGTTCGCGCGAGTTCAGAATTCGAGGCGCAGGGTGCCTTGCAGGCCGTCCGTGCTGGGCAGAAAGCCCATCTTCAATCGGGCGTCGGGGAGGCCAGTCGCGTTCTCGGGGTTGTATTTGAGATCCCAGGCGATGAGCCCGATCCCCCCGACGAAGAAGACGGTGCCGAAGAAGAGGAGGGCCCGCGCGCCGTTCTGACGCCGCTTGATCTCTTCCTGGAGCGCATCGTATCGCGCTCGATCCCGGTCCGCCGCCGCGCGTTGGTACTCGTCCACTTCGTCGGAGAGCCGCCCGTCGATGAGGAGCACGTTGACGAGCATGATCGTTCCGAGCGCGGTGGCCCCCACGCCGACCCAGCCCCACTTGGTCAGCGGCGATCCCCCTCCGGTCGTGCTGCCGTCGCGGACGGTGCCGTCGGGATTCTGGTTCGCCTGGCCGGTCTCTTCGCGGCGGTCCGAGCGCTCGGCATCTTCTCGCTCTTCTCGCTCTTCACGCTCCTCGCGCTCTTCACGCTCGCTTCTCTCTTCGCGCTCTCGAGCCTCTCGCTCTTCCCGCTCTCGCTGTTCGCGTTCCCGCCGCTCTCGATCCCGCCGATCTCGCTCCTGGCGTTCCTTGTCGGCATCGGCGGTCTTCGTGGTCTCTCTGGGCGGGTCTTTGGGGGGCGGCGGCTCGGCGAGTTTCGCCTCGAGCCTCTCGATCCGCTCCTGGTTTTCCTTTGCTTCGGCTGCCTCGAGTCCCCCCTCGGCGCGGGCGCGCTTCGCCCATTTCAGCGCTTCGGCGTCCTTGCCCGTTCGCTCGTAAGCGACGGACATGTTGTACATCAGGATGGCGTTGGGGATGAGATCGTTGGCGGCTTTGAACTCCTTGATCGCGGCGGGGTAGTTCTCCTCGTAGAAGAACTGCTCGCCGCGTTCGAAGTGTCCGTTGACCTTCTCGATGGTCGCGTCATCGTAGTCCTGAGCAACGACGGCGCTCGGACCGAGGGCGATCGACACGCTCAGCATCAGCGCGAGTAGAGTGCGTGGTGTTTTCAACGAACGACTCGGAGCTTGAGGCCCGGTTTCTTTTGTTTCGCGGTGGTCGGCTCTTCGGCAGCAACGTCATTCTTCTCTTCGTCGAGGTCGGGCTCGACCGGCTCGTCTTCGGGCGGCATCGCGGGTTCTTCCTCGACGTCTTCATCGGCCTTCGGCTCCTCGACCTTCGGCGGGTCGATCTCGGCGACCTCCGTGGCGACTTCCCCGGTGGTCTCGCCTTCGTCGGGAGCGGTGCTCGCTTCGGCGACCTGCTCGTCGGTCCCACCGACGAGTGAACCGAGCCCCGCGAAGACGAGGAAGAGGACGGCGATGACGCCAACGATCGCCATCATCTTCTTCTGCTTCTGGGCTTCGAAGATCGACATGTCGACGTCGTGACCGACGGTCGTGTAACGCTCGTCCCGCGGCATCGCCCGCTCGAGCTTGGCGTAGTGCCAGTTCTCCAGGTAGGAGAGGACGTCGCTGGCTCGCGCCGGGCGCTGGCTCGCGTCCTTGTTGAGCAGCTTGTCGACGAGCTGCCGCAGCGCGCCGGGGACTTGAACATCGTCGGGGAGGACGATGGGGATGTCGTTGAGGTGTCGAGCGAGGGTCTGCATCGTCGACTCCCCCTCGACCGCCTTGTATCCGGTGAGCATCTCGAACATCACCAGCCCGAGCGAGTAGAAGTCGGTCGGCGGACCGAGCGACTCGCCTCGGATCTGCTCGGGCGACATGTAGCGGGGGGTGCCGAGGATCACCTCTTCGCCCGTGAGGTCGGGGTTCTCCGAGTTGAACTCGCCCCCCTCGACGCTCTTGGCGAGCCCGAAGTCGAGGACTTTGACCTGGTCGGTTCGGCCCGCGTGATCGAACAGCATGATGTTCTGCGGCTTGATGTCGCGGTGTAGCACGTTGAGCGCATGGGCCTCGTCGAGGCTCGAGAGGACCTGCCGGGTGATCTTGACGACGCGCAGCGGATCCATCGGGCCGGTCTGTTCGACGACGTCGGAGAGGGGTTGGCCATCGACGTACTCGAGGACCATGTAGATGAGGCCTTCGGGCGTCGACCCGTAGTCGTACATCATCACGGTGTGCGAATCGCGGAGCCCCGAGACGAGCTGGGCCTCCCGCTCGAACCGCTTGGTCACGACCTCGAGGCGGCGTGCCTCCTGGTCGGCATCCATGTCCTGACGTTGGACGGGCTTGAGCACCTTGATCGCGACGTCGCGTCCGAGCTCGGTCTGCCGGGCGTGGTAGACGCGCCCGAACCCACCACGGTTGATGATCGACACGATGCGGTATCGATCTTCGAACACTTCGCCGGGATTTGGGAACTTGTCCGTGGTCATAGGGCCATCTGCGGGGACGCCTCTCGGAGGAGGAACATCCTACCAGCGTTTGTCGGGACAACAAAGGCGCGGGCGGACGCACCTGCCGAAGCGTGGAAAGTGGACGATCCGTCGCTAACTTGGGAGACTCTCGTTGACTACTCCCCCGTCGAGGCCCCCCACATGAACGACGTCGGCGATCTGATCACGATGGCGAAGGACTCGCCGTCGACGAAGAACCTCGAGGCGATGTGGCTCCGCGTGATGGCGCTGCCCGCCTGGTATCTGTTGCCCGCCAACGAGGGTCCGTCGACCCCGCTCGTCCTGCAGCTCGAGGACGGCGACTGGGTCGTCGTCTTCACCCACGTCCGCCCGCTGAACGAGTACGCCGCAGCGCGTGGAGAGGAGAACATCGACATCCTCCCCATCGCTCCGACGGAAGTCCTCGCCCGGGTCGACGACGTGGCGGAACACGTCAGCGGCTTCGTCTTCAACCCCACCACCGCGATGGCCTTTCGAGCTCCACGCTCGATGTTCCCGTCGCTCGTGGAGCTCATCCCAGAACGTCCGACCCCTCCCGAATGAGGGAGCCCGCGGGCGGACGGGAACTTTGCCAACTCGACCGTTCGCCCTTATAAGAAGGGCGTTCTTCCTCCCGCCCGCCGGAACGTCTGTTGGAAGCCATCATTCGATTTTACGCTGCCCGCGGACGCCTCGTGCTGGCGTTCGCCGCGCTGCTGACGATCGTCGCCGGTTTCGTCGCGTCACATCTGCGGATCGACGCCGACCTCGAGCGCCTCCTGCCAGAGACGGCGCCGAGCGTTCAGGGGCTGCAGGAGCTCGAGCGGTCGTACGGCATCATCGGGCGAGTCAACGTCGTCCTGCAAGGGGACGACCCTGAGGCACTGAAGGCGGCGACGCGCGACGTCGCGGCGGTGGTCGCCGAGGTCGAGGGGATCGAGCGGGTCGAGTACACCCGCCCGGTCGACTTCTTCGAAACGTATCGAACCCTCTACATCGACTACGAAGATCTCGAGAAGATCGCCGAGCGGATCGAGGCCCGCATCAAGTTCGAGAAAAAGCGGGCGAACCCGCTCTTCGTCGACCTGAGCGACGCCGAGCCTCCCGAGGTCTCCTTCGACGACATCAAGGAGAAGTACCAGCAGTTTTCGCTCGCCGAATACTACTGCAACGACGAGGGGACCATCTGCGTCGTCTTCGCGTTCCCCGAGTTCTCGGCCGGTGACCTCAAGCGCACCAAGGCGATGCTCACCGAGACCCGCGAGAAGGCCGGCGCGGTTCTGTCTGCCGACTACGACGGCGTCGAGCTCGGCCTGTCGGGACGGTACGCGAAGCGCTACCAACAGCAGCAGGCGGTGAACAAAGACCTCGCGATGGCGACGACCATCGCGCTGATCGGGCTCTTCCTCTTTCTCCTCATCTACTTCCGCGGTTTCCTCGCGGCCGTCTGGGTTTTCGTCCCGCTGGTGATGGGGACGGTATGGGCGTTCGCGTGGGCCGAGATTGCCTTCGGCAGCCTGAATGTCCTCACCGGCTTCTTCGGCGCCGTCCTGCTGGGCCTCGGCATCGACTACGGGATCCACATCCTCTCGAGGTTCCTCGAGGCGCTCGAAACGATGGAGCCCGAACAGGCGATGCTCGTCACCCTGAAATCGTCGGGGCGGGCGAGCGTCTACTCCGGGATCACTACCGTCGTGGCGTTCGGGTCGCTGATGACCTCGAGTTTTCGCGCTTTCTTCGAGTATGGCGTGATCGCGCTGGGCGGCATGGCGCTGATCATCATCGCCACCTTGACGGTGTTGCCGTGCGTCCTCCTGCTCGTCGCCGGCTCGAAGCTCGAGCCACGCGCCACGATGTCCGTTCACATCGCCCAGCGGCTGCTCGAACGAGAATCGAAATCCCACACGTGGCAGCGCGGCCTCACGATCGCCCTGCTCGGCCTGGTCGTCGCCGGAGCGTTCGGGGCCCCCCTGGCGTCCTTCGAGTACGACTTCCGCAACGTGCAGACGACGGCCCTCGAGTCGTGGCGGCTCGACGAGCACGTCGACAAGATCCTCGGCACCTCGCAGCTCCCGGTCGTGGTGCTCGCCGAAAACGACGAGCACGCACAGCGCGTTGCCGCCGAGCTCCGGCGTCGAACCAAGGAGCTGCCCGAAGGCCGGATGATGCAGGACACGAAGCTCCTCGCCGACATCCTGCCGCAGCGACAGGATGACAAGCTCGAGATCTTGAAGCGGCTCGACGACAAGTTCGACGGGCTGCCCGATCGCGTGAAAAAAGACGAACTCGCCGACTTCGCCGCCGAGGTACGCGCGGTCGTCGAGAAGGGGCCGATCGAGCGAGCCGACCTTCCCGAGAGCATTCGGTCTCCCTTCACCCGTCGGGACGACCCGCAGAAGAGAGTCGTGCTCGGCTTTCCGACCACCAAGCAACACGACGTCAAGGAGATGGAAGAGCTGGCGGTCGTGATTCGCGGACTGCCGGGCGCCGAGGAAGGGACCGAGGTCGATGGCATCAACGACTCGCTTCTCCTCGTCGACATTTTCGATTCGATCACCCGCGACGCCATCTGGATGATCAGCATCACCTTCGTCGGGATGCTGCTCACCGCCGCCTTCGCCTTCCGCGAGCCGCGCCGGATGCTCCTGCTGCTCGGAACGATCACGGCGTCGATGCTCGTCGCGATCGGGCTCGTGGCGCTCTTCGGCATCAAGTTCAACTTCATCAACATCGTCGTCGTCCCGATCTGGCTCGGGCTCGGCGTCGATGCCGCGTTCCACCTGATGATCCGCCACGAGGAGTCCCCCGGCGAGGTCGACGGATTCCTCGCGACCGGCCTCGCCGTCGGGGCGGCGTTCGTCACCAGCATGATCGGGTTCGGCGCGATGCTCGTCTCGTCGCACAAGGGGCTCTTCTCCATGGGGGCGATCGCGGTCGTCGGGCTCGGCTCGATCCTCGTCACGAGCCTCGTCGTCCAGGGCCTGGTCCTGATCCGGCACATCGGTAACGACGACAGCGGGCATTGACCGCGCGTCCCGCCCGACGCAAGATTGTGCGACCCTCACAAGGAGAAACCTCAGCGATGCTCCATGTCGATAACATCTTGCTCGCGACCGACCTCTCGGATCACTGCGGCGCGGCCGCCCGATGGGCACAGAACCTCAAAGATCTCACGGGGGCGCGGGTCATCGTCGAACATGTCGTCGAACTCTCGGTGTCGAGCTGGCTCACGAGCGCCTTCGAACAGCTCGAGAACGACGAAGCGCGCGCGGCGGCGGAGGCGAAGATCTCGGCGTGGTACGAAGAGCACGCCGGCGTCACCCCCGACAAAGTTCTCATCCGGGCCGGCAGCACGTTCGCGCAGCTCACTGAGACTGTGCAGGGTCTACACGGCGAGACCATCCTCGTGGTCTCTCGCTCGGGACAGAACGCGGTGTCACGTTTCATTCTGGGCTCGACCGCTCACGTGTTGGCGAGCAATCCGCCCTGCACTCTCGTGATCGTGCACCCCGACCACCCCCAGATCGGCAGCGCGCCGGTCGTCACCGGGTCGGATCTCTCCGCGAACGCCAACCGCGTCGTCGTCGTGGCTGGCCAACTCGCCGAGACCGTCGGGACCACACTGGAGATCGTGCACGGATACGGTGTCGGCGGCTCGCCCATCTTGAACCTCGAGACGGCGCAGGACCAAACCAGCCGGCGCGAGGTCGTCGAGCGCCAAGTTCGCCGGCTCGTCAACCTGAAGGGCGTCGATTACACGGTCCACGTCGACCACGACGACGAGCCGGCCAACGCGATCGTCGAGCACGCGAAGGCAAAAGGTTCGAACGTCATCGTCCTCGGACACTCCGGCGAGTCGCAGTTCGTGCAGTCCGTCCTCGGCAGCACCGCGCAACGCGTCCTCAATCACATGCCGTGCACGCTCTTCCTCGTCCCACCGCTGGGCGAAGGCGACGAAGAAGAGTGACCCGCGGCATCATCCACTTCACCGCCGTCCTCGCCCTCTCTGTGGGGTGTAGCGGAGCGCCGGAGAAGGCGTCGAACGACGCCCCCGTGTCCGAGACGAGCGCCGCGACTCAGGCACGAAGCCCCGACATCGCTCCTTGCCTCGACACGATGCAAGAGAGCCCGGCGGCGACCGACGAAGACGTCGTCGCCATCGTCGATGCCTGCAAAGACCTCTGGCTCGACGAGGGCTGCCGCGCCGGGTGGACCGAGTCGTTGAACCTCGCCCCCGGGGTACGCGGCGAACACGTGATCGCGACGTGCGCACGCTCGATCTGCCCCGCCCGAACGGCGCCGCCCCCTGCGCTCTGTGAGGCGAACCTTGACGAGGTCGACCTGCTCGACGAGGCGACCGATTGGAGCGCACTCTGGGCGGACTTCAACGCCGTGGTGCTGGTCGAGGACCTCGGACTCGCGACCGGCGACCGGCGTGGCGCCCTCCTGGCGACGCGCCTCTTGCAGCTCGTCGCGGTCTCACGGCCAGTCGCCGAGGAGCGATCGAATGAGTAGACGACCAAAGGCCCCCGACCAGCGATACGCCGACCTCCCCGTCACCGAGCTCGGCCGGCGGGTTCGCAGCGGCGAGGCGAGCGCCGTCGAGGTCCTGGAATCATTCGTCGGAAGGCTTCGGGCCCGTAACCGCGCCGTCAATGCGATCGTCGCCGAGCGGATCCCCGAAGCGATGGCCGAGGCCCGGGCCATCGACGAAGCCGTCGCCGAAGGACGCGACCCCGGCCCACTCGCCGGCGTCCCGTTCACCACCAAAGAGATGGCGAGCGTCGAAGGAATGCCGGTCACCGCTGGGAGCCTCGGGCGGCGCGACGCGATCTCCCACCGCGACTCCACTTACGTCGCGCGCCTGCGGGCGGCGGGTGCGATCCCGCTCGGCGTCACCAACCAGTCCGAGCTCGGGTTGTGGTGGGAGAGCTACAACAAGGTCTACGGGCGGACGAACAACCCGTACGACGCGCGGCGCACCGCCGGAGGGTCGAGCGGTGGCGAGGGGGCCGCGGTCACCACGGCGATGACCGGCTTCGGCATCGGCAGCGACATGGGGGGCTCGATCCGCCTGCCGAGCATGTTCAACGGAATCTACGGCCACAAGCCGACCTTCGGCCGCGTCCCCGTCAGCGGTCACTTCCCGCTCGACTACAGTAACCGACGGCTCGAGACCCCCGCCGACCACCGGCTGATCGCGGTCGGGCCGATGGCGCGCGATCCCCGCGATCTTCTGCCGCTCCTCGACGTCATCTCCGGGCCTTGCGACGACGACGGCTACGCCCGTGAGATGGAGCTTCACGCCCCAGTCGGTGCGGACACGCTTCGCGTCTTCTTCCTCGAGGACCCCGGCATTCGCCTGGCGAGTTCGACGTCGGCGACGCAATCAGCGGCGGTCCGGCGGGCGGCGCGTGCCCTCACCGACATCGGCGCACGGGTACGACAGTGGGACGGCCCCTCGTTCGCGCAGGGGATGGACCTCTACTCGGGGATGTTGACCGAGACGTCGAACGACGTCGGGCTCGAGGAGATCTTGACCGGTAAAGAGAGGATCGGGCTCTTGCGCGAGGCGACGCGCGTCTTCCGAGGAAAATCACCCCACGGCGCCCCTGCGCTACTCGCGGTGCTCGGCGAACGCCTCATCAAACCTTCCGAGCGTCGCACCGCGAAGCTCGTCGCCGCCGCAGAGCGACTGCGCGATCAGATCGACGAGACCCTGGGCGACGACGGCGTGCTCGTCATCCCGACCTTTCCAATCGTCGCTCCGCGGCACGGCGGGACCCTCTACCGCCCCTTCGACTTCGCCTACACCGCTCTCTTCAACGCGACGGATCATCCCGTCACCGCGGTGCCGATGGGGATCGATCCGCGGACGAACCTCCCCACAGGCGTGCAGATCGTGGGCGCACGCGGGCGCGACCATCTGGGGGTCTCGGCGGCGATCGGGCTTTTCGAGAAGGGGGTCTCGGCCTGGATACCCCCCGCGGATCACCGCAGGTAGCGGTCGACCGTCTTCCGGTCGATCCCGAGCCGCGTCGCGGTCAGGGTCTTGTTGCAGCCCGTGTCTTGGTAAGTCCTCTGCACCACCGCCGACTTCACCTCGTCCAGCGTCAGCGGGCTGAACTCGCGGTCCAGCGTGTGGCGAATCCCTGCCCCCTGCGCGAAAGCGGAGATCAGCGTCGGCATCGACGCAGGTTTGACGACGAAGTGGTCGGCCCCGCTGCGCACCGCCGTCGTCACCGCTTCGATTCGTCCGTATGCGGAGTAGGCGATGACGACGGGCCGCGCATCCCGCGACTTGAGGACGCGGATCACCTCGTACCCGGTCAGATCCGTCTTGAGATCGAGGTCCACCAGAGCGAATGCGAACTTCAGCGAGGGGACGCACGCCTCCTCGAAGCTCTCGGCGCAGAAGACCTCGAAACCCCACTGGACCAACTGACGTTCGGTCCTCACCGCGACCTCGGGGTCGTCCTCGACGACTAGCACCGTGTTCCCACAGCGCTCGAACAAGAGGGCGACGAGCTCCTCGGTAGAGAGGCAACCGACGTCGTCGTCCTCCATCAGTATCGGTCGCTCCGCCCGTCGAACGTGCCCCAGCAGGGCCGTGACGTCTTTCGCCAGCCGCTGGGAGACTTCGACCGTGTCCTGCAACTTCGTGACGACCGTGGGGTCCTCCCCGCTCGTCTCCTGGAGCAGAAACTCCAGATTTCCAAGGAGGGCGGCGAGGTCTTCGACCACGCGAGCGGTCCCCTCCGCCGAGTCGACGCTGTCTGTCTCTTCGAATCCATCCATGAACACTGAACCTATTCACGACCAAGATTCGGTGCAAGCTACGGAATTGCGCCAAACGGCACGCTACGTGCCTCCGACGGGATTTCCCCGCGGGGCGAAGGTCCGCACGAAAAAGTTGCGCGCCATTCGCCAGTAAAATCGGGGCCTTAACCCATTGGGGAATAATTCCACAGTGGAAATCGGCGCCGATCCGTTACCTTTTTTTTCCAACGTGAGCTTCGGGCGCCCGGTACGGCGAGCCCGCGTCGAGGGGAACGAACAACGGTCGTTGTTCGGGCGGGCCGCCGTGCCGGGTACCTGCACGTTGTAGTTTCGATCCGTGGAGACGATCGGTACCATCTGCCGGTCTTCCAAAGCCCCGCGGAATCCCATGAAACATCAGATCTGTCTCTGCTCGCTCGCCCTGCTCGCCTCTTGCGGCCCGTCGGGCGGGGGGGACCACGGGCCACCGAACGACGGCACCACGAACGGCCCGACCAACAACGCGACCGAGTCCGTCACCTACCATCAGGACATCCAGCCGATGATGGACGCGTACTGCGTCCGTTGCCACACCGAGGGCGGCATCGCGCCGTTTCCCCTCACCACCTACGAAGAAGCGAAGGCGGTCGCGCCCCTCGTCGCCGCGGCGGTGCGGTCGAGGACGATGCCTCCGTTTCTCGCCGCTCCGGCCGTGCGCCCGCTTGCGTTCGACGTCAGCCTGACCGAGGAGGAGATCGCCCTCTTCGAGACGTGGGCCGCAGGCGACGCGCCCAAGGGCGACCCCGACGCGACGGTCGAACCGGTCGAGCTGCAGCTCGGCAATCTCAGCCGCGTCGACGGGACGCTGGAGATGCCGGTCGAGTACACGCCGACCACGAGCCCCGACGAGTACCGCTGTTTCGTGCTCGACTGGCCCCACCAGGACTTGCAGTACATCACCGGCATCAACGTGCGACCCGGCAACGAAGCGGTGGCGCACCACGCCGTCGCGTTCCTGATCGACCCCGACGACGCGTCGCAGGTCGAAGCGGCCGACGGGGCGGACGGCAAGCCGGGCTATCCGTGCTTCGGCGGGGCGAGCCCCGACGGCGCCCCGGCGCTACCGACCAAGATCATGTATGGATGGGCCCCCGGCGAGCAGGGCCTCGACTTCCCCGACGGCACCGGCGTCCGCGTCGAGCCCGGCTCGAAGATCGTGCTGCAGATGCACTACAGTATCCTCGCCGAAGGAGCGCAGCCCGACCGAACGGCGCTCGACTTCCGCCTCGACACCGACGTTGCGAAGAACGCCGGCAACCTGCCGTGGCTCGACCTCGAGTGGCCGTCGAACCCCGAGTCGATGCTGATCCCCGCCGGCGCCGACAACGTCGTCCACGAGTACCTCGCCGACCCGACCGAGTGGCCGCTGTTGCACGAGTTCGTCCCCGGCATCGACCCGAGCGCCGGGCTCGTCATCCACTCGATGCTGCCGCACCTGCACAAGCTCGGGACCAGCATCTCGCTGTCGGTCGACCGCCAGGACGGCACGACCGAACCGCTGATCGAGATCGCGAAGTGGAACTTCGACTGGCAGTCCTACTACCAGTTCGAAGAACCCGTCGCGATCTTGCCCGGCGACCAACTCCGCATCCGCTGCACCTACGACAACACGGCGAACAACCAGCCGGTCATCGACGGCAAGCGCCGCGAGCCCGCCGACGTCACGTGGGGCGAGGGGACGTACGACGAGATGTGCGCCGCGTCGATGTACGTGGTCGGGGTCCAGGAAGCGACCAACGACTGCGCCGAGGTCGGCAGCACGCCCGCCGACGAAGGCACCTTCGTCCTGAACTTCAAAGCCGACCAGATCCGCGGCAGCGCGAAGCTCGACGGCGAGCTGATGGGTACGGTCCGCGGCGCGGTCTACCACGCCGACGACGTCACCATCACCGGACCGAAGGACGGCGTCGAGCCGCTCGGAAGCTTCACGATCGACGACGTCGACCTGCGCGAAGGCGACGCCGGCCCCTACCCGCTCGACTTCACGGTGCCAGCCGGCAGCTACCAGATCATCGGCTTCATGGACATCGACCAGAACGCCGACCCCGACGCCCCCGGCCCCGACGTCAACGACCCCGTCGTCATCCCGGCGCGCGCCCACGAGATGGCGTGCGCGGAACAGCCGGTGGATCTCGTCTTCCCGATCTTGCTTCCCGACCGCTGATTCGCCCGGCG
>CAYPJU010000017.1:72068-92639 GCA_964411125.1 uncultured Bradymonadales bacterium | reverse complement strand
GTGTCACGCCGGCGCAGCGGACAGCGCGCGCCAGCGCATCTCTGGCACCCGCGAGTCGCCGTACTTGCGGATACCCACCCAGCGGCTGCACCGGCGTTGCACGACACCGCCGCGGGCAGAGCGGTGCCGTCCTCGTCGACCAAATTCGGACAGCATCGTCCTCCCCGGCCGAGCGGCTGGCTTTCCACGCGACGGGGGCGATTTTCTCGCCGCGCACCATTCAATGCCGACCCGCTCGCGTGGCCGTGGGGTTTTCCTTGCCTTGGAATCCCGGGGCCGGGAGAGTTCTCTCCCCGGTTGGTCGGTGGTTCCGTCCGTTTCGTCGGAGGTGGCCGCCTTCGCGCGGCGTCCATCGCCTCGACCGGTTTCGGAACCGGAGATCGGGCGTGGGTTCGGTGGAACCCTGGCCCTTGCGACGCACCGAGCCCAATATGTGGGGGCTCCCCCAATCGCCCGGGGTGAGGCGCGTCACTGGTTCTGTTTCATAGGCAGCTCCTGCTTCGAGGTTGAGAGTCGTTGGTCCTGCGTTTCCGTTTCGTGTACTTCGGTTCGAGCCTGTAGGGCGCGCGACCCGAAGGTCACGCGCCCCGCGGGCCCGCCTATCGACGACCAGTGGCCGCCCCCCACCCCCGCGACCACTGGTCACCGATAGGCTTCGGTAGCCGACGCCGAGCGTCGCCCGGAGGGCGCGCAGGACCTTCCGCGCGCGAACGGGAGGTCCGTCCCTCCGGTCGACGGTACGGCGGCGACTACGTACTAGTTATCGGCAGCGGCGCCCGTCCGTTGCGAACTTTTTGGAGGATGCCTCGATCGCCCTTGTCTCATGCGGCCCATCGCGAGGGTGTTTTTTTCCGAACCTCGCGTTCGGGGGGCTGGAATCCGAGGCACGACTTGCCAGTGGCCGACCTATCTCTCGTACAGCGGCACGGAGTCTGTTGGTGGCGCGACTTTCGGTGGGCACCGAGGCCGAGAATTGTCCGCATTCCGCGTTGCCTCGTGTCGCGGGAAGCTGCTTTACGACGCACGACGGCGCCACGAAACGAAACGAAAGTTCCCACCCTCATGCGCGGCGGCAGAGCACCGCGCCACGGAAGAGGGACGAGGCGCGTCAGCCAGAGTCCTGCGAGACCACGCGGTTTCGACCGGCGGCTTTGGCGGCGTAGAGCCGTTTGTCGGCGCGCTGCAGAAGCTCGCGGAAGTCGTGCCCGTCGTCGGGAAACACCGAGATGCCCGCGCTGAACGTGACGCTGAACTTCTCACCGTGGTCGCCGACGAAGACGAGCTCGGAAAACTCCTCGAGAGTGCGCTGCAGCACTTTGTCCGCCGTAGCTACATCTTCGTCGACAAGCGCCACGACGAACTCCTCGCCGCCCCACCGGCCACGGACGTCTTCCATCCGGAATCGGTGCGCGAGAAGTCGACCGAGCGCTGCGAGAACGCGGTCGCCGGCGACGTGACCGTAGGTGTCGTTGACATCCTTGAAGTGATCGAGGTCGATCAGGCCGAGCGCGAGCGTCCGCGACGACCTTCGAACCTCGGAGAGCCGCGCGGTCATCCGCTGCATGAAGGCGCGGCGGGTGAGGAGGCCCGTCAGCATGTCGATGGATGCCTGTTCGCGCAGGAGGCGCAGCCGCTCCATCCGAACGTGGAGACGCGCGAGGAGTTCGTCGCGCAGCGGCGGCTTCGACAGGTAGTCGTCGGCGCCGGCACGGAACGCGGCGATGCGGGTCTCGGCGTCCATGCGGTCCCCGACGAGCAGCAGCGGAAGCTCGTGCCAGCGCGGGATGGCGCGGATCATCCGACACAAATCGAACCCTCCGATTCCCGGCATCGAGACGTTGATGACAAGGCCGTCGGGGGTGAGCGTATCGAGGCTGTCGATCACTTCCCGCGAGTCGTCGAGGTGATGGGGCGTCATCCCGGCGCGGGCGAGGATCTCCGTCGTCTCCGCGACGAACTGCAGATCGTCGTCGACGATGACGACGACGGACCGCTCGGAGGTCCGATCGGCGGTCAGTCGATGCACGACGTCCGCGAACTGCGACGAGTCGAGCGGCTTTTCGACGAAGACGCTCGCCCCCAGGTGAGCCGCGATCACGCGGTCGGGCACCTTGCCGTGTGCGGCGATGAAACCGAGCGCCAGGCGGCGGGCGAGCGACCTCTCTCGCAATCGGCGGACGAACTCGAAGGTGTCGAACCCGGGCCGCAGTTCGACGTCGACGAGGAGCGCGTCGAGCGTCGGGTCGCGTAGCTTGTCGATCGCTTCCGCCGGAGTCGACGCCGTGACGACGCGGATCAGATGCTCGTGCCCGAAGTTCTCCGTCCGCTCCAAGAACTCGGGGTCGTCGTCGATCACGAGCACGCTCGCCTCGACGTCTACCTGGTCCAGCTTCTCCGGTTGGAGGGAACGGCTCGCGACGACGGCGTCGTCGAGTGCGTCGAAGACCTCCGTCCACACGAGCCTCACGTTGGGGATCTCCAGGCTCACGAGGCGGACGAGCGCCGACTCGATACGCCCGGTCGCGCGTGCGACCTCGAAGAAGCCGTACCGCGAGGCGGTGCCGCGGAGCAGCGCCAGGAAGGCGAGGGACTCGTCGACCCCTTCGCTGCGGTCGCGCACTTCTTCGAGATGGCGTTCCAGCTCCAGCAGCTTGTCGCCGAGCGTCTGCCGGTAGGCGAGTCGAGCCTCCTCGACCTCGTCGATGACGGAGAAGTCCGCAGTGTCCGGAAACCAGCCCTCGTCGTTCGAAATGTCGAAGACGTTTTCGATCTGCGCGCAGAATTCGACGGGAGAGATCGGTTTGTGCAGGACCAGCGCGACCTGTAGGTCCTCTGTCAGCGTGTCGTAGGAGGTTCCGGGCTCGCGGAAGACCGACGAGAGGAAGACGATCGCGACCTCGTCGCTCGCCCCGCGCAGGGCGCGGATCAGCTCGACCGCGTCGCCGTCGGGGAGCAGACCGTCCACGACGACCAGCTCCACCGCTTCGTGGAAGAGCTCGAGCGCCTCCGCGCACGACGAGGCGTGCGAAACTTCGAACCCGCGGCGGCTCAACGTCTGCGCAAAGACGTTCCGCGTGAAGACGTCTTCGTCGACGATCAGGACGTTCTTCATGGGTCCCGTTTCTTCAGGGGGCAAACGCGCACGTGCCGGCGTCGCAGTTCCCGTCGCAGCAGTCCCCATCGGAATTACAAGCGTGGCCGTTGACCCCGCAGCACTGCGCGTTCGTGGCGGCACAGTAGCCGATCTCGGTGTTCGGCCCGGTGAATGGGACGCAGGTCTGGGTCGGCGAGCAGCCGCTGCTGTCGACGAGCCGGCAGTACTTGACGCATTTGAAGCTTCGGCACGTCAGGCCGGGCTGGCACTTCTCCGTACCTTGCGACGTACACGCTTCGCCCTCGGCCAGGTCGAACGTGAAGTTCGGGTCGATCGGAGCGCACGATTTCTTGAATTCCGAGGGTCGGCCACCGGTGATCCGGGTCGCGACGATGTTGCACGTCTCACAGTCGGGACAATCCTGCAGGAGCGGGTCGCATCCCCCTTGCAATGCGGTGGTGGTGGTGTTGCACATCGCCCCGCTGGTGTCACAGGCGTCCCCCTCCCCGTCCTGGTCGGTATCGGTCTGGTTTGCGTTCGCCGTGTACCGGCAGTTGTCGTCGACGTCGAGCACTCCGTCATCGTCGTCGTCGTCGTCGCAGGAGTTGCCGAGTCCGTCCCCCTCGGCATCCCACTGACACGTGTTCACTACGAGGGGACAGTTGTCGTCGAGATCGACCACGCCGTCGTCGTCGTCGTCGTCGTCGCACACGTCGCCGTCTCCATCGCCGTCCGTGTCGACCTGGAGGCCGTTGGAATCGGCAGGGCAGTTGTCGACCGCGTCGAAGACCCCATCGCCGTCGCTGTCGTCGCAGACGTCGCCGACGTCGTCACCGTCGAAGTCGGCCTGGTCCGGGTTCGCGTCGGTGGGGCAGTTGTCGACGGTGTCCAAAATCCCGTCGTCGTCGTCGTCGTCGTCGCACGCGTCCCCCGCGCCATCACCGTCCGCGTCGTCCTGGTCGACGTTCGCGACGTCCGGGCAATTGTCGACGGGGTTGGTGAATCCGTCGCCGTCGCGGTCCATGTCGCAAACGTCGCCGATGTCGTCGCCGTCGGCGTCTTCCTGGTTCGGGTTCGGCGTGGAGGGGCAGTTGTCCTCGGAGTCGAGGGTACCGTCCCCGTCCCTGTCCCCCTCGCACGCGTCTCCCTCACCGACGCCGTCGGTGTTTTCCTGGCCCGGATTGGAGACGAGGGGGCAGTTGTCGGTGTCGTTGGGGACGCCGTCCCCGTCGATGTCGGTGTCGCAGGCGTCCCCGTCGGAGTCTCCGTCGAGGTTGGCCTGGTCGGCGTTCGGCTCTTCCGGGCAGTTGTCCGACGCATTCGGCGCGCCGTCCCCATCGATGTCCCCATCACAGGCGTCGCCGATCTCGTCGCCGTCCAGGTCGAGCTGATCCGGATTACCGACGAGCGGACAGTTGTCGTCGACGTCGCGGATCCCGTCATTGTCCGAATCGGTGGTGTCTCCGGTGTCGGCCGCATCGCTGGCATCGGCCGCGTCGCTGGCGTCCGCTGCGTCGGCGGCATCCCCTGCGTCGTCCGGGCCGACGTCGCCGACGTCAGGCGTCTCGCCGAGGTCGCCCTGGTCCAGCACCATGTCTCGCGGCATGTCACCGACGTCGGGTCGTCCGCCGTCGGGCTCCACGGTCTCGGTATCGCCGCCAGCTTCCTGAAACGGCACCCCGTCGAGGTCGTACGTCAGACCGTCACATGCGGTGAGTGAAGCCAGGATTAGGAGTGTCGAGAGGCGTCGCACGGTTTGCTCGTGTCCGAGAGACGCCAAGTGTAGGTGAGAACCGGGCCCCGTCCAAGTGTTCTTGGGCGTGGCTCAGAACTGAAACGCTGCGCTGACGGTCCCACCGCCCGGGGCGGGTAGATAACCCACCACCACCTCTTCGGTACCGATGAAGGCGTCCGCAACGAACAGGAAAAGGCCGATGCCGGCGAGTCCCGCGCCCGCGGCGTAGAATACCTTCCCGCGCTGCTGTTTCCCGACGATGGTCTCTCGCGTCGTGTCGTACGTCGCACGGTCACCCGACGCCGCCGCCGACTCGTAGGTCGCGATGTCCTCGTCGAGTGATTGATTGGTCATCAACCCGGCGAGAGCGAGGCCGCCGCCCACGGCGGTGAGTCCGAGCCCGATGAAGCCCACGGTGTTCACACCGTCGCTCCGGGTCTCCACGAGCCTGGCCGTCTCCTCGGGTTCCTCGACTTCGTTCTCCACCACGGCGGCGTTGAGGCGTTCGAAGTCTTCGGCTGCTTCCCCCGCCGCGACGATCCGCCGAAAGGCCACCATGCGGGCGCGATTTCGTTGCGCGATCTCGTCGGGCATCCCCCCCATCTGGTCGGCCTGCGTCGCCGCCTGCGCCGCCTCCTCGTAGCTGTCGAGGCGCTCGTAAGCGAGCGACATGTTGTAGAGAAACATCGCGTTCGGCGCGAGAGTGTGGCCAAACTTGAACTCCACGACCGCCTTCGCATACTCCCCGGCCGCGTAGTACTCGGCGCCCTTCCGGAAGTGCGCCTCGGCCTTCTGGATCGTCTCGGACTTCTGCTGCGCGGTCGCGGGGGCCGCCACGATGGCGAGCGATGCGGCCAGGGCGAGCGACGTGAGAATTCGCTTCATCGGTCAGTCCAATGCAGGGAGTACGAGCGAGGGAGAAGCCTCTTCCTTGGGCGGCTCCTCTTCCTTCTTCTTCGTCGGGGTGTTCGTCTTCTTCGTCTTTCGATTCGTCCGCTTGCTCACCACCTTCACCGGCTCCTTCTTCTGGAGGCTGGTCAGGTCGAGCGTCACGAGCCGCAGCGGGGAGTTCACCCGGATATGCTTCGCCTCCCCCGATTCTAGCTTTGCCTCGAACTCCGCCGGGAACTTGACGTCCTTGGGTGAGAGCATCAGGGGGCTGGTGCCGAACGGCTTTCCATTGATCGTGACTTCGAGACCGCTCGGCACGGTCTCGACGGTGATCGCCTCGGCGGAGAGCTGTTTGCTCTCGTCGCGCGGCGGCTCGACGACCTCGGGCGCGACGGCGACCTCTTCGGCGACGGCCGGCGGTGGTTCTTCGGTGGGGGCCGGTTCTTCGTCGATCGGCTCGCTCGCGGCGACCGCGTCGGCGTCGTCGCCTTCACCGCCCCCGATCAGGGCGAACCCGATAGCGAGGCCGACGACGAGGCAGGCAAAGACGATACCGACGGCGGCGATCGTTCTATTGCGTTTGCGGGTCTTGTACGCCCCCTCGGCACTATCGACCGCCAGTGGCTCGATCGAATCCGAAATGTCGGGGAGCTGGTCACCGAACATCTCGTGCGACCCGTCGGACGGCGGGGGGAGCGTGGGGGTCCGTCCCGCGGCGGGGAAAGCTCCGGTGTCGAGCCGATCGAGCTCGTCGAGGACGTCCTCGACGCTCTGGTAGCGAAGATTCCTATCCTTCTCGAGCATTCGGTTCACCACCATCCGAAGGCCCGGAGGGATGGTGCCGCGGTTCGGCACCGCGAACGAACGAGGGTCGAGCTGCGCTCCGATGACGATGACGCTCGAGTTCGACTCGATCGCCTTGTGTCCCGTCAGAGCTTCGTAGGCGACGAGCCCCAGGCTGTAGAGGTCCGACGCGGGCGTCAGATCCTGGCCTCGGATCTGCTCGGGGGACATGTAACGGGGTGTGCCCAGGAGCGCTCCGTTGGTGGTGAGGTCCTCCTTCAAATCCTGCTTCATCGCCGCCTGTCGTCCGACCACCTTCGCGATCCCGAAGTCGAGGAGCTTTGCCTGGTCGGAGCGACCGACGTGCTCGTAGATCATGATGTTGCCCGGCTTGATATCCCGGTGCAGCATCCCGAACGCGTGCGCTTCCTGAAGACTCGACAGGCACTGGCGAAGAATCTTGGAGACGCGCCGTGCATCGAGCGCCCCCTGAGCTTTGATGAGCCGCGACAGCGGTACGCCGTCGATGAACTCCATCACCATGTAGAGGAGGCCGTCCTTCGACTTGCCGTGATCGTGCATCGTCACCGTGTGCGGGTCGCGCAGGCGAGCGATCAGACGCGCCTCCTGCATGAAGCGCTCGGCCAACTTGTGTCCCCCCGTGCCGTCGGAGTCGTCCATCAACTCTTTGAGCGCCTCTGCCGGCAGCATGATCTTGAGCGCCACCTCGCGGCCGAGGTCGGTCTGCTTCGCCTTGTAGACTTTGGCGAATCCCCCCGATCCGATCAGGCAGTCGATCTCGTACCGTCCTTCGAACAGATCCCCGGGTTTCGGGAACGCTCGAAGCTCCGGCTTCTCGACGGCGGGCGTCGGTGGGGGCTGTGACGGTTTGGGATTCACGTGTAGAAAACAGTACTCGCTATGGAACATGGGAGCAAGATTCGGGCCTTGTCACGGGCAGATCCTACTCCACATCGGTACAACCTCGGTCCCCACCTGCGTTGTTCCGCACTCACTGGCAGTACCGTAGTCCCCAGGGGCCGGCCGCGACGCCGCAGGCGGTGTCGGCGCAGTCGACGTCGTCCATGCACGGCTTCACGCAGCGATAGTCTGCGTCCCCCACTTCGTAGCACGACAGCCCCCGCGCACAGTCCGCAACCGCCGCCCCCGCCCCGCACGCGTCGCCTTCGGCGCCGGCGTTTCTCGTCCGCACGCAGCGGAAATGAGGCTCACACGTATCGGCGGGGAAGTTGTAGTCGATCGTGCAGGTCTGTCCTTCCGCGCAGGCGGCAGAATCGTATGGGTCACAGCGCGGTGTGCACCAGCCGTATCCCTCGACCAACGGGAGCGCTGCACTCCCGGTGCAGAACTCGTCGGAGGTACAGCCTTCCCCGGTCTCGATCCGACAGAACTTGGAGCACACCTGACCGCGCGGATCGCGCTCGTAGTTCGACCAGTTGAAGCAGGTCAGATGCTCGGCACAATCGCTCGGCGCGCCGCACGATTCGCCCAGCATCCCCGGCCCCTCACTGGAGCGCTGCAGGCAGATGAGCCGCAGCCCCTGCTGCACGAATGCGATGTTGCAGAGACCGCCCGACGGGCATTCCCCTTCGGCGAGCGGGTTGCAGCGCTCGGGTTCGACCGGGTGTTCGACCTCGCAGCTGGGCGGGGTGCCGAGATCACCGGCGTCATTTCCCACGTCGAGCGTGGCGTCGGCGCCGACGTCCTCCGGACGGGAAACGTCGGGCTCCATGTCGCGGGGCATCGAGGTATCAGGCACTCCCTGGTCAGACGACATGTCGGCATCGACTGGAGCGTTCATGTCGACCGGAGGATCGGTGTCGACCGGTTCGGTAGCGTCGAACAGCCCGGACGCGTCGGCCAGCGCCACCTGGTCGACGTCATAATTGAGCCCGTCGCAGGCGGTCAGCGATGCGGCAGCGCCCGCCGCGACGAGGGTGAACAAGACCCGATTCATAGAATTACGACTTCTGAGGAGGATGCGACTCAGGGCGTGAGGGACTCACCGCAGATACAGACGTCGACCGGGTCTCCTATCTCTTCGCGGACACCGGGCGGACATCCGCAGACCAGCTTGCCACCGCAGTCGGAGGGACCACAGGGCTCTTCCGCCGTACAGCTGGGCTGTTCGGCGCTCGGGATGCTCTGGTGATCGATGACGCCATTGCAGTCGTTGTCGCGGCCGTTGCAGTACTCGGTCGCACCCTGATGGCTCTCGGAGTCGAAATCGTCGCAGTCCGTGCCGTCGGGACAGAACGCCGGGTCGTAGAGGATGTGACCGTCACCGTCGAAGTCGGTGCACCCTGCGGCGCACGCGGCATCATCGGGCGGACCACATACGATCCCCGCCGCGGTGCACTGGTAGTATCCGACGCGGCACCCCATCTCGGTCTGTGTGTCCGAGAGGCAGAATGCCTCGTCGGGGTTGGTGGCGATGATGCGAACCCAGAAGCTGACGTTGCGGTACAACGGGAGCTCTCCGAGCCCCGGGCTCGTGCGGCGCCATCGGCGGTCGTCGTCGTCGTACCCACCACGCCAGATCGATCGGAACGCCGTGGGCCTTCCGGTGTAGGCTTCGAGCCAGTCGGGTCGGATGACGACCGAGTCGGATTCGACCCAGTCGTCGTCGCTGTCTTCGATGTCCATCTGAACGCTCATGGTGTTTCCATTTCGGTCGTACTCGCGGGGAATCTCGTCGCCCGTGTTGGCGGGCTTCCTGTCGTCGTACCAGCAGACATACATGTCACGAACTTCGCCGTCCTGGTCCGACTCGGAGTTCAGGAGATCGTCGAGACCGCGGAACTCCATGGCGAAATCTGTGTCGCCCCAGTCGTCGACGTCGTCTTCGTCTTCGCTGTAGGCTCCGACCACGACGGGCATGGAGATCTGCCCCGTCGGCATGTGTCGATGAATCAACATCTTCACTTCGTCGACCTCCTGAACCGAGGAGCCGTCGGGAGCTCGAACGTCGGTGGAACCTTCCATGCCGTTGCTCCCGCGCGGTGTGTAGTTCATGTAGTCGGCGACCGTCTCGTTCGAGTCGACGGTGGGCCATGGGCGCCAGTCGGCGAGCAGTCCTCGACGAGACTCCACCATCGCGAACTTCAGCTCGGAGTCGAGCGTGTCGACGTTGCCGTTGCAGGTATTGTCCTTGCCGTCGCAGATCTCGAAGTCCCACGGATAGACGGTCTGCGTACAGACGAGCTCCCAGTCCTCGCAAGCGAAGACGGTACCTGGCCCACAGACGCCGTCGAGCCCGGTGTCGCAGGCGGTGATGCCGTAGTCGGGCTGCACCTCGCGCGAACCGGACGCGTACTCTTTGTTGTCGATGATGAGAGGCTCGCCGGGATCGAGCTCGCGGATCGGCTGTCCGTTCTCGCCGTTCATCAGCTCCCAACGATCGATACCGCCCGAGAAGCTCGCGCTAATCTCGAGCTTCCAGTTCGTCGCGTTCGCATTGAAGCGACCGAGGGCGACCCCGCCCGTCTCCGATGCGCCGGTCGTGATGTGCGCCTGGACGTAGGTCCAAGAACCACCGCCGTTGGTCGCGATACGAACTCCTTCGCGGTCGGCATCGTCGTCGACGAGGACGATCTGGGGGGAGCTCGTCTTGACGCGGATGCCGTAGGTCGCCTCGGCGGCGGCCTGCGATCCGTCCTTCGAGCCGTGGATGAGATAGAGGATGTAGTCGTTGGTAGTGTCGTCGAAGTAGATCACGACACGCGCGGCCCCTCTGGCGTAGAGGGCGTCGTTGTCGGAGGAAGCCCCGGCGCCGCCGTTGACGTCGGCCCAGGCGACGAAGTTCGTCCCGGGGTCCTCGTAAGCGCGCGGCCACATCTGCGGCGACGAGTACTGCCAGGCGAACATGTGGCTGCCGAGCCGTTCGAAGAGGTGGTCGTCCTCGTAGTCCTCGAGGAAGTTGACCGCCTGGGCTTCACAGGCACTTCGTGCGCAGCGGTTGTCGTAGCAGGCGGCGTTCGGGTCGGTGCATTGCTGACCGCCCGAGCAGTCTTCGTAGCAGACGCCGTTGTGGCAAACCTCGCCGGTGTCGCACGGGGAGCGAGCGCAGTCGGTGCGGACGCAGGCCCCCTGATAGCAGATCGCGTCGTAGGGGAGCGATTCGCAGTCGGGGCACGAGGTGAAGCAGACTCCGCCGGAGCAAACCTCGCCCATCGGGCAGACGCGTCCGTCGCATTCGGGGTTGTCCGGGTCGACACAGATGTTGTCGTAACAGATGTGGTTGGGGTTCGAGCAGTCGACGTCGCCGTCGCAGTACTCGAAGCACGTCCCGCCGTCGCACACTTCTCCGGCGCCGCACGTGACGTCGGCGCAGGGGTCTTTGCAGAGGTTGTCGTAGCAGACGTGGTTGGGGTCGGAGCAGTCGGCCGAACCGTCGCAGTACTGGAAGCAGGTGCCGCCGTCGCAGAGATACCCGGTCGGGCAGGTGACGCCGTCACAAGGCCCGGCCTTGCACGCGTTGTCGTAGCAGACGTGGGTCGGGTCGGTGCAATCGGCGTCGCCGTCGCAGTACTGGAAGCAGGTGCCGCCGTCGCAGATCGTGCCGAGCGGGCAACTGATGTTCTCGCAGGCATCGGCGGCGCAGCGGCCGTCGAAGCAGAAGTGGCTAGCGTCGTACATCGCGCAGTCGGCGTTGTCGGTGCAGTCGTAGAAGCAGCTTCCGCCGGCACAGATCTGATCGGCCGGGCACTTCATCTCAGAACAAAGGTCGGGTTCGTCGATCGCGCAGACGTCGATGTCGTAGCAGACGTCGTCGACCACAGTGCAGTCGGGGTGGGCCATGCAGGCGTCGAAACAGGCGCCGTTCACGCACGTCTGTTCGGGGGTCGGGCAGAGGAACCCGGCGCACGGATCGTCGGTGCAGAAGCCGCCAAAGCAGAGGTGTCCCGGATCGAGGATCGAGCAGTCGAGGTCGCTCGTGCAGGTGACGTAGCAGACGCCGCCGTCGCACACCTCGCCGACGGCGCATTCGACCTCGGCGCAGGCGGAGAGTTTGCAGACGCCTCCGAGGCAAACTTTGCCGCCGGTGCAGTCGGCGTCGCTCGTGCATTCGGGCTGGCAGTTGCCGCCCTGGCAGGTGAACCCTTCTGAGCACTGGACCTGTTCGCAGTTGTTGGTGGCGCAGCGCTCGGCGCTGTAGCACTTGTGGCCGGGGTCGTCGCAGATCCCGTCGGCGGAGCAGTCGAGGAAGCAGGCACCGTCGGAGCAGATCTCGCCCTCGGCGCATTCGATGTTGAAACAGGGGTCGGTCGCGGGGGCGCAGCGGAAGTCGTCCCAGCAGACGTGACCCGGTTCGGTGCAGTCGGCGTCGACGGCGCACTGGGGATGGCAGCCGCCTTCGGAGCAGACTTCGGAGACTTTGCAGTCGATGCCGTCGCAGGGGTCGGGCTCGGGGAAGCAGCCCCCCTGGATGCACTGTTCACCCATCGGGCAGTCGGCGTTGCCGACGCACGGCTTCTTGCAGGCCCCCTTGATGCACTGCTCGCCATTGGCGCAGTGGACGCCGTTGCAGCGGTCGTCGGGTTGGTTGAGGCAGCGGCCGGAGTTGTAGCAACGCGAATAGATGTTGCAGTCGAGGTCGTTGCCGCAGTTGGTGTTCGTGCAGGACCCTTCGTAGCACGTCGCACCGTTGGGGCAGTTGGGGTCGACGTCGTCGCACGAACCGGTCTGCGGAGCGCAGCGCCCGGGCGTGATGCCGTTCTCGAAGTAGCAGTACTCGTCGGCGGCGCAGTCGCCGTTGGTGTTGCACTCGTCGTCGCACAGACCGCTCCAGCAGCCCTGGTTGACGGGGCACGACGCGTCGGCGGATCCGTCGTCGACGATCCCGTTGCAGTCCTGGTCGAAGCCGTCACACGTCTCGCCGGTGGGCTCGACGTCGGTACAGGCGCCGAGCGTCCCGGCGACGCACGTCTCGGTGCCGCCGCGGCACGTGCCGACCCCTTCGGTGCCCGCGGGTCCTTCGTAGCAGGAGCCGGAGTACCCGACGTCGACGCTCGAGCAGATGCCGGTCGCGACGTCGCAGGAATCGGTCGTGCAGATGTTCGAGTCGTCGCAGGTGGAGCAGGTCGCCGCGATGGGGACGAGCCACTGGCTCGAGATCGGGACGCCTTCGCAGGTGATGCCGCCGGTGCAGGTGTAGTCGAACGTCTGCCACACTTCACAGGTGCACGATTGTCCTGAGTTGCAGCACGGTTGTGTGACCCCGGTGTAGGCATCGCCGTTCATCACCGTGCAATCCTCGCAGACGGTCGTCCCGCAGCTCGTGGGCGTCCCTCCGCAGAGGACGACGTTGGAGCACGCGCCTGCGACGCATTCGTCGAAGGTCGACGAGTTGCTGTCGTCACACGACAGGTCCGCGGTGGTGGTGTCGTCCACGGTGGCGTCGCAGTCGTTGTCGAGCCCGTCACATACGTCGGTGCTCGCGTAGGTCGCGCCGATGCATTCGGGGCCGGGGTTCTGGCAGAAGTCTTGACCGTCGGAACACGTTCCTGTTCCGCGCTGGCTGGGAGGACCGTCCCAGCAAGATGTCGGCGCGATGGTGTAGTTGTAGCAGCCGTAGGTTCTGGTCACGTCGTCGGTACAGGGGTTGCCGTCGAAGCACGACTCACACTCCGTCACGACCGTGTCGATGAGGTCTCCCTGGCCGTAGGAGCAGGACGCCTTTCCGGGGTCCTGGCTGTTGACGTTGCAGGTCGGGGTGCGTCGGTAGAGCCGGACCCGGTCGCAGTGCCAGCCGGCGGTCAGATCGTAGGTGTCGTAGGAAGAGGAGGACCAGAAACTGTACGCGGGGTTGTAGGACTCGTGGCAATTCTGAGCCGTTCCACCGTCGTTCCCACACCAGTACTCGTTCTGGGGAAAGTCGGTGCCGGGAGGCGTACAGAACGTCGTGCCGGGATCGCAGTACCCGAGGCGGTTGACGGCGCAGATCGCGGCTCCCTTCTGAATGCGGAACGCAAACTCGGGATAGCTGTAGACCGGATCCACCATGTCCCATGGATAGGCGTTGTCGTAGTCGAGATACATGTTCCCCGCATATTCGGAGCGGCGCAGCGTTACTTCGCCGGCCTCACCCGTAATGCGCACGATCAGCGTTCCGCCCGGGAACGAATAGGGCTGGTCGGCCGTGAACGCGAGGTCGAAGTTACTGGACGTCGTGTCGCCCCTGGACGAGGCGGTCCCGGACGAGACGACCGTGGTGAAACCCGACATGTCGGGCTCACTCCCGCCCTGCACCGTGGCGACGGCAAACTCGATGGTCGCGACGACGTCGACGGGGCTGACGCTCACGGCATCGAAAAAGATCTGCGTGTCGGTGGCGGTCAGCTCGAAGGGGCGGACGTTGGGATAAGTGACGATCATCTTGCTCCCCGGGCAATCGGGGACGCCGTCGGCGTTCGTGTCGAGCGTCGGGTTGAAGGGGCAGCTCACGTAGCCACCGTAGTTCGTGTACGCCTTGTTGACGCGAAACTCCGCCGGATCGCAGACAGTCTCTACGACGCACTTGCCGGCCTTCGGCAAGGGAGGACAGACCCAGCCTGGCTCGACCTGGCAGGTGACACTGCAGCCATCACCGGCGGTCTGGTTGTTGTCGTCACATTGTTCGGTTCCCTTGACGAAGCCGTCCCCACACTCTTCGACGCGGCAGTGTTCGTCGCACCCGTCTCCCGGGAGGACGTTTCCGTCATCGCACGCCTCGAGTCCGACTTGCATCCCGTCGCCGCAGGTCGAAACGCAGGTCGAGGGATAGGGCCGGTAGCTCGAGGAGGACGACGAGCAGGTCCATCCCGCTTCGACCGCACAACCAGAGCTACAGCCGTCCCCGTCGGTCAGGTTGGCGTCGTCGCACGCTTCGCCGGTGTCGATCCAACTGTCGCCGCAGGTGATGAAGCGCTGGCAGTCGGCCGAGCAGCCCGCTCCGCCGTCGCACACCTCGTCGACGTCGACGATTCCGTCGCCGCACACGGTCTGCTTGGTGCAGACGGAAGGTTCGCCCGTGCACGTCCACCCGGGTTCGACCTGGCAGAGGTGAGAACAACCGTCCACTTTGTAGGAGGTGAGGTAGCTGCGGTCGACCCGGTTGCCGTCGTCGCACGTCTCGCCGGTGTCGTTGACGATCCCATCGCCGCAGTACTCGATCCGACAGGTGGAGCTGCAACCGTCGTTGTCGGTCGCGTTGGCGTCGTCGCACTCTTCGCGGAAGGCGTCGAGGACTCCGTCACCGCAGCCAGGCGTGACGACCCCGGTCGTACATGCGCCGCCGGGGGTCGTGCAGGACTCGCCTCCGTAGAGGCTCGCCACCTGCGCATCCCCGAGCTGGGCGTCGAAGAAGTAGACCTCGTCGATCGCACCGTCGAGGACACCCGTGATCGGCGAGACGCTTCCGGCGACCGAACTCAGTGTCGATGCGCCGAGGGCGATCGGTTCGGTGTTTCCGGTCCCTCCGGAGCTCGTCCCGAGACCACCGGTGTAGGGATTTGTTCCGACCGAGTTTCCGTCGACGTAGAGGTTGAGCCCCGCGGGCCCGAACGTCGCGACGACGTGGTACCACGTGCCTGTCGCCACCGTCGGCCCCACGACTTTCGCCGAGGGATCGGTGCACGCCCCCGACGAGCAGGTGCCCGACGTGCACTCGGCGCCGACGGTGCAGACGTCGCCTCGAATTCCGAGGCCTAGATCGTCGGGTTGCACCCGCAGCGTGAGCGCTCCCGTGTCGGCGACGTAGATGCTGACGTGGCCGCCCCCCGGATCCAGATCCGTAGCGTCTTTGGAGAAGAGCCCGACGACTCCGGACGTGGGGAGCGCATCGGCGCGGAACCACAACGAGATCGCCCCCTCGTCGACGAAGAATGCCGGGTCGTGCGGGATCTCGATGTAGGAGTCCAGCCCGTTGAATTCAGCGCTCGACCCCGTCGAACCCGACGCACCGATCGCCTCGAACGACACCCCTCCGTTGGCGGTCCCGTCGATCGCGCGGACGAAGTCGACCGCGGTCGGTCCCACGTCGTCGAGCGACCAGTAGCTGACGGGGATCAGGTCGAGACCGTCCACGACGGTCGGACAGTCCGAAGAGTACTCGATGCGGCACATCGCGTTGCAGCCGTCCCCGGCCGTCGTGTTGCTGTCGTCACACGTCTCGTCGCAGTCGATGATTCCATCGCCGCACGCCGCCGTCGCCGCTTCCACCCCTCCAAAGGAGCAAAGTGCAAAACCGGCCACCATCAACAGCGCGTGCAGAAGAACTGCAGCCACACGCCGGGTGCCACGTAGATTAGAATGCACGAGTGCCCCTCAGTCGGAAAACATGTTGTCTTATGCGTTACCTACAAGCCTAGCGCAGCCGAAAACACCGGGCAAACGAATTCCGAGGAGGGCGCGTGCCTCCTAGACTTACGTCGGGCTTTCGGTCACACTTTCGCACACTCGTAATTTCCATCTGAAAGCCCGCCTCGACACGGGGGCGGCGGCCGCGTACGGCCGGAGGTTCGGACCATGACTCACGGAACCTGGGTATCGCGGGCGCTCCTCGCGACGATGCTCCTCACGCTGTCGTGTGAGAGCCGCGAAGAAGAAGCCCCCGCTCCCTCGCCCTCCACTTCGCCATTCGCGTTTGCGGGCGAGACCAACGCAAAGGCCGCGAACGACGCCCACGCGGTGCGACTCGCGGTGCGCGACGACGGGCTCCATCTCGCACCGGTGTTCGCCCAGGAAGGCTTTTCGCTCGTGGTCAAGACCGAGAGCCTCGGTCGTGCCGACCGAAATCTCGACAATCGGATCCGCACGACCGAGAAGAGTGACCAGCGTGTGGAGCTCGCTCGTGAGCACTTCGTCGAGACGTTCCGAAACGGCCGCGAGGGGATCCAACAGTCGTGGACCATCGCCCGTCGTCCGGGCGGGACCGGTCCCATCGAGATCGACGTTCGTTTCGACGGCCTGGTTCCACGGTTCGATCCGGAAGACGCAAAAATCTATCTAGTCCAGAACGAGGTGCGCCGTTTCAGCTACCACGGGCTCGCCGCGTGGGACGCCGACCGCAAGCCTCTCACCGCGTCGATGAAGACGACTTCGGACTGGACGGTGCAGATCACCGTCGACGACCGCGGCGCCACCTACCCGATCGTCATCGACCCGACGATCGCACGCCTCGCCCAGTCCGCGGCCGCCGATACTACGGCGGGCGACGACTTCGGTGCCGCGGTCGCCGTCGACGGTGACCTGACCGTCGTCGGTGCCCCCGATCACAATGGGAGCCGCGGGGCCGTCTACGTTTTCGAACGCCAGCAGAACGGCACCTGGACCGAGAAACAGAAACTGACGGACCCCTCCCCCGTCGCCGGCGCGCGCTTCGGCGCCGCCGTCGCCATCGAGGGCAACAACATTCTGGTGGGCGCCCCCGGCGACACGGGCCCGGGCGCCAACACGGGCGCGGCGCATCTCTTCGTCGTCGGCGGAGCGTCGATCCTGCTCGAGTACACCTTCGCCCCCCTCGGTCTTCAGCAGGGTGGCGGGTTCGGCTCGTCCGTCGATCTCACCTCGCAGGACGTCCCCCCCGCAGGCAACGACATCGTATTCGTAGCGGTAGGCGCTCCCACCGCGTCGGGCGCGAACACGGGCTCGGGCGAGGTCTTCCTCTTCGGACGATCGTCGAGCACGTTCCAGTGGGTGGAGACGCCGCTGACCCTCGACGACGCTCCCAACGCCAACGCAGCGCTCGGGACGAGCGTCAGCTTCGCCGGCGACGGGTCGACCCTGCTCGTGGGCGCACCGGGAGAGAACGGTGAGGCGACGAACTCCGGCCGGGTTCGACGTTTCGCCGCCGAATTCGACGAGAACGATCCCGAGATCGTGGAGTGGCGCGAGCGACTCCCGATCGACTCCGTCGGAGGCAGCACCGGCGCCCGCTTCGGCGCCGCCCTCTCCGTTCGCGGCCCGAGCCTCGCCGTCGGAGCCCCGGGACACGGAACCTCCGGTGCCGTCTTCCGCTACAGCCAGAACCTCGGGGGGGAGAACGCGTGGGGCTTCGAGAAGCGCGTGCAGGACGGTGCCGCAGCGAGCGGCGCAGCGTTCGGCACGTCGATCGCGAATCTCGGCAGCTTCATGATCGTCGGCGCACCCGGTGCCGGCCCCGGCACCGCCGTCTTCGTCTCCCAAGACCAGGGGGGCACCGACACCTGGGGCGTCGTCAGCCGCCTCACCTCCCCCACGGGAAGCACCGGCGACCGGTTCGGCGCCTCCGTCTCGATGAACCTCGCCCTCGCGGTAGGGGCTCCCGAGGAAGGTACCGGCGGACAGGTGCACTTTCACGCCCTCAGCGGCGAGACCCTCGCGGTCGACGACAGTTACTCGGTCGTCGCCGGCGTCCCGCTCTCCGTCACCGCCCCAGGGGTTCTGGGGAACGACGTCGATCCCGAAGGGGATCCCCTCACGGCGAGCGTCCAGACGCAGCCGACTTCGGGAACCCTGAACCTTCGGCCCGACGGTAGTTTCACCTACAACGGATCCGTGGTCGGTCGGCAGTCGTTCACCTACGTCGCCACCGACGGCACCCAGACGTCGGCACCCGCCACCGTCTACATCGACGTGACGGGGGCGAATCGACCGCCGGTCGCGACGAACGATGTCGCGACGACCCCGCGCGATCAGGCGGTCACGGTCTTCCCGCTCGCGAACGATTCCGACCCCGACGGTGATGCGCTGTCGCTGACTTCGATCGGCCAGCCGACGAACGGTACGGCCTCCCTGGACGGAACGTCGGTCACCTACACGCCCAATACGGGATTTTCGGGGCAGGACTACGTCTCGTACGTCGTCAGCGCCACGGGGGGCAGTGATACGGGGCAGATCACGATCAACGTGACGAGCAACAACCAGCCGCCGACCGCACGACTCGACAGCGTGTCCACCCCCGAGGGAACCGCGGTGACCATCACTCCGCTGTCGAACGATACGGACCCGGAGAACGATGCCCTCACGATCACGTCGGTCGGAACGCCGATGAACGGCACCGTCTCGCAGAGTGGAGCGACGCTGACCTACACGCCGAATCAGTTCTTCTCGGGCTTCGACACGTTCGGGTACACGATCACCGACAGCGCCGGAAACGTCGCGAGCGGTACGATCCGCGTCGCTGTCATCGACTCCCCGAGTCCCCCGGTCGCGAATCCCGACACCGCGACGACCTCGAAGAGCACCCCGGTCCTGATCGACGTGCTGGCGAACGACACCGATCCCGACAGCACCCCCTACATCGCGCAGGTCGGGCTGGTCGCGAACGGCACGGCGGCCATCGTAGCCAACCGCATCGAGTACACGCCCGACGCCGGCTTCTCGGGCACCGAGACGTTCAACTACACGATCTCGGACGGCGCGCTCTTCTCGAGCTCGACCGTCACCGTGACCGTCGTGGACGTGAACCTCGCCCCACAGTTTCTGCCGCCGACGCCTCTCTCCACCATTCGAGCCGCCGCCGGCAGCATGGTCGCCTTCCGCGTCCAGGCGACCGACGGGGACGGCGACACGGTCACTTACGGGCTCAACAATCCGCCTCAAAGCTCGTCGCTCGACGCGACGACGGGCCGTTTCACCTGGAACACCAACTCGGGCGATTCGGGTCGACACGTCCTCGAGTTCACCGCGACCGACGGGACCGACACCTCCACGGCCAACGTGCGGATCGAGCTCTCGTTCCTCGACAACGACGGCGACGGGGTCGCCGACGACTGGGAGGACGCCAACGGCCTCGACTCGATGTCGATCGACTCCGACGGCGACACGGTCTCCGACGGTGACGAAGTCGGACCGGTCCTCACCCAGGCTTACGACACAGACGGCGACCAGATCCTCGACGCGCTCGACGACGACTCGGATGGCGACGGGATCCTCGACAGCGTCGAAGCAGGCGACGACGACCTGGACACCCCGCCCGTTGATACCGACGGCGACGGCACCCCCGACCTGCGTGACACCGACTCCGACGACGACGGAGCCGACGACGCGTCCGACAACTGCCTGTTGGTCGTCAACGCCGACCAGAGCGACATCGACGGCGACGGCGACGGCGACCTTTGCGACGAAGACCGCGACGGTGACGGACTGCGGAACGATCGCGAAGCCGAGTTCGGGCTCGACCCCGACCGAATCGATTCCGACGGAGACACGATCGCCGACGGCGAAGAGCTCGGCTCGACCGCTGCTCCGTTCGACACCGACATGGACATGACGATCGACGCTCTCGACGACGACTCCGACGGCGACGGCATCCTCGACATCGACGAAGCGGGCGACGACGACCCCCTCACCCGGGCGGTCAACACGGATGGCGACGATCTCCCCGACTACCGCGACCTCGACTCGGACGGCGACCGCGTCGAAGACTCGGTCGACAACTGCCGCGTCGTCCCCAACGCCGGCCAGGAAGACGCGGACGGGAACGGGATCGGCGACGCCTGCGACGGCGACCCGTCGAACGACACGGACGGCGACGGCGTCCCCGATGCCAACGACAACTGCCCCGACGTCGCCAACACCTCCCAGACCGACTCCGACCAGGACGGTGACGGCGACGCATGCGACGACGACGACGACGGGGACGGCGTCCTCGACGAGGACGACAACTGCCCGGGTCTCGCGACCTCCGAGATCGGTGACCTCGACGAGGACGGGCTCGGCGATGCATGCGACCCCGACATCGACGGTGACGGCATCGACGACGACGACGACAACTGCCCCGTCGACGCCAACCCCGATCAGGAAGACGACGACGACAACGGTGTCGGGGACGCATGCGACGATAGCTTCGAGCGGCCCCCTCGCGACGACGACGACAAAAAGACGTGCTGTGGGGTGGCCTCGAAGCGACCCGACCACGCCCCCGCGCTGCTGCTGCTCGGGTTCGCCTTCGCCGGCATCATTCGACGCCGTATCCGCGGGTAGCGGGAAGCGGGTAGCGGGAAGCGGGAAGCAGGAAGCGGGAAGCAGGAAGCGAGAAGCGGGACGCGGGAACGAGCTACGGCCCGACGAGGGTCAGTCGACT
>CAYPJU010000017.1:40632-71968 GCA_964411125.1 uncultured Bradymonadales bacterium | reverse complement strand
GAAGCGAGAAGCGGGACGCGGGAACGAGCTACGGCCCGACGAGGGTCAGTCGACTCGTTTGATGCGGCGGTCGCTGGTCGGTTTGACCGGTGAGTTCTCGCTGAAGTAGGCGACCAGCGCGGCGAGGTCGATCGGGCCGCCGATGCGTTCGGTGCCGCTGGCGAGCACTTCCATCCCGTCCCCCCCGTTGGCGAGGAAGCTGTTGACGGTGATGCGGTAGTTGCCGCGCGGGTCGAGGACCTTCCCATCGAGCTTGATCGACTTCGGGTCGACCTTGTCTCCGATGGGCGCGCTGGCGCTCCACTCGTACTGGAATCCACGCGACGCCTGGAGCGGGCGTACTCGATCGGGGTCGGTGAATTGGCTCTCGAGCAGATCGTGAAGTTGTCGCCCCGTGAGGGTCATCGTGACCAGGCTGTTGCCGAACGGTTGGACCGTGTGCGCGTCTGCGTACGTCACGATACCGCTGGCGTCGCCTGCCTCTTCGAATTCGAGCGGTGCTCGGATTCCGCCGAGGTTCATGAGCGCGAGCTGTGCGGCGCCCGTCTCTTTCGACTTCGTCGCGTCGAGTTGAATGTCCGCGATCAGGCGCCCCAGGGGTGACTCCCCGTTCTCGTCGGTGTCGCGCGAGAAAGTCTCGCTGATCGTTCCGATCTTCTGTTCGGCGAGCGGCGCTGCGAGCTTCGAGTACTTCCTCTTGATCGAGTCGACGCCGGGGTGGGGATCGCCGGCCCGATCGATGACGAGGTTGGTCGCCTTTCGCGAGACGACATCGCCGGTCTGGCGGTCGACCTCGAGGTCGATCTCGGTGAGGAGCCGACCGTACGACTTCGCAGCAGTGACGAGCCGACCGTCCATCTCGCAGATGTAGGCCTGGTGGGTGTGCCCCGTCACGAAGACGTCGACGGCGTCGTCCACCTCTTCGACGAGCTCGACGATCGGCCCCGAGACACCGGGGCAACCGTTCACGTCTTCCTGTTCCTGCGTCGCGTAGCCCCCCTCGTGCACGAGCACGATGATCGTCTCGACCCCTTCGGCCTGCAGCTTCGGGACGATCTCGTTGATGGCGTCCGCCTCCTTACCGAACTTCAGCCCCTTGATCCCCTCGGCGGAGACGATCGCGGGAGTTCCTTCGAGGGTGAGGCCGATGAACCCGATCTTCACGCCGTCCAGTTCGCGGACCACATACCCGGGGAAGATCGACTCACCGCTGTCGACATAAGTGACGTTCGCCGCCAACAGCGGAAACGCAGCGCCCTCGTAGGGGTCACCGTCCTGACACCCGTCGACGGGGTGGCAGCCCCCCTCCATCATTCGCTTGAGCTCGTCGACTCCCTCGTCGAACTCGTGGTTGCCGACGGAGGCGACGTCGACCGTCATCTCGTTGAGAGCTTCGATGGTCGGCTCGTCGTGAAAGAGGGCCGACAGCAGGGGGCTCGCGCCGATCATGTCGCCGGCGGTGACGGTGAGGGTGTTGGGGTGCAGGCGTTTGATCTGCGCCACCTTGGCCGCGAGGTAGTCGGCGCCGCCAGCGTCGACCCGTGCCCCGTCGACGGAGACCGAACCGCTGGGACCGTCCAGATGCCCGTGAAGGTCGTTGAAGGCGAGGATCTTGATCGCGGCGGTCTTCGACTCTGTCGTCGGCTCGACGGGGGTCTCGTCAGCAGCCTTCTGGCCGCCGGAACACGAGGTCGCGGCTACGATGAGAGCGGTGAGGCCGGCGAGCGTCTGTACGTATCGTTTCGTCAAAATCCCAACTCCTTCCAGGGGACGGCGGCGGCTTTGGGGAGCCCCGGCGTCGCACCGAGTTTCTTGCATACTTCCGTTCCCACCCAGCAGCCGAGCCGCGCCAACGTACGCCATTCGTCCGTCCCGAGTGCTTCCGCGGCCGCACGTAGGCGGCGCGGGTCCGGCTCGTCGAGGAGCCGTTGAATTCCCGCGACGAGGCCGGCGACGAAACCGTCGCCCGCGCCGGTGGTGTCGACGACCGTTTCGCAGAGCGGGGCCGACGTCTCCGCGAACCCCGCGCGGCTATGAACGACGGCGCCGTTCTCGGCCCGCGTCACGATCAGCGCGAGGAGGCCGTCGTCCTGCAGCGTCTTCCAGAGCGCTTCTCCGTCGGAGGTTCCCGACATGAACTCGAGTTCCTCTTCGTTGAGCTTCACGACATCGCCGTGACGCATCAGCTCGGCGACCTGGTCGCGGCAAAGGGTCTTGTCGGCCCACCGATGAATTCGGATGTTCGGGTCGAGGACCACGAACACACCAGCGTCGCGGGCGATCTGCAGCGTTCGATACGTCGCCTCGCGGACGGGCCCCTCCATCAAGAGGTTGCTCCCGGCGACCAGAATGCTCGCGGACGAGATGAGATCTTCGTCGATGTCGTCGAGCCCGAACTCGAGCTCGGCGCTCTTCTCCCGGAAGAACATGAAGCTACGATCTCCGGACGGCGTGAGGCTGATGAAGGTGATGCCGGTGTTGTAGCCGACGGCGCGGGTGAGCCCTGCCGAGTCGACCCCTTCGGCCTGCAGCTCCTTGGCGAGGAAATGACCGAACTCGTCATCGCCGACCTTCCCGAGGTGGGCGACTTCGCACCCCAGCCGCGCCATACCGACCGAGACGTTCGCCGGCGCGCCCCCGACGCTCTTCGTGAACGTCTCGACGTCGCGCAGCAGCGCGCCGGTTCGGTCGGGGAGGAAGTCGACGAGCGCCTCTCCGTAGCTGACGACCCTTCCCTTCATGCGGTGAGCACCGTGTCCAACATCGGGCGGCTCCGCAGATCGGAATCGATGACGAGGTCGAGGCTCGCGTCGATGATGCGTCGGATCTGGGCCGCGACCTCGTCACGGGCGATCGATGACGGGGCCTGTTCCTGCGGGGCCTCGATGTAATGTAGCGCCGCGAGCGTCTCATGGTCGATGATCCCCCAGCGCTCCCCCATCCTCACGCAGTCGCTGCAGACGAGCCCGTGCCCGTCGCGTCCGAGCCGCAGCTTCTCCATCGACTCCCAACCGATCCCACAGCGGTTGCAGTGGCGAAGGGTGGGCGCCGCGCCCGCCACGCGTAGCAGGCCGAGCTCGAAGTGATGGAGCACGATCCGAAGGACCGCTTCGTCGTCGGCCGACTCGCCGAGCCTTCGATAGAAACCGTCGAGAAGATCGTAGGTGTCGGAGGCATCGTCGCCGTCGCGGACGTACGCGCGGACGAGCTCGGTCGCATACGAGGCGATCATGATCTTCTCGTAGGACGATTCCAGGCCCGGAAAGTCGCGCGCGACGCTCGCGTCCCGCAGCTCGCCGAGGTCGCGACCGTCCCGGCGCGCGACCGTCGCGCGGATCGCGCGCAGCGGCAACAGGGTCCCGCCGAATCGCTTCCGGCTCCGTTTGGCAGAACGTGCGATCGCGCCGAGACGACCGGCCTCGCGGGTCAGCAGCGTCACGATGACGTGGCTGTCTCCGTAGTCCACGGTGCGAAGCACGAAGGCTTCTGTCTCGACGACGTCGCGGGCCATTACGCCTCTCGAGGAGCGTGTGCGTCGATCAGCCGCCCGACCCCCGGGAGTGCTTCGACGACGTGCTTCTCGGCCTGGCCACGGAGCTTCTGGTAGGTCTTGATGATGATGGGGTTCTCGGCGCGCTCGAGCTTCGCGTCCGTGATGCCGAGGAGCGCATCGGACGCCTCGTTCGAGCGCTTCGAAATGTAGCGCTCGAAGGTCGTCGCGTTGTCGTCGGCCAGGAAATCGTCGTACATCGGGTCGAGCGCGCCCGTGAAGTCGTCGAGAAGGTAGTTCACCGCGTCTTCGATCATACGCCCGCCGCGCAGCTTCTTGACGACCTTGTAGCCCCCCTTGAGGGCCAACCCCGTCATGCCACTCTTGCGCGCGACCTCGTCGTCGATCAGCACCACCGTGTCGCGGATCACGACGTCCCTGTCGACCTGGCCCAGACGCTCTTTCAATTCTGCCATTCCGAAATCCTCCATGAATCCGTCTGTCTTTATCACGGCTCTCTCGCCGAGGCCAACGGGAGGAAGGCGGCAGGCAGGTTCGATCAGAGTTCGTCTAGATGGACCGCCGGGCTCCGTCCCGGCGCGGACGACCGGCCTCCGCGCCGGTCGCCGTCGGACAGCCCTCGCCGCCGGCTCTTGCGGCGAGCAGATGGAGCCCCATGGCTGAGCAGCGACAGAGGCGCGCGCTCGAGTACGTGCTTCCACCCCATGGAATCTGCGGTTTCGTTTCTTTGGATTCGGCGTTGTGAGCTGCCCTGCCTGCGACGCCGTTTCCATTCGCGCTACTCCGAGAGTTCCGGCTCGACGAACACGTCGGCGTCGAGGACGAATCCGTCCGGCTCCTTGTTGAGGTAGGGTCGCAGCCCGGCCTTTCGCAGCCCCGACATCTGGACGTTGATTCGGTTGACCACCGACTCCCAACCCACCTTGTCGTCCGGCCAGAGGCCCTCGGCTATCGCTTCGAAATCGGCGATGTCGTTCTCGCAGAGCAGTCGAGAAATCACGGCGAACTGCGGCTTCAGGGTCCTCCACTCTCCGCCGACCCGCATCGCTTCGAAGTCGCGGGTGAAGACGACGTCGGCCTCGACCTCCTCCAACTCGCGGAGTCGGCGGAACCCCTGGGGTGCACCGCGCAGTGCCCAGATCGCTGCGAGCCGAAAGTCGGCGGCGGGGTCCGAGGCGATAGGGAGGTAACAATCCACGTACAGTTCGACCTGCTCGTCGAACGGCGCGTCGTGCCGCTCGAAGATCCGCGCCAGCGCTTCGGAACCGGGCGAGGTACCGCGCGGTCCGTCGCCGGACTCGAGCGCCACGATGGTTCGAGCGACGTCGAGCAACCGGTCGAAGGGTGGATACCACTGCACGGGGATCATCTCGTCGAGATTCGCACGCGCACGCGCGAACTCGCGCGATTCGACGGCAGCGAGCGCGCGCAACAACCAGATCTGGTTTCGGTAGGTGTCGTCCCGCAGCGCGGCAGGATCGAGGCGAGCGGCGGTCTCGAATGCCAGCGTCTGGTCCCCGGCGAAGTACCGCGCCATCGCTTCGTCGGCGAGGAGTTGTTGCAGCACCGCTTCGTACCCGGCGGTCGCGGCGTGTTCGCGTGCCAGATCCCTGAGGCGCCTCGCTTCGTCCTCGTTTCCGGCATCGAACTCCTGCACCTGCGCCGCCATGTAGTAGGCGCGGGCCATCCTACGCGGCACCGCCATCTGCTCGGTCAACCGCACGAGGGCGGCGGCCTGTCGGGCGCGTTCGCCGCGCTCGGTCAACTGCACGTTGAGCTGCCGGGCGACGTACTCGAGCCGCGGCGGGCGTTCCCCGAACTGCATGAACGTCTCGATCCGGGCCGCAGCTTCGTCGAGCTCGTTCCGGTTGATGCGCAACAGCGCCTCGGTGACGTAGCGGGCGGGCTCTTCGATCCCGAAGCGGTCGAGTGAATCGAAGACGGCGAGGGCTTCGTCGAGGCGCTCGAGGAGCGACAGCGTCGTGGCGCGCTGCAGCTCCGAGAAGTAGGAATCTTCGGGACGGACGGCGGCTTGCGACGCTCGTTCGAAAGCGCGCAGCGCCGCCTCGTGGTCGGTCCTGAGTCGCGACAACCTGCCCCATCCCTGCCAGACCTGAGTATCGTCGAGGTCTTCGATGAGGGGCATCCAGGCGATCCTCGAGCCCGCCGCCGGGGAGAACTCCGTGCACCAGTGCAGCATCGCGGTCGCGACCCGAACGCACGCATCGTGGTCGTCGATCCCGATGTCCAGCGCCGCTTCCCAGAACGACGGCCCTTCGTCGGACTCGACCGCCGGTGCGAAACCGGTCTCCGGCTCGGGCGCGAGACGAACCGCCGCCTGGACGATCCGGTGCTTCACCTTCGCGAGCGCGCCGGGATCGCACCGGTTCAGGAGGTCCCCCGCGAACTCGTACATCGACTCGATCGGTCGTGGGTACGCACCGGCGACGACGAGCCCGGATGCCGCGAGCCGCTCGATCCCCACGAGCAACTCCCCGATCGGGACACCGACCGTCTCGGCCAAAAGCGTCACGGAGAGGGGGCGCCGGAAGAGCGTCATCGTGAAGAGGAGCAGCCTGTCGGAAGGGGACAGCCGCTCCATCGTGAATCCGAGCGCGGTGGCGAGCGACTGATGTCGGTCGACCCGCCCGACGTCGGAGACCCGGCTCGATTCGAGCTTCATCACCTCCTGGCAGCCGATCGTGGCGGCATGCCGCGCGACGATCGCGAGGCCGAGCGGAAAACCCTCGGTGCGACGCGCGAGCTGCCAGATCGAGTCGACCTCGTCCCCTTCGTCCCAGTCGAGCCGATGATGCTTCGCGACCTCTTCGAAGAGGCGGTGGGCTGCGCTCCCGACGAACTGGTCTCGTTCGGGCACCCGAAACGGCTGCACCGGCAACTGTGCGGCCCCGACCGGTTTTTCGTGAGCCGTGACGAGCACGGGTCCGGCGAAGCGGGTCCGAATCTCGCTGATGTCGGCCTCGGGCAGTACGTCATCCAACACGAGGACGCCCAACTGCTCGCTCGCCGCCTCCAGAGAAGCGGCTCCCCGCGCGGCGACTGCCTCGCGTATTCGTTCGACCATCGTCTGGGCGTCGGCGACGCCGAAACAGTCGACCACCACGCCGCCCACCTCGCGTGCGTACTCGGCAGCCAGGGTCGTCTTCCCGACCCCCGATGCTCCCACCAGCGCTACGAAATCGCGCGTACGAAATGCTTGACGAAGAAGCTCGAGTTCTCGTTCACGACCTACGAACATGTCGGCAGGATGCCCCGGCGCCGCGCGGCGCGCAACGGTGCCGTCACCTTGAAGCGCCTGGGGGGCGTCACTATACTTGCGAGCATCCACGCGAATTCGCACAGACTTCGCGCTTTCTACTGTCCGGGTAATGCTTTGCCGACGGCGCGACGGGTAGCACTCTTTCTGTTGTTCTCCCTGTTCTCGACGCTGGGATGCAAGGGGTGCGATCCTCTCGATCCGCGCAATTTCGTGGACGTGAAGCAGTTCTACCCCGACATGCCGGAAGCGATGCCGGACATGTCGGAGCCCGACATGGGGCCCCCCCCTACCGACGGCGGTCGAACACCGACTGACGCGAATTTCACGTTCGACTTCGGTGATCCCCCCGAGATGGGAGAGCTACCTTTCGCGATCGACGCGGTGGTCCCCAACGCCGGGCCCCTCGAAGGGGGGCAACGCGTTCGTATACAGGGCACCGGGCTCAAACAGGGCTCGACGGTCTTCGTCGGCGCCAACCGCATGGAGGTCGAACTCAGCACCGGCACCCTGGTCGGCGACACCCCGCCGGCGAACGCTCCCGGCGCCGCGACGGTGAAGGTGATCTCGCCGGACGGCGAGGTGCGGGCGCTGGTCGACGCCTACCGGTACGTCCCGAGGCTCGGCGTCGACGCGATCGTCCCCGACCGCGTCCCCACGACCGGCGGGGTCGAGGTCGAACTACGCGGCGCCGGATTCACCCCGACGATGGGTGTGAGCCTGTCGGGCACTCCGGCGCTTCGCGTCACCGTGGAAGACGAAAACCTCGCGCGCGTCCTCGTGCCTCCCCGCCCCCGTGGCTTCGCGGATCTGCGGGTGACGACCCCCGACGCCTCGGTGGAGCTCGACGACGCAGTTCAATACTTCGACCCGCTCCGCATCACGGCCGTAGAACCGGCCAGCGGCACGACCGCGGGTGGAGAGACGGTCGTCCTGACGGGGACGGGGTTCACGTCCACGACGCGGGTCCGCTTCGGCGGCGAAGAGCTCACGATCGACTCGATCGACGCGCAGAACGGGACGATTCGGGCGACCACGCCGGCAGGCCCCGCCGGGGCGGTCGACGTCTTCGCCTGGAACTCGGTCGACTCGACCGTCCTCCCTGACGGGTTCTATTACCGCGCCGACGACACGCCTACGCTCGCAGGGGTGCACCCCGCATCGGGCCCAGTTTCCGGGGGCAACGTCGTGCGCGTCATCGGCTGGGGGCTCGCCGGCTCCGGAACGTCGATCCAGTTCGGCGGCGCTGTCGCGAGCGTCGTCACAGCCACCCCGTCGTGGGCGGACGTCACCGTCCCTGCGGGGTCGGAGGGACCGGTGGACGTCGCCCTCGTCTCCGGAGGATCGGCGCTGTCGACCTTGCCGGCGGCCTACTCCTACGAGCGTGACCTCCGGCTCACTTCGGCCGCACCCGACCGTGGCCCCGCGACCGGGGGCACGACAGTCGTGCTTCGCGGCAGCGGGTTCGTCGACGCCGAAACGGTCCTCGTCGGCGGCGTCCCCGCCGATTTCAGCGTGTCGAGCGACACGGAGATCTCGCTCACGACACCGCCGCATACCGCCGGTACGGTCGACATCGACGTGTTCCGCGGCAGCCTCGATGCCTCACTCGAAGACGCCTTCACCTACGAGAGCGTGCTCGAGGTCTGGGGCTTCTCACCCGTGCGCGGCGCGATCGCGGGCGGTACGTACGTCGAGGTTCGCGGGCGGGGGTTCGTCGGCGAAGTCGGCGTGACCGTGGACGGGGCCGCCGGGTCGGATGTCCGGCGGGTCGACCAGAACACCCTCACCTTCCGCACGCCCGCTCACGCGCCCGGCGAAGCCGTCATCGAGGTATCGGCCGGTTCGATGGCAGTGCTCGCCCCGTACACCTACCAGTATTTCGATCCCGCTTCGCGTTTCGGCGGCGCCAGTGGTGGCGGCGTCGAGGGGTCGGTGAACGTGACGGTCTTCGCGCTGGGGGGCGGGCCGATTCCGAACGCGTTCGTCATGCTGTCGACACGCTCGGACACCCCGTTTCAAGGCTGGACCGACGCGAACGGCCAGGTGACCCTCTCGGGGCCCGAGGTCCTCGGCTCGCAGACGACGACCGCGACCGCGGCGGGCTACTCGAGCGCGACGATCACCACGGTCGACGCCGAAAACGTCACCCTCTTTCTGAACCGCACCGACCCCGCGAGCGGGGGAGGAGCGATCGAACCCCCACCGTTCGGTACGATCAGCGGGACGATCCGCGCGACGGGGAAGTTGTCCGATCCCGCGGACAGCGCCACCTACGACATGGCAGTGGTCGCCACGACCACTCCGACGATCTATGGCAGCAACCCTCCGGCGGGCCCCGACGCCATCGTCGTGGGTGAAGGCCGCTACCGCATCAGGACCCGCATCGGCGACATGGCTGTGGTCGGCCTCTGCGGCTCGTACCATCAGCCCACCGACACCTTCACGCCTCAGTTCATGGCGGTCGAGCGCTTCGTGTTCGTCGCGGACCAGGACGAGCTCGAGATCGACCTGTTGTGTGACGTCCCGCTCGACCAGACCCACGTCTACAAGCTGATCAATGCCCCCTACGCCCCGACGGGTCCGAACCAGAACGTCGTCGAGGTCTACTGGGACTTCGGGTTCGAAGGCTTCTTCCTCTCACCCTCGTTCGGCCAGGGCTTCGGCTCGCTGGTGTCCGTCGGCGGCCAGCCGGCGCTGGCGGGCGACATCGCCGACATCTCTTTCACGGCGGTCGGTGGCGCGTACACGAACTTCGGAGCGCCGTTGAGCCAGGCGACGAAACGAAATGTCACCCAGGTGGCGCGGCCCGTCGAGCTCCCGGTGCTCCTCGACGTGCCCGAACCCCTGTCACCCCTCCCCGGTGGGACGGTGCAGGACGGTGTCATTCGGTTTCAGGCCGCCGGACCGTACCGCGCGGATTTTCAGTACATCGTGCTGCGAAACGCGATGGGGATCCCGGTGTGGACCTTCATCGTCCCGGGCGACACCACGAGCCTCAAACTTCCGGAGTTCCCCGATTTCTCCGGGCTGCCGGCGGCCGAGCGTCCGAATCCGTTCCCCGGAGGTTCGCTCTATCTCACGATCGTGGGCGTGCGCGTCGACGGAGGCCACGAGTACGAGCGCTTCAGCTACCGCGACATCGACGAAGACCTCTGGGAGGCGTACTCGCTCACGACGTGGGTCGTCCGCCTGAAGTAGCCGGTGCGTGCGGGTCTGCGGCGCGATGCTCGCACCGCGATCCGCTTTCGTGTAGGTTGCCCGCCGGGATTTTCCCGACCTTCACAACACCGAACAGGATTCGCTCATGAAGTACCGATCGATTTTTGCCTGTGCCGCGCTCGCGCTCGGCGTGGGGTGTAGCGGTGGCGACAACAATGGCGCCACGAACAACGGCACGGCAGGCTCCAACAACGGGACCGCCAGCAACAACGGAACCGCAGGTTCGAACAACGGGACCTCCGCCGGGAACAACGGCACCGCCGGGTCGAACAACGGCACGACCGCGGGGAACAACGGCACGGCCGGGTCGAACAACGGCACGACTGCCGGAAACAACGGCACGGCCGGAACCAACAACGGCACGACCGGGGGAAGCGTCGATTTCATCTCGGCGGACGTCGATGGCACCTCGGTGGTCGCCGACGCGGCCGAGGGTGGCGTCGAACCGATGGACCCCAACGTCCAGCTGCGAAAGACGACGGGGGACGAGTCCTCGCCGGTCCAGATCTTCCGCATCACGTTGCCGAACACCGAGGTCGCGTCCTACGACTGCGCGAACGACGACGTCCAAGTCTGGTACAGCGAGCTGAACGGTCAGCTCATCACCAACTGGATCGCCGACCAGACGTGCACGATCGAGGTCACTGCAGGCGGCTCCAACGCTGGCGATGCGGTCGTGGGCACCTTCACCGCTTCGGCGAGCGATGGCGCGACCACCAAAGAGATCACGAACGGTGTGTTCGAGCTGACCCGCTGAACTCCCCTTTCCGACCCCCGAGGCCCGCGCGTCGATACCGGCGCGCGGGCCGCTTCGTTTTGCGCGAAACGTGAATAGGTTGGCGCTCCACCCAACCCCTGCCACGGAGTAGCGCATGCCCACCACAGTCGTCGTCGGATCGAATCGCGGAATCGGACTCGAACTCTGCAAACAGCTCGTCGAGAAGGGGCACCGCGTCGTCGCGACGTGCCGCGTCGCCTCCGACGATCTGCGGGAGCTCGACGTCGAAGTCGTCGAGGGGGTGGACGTGAGGTCGGACGAAGCGGTCGCGGAGCTCGCGAAACACCTCGACGAACCGATCGACTGGCTGCTGGTCGTCGCCGGCGTCCTCGAGCAGACCACCCTCGATCGTCCACAGTTCGATACGGTGGAGAAGCTCTTCTCCATCAACGCCGTTGGCCCTCTTCGCGTGACCGCGGCGCTGAGGGACAAGCTCGGAGACGGCGCGAAGGTCGGTCTCGTCACAAGCCGCATGGGCTCGATCGAGGACAACACGTCGGGAGGCAGCTACGCGTACCGAATGTCGAAGGCGGCGCTCAACGCGGCCGGGAAGTCGCTCGCCAACGACCTCGAGGGCGACGGCGTCGCGGTGAGGCTCCTCCACCCCGGCTACGTCCGCACCGACATGACGAACAACAGCGGTCACATCGATCCCGACGAAGCCGCAAAGGGACTCATCGCCCGGATGGAGGACCTCTCCCTCGAATCGACCGGCGAGTTCTGGCACCAGAACGGCGAGCAGCTCCCCTGGTAGACGCGCGGCCCGAGACTCGCTCACCGACGTCTCGAACTTTGGCATCGAGCCTGGAGCCGACCGGTTGTCCGGCTCCTCGGCGTGGGTAGCTTGCGATCATCTATTGGATTGAATGCCCAGGATTTCTTCGATGCTACGAACTCTGCTGGCGGCCCTCACGGTGGCCGCCCTCTCGATTCCCGCCGCCGCGCGTGCCGATGACAGCCCATTCGTTCAGATCAAGACGGGGGGATCGTTCCTGGCATCCTGGGCCACGGGGGAGCCTCGCCCCGGGACCTTCGGCTACGGAGGGACAGCCGGCTACCGCTGGGACTGGTTCGAGCTCGGCCTCGTCGCGAACCACAACTTCTGGGTCCTCTATCCGGCGGACGGTACCAATTCGGTGCTCAACATCGCGGCCGAAGCCGCGGTGACCTCGTTCAAGGATCGCGGGCGGCACGCGATCGCCATCGGCACGTCGACATTGCTCTTCGAAACGGAAGCAGCGCCCGCCGGGCATACTGGCCTATACCTCGGGCTCACGCCCCTCGGTCTGAGGTTGCCGCTCACCGAGAGCCTCACCTTGGAGGCGGAGCCGCTCAACTTCGAGATCATGGCGCCGGTTCTGGACGGCATCCCGCTGTTTCAGGCCGCATTCCGTAGCGTCGTGGGGGTTGGCTATGAATTTTGAGGCCCTCCTCCCTACGCTGGTCGCGTCCGCTTTGGCGATGCTTCCCGCCGTCGCCTCGGCCCAGGACTACGACCTCTACGACGACGACTTCTTCGCCCAGCTCGACAGCCACCTCGCGGTCGTGACCGACAATCCGAACGACCAGCTCGTCTCCGGCGGTGTCGGGTATGCGGGCCGAGCCGGATGGCGATGGGGCCGGTGGGGCGCCTTCGGCGAGATCGGTCAGGCCGCGTGGTTTGCGACGGGGATACGGCGCGACTTTTCTGCCGGGGTTCTCAACATCGGGGTCGGTGGAGAGTACCGCTTTCACGACGGACAGGTCCGCATCAGCCTCGCCGGAGGCACTTCCACCCTGCTCTTCGACACGGTCCTCGACCCCGCGGGAACCACCGGTTGGTACGCGAACATCCGTCCCGGAGGCCTGCGGTGGGGACTCTCCGAAAGCCTCGCCCTCGAGCTGAACCCCGTCACCTTCATGGTGATGCAGCCCGTCACTCGAGGTGAACGGCTCACCAAGCTCGAGTACCAGGCCGTCATCGCGCTGGAGTTCCAATGAGTCCGACGAAGATTCGCCTCCTGACCGCCTTCCTGTTGCCGTTCGCCACAGCGGACGCCCTGGCGTACGAAATCCAGACCGGTTTTTCGGAGGGTTGCCACGAAGTCATCTCGGCTCGGGCCGCTGACGAGTCGTTCTCCGACCGCTTCTCGATCGGCGACGAGGTCACGATCCCCGAGGACGACAACTACGAGGCGATCTCCGAGTCGATCCTGGTCGAGCTCGGCATCGAGTGGAACTCCCCGAAAGAACGCTACCTGCTGACCAGCCTCGTCGTCGGCTCACGTTGGCCCGATACTCGCGGCTACGTTTTCACCAACTCCGCGGAGATTCGGGGCGCCCACGTGGAGTCGGACGAGCAGTACAACCACGCCCTTCGAAAACCCACCGACGACTACGAGGAAGGCAATCAACGCGCCGTGGAAGGAGCCCGCGCGACGATACAACGACAGCTCGACACGGCGGCAGCTCTGCTCGACGGCCCCCAGGAACAGCAGAACATGAAGCGAACCGTGTTCGTGGAGTACTACGGCGAGGTCGAGCTCACGCTGTGGGGCCCCGCGTTCCACCTCGGGTTCGCGGCCCACACGCTGCAGGACTCCTTCTCGCATACGATCCGAAGCGAGGACCTCACCACCATCCTCCACGTCATGAACTTCGCGGAGGCGACACGCGGCGAGCTCGAGGCCGAGCGCGACGGACTCGCTCACAGCGCGGCGATGGACCGCTGCAACGAAGACGCTTCCGAGATCGCCGAGGTCGCGGAGCGCGCTACCCGCGAAATGTTCACGGCGTTCTACCGGTCGACCCGCGAGGGCCAGCCGTCTGCGCTACCGGAGGTCATGGACAAATGGATGACGTATGAAGCGGGGTGCGATTTCGACAACGACTTCTGTGAGTCGGAGTGGCTGCCGATCGCCGAGACCGACCCCGCGAAGCCGTTCTTCCAGTCCATCTTCGGATGCAGCACCGGCCCCCACGCGCCCTCCACCCCGACGGCGAGTTTCCTCGCTTTGGTAGGACTCGTCGTGGCGTGGCGTCGTCGACGCCACGACCGTCGTTCATAGACGGCACCCGTCGGGAGACAGGCTCCGCACGACGATCGTGGCCCACGCCTGCATCGCCCCATCCGCCATCTTTGCGTACTCGCAGATGTAGCGCTCCTTCTCTACCGCCGACCCGAAGATTCCGTCGGTCTCGTTGGTACGGTTCGGGAGTCCGAAGTCCCGGTACACCGGCTCGCGCTCGAAGATCTCGGCGTTGAGGTCGTCGGGAAAGAAGAGCTGCGACGTCGCGATCGCCGCCGCATCGTCGTCACCATCGTAGGTCCCCGTCATGACGCGAAAGTGAACGTGGATCGCCCGCCCTCCGTACCAACCCGGGTAACAGGTGTCGAACCGGACCTCTCCTCGCCCATCGGTCCGTTGCCACCCCCGAAAGTACCCTCGCTGGGAATCGTCGACCGACTCGTTGCAGAGTGCAGCGGCCTGCCCGGAGTAACTCCCCCGGTGGTTCGTGTGCCAGATCTCCACGATCGCGTCCTCGATCGGCTCGCACGACTCGTCCAATACTCGCAGGGCGAGTCGAACCGGCAGGCCGTCCCACCCATCACTGATGTCGACACGCTCGGGCGACGCGACGTGGCACGGCCCGAGCGTCGATGCGCAGGTCAGTGCGCACGCGGCGGGAACCCCGAAAGGATTGGGGTAGTCACGCGGATTCACCATCGCCGACGTTCCACCGGTCGCCCATTCGCCTGCCGCGACACCTACGTCTTCGGCGCCCAGGTCCTCTTCGCTCGCATCCGCTTCGCCAGAATCGCCCGCGTCGGGGCCCGAGACGCTGGTGGCGTCGGCGCCGGCATCATGCGCCACCACTCCGACATCGCCTTCTCCCACGCCGTAGTCGCCCGTGTGCCCCGCGTCCGACCCCGACGGCCTACTCCCCTCCCGCTCTACGCAGCCGACGAGGAACATCAACGGCGCCGCGGCAAGCCCCTTGACGACGTCGCGCCGGGTCAAGACGCAGGGCTGAATCTGTCGAATGCGCATGAGATCTCCGGAATCACACTGTTTTCTCTGCGGACTTCGTCCCACCGGACCGCGCACGGCCGCCCAGTGGAGCAAAGATCGATAAGCCACTGTAAAACATGACATTTTTCAAGACGGCGGCCACTAAACCGACGCCTGTGACCTCGTGGGCCACCCTGACCGTAGGCGAAAAACGGGTGTTTTTCACTGGCGTACGTCAATCTGGGACGGAGTTTCGTATCGACGGCCGCCTCGATGCGGTCGGGATTAACAGTCGAACGGTCAGCAGTAGGAGACCCCATGTTGAAGAGAGCCGACATCATCGCCCTGGCGAAAGCAGAAGAAGGAATCCCCGTCTGGAGCTGCACCCCGGGAAGTCCCTCGGAGAGAGCAGGCGTCCGGTACGGTGACATCATTCTGGAGATCAATGGAAAGCGTGTCCGTACCATCGGCGACTACCTCGAGGAGAGTCGCGCGTCCGGCGAAACGTTTCAGATGACGGTCCGTCGGGGCGGCGAGCTGCTGAACTTCGAGATCGAGCGTCGGCGCGATCTCTCCGGCGCGGATCTCGTCGCCGAAGCAAGGAAGGTGGCCGAGAACCTCAACTCCTCCCCCCTTCCCTTGCAGGTAGCCAGCGGCGGAAAGCCGAACTGAAGCGCATCCGCCGGACGATCGGCAACTCGACCTTCCAATCGCGCGAAAGTCGAGGCGAGGTCGACACACGACACGCTCGCGCCCCGGTCGTGGATCGTCCGCCAACCCCCTGAAATACCAACGGTGTCGACTTCTTCCCGTCGGTCGGTACAGCGATTGCAATCATCCCGAGGTGCCTGAGCACTTCAATGGATGAGCCGTAGATGACCACGAGACGAACTCTCTCTCTGCTATTCACCGTGGCCCTTCTCCTGGCCGGATGCCGGGGCGAGCTGCAGCAACATCCCGGGAACCTGGAGTTGAGCATCGCGCTCGACGGCGCCGGGCTCGAGGTGATCCAAATGGCCGAGGTCGGGGAAATCCCGAACCCTCCGGCCGACGGCGAGACCGTCGACTTCACGTTCCATCCAGCGGACGGCTCCGCCCCCGTCCGCGGGTCGGTCGACGACACCCGCATCCTACGGAGCGAGTTCGACCGCTCGGGTCTGCCAGACCCACGCCACGTAGTCGCCCCGTACGGGTTGATCGACGTGCGCATCCCGGTCGCGGAAGGTCGGCTCGAGCTGACGGCGACCGACGGTAGCTCGCTCGGCGTGCTCGACGTCGACCCCGACGCCCCGCTGACTTCACGCCAGGCCCTCTTGAACAGTAGCGACGTGCTGGGCGACCCCGTCCCGGTCCTCGCCCACGGGCCGTCGTCTCAGAAGGCCGACATCCTCTTCCTCCCCGAAGGATATCAGGAACACGAACTCCCCGAGTTCCACGCGCTGGTCGACACCATCGTCGGCCGCCTGTCGGACGTTCGCGGCTACCGTGACCACTGGACCGGTTTCAACGTCTGGCGCCAGGACGTCCGATCCCGCAACACCGGCACGGGGTCGAACGGGAGACCGCTCGGCACGGCGTTCGACACGGCGCAGGGGATCGGCGGACTCTCTCGCTGCGTCTACTTCGCGACTCCGGCCGGCGAGCAGGCAGCGCGCCGGCTCGCCGACGCGGCCGGCGCAGACGCGACCGTGGTCCTCGTCAACTCCCTGGAAGGGAACGGCTGCGCCAAAGACGGCATGGTCGTCGCCTCGCGCCCCCGTCGGGTCGCCGACCTCGTCGCGCACGAGCTCGGCCATGCTCTCTTCGGACTCGCAGACGAATACGAGACCACACGGTCCGACGGATCCTGCTCGATCGGGCCGAACGTCTGGTTCCGCGCCGACGAGTCGCTCCCCTGGGCGGACATGCTGACGACCGACGTCCTCCCCACCCCTGGCAATGCCTCCTTCGGAACGATCGGTGCGTTCGAGGGTGGCGGTTACTGTAGCCGCGGCCGCTACCGGCCCGCCCACAACTGTCTGATGCGAAACAGCAGCGCCGGCATGTGCGCGGTGTGCATGCGCGAGGTCGAGCGCACGATGGCGTCCCTCGCCCCGTCGAGCGGTCCCGCCGTCGCTGGCGCCACGATGAGCCGGGTGAAGGTGAGCAACTACACCGGTGGAGAGCTGTGGGTGCGTTGCGACGGCCCGGCGAGCACCGCATGCAGCGACTGGCAGTACGCAGATCCGTACGACATCGTGGAAGTGATGGCGCCCGGTGGGCGCCTCGTCCTCAACGGTGGAGCTCCCGCGACCCCCTTCGATTACGCTCGCGTGGTCGCGCCCGACGATTCGGTCCTCGTGTACGCGAACCTCAGCAATCCGTTCGAGCGCGCCCCCGACCCGCTCGGAACTGGCACCAACACGCCCCCCGCGACCCTGGCGCGACCCGCAGGCCTCTCGCCAGCTCACGACGCGGTCGTCGCCGAAACGCGCTTCGAGCTTTCGTGGCAGAGCGTCCCCGAAGCAGTGACCTACCGGGTGATCCTGGAAGAGTCCTCGGGCGCTGGTTGGCGTTCCATCGACCAACGACAGACGCAGGGGACGAACGTCCTGGTGGACGTCGCCGACGCGAACGCGCGCTATCGCTGGCACGTCACAGCGTGCAGCGTGGCGACGTGCGCCCGGTCGGTGGACGCCACGTTCGAGTACCGGGCGCCGCGCCAGCCGGAAGTCGTCGTCGAGAGCAGCGAGCCGCCCGCGACGCCGCAAAACCTCCGCCCGGCCCACGAGTCGCACGTTCCCCGCGGCCAGCAACGGCTGACGTGGGACGCGGACGGAACCGCCGACGCCTACGAAGTGAGGGTCCTCGTCGCCGATGCCGTGACTTCGGAGTGGGTCACGCACGTCGAGGCCACCGACCTCACTTCCCCCGAATTCACGGTCGAGCTCGACGCTGCCAACACGTGGTACACCTGGACCGTCCGGGCCTGCCGCGACGCGGTCGGCTGTTCGGCCTGGCAGGAGCATTCGCTCCTCCTCGCTCTCCCCTGACCGACGGCGTTGAGGGTGGCATGTCCGTGTCCACCTTCGGGGCATGGGCACGCTGGAAATCATCATCCGCTGCGTCGCGGGTATCGTCCTCGTCCTCGTCAACGCATTCTTCGTGGCAGTCGAGTTCGCGCTCACGCGGCTGAGGCAGTTCGACCGCGATGAGCTCGGTGAAAGCATTGCGATCGATCGCGCGTGGGAGATGACCGAAGAGCTCGAGTTCTACCTGACCGGCTGTCAACTGGGCATCAGCCTCTCGAGCATCCTGCTCGGCGTCGTGACCGAGCCAGCGTTCTCGGCGCTTCTCGCTCCTCTTCTCACCTCGTTCGGGCTCTCGGAAGGTGCGACCTCGACCGTGTCGGTCGTGGTCGCGATCTTCGTCATTCAGTTGGTCCACAAGATCTGGGGAGAGCAATCGCCGACCTACCTCGGGGTGGAGCGGCCCGTGATGGTGGCCAAGGCACTGGCGTACCCGCTCTGGATCTGGTCGAAGGTGATGTACCCGCTGATCAAGGCGGGGGATGCGATCGCAAAGTGGACTCTGCGGCTCTTCGGGGTCGAGATGACTCGCTCCTGGACCGAAGGGCCTTCAGCCGAAGAGGCCAGTGGAGACGGCGAGACTCGTGGAGTCCGGCAGAATCTGGTGGAGATCTTGTCGCGGGCACGAGTCCCCGCTGACCGACGCGACGAGATCGTCGCCGCCTGGGAGATCGGGGAGCGACCCATCTCGGAGATCATGGTGCGGCGTGAAGACGTCGTGGTCCTCGATGCGTCGAAACCGACCGAGGAGAACCTCGACGTCGTCCACAGCACTCCGTTCAATCGATTTCCCCTGGTCGACGAAGAGCCGGACCACATCGTCGGCGTGGTCTATCTCTCGTCGATCGTCTCGCGCTACGATGGTCTTCGCTGCGGCGCGGAGACGTTCGAGGAGCTCGCTCAGGATCCCGTGATCGTCGCCCCGGGGCTCTCCGTCGCCGACCTCATCGACACGCTGCAGGACGAGCGTCAGGAGCTGGCCTGCGTGGTCGATCACGACCGATTGCTCGGGGTCGTCACGGTGACCGACGCCTTCGAATCGATCATCGGTAGCCTGGAAGACCCCCTCGACCCGCCGGAAGTCCCCGTGTGATCAGGTGGGGGTGACGACGGCGGAGTACGTGGGATGCGCGCCGATCAGCCAGTTGATGGCGCGATGTCGCTCGAGCGCGATCGACGTCGTGATTTGCACCGCCGCCGAAGACGCCGTCGTGACGGTCTCTCCGTCCACCGAGAGGTCGTCGTCGACGAGCTCGATCCCTTCGAGGTCGAACCCTCCGAACCAGTTCTCGGTGGCGAAGTTCCGAAAATCGACCGTCGTCGGGCTCACGCGCAGGTTCGTCATTCGCCAGTTCAGACCGAGCAGGCGTCGCCGCATCCACTCGAGCTCTTCTTCGTCTCGCAGCGCGGGAGAGCTGTAGAGAGGGGGTGGAACCTCGGCGAGGACACCGAGCTCTCGACAGACGCGGAACGGGTGCTCCTGCGCGTCGTGCGGAGGAAGCTCGCGCGCCCGCAGTGCCCAGAGGAGGACCTGAGCCCCCTCTGCTCGCCAGACCGCTCGAACCACGGCGCGAGGGTCAGCCCTCCCGATTGGAATCTGAAGAAAGGCGAGTTCCTGCATCTCCGCCTCTTCGACCAGGCCGTCGCAGCGCTGGAGCCAATCGAGGAGTTCGTTTCGCAGGGCGTCGGCCGCGGTCTGCTCGTCGGTGCCGGCGTCCTCCTCCAGGAGCGCACGGAATGCTCCCGCGAAGAGGACGAGGGCGCGGCGAACGACCCGCATCGCGTCGGGACGGCTCGCCCCCGTCTGCAGAAGGTCGTTCCCATCCCCATCGACGAGCTGACCGTCGATGAAGCAGAACCCATCGGTCGCTGCGGTGAGCGCGGCCATGAACTGGATGACCGCCGGATCGAGCCGCGGCTCCACGAGCATCGGATAGACCGACAGCGTGGAGAGCGCCCGCGTAGCGAGCCCCTCCCCTCCCCCCTGACCGAGGATCGTCGATCGCAATCCGGTCAAATGCTTCCCCATCTCGGCGTCGCCGAGCCGCGTCATATGGATCGTCGCCCCCCCCTCCCAACGGATCGTCGCGTGCTGCCGCTCTTCGTCCGCCTCGACCTCTGCGCTGCCACGCGAGAGTGTCTCGAGCTGCTCCTGCGTCGGAAAGACATAGAGCGGCGCGTAGATCGTGGCGTTGTCGGCCATGGGTTGTGCTCCAAAAGCGGTGAAACTAGATGTACCGGACCGCCGGACGAGTGTCGACGAACGTGGACGAACGCTCGAATCCGCCGTACTTCATCTGCACCTACGACCACGGAGGCGCCGTGAAACGTCGACACCAATTCGGGCTCATCGCCGCAGCGCTGGCGCTGATCAGTTGCGGGAACGGAACGAGCGATCCCGCGGACGCCGGGACGCACGCCGCCGACGTCGCGCACGTTTCGGACGCGGCGGCGATCGAGGCAGGGACTGCCGACGCGGGCTCGGACGCCGCGGGCGACGCGAGCTCGGATACGGACTCGGCCTCACCGATGCCGGCGACCTGGGAGCGGATCGACACGAACTTCGCGATCACCGACCCGTACGCGACCTATCGCATTGCCGCCGACGACGAACATCTCTACGCGCTGGCGGTCGTACAGGACGAGGATCCCGCCGGGTCCTGGTACGTCATGCGCTCGTCCGATCACGGCGACACGTGGGAGCGGGTCTTCGTCACTTCGAGCGGACGCGCCGTGCGGGCCTCGTATTTCGGCGTTCTCGACGGAGATCTCGTCCTCGCCGTCCCGAAGTTCGGGGAGACGGCTGTCTTCTACACGCGTGATCGCGGCGAGACCTGGACCACCGCGACCAACGTCCCGACGGCGCTGGTTCGCGCGGTGGGCCGTGACGGCGGGCGAATGGTCGTCAGCGGACGCGAGACTTATCGTAGCATCAACGGCGGCGGAACCTGGGACGAGACCACGGGGACCGTCCCGATCGAAGCGTTCGACATCGTGAGTTTCGGCGGAGCCTTCTGGGCGCTCGACGGCGACGGGAACCGGCACCGCCTTGCGCATGACACCAACGAATGGGCAGCGGTGAGCGACCAACTCACCGGCGCCACGGACGCCTGGGTTCGAGACGGCGTATTCTGGCTCAAGCAGAGTTTCGGCGACCTCGCGTACACGTCCGACGGTGTGGATTGGACGGTGGCACCCACCGCATCACCCCAGGAGTGGGGTTGGGCCTTCCCTGTGCCCGGCGACGCGTCGTCGTGGTTTCTCGCCGACGAAGCTCCGAACATGCTCTTCGTGACCGACGACGATGGCGCGACGGCGATAGAGGTCACGGAGAACTTCCCCGTCGACGACAACGGCCTCCTCTGCCAGTCGCTCTACACTTCCACCACCGAGTTCGCCGTCGCCGCCACCCGCTCCGCAGCGTTCGACGCTTCGGGTTGTACGCCTGGCGAAGACCCGCGCGCCGGAGTCTACCGGCTGCGCATCGGCCGTTGACTCATTCTCCGGCCAGCGCCCTGCCACGGGCTTCCGCGAGCTCCCACATCCGCACGTATCCCTCGGCCGAACGGAAGATGATGTCGAGGTCCTCGTCGGTGGCGCCGGTGCGACGGGCATCTTCGATCAGCTCGGGGAGGAGCCCGATGTGGATCATCCCCTCGGTATTGAAGTCGACCGCGCGCTCCCCCATGAAAGGTTGCGTGAAGATGACGTCCCCGGCGAACGACTCGAACGGGTACTCGACAGGGTTTTGCTGCTCCGCTCCGCACCGGGCATCGGGCCCGAACCGCGGATCGGCCACGCCCGCCAGGCCATTGAAGTCGAACGCGAACCCGACCGATTCGTACCCCCCGGCTGCGCGGATCATCTCTCGCCGCTCGAAGAACGGCCGCATCAACGAACCGGGTTGATCGGGGTCGGCACATCGATGGAAGCCGGTGGGTGAGATTCCTCCGAGCTCGTATATCTTCCCGTTGTTCGTGTTGCGATGCGTACCGATCGGTGGGTAGTCCGCAGCCGTCAACATCTCGTAGGCGTCCGCGTAAGACCACCGCGGCAGGTGATCGACCTCGATGATCATCCCCCGCTTCATCAGCTCGCGAAGCAGGTGACGGCCGAGCTCGGTCAGCCCCGAATTCTGACAGTAGTCGCCTTCCAGCGCACCGTCCGTCAGCCGCCCCAGGTAGGGCTGAAGATCGCGCAACGGCTCGGTCGACAACTCCACGGGGTCGTTCGGCGCCGGTGAGAGGTACTCGTCGCGCGGCTCGTTGATGCCACCGAACTGCACCGGTCCCTTGTCGAAGACGCTCGGCACGTCGGGGCAGTCCTGCACGTAGTTCGACCAGTGCCCCGACTGCATCCAGTTGCCCAGCTCGACCATACCGCGGTCCCCATCACCGGGCGTGAAAGCGTTGTCGTACTTGTGATTCGGGAACATGACCCGAATTCCCATCTCGTAGTACCGGTCGAGCTCCGACTCCACCCAATCTTCGTCGCAATCGGGGGCACCTTCGGGCGGGTTGAGATAGCAACTGAACGGGTTCGGGACCTCGAGACCGAGCACGACGGCGAGCTTCCCGGCCGCGATGACCTCGCGGGCCTCGGCGGGGCTCTCGACGATTCGGAACCAGCCCTTGCCGGGGCCGCCCCACTGCGCGTCGATGTAGGCTTCCATGTTTCGGACCTCCTGGATCTGTCGGTCCACATTGAGCATGTCCTCGCACCCCCATCGCACGGGTTGGAACTGCGTGTCGGCCATCAATCGACAGAAGACCTCGTTGTTGAGCGCGTGCTGGACCACCAGGCGAAGCCCAGCCATCCATGCCCGCTCGATCCAGCGGTAGTACTGGGTCTGGTGCGTCTTGCTCGTCTGGCTCGGCCAATCGGAGTACGTCGGCCAACCATCGGTGGCGTGCACGAAACGATTCACCCGTCCGGTGTTCAGCACCGAGATCAACTCGGTCTGCGAGATCGCCGTCGAGGCCTGCTCGTACCCCCAGCCCAGGAAGTCTGCCCGTCCTTCCTCGGCGTGGAACGGTTCGCACGTCCCCATGGCGTGTTCGACCCCGAGCCGATGGAAGGGCGACCCGTGCATGATGCCGCCGCCGCCGAACGCGAAGTTGGGGAGGATGTGGGAGTGAGCGTCGACGGCGCCGAAGAGCGAACCATCCGGGTAGGTCCTCGGCTCGACCGTCCCCGTCGCATCGATCGACATCTCCGGGTGGTCTGCACAACCCTCCGCGTGCACCATCTCGAAGGCCGCCGCGTCCTCCACGTCAGACACGAGGCCTGTCGGCCCCAGCAAGAGGCCGGTCTTGCGGTTCTGCAGCTGATGGCGCTCGGAGACGACGTCTGACGGCTGCAGGTGCCACTCCCCTCCCGAGATCCAAGCGTCGTCGACGCGATAGACGTCGGACTCGAGCTCGTCGCGGCGATGAACCCCGTCGTCGTCCGCATGGAGGTACGCGCTCCCCTGGTCGTATAGGAGGTAGGTTCCGAGATCGGACGGCTGCATGAAGAAGCGCGACGCGTTCTCCGCGGAGCCGACGACGAATCGGTAGCCGCCGTCGACGGGACGCAACCAGAACTCGCGGCCCGAATCCTCGATTCGCAGGGAGACGCACCGGCCCGCCCAAGCGTAGATCGATGCCTGAGTGAACTTTCGAACGTCGGGGCGCGACGTCGCTGCGTCGACCACCCCCGCGTCGCGCGACGCGTCCCCCCCCAAGTCGGCCCCGGTCACGGGATCGGCGCGGGTACAGCCGGCGAGGGCGACGGAGATGACGGTTACTGCGGCGAGGCGTCGATTCATGTTTCGTCTTTCCAGGGGCGGCCGACATTGTAGCGCGAGCGAGGACGTGAGACGAATTCTGGAAAGCCAGTCCGCCGACTGCGAATTTTGGCGAACCTCGGACGGTTGAACCCACATGAACGACGACGACGAGAAAGACGCTCTCGAAGAGGCGCGACGCGAAGGGGCACTGCAAGAGCGAGCCCGATCGAAGCGGCGATTGACCGGCATCGCCGCGTTCGTTCTGCTGCTCGGCGTGCTCGCGACAGCGCTCGGGTACACGATCACGGTTCGAGCGCAGGAGGCCACTCCACGCGTCATGGCTGCCATGGCGGCAGAACGCTCGGCGGCTGTGGAGCAGCGTCTGCGGGACCGCACGACGGAGGCGCGACAACTCCTGGCCGACGGTTTCGGTTTCGTCGAGCTCGTCTGGCGAGAGAGCCCCACCCTGCGACGTATGCGCGCCAACGTAGACACCGCTCGCACCCAGGCCGCACGTCTCGCCGACGAGGTCCGGCTCGCGATCGACGCACCGTCGGACAATCTGGGAACGCTGCTCGAGAACGGGCCCACCAGGGCGCAGGCGGTGTTCGACCAGCTCGCCGCGATCATGAGGGAGCTGCAAACCTTCGTCCCCCGGATGCTCACCGGGCTCGGCGACGCGGCCGACGTGGCGACCGCAGACCATCAGGGGACCGACGTCGACGCGATCCTACTCGCCCTCGACGAGCTGGTGAAGCCGCTGCTCGAAGGAGAACCTTCGCTCGAGGCGAAGTGGTCCAGATTGTCCGAGGATGTCCGCGCATGGACCGCGCGGGTGAAGGCCGACTTCGCGTTCGCCGAAAGTCGGCTCAGCGGCGAGAACGCCAGCGAGGAGTTCTTTCGAAGGCTACGTCAGGAGGTCTTCTGACCTTCGGCTGACGAAGCGTTCATTCGGTCTCTGAGCGCTTCATCTCCTGTCGACGCATCGGCATCGTGTCGATCAGTGCGAAAATCTCGTCCGGCTCCACGACGTCGTTCGAGCGGTCCTTTTCGGTGCCGTCCTTGCCGATGAGAAGGTAGGTGAATCGACCGAGTTCGATCCCCCACCGCTCCGCGAGTGTTCGCCCGCGCTCCTCGTCGAGCGGCACGACGAAGACCACGATGTCTCGGTCTTCGACCTCGTCTTCGCGCTCTGCCAGCGCGTCTCGCATCTTCACGATCTCGGGGCTCTCTTCGTCGTCGCCGAAGAGGAGGACGATGCGCTTTTCCCACTTCAACGAGTCGAGACTGGCTTCGGGAAAAGTGTCCGCGATCGCGGTGAGAGCGATGATCGTGAGCAAAAATGGAAGGACGAGTCGCATCGAGGCTCCCTGTGAGTCCGCCCAAATGTTTCACGAAACGTCGATCCGGCAAGTCTGCTATTCGGCGACCGGTCCGATGAGGAGGTCGAGCTCGCGCTCGAATTCGTTGCCGTCGGTGTCGATCACCCGCATGAGAACGTGCACGGGCGTCCCGCGATCGGGCTGGTAGTCGATCGCGAGGAAGAGATTCGTGTAGTAATCCCACCCGTCGCCGCCAGGAAACGTCTCCTGGAGCTCGAGCCAGATGCGTCCGACCTCTTCGCCGTCGATCGTGACCTCGCCGACGACGTCGAACTCTCCTTCGAAGAGGTCGTGGGTGCGGAAGGCCAGGACGACCATCCACGACCCCTGCACGCCGAAGGTGATCGGGATCTCGTCCCCATCGGCCAGCGGTACGAAGTCATCGGGGGAAGCTTCGAAGGCGACGTTGTAACCTACCTCTAGCTCCCCATCTTCGACCGGATCCGCGGCGTCGTTACCCGACGGGTTCGGTCCGGTGTCCGTCTCGCCGCTCATGTCGGGGCCGGCATCGGCGATGCCGACGTCGGGCTTCTCGTCGGGCGGTGAAGTGCCGCAACCGACAAAGCTCGCGGCGCACAGGATCAACGCGATGGCGGGGAACCTTCTCACAGGCAGAGGCTCGAGCAGGTGTCTCCCCCACCGCGCCGCAGGCAGACTTCCCCGGCGGTCGCGCGGGTGAGCGACTCCCACTCGCCGGTGGCGAGGTCGAGCCGGACGAGATCGTCGATCACGCCGCAGTCCGTCTTTCCGCCCATCGAGTAGGCCGATCCGCCCCCCGAGACGAAGACGTGAGCGTTGCGACGCTCCGGCGAGGCCTCCTGGACGATGGTGAAATCGGCGGGAAAATCGCACTGCCCGTTGGGAGGCGCGTTGTAGATGTCACCCTGAAGCTCCTGGGTCCACTCGTCGGTAGCGGGGTCGAGGAACCATGTGTCGTTCCGATTGCCGAGAGACGTCGCGTCATGGCCGCCGAAGAGAACGTACCGCTTGTTGACGTCGTCGTAGGTCCAGCCGGCCCAGAAGCGGCCATCGGGCACGTTGCGTTGTCCGCCCCCCACCTCGGTCCACGTCGGCTCGCCGGACGCATCGCTCCATGCCCAGGCGTCGTTGCGGTAGCTCACGGTGCCGGTGAAGGCGCTGTCGTCCCCACCGCCGAAGATCACCATCTGGTCATTCGCCGGGTCGTAGAGCGCCGACACCCAGAGGCGCTCGTCGGGACCGGCGGCCGCCGGCGTCACGTCGCTCCAGCCATTCGTGGTGAGGTCGAGGGCCCAGACGTCGTTCGCCGGGTCGATGTTGATGACGGACGGTCCGAGGTTGCCCCCGAAGACCAACATCCGCCCGCCGTTCTCGTCGTAGACGGCAGCATGATTGATTCGAGCCGGCGGAGCTCCGGTCGTCGAGATCTGGGACCACTCGAGCGACCCCATGTCGAGCGCCCAGGTGTCGCTCAGCGAACCCGACGCGCTCAGCCCTCCATACACCAGGACACGATGGTTGGCGCTGTCGTACACCGCCGTGTGACGGGTCCGGCCCGCGGGCCCCGAAGCGTCGAGCTTCGTCCACGAGTCGCATCCGACGTCGTAGAGCCAGGTCGTGGTCTCGTAGGTTCGCTCGGGAAATCCGCAGTTCTCCGGAATCCCGAGGCTCCCGCCGAACACGACGATCACCCCCCCGGTGTCGTTGGGCACGAAAGCGCCGGCGTGCTCGCTGAGACGCGGCGGACGCATCCCCGTCGGCTCCGGGCAATCGACCGGCTCCGCCATGTCGGGCGTCGACACGTCGGCCTCGCCGCCCAGGTCCTCGACGCCCCCTCCCATGTCTGCCGCGGCGTCGGGGTCGGTGCCGGAGTCGATGACGACCGGGTCGTCGCCGTTGTTTCCGTTGTTACCGCCGCATGCGACGAAGAGCCCCGCCGCGACGATCACGAGCGCAGAAGTGAAAGAGGTTGTCTTCATGGTTCACCGAAAATGAAAAGACCGCCCTATCGATAGAGCGGTCCGGGCGATGGGTCAAATGCCTCGAGCGGCAGGCGGTTTCACGGCGTGAAGTCGGCTTCCCACTCGACGGTGCATCCGCCGAACTTGCGGGACGCATCGCCCAGTTGCGTGACGAGGATCATGTGCTTCTCGCCGGCTCCCACCGCGAAGGGGGGTGTCGCGCTCGTGGCGTACGCGTCGTCCCACGCACCGAACCTCCACGTCGCCGCGGCGAGGCCGGAAGTGTCACATTCGACCCGGGTGACCACGGCTCCCTGCTCGGCCGGGACCGGGCAGACGAGCCCATTGAACCCGGTCGTCGGGAAATCGTCGACGCCGATTTCGCTGTAGACCCATCCGTTCGCATCGAACTGCAGATCCGCTGGCCCGAGCGCGCGACCGAAGGGCTGGCATGTTCGGGGGCCGATTCGTGCGGTGCGAACGGAGACGAACCGGTCGGCTGCCACCGTTCCCGCCACGGTCAGCGCCGCGTTGCCCGGCTGGGCGCCGATCCCGACGTTACCTCCGGGACCGACCGACAGCGTCCCGAGTCGAGCAGTACCTGCCACGTCGAGATCTGCGTTCGGTGCGGTCTCGAGGCCGAGCCTTCCGTCATATCGGAGCGGCCCGCAGGCCCCGCCCATGAGAGGTCCGCCCGCACATTCGGCAACGTCTTCGGCGTACTGGGTCGTGTCCGCGTTGGTCGCTTCCGGCGCCCAGTCTGCGGCGTCGCTGTCGGGGGCGTAGCTCGACTCTTCGGCGCGGTCTGCCTCGTCGGCGGAGGGGGTCGTTCCTCCCTCGGGAGCGTACGAACCGTTATCCGCCACGTCCGCTTCGTCGGCGGTGTCCGAAGTCGTCGCATCGCCCGTCGTCTCCGCGTGGACCTCGGGCCCGGTGCCCCCGACCTTTGGCGGCTTCAAGACCCCGGGCTTCTCACCCTTTTCGTAGACGCCATCGATCACTTTGAGCTCCGCCGCGGCAACCCCACCGAGCAAGAGCGTGGCGAGGGCGGCGGTGATTGCATGTCTGTGTCCCGGCCTCATCACAGCCCCCCGTAGTGGATCTGACATCCGTTGAGCTGAACGTAGTATTGATGTGCCGTCGTGAAATGCAGGGAGAGCGACTCGCCGCCTTCCACCACCGCTCCGATTGCGAGCTCCACGGCTGCGCCGAGGTCCCCGGTGTCCGTCCAGCTCTGGACGACCCCCTGTGAGAAGTCTCGAAGCTCCACGGTCATCTGAGCCGTACCCCACCCCGCACACTCCACGCGGTCGACGACCGCTCCGGCCGGAAGGGTCACACCGCACACGAGCTCGTCGGCGAGCGCCCGTCCGTCGGACGTGAAATCCCCACAGTTGGTACAGGTGCTCGCCGCCGCGACGACCCTGCAATCGGTGGCCGGGAGGACCGTTTTCACCCGTTGGGACGGGGCGCCTCCCGTGACGAACGAGGTTGCGACGATCGTCCCGGAGACGTCGAGCTCCGCCTGGGGGGTGGAAGTCCCTACTCCGACGAGCCCTCCAGCCACGACGTGCAGCCCCGTGGAGGTGGCATCGCCACGTAGCGCCACCGTCCCGGCGACGTCGAGGGTCGCGGTCGGCGTCGTCGCGATACCCAGGCTTCCGTCGTAGCGAAGATCCCCACAATTGGGGCTCGTCGCGCCGTTGAGCCCGAAGATGCCGGTCGTGCACTCTCCGACGGTGAGAGCGTAGTCAGCCGTGTTGGCCGTGCCGCACGTCTCCGCGAAGGTCGCCGAATCGCACGTCGCGGCGTGGCCGGCGGTGTCGCTGTACGCCGCCGTGTCGCAGGTCTCCGCGTCGCCGCACGTGTCCGCGTACAGGCACGTCGTCGCGGTTTCGCAGGTGTCGGCGGAACCGCAGCTCTCCGCTACGCCACAGGTGTCGGCATAGTCGCAGACAGGGCCCTGATTGGGGTTGGCGCAGTCGGGATCGTTGGCTGCCTCCGCGGCATTGGGGTCACAGACCCCATCCGATTCTTCGGCGAATCCGTTCGCCGCACCCACCATCAAGGCTCCTGCCAGGAGCCACCTCACATACACCGGTCCGTTCGCCATCGATTCTCTCCTGAAATCTCGTGATGGCGTGCACACTTACAACTTTCATTCCAAAATCCAGCAGGAGTGAAATTCAGATAAAAACACATAGATAACAAAAACTTACACAAACAAACCCGAGACAACTCTCCCTCCGCATAACCCGGAGTGACGCACAGATGCCCCACAAACTGGCAACCTCGGTCGCCATCTGGTGGGGCGATTGGCGAGCTCGCACGGAGCGGTCAGAGATTCGGACGTGTAAGGGGCCGGAATGCCCGGGGAACGAGCGGGCCCGCCTTGCCGACCAACTCACGGAAGGAGGTCGAGACGCCCTGGAGCCGCTCGTCCCACTCGGGGTCGGGGACTTTGTCGGCGATCTCGTAGTGATAGGTGACCAGCGTATAGGTCATCGCGAACGGCTCGAAGAACGCAGCCTGTACGGCCCATGCGGCGAAGAGCGCCAGCGCGATGCCGATGAGCTGCAGCCCGGCGGTATTCGGGAACGCCATCATCAGGAGAATCGCAGGGATGCCCACGACGACGAGCACCGCGACGAAGAAGAGCTTCCCTGCGAGCCAGATCTTCACCGCCGTCCAGAGGATCGGCTTGTACGACTGAGCGTAGAGGAGAACGCCGTGGCGCGCGCTGTCCCAGACGCTCTCTTCGTCCCGGTAGATCGCGTACGACAGGATCGCTTCGTCGACGTACGTCAGCGAACGGTTCATGATCTGCGTCGCGGTCCGCACCAGTCCGGTGGCGCTGTCGGGGAGCGGCAGCCAGTTCGTGATCCGGATCAGTTTGCGCGACATCGCCTTCAGCGTGCCATTGATGAGCGTGTCGAGCCCGAAGAGCATGCTCACGTCGGTGAAGTGCTGCTCAATCTTCTGTTTCCCCCACTGAATCTGCTCGAACCCGCTCGGGGCATCGGTGCCTCGCAACATCGCCGTGAGGGTCGCGATGTGCCCTCCCTTCACCATGTAGAGGACGTAGCGCTTCAGCCACTTGATGATTCCGCCACCGGCTGCGAACCCGACGATGACGCAGACGTAGGAGAGGATCGGCGCGAACCCCGAGAACGCCCAGGCGAGCCCGCCCCAGATCGACATCCAGATGGCTGAGGCGAGAAAGAATCCGCCGTATACCACCGCGTTGAGGGCGATGTAGGGGAGCGTCCTGAGCAAGAGCGCGGATGATTTGGAGAAATAGCTCACGTCGGCCATCGGCTTGTACCTGTCGGATCGATAGAAGGCCATCATTGTCGAGCGCTTCGGGCGCGTCAAATCGACCATCGAAAGCCGAAGTCCCGCCCCTACACGAGCTTGCGATCACAGGGTGGCACGGATGCCACGCTTTGTGGCAGCGAAAGTTGCCAGTTCCCACGGGCGAGCATCCGCAAACCCGCAGAACTCGGCGCCGAAGGATCTGGCACGTGATCTGCAATCCCGTCCGCTATCGAACCGAACGAGGATTTTTTCATGCGCCCGACCACCCTTCTTTCTGCTCTCCTCGCCATCCAACTCTTCGCTGGCTGCGGAGAGGGAGACAGCGACCAGCCGAACGACGACTCCACCATCGATGACGGCAAGGCCGACATCATCGCCCCCGACAAGGGTGGAGACGACACCACGGACGACTTCCTGCGCGAGCAGATCTACTCGGCCGGCGTGACGCAGTTGGACACCGGTGAGGTTCTCCCCCTCGACGACCCCAAGGTGCAGCTCGGCCAGGCGCTCTTCTTCGACCGCGAGCTCAGCGGCAACCGCGACATCGCCTGCTCGACCTGCCACCACCCCGGTTTCGGGACGAGCGACGGACTTTCGCTCCCCATCGGCGTCGGCGGCGGAGACCGCGTCGGCCCGGGCCGCGTCCTCGATGAGTCCCGTGGCTTCATCCCTCGCAATTCGCCCGAGATCTTCAACCGCGGCGCGACCGCATGGACCACGATGTTCTGGGACAACCGGGTCTCCGAAGACGGCGCACGCTTCTACTCTCCCGCCGGTGCCGACCTCCCCGACGGGCTCGACTCGGTCCTCGCCGTGCAGGCGATGTTCCCGGTGACGTCGGGGCACGAGATGCGCGGTGACATCGGCGAGAACGAGATCGCCGAGAACGATTCGAACCTGCCGGGCATCTGGGCGGGCCTCACCGAGCGGCTTCTGGCGATCGACGGCTACCAGAAGATGTTCGCCGCGGCCTACCCCGAGACGCCGCTCGAGGAGATCGGCTTCCAGCACGCGGCGAACGCCATCGCAGCGTACGAGGTGTCGGCCTTCACGAAGGCCGACACGCCGTTCGACCGCT
>CAYPJU010000017.1:0-40532 GCA_964411125.1 uncultured Bradymonadales bacterium | reverse complement strand
CGACGTCAGCAAGATCGACCCGCAGGTCGCCGAGACGATGGTGACCGACCCCGACTTCCAGGAAGACTGCCTGAGCCGCGTCTCGCCGCTTCTCACGCCGAAACGACCGATCACGGACGCCGAGGTCGACGAGCTCGTCGCCTTCCTCGAAGCGCTCACCGATCCGTCGGCCCGCGACATGAGCGAGGTCGTCCCCGACTCGGTGCCGAGCGGGCTCCCAATCGACGGCCTCTGAGATTCCGCCCCTCGCCGGCCGCGAGGGGCTACGCGGACTCGATGGTCACTCGACCTTCCGACGGTGGCGACTCCACCCGTCGATCCTCGCCCCCAACCCGCTGAACGCCTGGCCCCCGGCGCCACGAAGATATGGCACGGGACCTGCTAAGTCTGTTACATTCGCACCGAAGCGGCAGGTGGCCGTTTCTCTCGAGAGGTAGGCAATGAACAAGTGGATCGCAGGCGCATTGGTGGTGGGGCTCTTCGGGTGCGGAACGCCCGAAGGCGAAGACTCGGCCTCGAACGGCATCGGCGCGGGACAGCGTGTCTCCCTCCCCGACGGCTTCGGGAAGAGTGACAACTACATCGCCACCAACGCGAGCGAGTTCATCCTGCAGGGAACGGCGACGTTCCCGCTGCCAGAGGGCTTCGAGGAGCTGAGCGAAGAGGATGCGGCCGCGACGCTCCAGGAGATCGCCGAGCAGAAGACCGCCGACGTCACGCGGGCCGCGCGCAAGCGGATCGACGAACTGCTGAAGGTCTCCAACGACGAGCTTCGCGAGCAGTACCCCGACATCGAGGAGGACGAGCTCCTCAAGTACTTCATCTACGTGAAGAGCGCGTATTCCGGCGGGGAGACGTACAGCGTCCTCGCCCAGGACGGCGTGGGGAACTTCGACTTCGCGATGGAGCTCGTCGGATCCCTCGAGCTGATCTCGCTGGTCGACGGTGAAGTCGCCGACGAGATGTTCGAGGTCGAGTTCGAGGGACAGACCGTGCCAGTGCGAATTGTCCCCTCGCCCTCCAGCGACTCTTTCCCCAAATACGACGAGCTCTTCGCCGACGGAATCTACGACATCTCGATCATCTTCGGGGGCGACTACAACGAGGAGCGGTACGACATCGAGACGGCGAAGTGGACCGTCGACTACCTGTTCGAGACCGGTTGGAAGAACTCGGCGGTCTCCACCTTCGAGGAGCTTCGCCACGACTCCCCTCCGTTCACGATGCCGCTGGTCGTGGAAGGAAAAGAGGTCGAAGCGCGTGTCTACATCGTCCACGCCCAGATGGACGACGACGCCGGAGTGGAGCAGCAGATCCTGCGCGACCGCACCGTCGAGGCGATGGCGAACCACGACGTCATCATCTACAGCGGGCACGCCGGGGCGAACGCCGGCATGATCCTCGATTACCACCCCCGCTACGAGATCGACGACGACGAGTTCGCCGACCTGGCGCTCTCGCCGAAGTACCAGATCTACGTCTTCGACGGCTGCAACAGCTACCGCACGTACGTCGACAAACTGATGCTCAACCCGATGCGGACTTGGGACAACACCACCGCGGTGACCACGGTCAACACGACGCCGTTCTCGGCCGGGTACGAGATCATCGAACGCTTCGTCCACTGGCTCACGTTCACCGACGTCGAGGGCACCACGCACTTCCCCGTCTCTTGGAACACGCTGCTCCAGGGCGTGAACGCGAACCACCCCGACGTTTACTACGGGGTGCACGGCATCGACCAAGATCCGAAGCTCAACCCGCACGGCGGCGAAGGGCTGGCGTGCAGCAGTTGCGATACGAACGAGGACTGCGGCGCGGGCGCGAACTACTGCCTGAACTTGGACGGCGGTGCGGCTTGCGGCATCGCCTGCACCGACTCGAGGGCGTGCGGCGACGGCTTCGCGTGCGAGCCGATCGTCGACGACCCCGAATTGTTCTACATCCCGCGCCAGTGCGTCCCGACCAACCTCACCTGCGGCGGGTGAAGTGCTCGTCGAGGAGCTCGGCGGTCAGCGCTCGCGCGTGATGGCCGTCGCGCCCCGTCGTCGGCGTCGCCATCAACATCGCGTTCAAGATCGCCTCCTGCGTCGCGTCGATCGTCGCTTCGTACAGCGGGTTGATGAAAGTATCCGACAGGAAATCCATCGAATACACCTTCCTGGTCGTCCCGCGCGGGATGCTGTTGCCCGTGCTGAAGGCGAGGACGATCTCTCCGCTGCCATGGGCGGCGATCGACCCGGCACGGCCGATCCCGAGCGCGGCGCGCTTCGACAACCGCGAAAGCTGAAGCGGGCTCAGCGGCGCATCGGTCGCGAGCACGGCGATGATGCTGCCGTACGATACCCGTCGCTGGATCACTCCCCATGCGTTGGCGAGCCGACGCCCCACCGGCTCGCCGTCGACGCGTAGGTCTTCGAGATAGCCGAAGTTGGACATCACCAGCACACCGACGGTGTAGACGTGGTCGTCGTCGATGCTGACGACGCGCGAGGAGGTTCCTATCCCTCCTGAAAGGTCGCACGTCATCATCCCGGTGCCGCCTCCCACGTTCCCTTCGTCGACGACGCCGCCCGCGGCCGTGCCGATCGCCTCGAAGACGTGCTCGCGGGTGACGTGCTGACCCGCGGTGTCGTTGAGCCAGGAATCGTCGCACTCGCCCACCAGGGGGATTACGACGTCGTGTTCGTTACCGATCCCGATGTGCCGCTCGACCATCCAGTCGACCATCGCCTGCGTGCACGTCCCGAGCCCCAGCGTGTTGGTCAGCAGGATCGGCGTTTCCACCAGTCCCCACTCGATGACCTGGGTCAGCCCGGAGAGTTCGCCCGCTCCGTTCAAGACGAAACCGCCCCCGACCAGTCGCTCGCTGAAGATGCTCCCCGCGTTGGGAAGGATGGCCGTGACCCCCGTGCGGACGGGGCCCTCACCGCGCACGAGCGGGCCCTCTCCCCGCACGATCGTGCTGTGTCCGACGTGGACCCCTTCCACGTCCGTGATCGCATTGAAGGGTCCGACTGCGTAGTGGCCGAGCGAAAGACCGGTGTCGCGGAATCTACATCGTTCGTCGGTCACTTCGCCCTCGCGGCCTGCAGTCTACGGAGCGCTGGCGCCAGAATCTCGCCGATGAGACTCTCGTAGGTGAGGCCGGAAGCCGTCGCGATCTGGCACAGGTCGGACCAACCGGGGGTCAGACCAGGCAGCGGGTTGCACTCGATGAAGCTCGGCTCCCCCCGTGCATCGAGCCTGACGTCGATCCTCGCGACGTCGCGGCACCCGAGGGTCTGGAACACGCCCACTGCGAGCTCCGCGATTCGCTGACCGAGGTCACTGTCGATGTTGGCCGGCACCTCGTACGAGACGCCCCCCTCGGTCTCGATCTTGTGACCGAAGGTGTAGACGGGAAGCTCGCCCGCCTCCTCAGCGAAGACGATCTCCATCGGCGGCAGGGCGCGCGGCTCGAGTTCGCCGAGCACCGCGACGGTGAACTCCCGGCCAGGCAGGTACTCCTCGACGAGGATCGCCTGGCGGTAACTGGCCGTCATCTGCTCGACCGCCTTCGCGAGCTCCGCGGGGGTCCGGCAGACGCTGGTCGACGTGACCCCCTTCGAGCTCCCTTCGGCATTCGGCTTCGCGATGACCGGGTAGTCGAACCCCAGGTCGTCGATCCCAGCCGCGTCGGCGAGGAGTCGAGCGCGTGGGGTCGCATGCCCCGCCTCGCGCACCAACCGCTTCGCCAGGCCTTTGTCGAGCGTGATCGCGAGCGTCGCTGGATCGGAGCCCGTATACGGAATGTCGAGCAGCTCCAGGATGGCCGGCACCTGCGCCTCACGGTTTCGCCCGTGAAGCCCCTCGGCGATGTTGAAGACGACGTCGACGTCTGCCGCGGGGAGAACCGTCAGCAGTTCGGGCGTCGCCTCGAGGTCGACGACGTCGTGCCCCATCGACTCGAGCGCGGCGCGTATGGCGGCGACGGTCGTCGGCGAGTCGTACTCCGCTTCGGCGTCGTCTCGTCGGGGGTCGATCCGTTTGAGGTTGTAGGCGAGCCCGACACGGATCTTGGATGCCCGCTCGCGTGGGGCGATGTCCTGACGTTGGATGGCGCTGCGGAGAATCTCGTCGAGAACTTCGGTGACCGTGGTCAGCCCAACGTCTCGAGCCGATTCGTAGAGGGACGCCCCCGGCTCGAGGCTCGGCAACGCATTGACCTCGATGAAGTAGATCTCACCGTCGGCGGTGACCCGAAAATCGACGCGTGCCACGTCGTCGAGACCGAGCGCGACGACGACCCGCCTGGCATATTCGCGGACTTTCTCCCGCACTTCGTCGGGCACCGCCGCGGGGACCTCCACGGAGACGGCGTCGGAGGAATGGTTCTTCAGGGCGTAGTCGTAGATCACCCAGCGGCGGCCGGCGACCGCCTCCTCGGCGAAGCTGTAGGAGGCGGGCGTGAGGACTCCGCGCGTCTGCAGGTAGGGGACGGTGACGTCGCTCCCTTCGATGAACTCCTCACAGAGGAGGCCGGCCGGGTAGCGCGGCAGGGCTTCGTCGACGAGCCGGCGAAGCTCCCCCGCGCTCTCCACGATGCTCGACTCGCTGATCCCCTTGCTGCTCCCCTCGAAGTTCGGCTTCACGATCACGGGGAAGCGGAAATCGGGGGGGCTCCATTCGCTCGAACCGTCGTAGAAGTACCAGCGCGGCGTCGGAACGCCGTGCTGCGCGACGAGCAGCTTCGAGGCCTGTTTGTCGAGCGTGACGGCGCAGACGTATGCCCCGCTTCCGGTGAAAGGGAGCCGCAACTGCTCGAACAAGGCGGGGTAGAACGCCTCGCGATATCGCCCGTGCGAGCCCTCCGCGGTGTTGAAGACGAGGTCGGGCTGAAGCGCCTCGAGCCGCGCGACCAGGCGAGAGGCGACCCCGGAGACGTCGACGCGGTGGACGTCGTGACCGAGCGAGCCCAGGGCCTCGGCGAGGGCTTCGACGGTCTCGGGGGAATCGAACTCCGCCTGTTCTTCGGCGTCAGAGACTTTGAGATTGTGAGTGAACGCGATCTTCATGGGCAACTTATAGCGGTGTCGTTTCGGCGCGGCCAGCGTAACCGGGAGGTAGGTTGCGTCCGGATCGTGTACGCTGAAGTCGATCGTTCGAGCGAGGGAGAGGGAATGAGGAACCTGGTACTAGGGGCGGCCGGACAGTTGGGCACGGAGCTCGTGGAGGAATTGAGACGCGGAGGGGCGGACGTCGTCGCGGCCGACCGTGAGGACTGTGACGTGACTTCCCCCGGGGCGGTCGCCCAGCTCTTCGCGCGCACGAAGCCAGACATCGTCTACAATGCGGCGGCGTACACCTTGATCGACCAGGCCGAGAGCCTGCGCGAGCACGCGATGAAAGTGAACGGGCTCGGCGCTGCGATCGTCGCGGCCCATGCGCGTGAGGCCGGAGCCCGCCTCGTCCACGTCTCCAGCGACTACGTCTTCGGGCCGGGGCACTCCGCCCCGATCGACGAGGCTCGCCAGCCCGCGCCGGTGAACGTGTACGGGCGCAGCAAACTGTGGGGAGAACAACAGGTCGCGAGGAACCTTCCGGGCGCGGTCGTGCTGCGCCCCGGCCCGATGTACTCGCGGTACGGCCGCAATCCGCTGCGCCGGCTCGTCAACGTGGCGCTCTCGAAGAAGCGGACCATCGCGGTGATCGACGACGAGGTCGTCGCGCCCACGCCCGCCCTGGAGGTGGCGCGCACCGCGATCGCGCTCGGCGCGCAACCGGTCGGCGGGGTCTTCCATGCCTCGTGCCACGACTCTTGCACCTGGTACGAATTCGTGCGGACCTTCGTCGACAAGATGACGCTCGACGTCGAGGTGCAGGGAGTTTCGCAGGAGCGCTGGGGTGCGCCTGCCCCTCGCCCGCGCTATTGCGTGCTGGACAACCTGGCGTTGCGTACGCTAGGCCTCGATCACTTCCAGCCGTGGGATGCTGCCCTCGAAGCGTACTTGTCCGAGTACGGCGAACAGATTATCTGGGAGCTAGCTTGAACGATACGAAGTCATGACAGCCGCCCTCCCCGATCATCAGGACCCCGATTTGTCGACGTCCCCTTACGTCGAGTTCTCTCCGACGGAGTGGGCGCGACTGCGCGCCGACACGCCACTGACACTCGACGAAGCCGACCTCGAGCGTCTCCGTGGGATCAACGCTCCGCTCTCCCTCGACGAAGTGGAGCGGGTCTTCCTGCCGCTCTCTCGGCTCCTGAGCCTTTACGTCGAAGCGACACAGACGCTGTACGACGCCACCGCCGAGTTCCTCGGACACCCCGCCGAGAAGGTCCCCTACGTCATCGGACTCGCCGGGTCGGTCGCCGTCGGAAAGAGCACGACCGCCAGGGTTCTGCAGGAGCTGCTCCGTCGCTGGCCGCGGCACCCCAAGGTCGACCTGGTCACCACGGACGGCTTCCTCTACCCCAACGAAGAGCTCGAGCGACGCGGGTTGATGGACCGCAAAGGGTTTCCCGAATCCTACGACCTTGCGGCGCTCCTGCAGTTCGTCAGCGACGTGAAAGCAGGTATGCGGAACGTCCCGAGCCCCGTATACTCCCATCTGCACTACGACATCGTCCCCGGCAAGACGATCACCGTCGACCGCCCCGACATCGTCATCATCGAAGGGCTCAACGTTCTCAACAGTGGGACCTCGGCAGGGGAAGCACCCAACATCTTCGTCAGCGACTTCTTCGACTTCTCCGTCTACGTCGACGCCGAGATCCCGCAGTTGCGAAAGTGGTACGTCGACCGGCTCATGACGCTGCGCGACACCGCCTTCCAGGACCGCGCCTCGTACTTCCACCGGTACGCGGACATGACGGACGACGAGGCTCGAACGTTCGCGGAGACGGTCTGGACATCCATCAACGAGCCGAACCTCATCGAGAACATCTTGCCGACCCGGGAACGCGCCAACCTCGTTTTGCAGAAGGGCCCGAATCACACCGTGCAACGCGTCTTCCTGCGGAAGATCTGAAGCCCCGAGCGCCCCGCGACACTGCCACCGAGTCGAGTCCGATGAGTTATCAAGCGATGTTCCCGAACCTCAACCACCTGCGCTACTTCCATGTGGTCGCCGAAGAGGGATCCATCAAAGCCGCTGCCGAACGACTGCACGTGACTGAGCCGACGATCAGCCACCAGGTACGCCAGGTCGAGGAGTTCCTCGGAGCGAAACTCTTCGATCGGGAGTCGGGGGGCCTGCGGCTCAACGATGCGGGACGTCAGGTCTTCGAGCAGACCTCGGCGATCACCCAGTCGATCGACAGGATGCTGAACTCGTTCGGGCTTCAGGACCCCGACCAGCGAATCCGGCTCGAGGTCGGCGTCACCTCCACGGTGACCTCGGTGTTCGCCGGCCGCTACTTCGTTCCCCTCTACTCCGACGACGACGTGCTCGTTCGCGTGCGGCAGGGCGACTACTCCTACCTCGTCAAGGACCTGCTCAACGGAGAGCTCGACATCCTCCTCTCGGAGAACCTGCCGACCGAACGAGAAGCCCACGATCTCAAGATCGAGCCCGTCCACGAGCCGACGCTCGTCTTCGTCACCACCCCCGAATGTGCCGACGAGCTCGACGGGGACATCCCCGGCGGGCTCAATCACGTCCGGTTCATGCACTACACCCCGCGCTCCAAGTACCGATTCGAGGTGGACCAGTACCTCTCCACCCACGGCATCTTCCCCGACATCGTGGGAGAGACCGACAACGTCGAGATCATGATGTCGACCACTGTGCAGACTGGCTGTGTGAGCGTTCTCCCCGCCGACACTGCTCGGGCAGCGTGCGACGAAGGCAAGCTCGTCATCCTGGCGCGGCTCGATGACGCCGTCTCCACCGTCTACGCCGTCTTCAAGAGCGTCGATCCGCACCCCTCGGTCGTCCGTGCGGTCGGCCTCCTGCGCCAGGGGACGGGCTACGAGTTGCCCGAAGACTGACCGCCTCCGCCTCGCAGAGACGCGGGGTAACCAGGGAATGGCGCTCGGCTCCCTGCGCGGTACAATGACTCTCGATGACGGACGACGAATCAGAAAACGAGCAGTCCGAACCTTCGGAGAGCTCCGAGCCGCAAGCAGCCGAGGGGTCGAGCCCCGAGGATTCGCCCACGGACCCGTCGGAGCTCGACCGCCAGGCCGAACGGCTCGCTGCGGTGAAGGCAGAGATCGAGAGCGCCGGCCCTCCGCCCGAGCGGTGGCTGGCCCGCGCGATGGTCACCCTCGTGATCGGCATTTTCGTGATCGGGTACGTCGCCTATCAGGTCGCCTCCCACCGCGACCCGTGCTTCCCCTTCAAGGTCGACACCGCGCTCTTCCTCGACGATCCGAACGCCTGGAAGGTCCTGAAGATGGACTGCCGACAGGTCAAAGGGATGTGCGAATGCGTCAGCATCCCGATGGAACCCGGCGAGCGGGAGTGGTGCGCGTCGATCGAAGGGCGCGACGAGGTCTTCTGCACCACCCGAAATACCGAACCGAGCTGGTTCTGACGGCTCACGCGAAGAAGTCGAAGCTCCCCTCACTCCGAGGTCCCCGGCGCCGGCCGCGTCGGTCGACCTCAGCGCGGTACGCAGAGCCTCTCTCCTCCGCTGCCGACACTGGCGCAGTGATAATCCTGAGAGGCGGTGCAGTCTCCGTCCGTAGCACACTCCAGGCGGCACCAGTTGGTAGTCGGCTCACAGGCAGCCCCGACCGGGCACGTCCCCGGCTGGCACAGTTCAGTGCAGTGGTTGTCGACGCATGACATGGGGGAGGGGCACTGTTCGAGGTCGAAACAGTAGTCGCCGATGCCCACCAGACCTTCGGGTAAACATTCTTTGCCGCCGAAGAAGTCCCAGTCCACGCATTCGAGTCCCGGGTCACAGTCGAAGTTGAAGTCGCAGGCAGGCATGCATTGCTGGCCTGCGCAGTTGAATCCGCTCGGACAGTCGGCGTCGAACGCACAAGTCTCGGTGCAGAACCCACCGCGGTCGTGGACCATGCAGTACCCATCGAGACCTCCTCCGCAATCGCTGTGAAACGAACACGAATCCCCCACCCGGCCCATACCGGACCCCGTTTCCCAGCACTCCTTCGTCCCGTCGGAGTCGACGTCGACGCACCGATGTTCGGGTCGGCAGTCGGAGTGCGCCGAGCAATCGGCCACACACCAACCCATGTCCAGGCAATGAGCGCCAGCACCGCATCCAGCCCCCGGACCGCAGCGGTCCGAGCAGAAGCCCCCGGAGTTTCCCGCTTCCGCCTCGAAACACTCGGGGCACCCCGCGCTGGGGCACTTTCCTCCGAACGGGGTCGACGGGGCGTCCGGCACGCACCGATGGTCCATGCAGGCCGAGCCTTGCGCGCACTCCCCGCAGTCGACCTGTCCGCAACCGTTGTCGAACGTTCCGCACTCGAAGCCATTGCCTCCACAGGTCCCATTCGGCTGGCAGCCACAGTCTTCGTCCAAGCCCTCGCAGCCGGACGGGCAGCATCCGTCGCCGTCGGCGCACGTCGACGCCGGCTGGTAGACGCAGCGCGCATCGCATCCGCTGGCACTCCCGACGAGTACGCCGTTCCTACACGGATCGTCGTCGCTGCCGCAGTCTGCGGGGCAGTCGCCATCGCACAACTCACCGGGATCGAGGACGCCGTCACCGCAACTGCCGGTGCGAACAGCGTCGGGCGTAGGCGCTGCCGTGTCCGCATCGCTCCCCGATTCCGGCATTCCCGCGTCTCCGGGATCGTCGTCCTTTCCGTGGGCGAAACCGTCCTCGATTGCTCCGGCGTCGTCGAACTGCGGAGCGTCGGCCTTGCCGCTCTTCTTGACGACATCGGATCCACAACCCCAGAGGCAGATGAGGCAGACGAGCCAGCGGCGAATTTTCAGTTTCATGTTCTCCTCCGGTGTTCGCAGTCACTGATAGAGACATCTCGACCTTCTCGCCGCTGACATCACCTGATAGAAGATCATCAAAACCGATTGACAATCGGTTTTTGACGCCACTACCGTGTCGAGCGATGAAGGAAACGCACGGCGCCCCGACGCGGCGCACGGCTCTGACCGGAACGCCGATGGAATCACTCGCAGAACTCTCGAATCTGGGCGCGCTCGAGATGGCCGTGCTCGAGCACGTCTGGTGCGCCGGACCTTGCGACGTGAAGGCCGCCCACGCGTCGCTCGGTGTCGAGCGGGGCATCACGCACAACACGGTGCAGTCGACGTTCAAACGACTCTGGGAGAAGGGTTTGTTGACGCGCGAGAAGGTCGGACACGCGTACGTCTATGGCGCGAAGCTCGACCGGAGAGAGCTCACCGAGCAGGTCGTGGGCTCGCTCGTGGAGCAGCTCGCCGGGTCACAGATCTCGGTGGCCCTGGAAGCCTTCGTGAACCTCGCCGACGCCGCGGGTTCGGATACGCTCGACGAGCTCGAAGCGCTCATCGCCAGACGCCGTGCGGCCCAGGAGGAGACGTGACCGCGCTACTCGGCTGGCTGCCAATCGTCGCGGTGCTCGGCGCAGGTGGGGCCTTGATAGGGGCCGTCGCATCGCTGGCGATCCCGCGGCTCCTTCCGCATCTGCGGAAACTCGAGCCGTCGGCGCGATTCCACTTCCTCTCGCTCCTCGCCCTCCTCCCCGCGCTGCTCGCAGCGTTTCTCGTCGTCGTGACCTTCATGCCCTCGACCCTCGAGATTCTGGGGATCGTCGCTGACCACTGCAGCCATCACCTCGGCAAGGCCTTCCACGTTTGCATCCTGCACACGGAGCCCCCCGGCGTGGGGACCGGGCTCGCCGCTTTCGCGCTCCTGATGGGGGTTTTCGGGATCTGGAACGTCGCTCTCGAGCTTTACGGCTTTCAGCGGGTGCGCGCCGTCTGCAAGTCTCTCGAGTCGGTCTCGACCTGGGACGAGCAGGTCGGGGGTTGGATCGTCCCCGGCAACGAAGCGATCGCCTGGAGCGTCGGGTTCCTCGCCCCTCGTGTCTTCGTCTCGAGCGCGCTTCGGGAAGAGCTCACCGAGGCGCAGTTCGCCGCGGTGCTCGCTCACGAACGAGCGCATGCCGCGCGTCGCGACGCGCTCGTGAAGCTGGCGGTTCGAATCTTTTCCATGTGGCACACGCCCGCGCTCGGGCGCAGCATTCGCCACGAGATCGAGCTCGCCTGCGAACAGGCGTGCGACGAATCGGCGGCACAAACGGTCGGGGATCGTCTCACGGTCGCCGAAGCGATCGTCGCCACCCGACGATTCGCCCTGGGTCGAACGTCCGTCGGTATATCGAGCTTCGGCGGTGGCGACCTCGAAGCGCGGGTCCGCGCGCTGGTGGACGGTCGATGGGTTCGAGTTCGATCGCGGTGGCTGTTTGGCATCGCCGGGCTCGCCATCTTCGCCTTCGCCCGCACCTACGACGCTCTACACCACGGCGCCGAGCACGTCCTCGCCCGTCTACTCTGACGCGACCTCTCCCATCGGAAGACCACCACCCATGGCCACGTTCGAACCGCCGTCGGCGATAAAACCGACCACCCCTCGGTTCCTCTCTGCGCTCGTCGTCTTCTGTCTCGTCCCGACGTTGGGGTTCGCGGAGGAGTTCACCGAGGCGCAAGTAATCGAAGCGGCGCTGTCGCAGGCGGACCGCGGGAAGGTCTGGTCCGCGCGCGCCGAAGCTGCGCGAGCCGAAGTGGTCTCGGCCCGCGTCTGGCCCAACCCGGGGCTCTCCTTCCAGCACGAGCAACTGTTCGACGACGCGGGGTCGGAGCAAACGATCGCGCTCGAGCAACCGCTCGCCATCTCGGGACGACGCGGCCGCCACGCTGCGGCTGCCGAGCTCGGGGCGGCGGCCGTGGAGCTGGAGAACGAAGCGGAGCGGCGCACGGTCGCGTTCGTCACGGCACGCATGTACTGGGAGCTCGCTGCGACCCGTCGCCGCGTCGCAATCTCGCGCGCGTGGCTCGAGCAGATGGGCGAGGTCGTCGCGCACTTTCAGTCGCGGGTGGAGGCTGGTGAAAGCTCGCCTTACGAGCTGGAGCGTGTACAGAAGGAGGTGGCCGACATCCGCGCCACCCTCGGGGTCGCCCTTGCCGAGGAAGGACGCCTCGAGACGCGACTCGTTCGCTTCGTCGGGCTCGGAGCGACGACGGTCGAGCCGGTCGGCGAGGTGATGCCGGGCGAACTGCCGCCCATCGCGGAGGTGGCCGACCGCCCCGACATCGCCGCCGCTGCCCGCCGCGCCGAAAGTTCGCGAGCCGCCGCCGAGGCTGCCTCGATCTGGTGGATTCCGGAGCCGACCGTCGGCGTCGGTTACCGCGGCGTCGGCCCGACCGGCGATCGCCGTCACGGCTTCGTCGTCGGCTTCGGCATCACCCTCCCCTTCGCTCCCGCCGGCAGAGGACCGCGGCTCGAGGCGGAGGCGCGTGCAGCCGAGGCCGAGGCGAGCGCGGAGCTGGAGACGCGTCTCGCCCATGCCGAGGCGGAGGGGCTCGTCGAGCAGATCGAGCGGTTGCGTACCACGCGTGAGCAGTACCAGACCGACGGTGTTCGCCGCGCGGCCTCGATCGTCGAGACCGCTCGGCTTTCCTACGACGCGGGGGAGCTCGCCCTCCTGGAGCTCCTCGATGCATACCGGGGACTCGTCGAGTCGCGGCTCCATCTCGTGGAGCTCGAGGCCGAAGCACGGATGGCGGAGCTGCAGCTTCGGTCCGTCCTGGGAACCCTGGCGCCGGGAGGTCGGCGATGAAACGAATGATGATCGTACTGTCGTGGCTGGTCCTCGCGATCGCCTGCGACAACGCACCCCACGGAGGCCACGGCCACGCACACGGCGAAGGGGGGCATGACGACCACCACGGTGATCACGCGGGCGACGGACACGGTGACCACGACCACGCCGCACATGCCTCGGCACACGTCACCCGCCTCGGCGAACGTTTCGAACTGTTCGTGGAGTACCCGACGCTCGTCGGGGGCTACGAGACCGAAATCGCGGTCCATGCGACCCGCCTGTCGGATTACAGCCCGGTCGAAGAGGGCGCGCTCAGCGTCGTCCTGACGGGCACCGACGCGCCCGGCGAGCGGTGGGAGGTCGAGACCCCAGTGCGGCCCGGCGTCTTCGAGCCCACGATCCGCCCGAAGTATGCCGGCGAGCGCTCACTCGTCTTCGTGCTTCGAGTCGGCGACGCGTCGGAGACTTTCACGATCGCGCCGGTCACCGTCTACGCCGACAAGGCTTCGGTCCCCGACGACGAGCACGACCACGGCGGTGAAGTGACGTTCGAGAAAGAGCAGCAGTGGCGCGTCGACTTCGGCCTCGCCAGGGTGGTCCGCCAGGCGATCCGACCGTCGATCGGCGTCGACGCGACGGTCCGGCCTTCTGCCGAAGGCGAGGCGGTCGTGACCGCCCCCTTCGACGGTCGCATCGCGGCCCCCGACACCGGGATCCCGCAGGTCGGAGCCAACGTCGCCGCGGGCGACGTGGTCGCCTGGGTGGTCCCCAAACTCGACGCTTCGGAGATCGCCGCGGTCCAGTCGGAGCTCCGCAAGGCCGAGGTCGCCCTCGCCCGCGCGCGACGTGACGCCGAACGAATCCGTGGGCTCGTGGAGTCCGGCGCCCTCCCCGCGCGGCGCCTGCGCGACGTCGAGAGCGACGTGGAGATCGCGCAGGCCGAGGCCTCCCGCGCGAGGCAGCGGTTGGGCCAGTCCAACACCCTCGACGCGAAACGCGGGCGACGAAACGGCGCGGTCGCGATCCGGAGCGCGATCGACGGCACCGTCGCGATGCGAAACCTCGTCGAGGGCGGATTCGTCTCCGCCGGCCAGCCCCTCCTCCGCGTCGTCGACCGCTCTCGCCTCTGGCTCGAGGCTCACGTCCCCGAAGCGAACCTGCGGAAACTGAACGAGCCGACCGGCGTCTGGTTCGAACCGAACCCCGACGCCCCTCCCATCTCGATCGACGTCGCCGACGGAGGACAACTCGTCAGCTTCGGCGAAGTGATCGACCCGCACACCCGCACGGCACCTCTCATCTTCGCGATCGGCCCCCAGGCCGAAGTCCGCGACGTCCGAGCCGGCGCCTTCGTTCGAGCACACGTCTTCAACGGCGAGCCCCGCGAAGCCCTCACGATCCCGAAGACCGCCATTCTCGACGAGAAGGGGCTCGACGTCGTCTACGTCGTCCGTGGCGGCGAGACCTTCGAACGGCGAACGGTCCGCGTGGGGGTTCGTGACCGCGGCGTCGTCGAGATCCTCGAGGGGCTCGAGGAAGGAGAGATCGTGGTCTCCGAAGGCGCCTACTTCGTGAAGCTCGCCGGCACGTCGACCGAGTCGATGGGCCACGGGCACGCACACTGAGGGTATCGATGCTCGACGGAATCATTCGCTGGTCGCTGCAGAACAGACTGATCGTGGTGCTCGCCGCGCTCGGTCTCTTCGTCTGGGGGTCCTGGCGAGCCACCCAGATGCAGGTCGACGTCTTTCCCGACCTCACCGCGCCGAGCGTCACCGTGATCACCGAAGCCCACGGGATGGCGCCCGAAGAGGTCGAGAGCCAGATCACCTACCCCGTGGAATCTGCGATGAACGGCGCGACGAGCGTCCGCCGGGTTCGCTCCGCCACAGGGGTCGGCGTCTCCGTGGTCTGGGTCGAGTTCGACTGGGGGACCGACATCTTCCGTGCCCGACAGATCGTCTCCGAGAAGCTCCAGTTGGTCCGGTCGCAGCTCCCGCCTGAGATCGATCCCCCGACGATGGGACCGATCTCGTCGATCATGGGGGAGATCATGTTCGTCGCCCTCACCTCCGACCGGCACACGCCGGTCGAGGTCAGGACCGAGGCGGACTGGCTCGTCCGGCGACGCCTCCTCGCCGTCCCCGGCGTGGCCCAGGTCGTCCCGATCGGAGGCGGGGTGAAGCAGTATCAGGTCGAGGTCGACCCCGCCCGGCTCTCCGCCCTCGGCTTCTCCATCGGCGAGGTCGCCGAAGTGCTGCAGGAGACCAACGAGAACGTCTCCGCCGGCTTCTACTCGGAGAACGGCCGCGAGTACCTCATCTACGGGCTCGGACGCATCGATCGCCTCGACGACATCGGCTCGACTCTGCTGGGCGAACGTGACGGGCTACCGATCACGATCGCCGACGTCGCCACCGTACGGGTCGGGCCGGCACTCAAGCGGGGCGAGGGAGGGTACAACGGGCTCGACGGCGTCGTGATGGGGATCAAGAAGCAACCCGACGCGAACACGCTCGACCTGACCGAACGCCTCGACCACGTGTTCGACGAGCTCGACGGCGCTCTCCCCGAGGGGATGACGCTCGAGCGCGATCTCTTCCGCCAGGCCGACTTCATCTCGATCTCGGTGAGCAACGTCGTCGAAGCGTTGCGCGACGGCGCGATCCTGGTGGTCCTGATCATTCTCTTCTTCCTCGCGAACATCCGCGCGACCGCGATCACGGCCGCGGCGATCCCACTGTCGCTCATCAGCGCGGCGCTCGTCCTCGAGGCGATGGGGGGCACGATCAACACGATGACGCTCGGAGGGATGGCGATCGCGGTCGGCGCGCTCGTCGACGACGCCATCGTCGACGTCGAGAACGTCGTGCGCCGGCTTCGGCTCAACGCGAAACTCCCGGCCGACGAGCAGCTGTCCGACCTCGAAGTGGTCTTCCGCGCCAGCAAGGAAGTGCGCGCCTCGATCGTCTTCGCCACGCTCGTCATCATCCTGGTCTTCCTCCCACTCTTCTTCCTGTCGGGCGTCGAGGGTCGCCTGCTCCAGCCGTTGGGCCTCGCCTACATCGTCTCCCTCGCCGCATCGCTCGTGGTGGCGCTCACGGTGACCCCGGCCCTCTGCTACTACCTGCTGCCCGGCACGTCTTCGATCGAGCACGAGGACGAGAGCCGCCTGCTGCGCCTCATACGACGGGGCTACGAGCCGGTGCTCGCCCGAACGATCGACCGCTGGCGGATGATCACGGCGGCGTCCCTCGCCGCGCTAGCGGCGGCGCTCGTCGCCCTGGCGTTCACGGGACAGTCCTTTCTCCCGCCTTTCAACGAAGGGAACCTCACCATCAGCGCGATCACGCTGCCGGGAACCTCGCTCGAGACATCGAACGCGCTGGGCAGGCGAGTCGAAGAGACGCTGCTCGCTCACCCGGAGGTGACGTCCACCTCGCGGCGAACCGGGCGAGCCGAGCTCGACGAGCACGCGCAGGACGTCAACGCTACCGAGATCGAGGTGTCGCTCGCGATGAAGGACCGCTCGGAGGCCGAGCTCCTGGCGGCGATCCGTCGGGACTTCGCCGAGATTCCGGGGGTGATGTTCACGATCGGTCAGCCGATCAGCCACCGCATCGACCACATGCTGTCTGGGACCCGGGCGAACATCGCGATCAAGATCTTCGGCCCCGACCTCTACGAGCTGCGGCGACTCGCCGGCCAGGTGGAAGAGGCCGCCTCGGGCGTCGCGGGAGTCGTCGACCTCAACGTCGAACAGCAGCTCGACATCCCGTTCCTCGTCGTCGACTTCGACCGTCCCGCGATCGCCCGCTACGGGCTTCACGTCAGCGACGTCGCCGAAGCGATCGAGACGGCGTTCGTGGGGCACGAGACTACCCGCGTGCTCGAGGGCCAGCGCGGCTTCGAACTGATCGTGAAGTACCCCGCGGAGGCGACCGAGGACCTGGAGCGGATTCGCGAAACCCTGGTGGTTTCGAAGAACGGGGCCCGCGTGCCCCTGCACGCGCTCGCCGAAGTCCGCCGCGACCTGCGCCCCAACCGCGTCAGCCGCGAGAATGCGCAGCGCAAGATCGTCGTCTCCTGCAACGTCTCCGACGCCGACCTCGTCGGGACCGTGGAGAAGATCCGCGAGGAGGTCGACCGTACCGTCGACCTCCCGGAAGGCTACCACGTCGAATACGGAGGTCAGTTCGAGAGCGCGACCGAGGCCTCTCGCACCCTCACGCTGCTCACCGGCATCGTGATCGTCGGAATCTTTCTGCTGCTCTTCCTGTCGTTGGGGTCGAGCCGCGACGCTCTCCTGGTGATGGCAAACTTGCCCCTCGCGCTGATCGGTGGTGTGGTGGGCATCTACGCGCTCGACGGAGTGTTGTCGGTCGCGTCGGTCATTGGATTCATCACCTTGTTCGGCGTAGCGACGAGGAACGGACTCTTGCTAGTCTCTCACATACGTCATCTGCACTTCGAAGAAGGCGTCCTGGACCTTCGCGAGGCAGTGGCTCGCGGCGCTTCGGAGCGGCTCGCTCCGATCCTGATGACCGCGCTCGCGAGTGGCCTGGGGCTCATCCCGCTCGCGATGAAAGCGGGGGAACCGGGCAGCGAGATCCAGGCGCCGATGGCCCTGGTGATCCTATGCGGGCTGGTGACCTCCACCGCCCTCAACATGATCGTCGTCCCCGCGCTCTATCTGCGGTTCGGCGAGCTGAGCACGATTTTGAAACCCAAACAGAAGGAAGCGTGATGCGAAAACTGATCCTACACACGATGCTCGCGACCGGACTCCTCTTCGCGGCGTGCGACAAGCAGGAAGAGGCCGCCGAAGAGAAAGCCGAGGCGGTCGAAGAGGCGGGCGAGGCGAAGGCCGAAGCCCTCGAAGACAAGGCCGAAGCGGTCGAGGAAGCCGCCGAGGAGAAGGCCGACGCCATCGAGGACGGCGAGAAGATCGAGCTCACCGCCGAGGGCGGAAAGCTCGACCCGCCGGTGAAGCCCGAACGCCTCCCCGCCGGTGCATGGTATTGCGACATGGGCACCGTCCACTGGGCCGCGACCGAGAAGCCCGAAGATGGCAAGTGCCCGCTGTGCGGCATGGCGCTCAAGCAGTATCAGCCCGGGGACGCACCCGCTGCCATCGAGCCGAAGGCCGACGAGCACGGTCACGACCACGCCGACGGCGAGGCCGACCACGACCACGCGCACTGACCGCGGCGCGCACATTACAATCTGAATACCGAGCCCGGCTCTGCGTCGGTTGCCCACGAATGAACTTCGTGAGGTGAACGATGCGCTGGGCTCTTCTTTTTGCTCTCTTTCTGGTTCCGGTCGGTTGCGCCGAAGACTACGACGACGACACGCGGCTCGCCCGCGGCTACACGCCGTGCAACGATCTGCCGAACCCCGAGAACGGCGTCATCTGCCACCCCAACCAGTACTGTGCTTCGCAGAAGAACGGCTGGTGCCACACCGGCTGCCTCTCCGACGACAACTGCTCGCACGAGCAAGTTTGCGCCAAGAACTCCGGCCAGAACTGGGGGACGTGCACAGACCTCGCGACCTTCCCCGCCGTCGACGAAGAGGACCTCGATCCCGGCTACACGGCATGCGGAAACCCTCAGACTCCCGCGCGCTTCGAGATCTGTCAGCCGAGCCAGCACTGCGGAAGCTGGACCTTCGGAGATTGCTGGTCCGGCTGCCTCTCCGAAGACAACTGCACCGAGAATCAGGACTGCGCCAAATCGCCCGGCGAGAACGTCGGCGTCTGCGTCTGCCGGGACTGCGAGTGACGCGTGGCCGCGGGCTTGCGGCTGGTGCGCGGCGGAGTGTAGAACGTTGGTCGCATGGCCAAACGCAAACCCAAATCTTTCGCGGCGTCCGACGCCCTCCTCACTGGCTTTCCCGGCTTCCTCGCCAGGCACCTCATCGACGAGCTCGCCGAGCGAATGACGGGCGGCACGTTGTGGCTGCTCGTGGAATCGCGATTCCGCAACGTGGCCCAGGCGCGCCTCGAGGCGATCATCCGAGACCACGGTGAGCTCCCGTTCGAAGCGCGCATCGTCGAGGGGGACATCACCGCCCCCGACCTCGGCCTCGGTGAGCACGCCGACGCCCTAAAGAAGTCGGTTGGCGTCGTGTGGCACCTCGCCGCCATCTACGACCTCGCCGTCCCCGAGCTGCAGGCCTACCGCGTGAACGTCGGCGGGACGAGCAACGTCCTCGACTTCTGCGAAGCATGCAAAGACCTGAAACGGCTCAACTACGTGTCGACGTGCTTCGTCTCCGGCGAGCGCGAAGGGATGGTCTTCGAGGACGAGCTCGACGAAGGCCAGGCGCACCGTAACCACTACGAGGCGACGAAGTTCTGGGCCGAGGTGGAAGTTCAGCGCCGGTTCGAGGACGTCCCCACGACGATCTTCCGCCCCGCGATCGTCGTCGGACACTCCGTCACCGGCGAGACCGACAAATACGACGGCCCCTACTACTTCTTGAAGCTGGTCCGAAAGTATCCGGACTGGCTACCGTTCCCGAACATCGGTAGCGGGCGCGCGCTCGTCAACATGGTGCCGATCGACTACGTCGCGGCCGCCCTCGCCGAGCTCGGGCTCGCCCCCGGCCACGAGGGCGAAACCTACCAGCTCGCCGATCCGAGCCCGATGCGGGCCCGTGACATCGTCTCCCTGACCCTCGAGCTGATGAACAAGACCGGATCGGTCGGAAGCGTCCCCCCGAGCCTCGTCAGCCGGGTGATGGAGAACGACCGCATCGAAGAGAAGCTCGGACTTCCGCGCGAGGTCGTCCGCTACTTCACGCACGACGCGCGCTACGACACCACCGAGGTCGAGCGGGCGCTCGAGGGGACCGGCATCCGCTGCCCGCACCTTTCGAGCTACCTGCAGGTGCTCATCGACTACGTCGACCTTCACCCCGATCAAGAATTCCTCGATCGCCGTCGCATCTGACGAAGGATTACCGATGACCAAGCCGATCCGCTTTCGCATCAGCGTCCCTTCGCCACACAGCCACATCGTCAACGTCGAGATGACGATCCGCGGCACCGACGAAGACGGCTTCGTCGACATCGCAATGCCCGTCTGGACCCCCGGGTCGTACCTGGTACGCGAGTACTCGCGCTTCGTTCGCAACGTTCGCGCTACGAACTCCGAGGGGGATCGCCGCGCCGTCACCAAGCAGGACAAAGCACGCTGGCGCGTCGACACGCTGACGTCGCGCGAAGTCACCGTGACCTACGAGGTCTACGCGCACGACCTCAACCCGCGGTTCAACCACGTCGAGGGGGACCACGCCTTCCTGCACGGCCCCGCCCTCTTCATGTATCCCGTCGAACGCCTCTCCGACGAGATCGAGGTGATCGTCGAGGTCCCCGACGGCTGGAAGGTCTGGTCTGGCCTGTCGCGAAAGGAGGGGCAGACTCCGTTCTTCGAGGCCACCGATTTCGACGAGCTCTTCGACTGCCCGATCCTCGCAGGCGACCTCACCGAGTTCGAATTCGAGGCGTGCGGCGTTCCGCATCGCTACGTGGTCTGGGGGGGTGACCTCCCCGAACCGGAGCGGCTCGCCGAGGACACGGCGAGCATCATCGAGGCGAGCGCCGGGATCTTCGGCGGCGAGGTCCCGTACGACCGGTTCCTGTTCATGACTTTCCTGACGCAGGGAAGCTACGGCGGGCTCGAGCATCGAAACTCGACCGTCCTCGTCTACCCTCGCCACGAACTTCGCAACCCGGCCGCGACGGACGGCTTCGACGACGACTACCTCAACTTCCTGAGCCTCGTCTCCCACGAGCATTTTCACGTGTGGAACGTCAAGCGCATCCGCCCCGAGCGTCTGGGGCCGTTCGACTACCAGAACGAAAACTACACCCGCGATCTCTGGACCGTCGAAGGGGTCACTTCCTACTACCAGTGGATCTCCATCCTGCGTGCCGGTCTGATCGACGAGGCGAAGTTTTTGGAGACGTTCGGGAAGATGATCGGCCGGCTGCAGAACGACTCCCCCGGTCGAAGATCGGCGTCCCTGCTCGACGCGAGCTTCGACGCCTGGATCAAGGCGTACCAACCGCACCCGAACAACCGGAACGCGGACGTCTCGTACTACCTCAAGGGGGCGCTCGCCGCGTTCGTACTCGACGCCGTCATCCGCGTGGATACTTCGGGAGCGCAGAGCCTCGACGACGTCATGCGGCACCTCTGGTTCCAGTACTCGAAAGAACGCGGCTACCCGGAAGGCGGCTACCAGGCGATCGCCGAGGAGGTCACGGGCACCGACCTGTCGGAGTTCTTCGACGTGTTCGTCCGCTCGACCAACGAGCCCGATTGGAACGACTGGCTCGAGAATTTCGGCCTCCACCTCGCGTGTGAGCAGGAGCCAGGCGCCCCGCCCTACTTCGGCATCGTCACGAAGGACGACGGCACGATCCGTCTCGTCGACGCTCAAAGCCCCGCCGAGCGTGACGGGCTCTACCCGGGCGACCGCATCGTAGCGATCGACGGCTGGGAAGCGGCGGGCAAGGTCGACCGTCTCCTCGAGGCGCAGCGCGCCGAACGCTCGGTCGATTTCCACGTCCTGCGCGAGGGGCGGCTGGTGGTGGCGACCGTCACCCCACGCGACCCGGTCGCGACACGATGGACTCTCACTCGACGCGAAGACGTCGACCCCGAGACCGCACGACTCCTCGATGCGTATTTCGGCACATCCCCCGCCGGAGAATCCGAATGACTCGCATCCCCCCCGTGCTCCGCCGCCCCGTCCGCACCGCGGTGCTCCTCGTCGCACTCTCGCTACTCTCCCCCACGGTCGCTCTCGGTGAACAGCCGAAGATCGACGCCGAGGCGACACGGATCGCAAACGAGGTGAGCGCCGAGGTCTACAGCCCGTTCTGCCCCGGCAAGACACTGGCGATGTGTACCTCCGGCCAGGCCGCGGACGTGCGACGCGACATCCAGCAGATGGCGAGCGACGGGGTCCCCAAGGAAGAGATCAAAGAGAAGCTCGTCGCCACGTACGGTGAGGAGTTTCGTTATATCGATACGAATTCGTTCGACGACATGTGGACGATCGGTCTGATCGTAATCAGCCTCCTCATCGCGATAAGCGCCGTATGGGTCGTCTCGCGTCGCCCGCGTCGCGGGTCCGACCCGACGCCCACCGCCAGCGGCGAACCGCCCTCCACGGTCGGCGAAGACGACGGGCAGGTGCCCGAGGCGGACGAGGAATACCTCTCCAGCCTGCGCGACAAGTATCGAGACTGAGCGCCTCGAGGGGCTGGCCCCGGGCTAGCGCGGCGGCGGGCTCGTGTAGGCCTCGGTTCGGATGGAACGGCGGTCACGACCGTCGGCCTGAAGACGCTCCGTGACCTCCTCCACCATCGCCGGGTTGCCACACAGGTAGAAGATGGCGTCTTCCGACGTTTCGATACGGTCGAGGGCGTGCTGGACCCTGCCGACGATGCCGCCGCCGTCTTCCCACGCGGCGGGGTCGGGATCGCGCGATGCGCAACGCCAGTAGTTGAAGTTGGTGTGCGCCGCAGCCAGCTCTTTCCACTCCGCGTCGTAGAGGAACTGGTCGCGCGACCTGGCGCCAAACACGAGATCGATCTGCCGCCCCGCGTCGAGCGCGAGCTCGAGAGACGGGATCATGCTTCGATAGGGCGCGATGCCCGTACCGGTGCCGACCAGCACCAGATCGACGTCTTCGCCGGGTCGAAGAATGAAACGACCGTGGGGGCCCGAAGCGGTGAAGGTGTCACCGGGCTCCCACCCCGCGACGATCTGCGAGCCGATCCCCCCTTCTACCAGCGCGACGCACAGTTCCAGCTCCTCGACGGGCCCGTCGACCGGGACGGGGTTCGAGACCGAGTAGGAACGGTTGAGCTTCTTCCCGTCGTGCTCGAAGTGCATCATCAGGAACTGACCGGCGCGGATCGAAAAATCGTCGCCGTCGGCCCGCTTCACGAAGATCGAGCGATGGTGGGGGGTGAGTTCGTCCACGCGGACGACCTCGACGTCGTAGTATCGTCCCATCGGGACCTCTCAGGTGGGGCCGAACAAGTCGTGGGCTGCGCCCTCGCGTACGACGAGCTCCGCGAAGAGCTCCGTGTGTCGTAGGTCGAGCGTGCGCGGGTCGACGAGGTCGAGGACCTGTCGCCGATGCTCTCGGAGCATGCGAGAGAAAGTGGGCAAGTCGTCGTCGGCGACTCCGAACACCTGCGCGATGTCGCGAAACGTCGCGCCGCTGCCGCGCCCCAGATCCTCCCGAATCGCGACGGCGTTGTCCCGCAGGTAGCGCTGCAGATCCGACTTTTTCCGAGTGAGGACGACCGTGAGGACGACCCCACCGACGATCGTGGTCGTCGTGGTCGACGACGACGAGATCAGCAGGGCGTTTGCCTCCGCCTGGGTCGGTTCCTGCGCTGCGGCCTCCGCGACCATCGTGCAGAGCGACGCGACGAGCATGGCTGCTGCTGCGATGGAGCGAGCGTATGCGGGCATCATCGTCCGACCCTTGAGATTGCGAGCGAAGCGGCTTATGAACGAGGCGATCTTCGTGGTTTCCCCGTTCCATTGTCAAACGGGTTCATCGTCAGACGAGTAGTAGTATGGCCACCGTGAATTTTGCGGCCGAGAGTCGCTCGATCGAAGTTCCAGACGGTACGCGGCTCCAGGATGCGATCGAACAGGCCGGCGCCGAGATCGACTTCGGCTGCCGGGAAGGCGAGTGCGCGACGTGCATCATCGAGGTCCTCGACGGAGTCGAGAACCTGGGCGCCCCCAACGAGAACGAAGAGCTGACCTTGATGCCCGAGGAGCTCGAGCGCAACGTTCGGCTCGCATGCCAGTGCCGCATCGCCGCAGGTTCGGTCACGATCCGCCCTGCGGAAGATTCCTTCTGACATGGCCGACCCCACAGTCGCAGCCGCAGCGCGCTTGTTGGTGCAGGTCCCCGAACTGGGCCTCGGTGCCTCGGCGTCCGTCCGAATCCCGGAGCTTCGAAACGTCACGTTGACCCGCCGGGTCCAACGTGTCGTCGACCATCCCGCCTTCCAGCGTCTGCGACGCGTGCGGCAGCTCGGCCCCACTCACCTAGTCTACCCGGGCGCCACCCACACGCGTTTCGAACACAGCCTCGGCGTCTACGGGTACGTCGGCGCGTACGTCCGCAGCCTGCTGCGAACGCCGGCGTTCGCCGAGTCCGTGAGCGAGGAAGACGTCATGACCGTCCTCGCCGCAGGCCTGCTACACGACGTCGGGCACTACTCGTTCGCCCACAACCTCGAGGCGTTGCACCACAAAGGACGGGACACGCCGAAACACGAAGAGGTCGGTGGGCGCATCATCGCAGGCGAGATCGAGTCCTTGCGAGGAGCGACCCCGCTCGCGACGGTGTTGCGCGACGACTGGGGGGTCGATCACGAGCGCGTGGCACGCCTGTGCACCGGGCGACTCGGTGACGCGCCCTCCAACATCGACAGCATCTTGCACTCGATCGTGTCGGGGGCGATCGACGCCGACAAGATGGACTACCTCGAGCGGGACTCGATCCACCTCGGTGTCCCTTACGGGCGAAACTACGACAGGGATCGCCTGCTCGCGTCGCTGACACTCGACCGGGACGAACGCCGCATCGCCCTCTCGTCGAAGGGGAAGGTCTCGGCCGAGATCTTCATGTTCGGTCGCTACACGATGTTCAGCGAAGCGTACTGGCACCACACCGTCCGGAGCGCCGCGGCGATGGTGGAGGCCGCGATGGCGGCGTTCTACTCGGGGACCGACGTCGCCGCCGAAGAGCTGCTCGAGCCGCTGCTGCAGAAGAGCGACGACGACTTTCTCGTCTGGCTGCGCGATGCGACGCCGACCGGGAGCGCGACGCGCTACATCGTCGACGGGATCGTCGACAACAACCGTCGCCTCTACAAGCGGATCGCGACGTTTTCGCGCGCCCACGTCGAAGAGCAGCGCCGGGAAGCGTACGAGCGGATCTACGACATGCCGGCCGACGAGGTCTACGACCTCACAGACCGGCTGCGGGCGCGGCTGTCCTACCTTGTCGAGCGCCCGCTGCATCCCGCCGACGTCATCATCGACACCCCCCCACGCGACAAGGACAACCTCGAGACTGTCCAGCTCGTCTTCGGCGAGGGGGAGGGTCGACGCTACCGCTCGCTGCACGAGACCTCGCGCGTCGTCGCCGGAATGCAGGACGATTTCGTCAAGGTCGTGAAGAAGATCCGCGTCTTCGTCGCGCCGCATCTCGCCCGCGACCTCGAGGGACGAGACGGAGTCTGGGAGTTGATGGCCGAAGAGATTCTGCGGCGAAAGAGGAGGAAGTAGTGCGTACGATCACGATGTTCATGGCGGCGTTGCTCGCTGTCGGGTGTGCTTCGGCGCCGAAGAAACGAGCGGAGACGGCGACGAGCCCCGAACGGGATGTCGAAGCTTCCGAAGAGGTCGACGACCGGACCACCACCGCCGCCGCACGCGCCGGGACGACCGTGTTCGAGGTGACCGAGGAAGAAGTGCAGTTCCAAAGTGCGGGGGTCAAACTCGACGGCACGCTCCTTCGCCCGACGGGGGTGGCGAAGCCGCGCGCCGGCGTCGTGATCGTTCACGACTACGGCCCGCTCGGACGCGACGGGACGATGAAGACCGCCTTCGCGACCTCGCTCCCCGCCGAGGTCGCCGTCTACCGAACGATCGCCGAAGACCTCGCCGCGGCCGGGTACGCCGTTCTCCTGTACGACAAACGCACCTGCGTGCAGGGAGCGGCGGCATGGTGCCGTTACCCGCGAACGCACCTCGACGTCGACGATGGGATGGGGGAGGCGTTGCTCGACGATGCGAAGGCCGCGGCTGGATTTCTGAAGAGCAACCTCAGCCTCGACCTCGTGCACTGGGTCGGTCACGGCCAGGGAGCTCAGATCGCGATGGTAGCGGCGTCGAGTGATTCGAACGTCGTCCTGCTCGCCCCGACGACACGGCGGCTCGACGAGCTGATGCAGTGGCAGACGGCCCGCTCGATCGAGCTCCTCGACGCCGAGCTCGCGAAGGTGGGAGATACCCCCGAAGGAGACCTCCTCCTGCAGCGCAAGAAAGAGCTCGCCGCGCAGGCGAAGGCGCAGACCGACGGGCTCGCCGAGCTGAAGGACGGCAAGGCGAAGGGGGAGATCCTCGGCATCGACGTCGAGACCTGGAGATCCTACCGGGCGCTGCACGAGAAGTTCGTGGAGTCCCTCGGCGAGCGCGGGGCGACTGCCATCGTGGGCACGGCCGACTATGACGCGGACCCCGATGCCGTAGCCGAGCTTCGCGCCGCCATGGAGGGGCGCGGTTCGGTGGTGGAGATCGACGGTCTGACGCACCTGATGGTCGCGATCGGGGAGGAGGCCGACCCCACGGTCGTCTCGCCCCGCGTGCTCGACGTGGTCGTGGGTGCGATGGACTGATCGGTGCCCTGCCGGACACTCGGGGCCCGGCGGGGGACGCGGATGGAACGCCGCCGCGCGCGGAACAATCGCGCGACCCCGCGTTGTTGTGCCTCCCACACCCTACTGGTATGGTTCCGAAGGAACTTTCTATCCGACCGAGCAAGTAATGGCCGTTTGCCCCAACTGCCACGAACCGAACCCCGAACTCGGGGCTGCCTGCCCCCGCTGCGAGGGCTACTACTACATCCCGGAGGAGGACGCCGAAGACGCGGCCTCCGATCCGATGATCGGACGGATGGCGGCGGACAAATACGTCATCCTCGGCCTGATCAACGAGGGGGGGATGGGTGCGGTTTATCGGGCGCTGCAGCTCCCCGTGGAGCGAGAGGTCGCGTTCAAGGTGTTGCGCACCGAGCTCAAGGACTCGGACAACGGTCGCGACCGTTTCATCCGCGAGGCCCGCGCGGTCTCGCGGCTCAACCACCCCAACATCATCACGCTCTACGACTTCGGGTTCGAGGACGGCAAACATCCCTACATGGTGATGGAGTACGCCCCCGGCAAGAGCCTCGGCAAGTGGCTGAAGACCGAGAAACTAACGCTGGAGCGGATCATTCACGTCACCGCCCAGATCCTGAACGCCCTCACCGAGGCGCACGAGCGCGGCATCGTCCACCGCGATCTGAAGCCCGAGAACATGATCATTTCGCCGCGCGGCGCCGAGCAAGACTACGTCAAGCTGCTCGACTTCGGCATCGCCCGCATGGTGAACGAGGGAGCGACACGCGGCCTGACGCGCGAAGGGGAAGTGTTCGGGACGCCGCACTACATGGCTCCCGAGCAGGCCCAGGGACGCAAGGACCTCGGGCCGCCGGCCGACATCTACGCGGTCGGCATCATGATGTACGAGATGCTCACCGGCGAGACGCCTTTCGACGCGCCGACACCTCTCGCCGTGCTGTTCATGCACATCAGCGATCCTCTCCCCGAGATCGTCCCGCGTGAGGGTGTCTTCATGCGGCCGGAGATTGGGATGATCGTCCAGCGCGCGTGCTCGAAGGATCCCGACGCGCGCTACCAGGACGCTTCGCAAATGCTCGCCGACATCTTCGCCGTGATGGGCTTCTCGACCTCGGCCCTTCCCGGCATGGTCGGCACCGACCCGAGCGCGGAGTACGTCACCGGGATGGGGATGGGTTCGGTAGGCACCCCGAACCCCACCGCTCAGACCCCGGCGGTAGACACGGTCCAGACCGCCCAGCGGCAGCCACACTTCACGCCCGGCGGCGCGCCCCTCGGCGTCCAGTTGCAGGACCCCAACCCGACGGTGGCCGACGAGCCCCTGCCGAACACCACCGCCAGCTCGCCCGCGAATCCGAACCCGATGCACTCGGGGGCTCCCCCCGCGAACGTTCCGAACTTCGCGGACCATGACTTCGAAGAGCCCTCCAACGACAACCAGAAGATGCTCGTCGGCGTCGCCGTAGTGGCGATCGTCGCGGTCCTCCTCGCTGTCGTCGGCTTGATCGTGCTCACGTCGCAGGGCGACACAGAAGGAGACGGCCCCACCGACGTTCCCGTCGCCAACGCGGCAGAGACGCCCCCCGCCGAGATCGCCGCAAAGGACGAACCCGGCGACATCGCCGTGGAAGCCCTCGAAGATCCAGTGGAAGAAGTCGTGGAAGAGGATTCGGAGGAGGGCGACGAGCTCGCCGAGACGGAGAGCGACGGAGCGGACGAAAAAGCCGAAGTCGGCGACACCGTCGCGACCAAAGAGAAGACCTCCGAACCCGCGGTGAAGAAAGCCGCGTCCACGAAGACCACCACCGCAACCTCGACGGCGAGCAAATCGACCACGACGCCGAAGACCGAGACTACGTCGAGTAAGACGACGTCCACAAAGACGACCTCGGAGAAAACGACCGAGAAGAAGAAAGCGCCCGCCAAGATGAAGTGGACGCGCCCCTCCACCACCAAGACCGAACCGAAGCGCTGGGACAAGAACTAGTCTTGGCCGGCGGGACAGCCGCCAGTAGAAGGTCGATCCCCCGTCGCTGCACGCGACCGAAGCCCCCGCCGTAGAGTTCCTCGACCATCGTCGGGGCCGTCGCTCCCGCTCGGCACCGAACCGCTTCGTTGGTCTAGATACTTGACGGTCTCGCAACGCCGTAGGAAAACTACCCTACTCCACATGGCTGCCCTGTCCCCGGTTGGACGCCCATGAATCGCAAGAATGTGATCGTTCGTTCTCTCGCCCTGCTCGTGTTTCTCGCCTTTCTGGCGCCGATGTCGGCCTTCGCCGATCCGGCGACCGCGGCCGAGTACTACGAGCAGGCGACCCAGGCGTATCAGGACGGGGACCTCGAAAAGGCCGAAGACCTCCTGAACAAGGCGTACGCGGAGGACCCCGATCTGGTCTACCAGTACAACCGGATCCTCGCGCTCGACGGGCTCGGGCGATACGAAGAGGCGCTCCAGGTCGCTTCGGCGCTGGAAGCTCCGATGAAGGCGGACCCCGACAATCGCTTCGAGGACATCGGCGCGATCAAGGCCGACCTGCAGGGGAAGGTGGATCGCCAACGAGCCGAAGCCGAGACCGAGACCGAGACCGAGACCGAGATCGAGACCGCATCGGGCGAGATCGAGATCGAAACAGAGACCGAGACCGAAACCGGTTCGTCGGGCCCCAACGTCCTCGCCATCGGCCTCATGGCTGGAGGCGGAGCGCTCGTCATCCCCGGCGTGCTGTTCCTTTCGGGACTGACGATGCCCGGCCTCGCGGCTGACTGCCTCGGGATCGCGCCCCGCGAGGAAAACCCGGACGCGTGCGCGCAGTGGAACGCCGAGAACCGGGGCGGAGAAGCAGACATCGCCACCGGACAGAGCGAGGCCGAGGCACTCGCGACGACCCACGGCATCGTCGGTGTGAGCCTGGTCGCCGTAGGGGCGATCGCCGCTGGTGTAGGTCTGGTGCTCTTCCTGATGGACGGCGGCGGAGAGTCCAACGCAGCCCCTCCCAACTCCGCTTTTCTCGTCGCGCCTTACATCGGCGAAGACGGCGGCGGGGCGACTCTTCGCGTTCGGTTCTGACGACGTGGCGGCCGCCCCCAATCCTCTCGACCAGCTATTCGACGCTATCGCGAGCGCCCGTGACTTGCCGCCGCCCCCGGCGTATCAGCCGAGCGACGACCCGATCGCGGCGCTGCGGAGTCGGTGGTCGAGCCAACCCGGCGCCGAAGAATCCACGCCCCGACCGTCGACGTCGGGGGCAGACAGCGCCCCGTCGTCGGGCCTCGATACCCTCGTCGGCAGCGAAGTGTTGCGGTTGGTCGCGGAACGTCCTCTCAGTCCGGCTGCACGCGCTGAAGCCGTCCGCCGGGCTGCCCTGGCTGCGACGAACCCGACACCGCAGAACGTTCGCGCGATCCTCGCGGTACTACTCGCCGATCGCCCCGACGCCTGAACCCTCGCATCGAATTTGACCTCCCGCTATGATGTCCGCCTCCGCTCCGAGGAAAATTATGAAATCTACTCAATTGATCTGTCTTCTCGCCTCGTCGTTCTTGCTGCTCGGATGTCCGACCGATCCCGCGCCGTCGAACAACGGCTCCAACAACGGAGCCACCAACAACGGTCAGATGGGCTCGTGCGAAGTCGGCACTCGGAGCTGCCAGGACGCCCGAACGCTGTCGACCTGCGTGCGCAACTCGGACGGCACCACGCGGACGATCACGACGACGTGTCTCGACTCCGAGACCTGCATGAACGGCGACTGCGAGGACATCCCCCGCAACTGCGACGACACATGCACTCCTCCGGAGACGCGCTGCACCACGATGGGCCAGGTGGAGAGTTGCGCAGATCACGACGGCAACGGCTGTGTCGAGTTCGGCGCCGCTCGCGCCTGTGATCAGGGTCAAATTTGCGATCCGACGGACGGCTTGTGTCGCGCGCCCACTTGCACAGACGCGTGTAACGAAGGCGAGACCTCGTGCGAAGACGAACTCATCACCACCTGCACCCGTGGGGTGGAGGGCTGCCTCGAGTGGGGCCCCGGCAAGGAGTGCCCGGAGACGCAAGTCTGCAGCAACGGCGCGTGCGAAGCGAGCACGACGTGCCAGGACGAGTGCGTGGAGGGCGAAACGCTCTGTACGGCCGACGGCATGTATCAGGTCTGCGTACGCGACGCGGACGCGGACAACTGCACGGAGCTACAGGCAGCTCAGGCATGCCCTGCGACCCAGACCTGCCGCCAGGGGTCATGTGTCCCCGAGGCGATGTGCCAGGATCAGTGCCTCGCCGGCGAGAAGGTGTGCGTCGGAAACTCGATCGCGAGCTGCGAGACGACCGCCGACGGCTGCCTCGATTTCTCGGCGCCCACGGCGTGCCCGGGAGCCAACGAGACGTGCCAGAACAACGGGGGGACCGTCGCGTGCGGCGCCGTCCAGGTCAGCGGCAAAGTCGTGGTCAACGAGGTCTTCTACGACGCGCTCGGCGACGATACCCGCGGCGCGGACGGCTCACCGACATTCGTGGAGCTCTTCGGCCCTCCGGGACTTCCGCTGGCGAACTTCACCGTCGAGCTGGTCAACGGCTCGGGCGGCGCAGTGTACGGAACGTTCACCCTCCCGGCCGACGCGAAGCTCGACGGCTACGGATTCGCCGTCATCACCACGGACACGCCTGATACGTTCCTCTCGCTCGCCCTACCCTTCTTCTCGAACGTCTACCCCATCATGACGGGGGCGTCGGGAACCCAGGACGTGCTGCAAAACGGGCCTGACAACGTCCGTCTGTTGGACGCCAACGGCACCGAGGTCGACGCCGTCACGTATGGTGCCACCGATGCGCTCGGTTTTGCGGGCGAAGGCACGTGCACGGACGCGATGAACTGCGATTCCGCCCCCGACCCCTCGAGCGGTCGTTCCGTCGGTCGAGACGCCAACGGCACCGACACCGACAACAACAAAGCCGACTTCCTCAGCTACTTCCCGACGCCGGGACTGCCGAACGCCGACCTCATCATCAACGAGGCGTACGTGGACCAGCCCGGCGCAGACGGCTCGGACACGTTCGTCGAGCTGATGGCCCCGATCCAGGGCTGGGAGAACCTGGCGCTCGACGGCTACGTCCTGCGCGCCATCAACGGCAACAACGGTGAGGACTACATCTTCACGACCGACAACATGGGGAACCCGACGCTCAACGGTATCTACATGGACGGTTACACCATCGACGACGGAGTCGCGAACGACTACGGCTACGCGGTGGTCTGCAACGTCGACACCGTCGGCGCCGCGCTCATCGACTATTGCAGCGTGCTCTACGAAGGGGTCGACTACCAGAACGGTCCCGACAGCTTCGTGCTCGAGTACAACGGTCGCGTGATCGACGCCCTTGGCTACGGCACGTTCTCGGCGACCGACACCTTCGCCGGCGAAGGAACTGCGGTTCCCTTCTCGCCGTCCGATGCGGGTAAATCGCTGTCGCGTTGGCCGATCTTCGACGTGTCGCGGGACCTCGACACCGACAACAATTCGGCGGACTTCTTCAAGGTGAGTCCGACCCCGGGAACGGACAACGAACTCCCGAACCCCTGAGCGCGGAATATCTGCGCTGTACAAACGTTTGGCTCCACATGAACGACGCACGCCAGCAGTACGAATTCGAGTGCAAGCGGTGCGGTGAACTCGGGACCGTCGGCTTTCAGCCGCGAAATCCCGACGAGCTGCTCTGCCGCGAATGCTTCGACGAGACGGGGGGGAAGACGTACGACCTCAGTAACGTCACCAAAGCACCGCGCCGCAAGCACGACACGCGGGTGTCGTTCAACATCACCTGCTCGGAGTGCGGGCTCGACGACGAACTCGATTACGTCCCCAAGGGCGTCCCGATGAGCGAAGTCCTCTGCCGCTCCTGCATGGCAGAACGCGCCGGCGAGGACTCCCGCTGGGCCCTCGTCCAGCAGCAGAAACGCGACGAGCAGAAGAAGAAACAGATGTTTCGGTTCATCTGCATGACGTGCGGGGTCGAGAGCGACCTTCCGTTCAAGCCCCACCCCGATCGCACCTACGACTGCTACGACTGCTTCCTCGAGAAGCAGCGCGAGGAAGAGGCTCCCGAACCTCGCGCTCCGCGCCACGATCTCGGCGACAACGTCTTCATCCGAAAGAAGAAGTAGCGCTGGCCTCGACCCGTGGGTCGAACGAAGCCCCCACCATCCGCCGAAAAGCTCGACAACGCCGCCATGAGCGTGCGACCTTCGGGCATGTCCGAATCCAGGCCCGTGCAAAAGCGCGAGATTTTCGGGTGGGCGATGTACGACTTCGCCAACTCGAGCTACACGACCGTCGTGATCTCGCTTCTCTACTCGGCGTTCTTCGTCGAGTACATCGTGCCGGAGGGCTCGGAGGTCCGAGACACCTACTGGTCGATCGCGATGATCGCCTCCACGGTGCTCGCGATCATCCTGTCTCCCCTCGTCGGCGCGATCTGCGATTACGCGGGCCACAAGAAGCGCTACCTCGCGTACACGACCGTAGCGTGCGCGCTCGGGACCGCGATGCTCCTCTTCGTGGAGCCCGGCGAGGTCTGGCTCGCGGTCGCTCTCATCACGGTGTCGAACTGTGCGTTCATGCTCGGCGAAGCTTTCTGCGGCAGTTTCCTCCCCGACCTCGCCACGAAGAAGACGATGGGGATCATCTCCGGTCTCGGCTGGGGCCTCGGTTACTTCGGTGGTCTCACGTCGCTGGTCCTGGTGCAGTTCGCCATCAAAGCTGACCCCGCCGTAGATCTCGCGAGCTACGTCGACCAGAACCAGATGGCGATGGTCCTGATCGCCATCTTCTATACCTGCGCGGCGGTTCCGACCTTCGTCCTCGTACACGATCGCTCGAAGCCGCGCCCCGGCTACGAGGAGGCTCGGGCTCCCGAGCTCTTTCGGGCTGGCCTCACAGAGCTGACTCAGTCGTGGGCGCTCGTGAAGAGCTACCCGATCCTCTTCCGTTTCTTCATCGCCTTCACCGTCTACATGGCCGGGCTCGAGGTCGTCATCAAGTTCATCGGGATCTACGCGAAAGCCGAGCTCGCGATGTCGACGGCCGACCTCATCAGCCTCTTCCTGATCCTTCAGATTTCGGCGGCGCTCGGGGCGCTGGGGTTCGGCTTCCTCGAGACGAAGCTGGGCGCGAAGAACACTGTCCTCCTCACCATCGCCTGGTGGATCGCCGGGATCCTCGCCATCTTTTTCCTCCAGCAGCTCGCCGGTTTGACCGGGCTCGAGCCAGTTCAGGTGTTTTACGGAATCGCGATCGTAGCGGGGTCGGGGATCGGCTCCATTCAGAGTTCGAGCCGCGCGGTCGTCGGGTTGCTCTCCCCTGCCGACCGTTCCGCCCAGATGTTCGGGTTCTGGGGGATGTTCATGCGGGTCTCGATCATCCTGGGGATGGGCTTCGGGTTCCTCTCGGATGCCATCGGCTCGCGGCGCTACGCCCTGCTGCTCGTCGTCGGGTACTTCGTCGTCGGCGGCCTTCTCCTGCTGCGGGTCCCGATCCCGCGGACCTTCGAAAACGACTGACGCCGATCACTCCTCGGCCGGCAACCCGGTGGGATCTTCCTGCAACGGACCGAAGCCACCGAACGGACCGTAGTGCATCGCGTCGAGGTCGGCTTCGAGCACCTTCGAACGCTCCCATCCCTGCACGACGCGCAGATCGTGCATCTTCTGTCGCTCCAGCTCGACCTCTTCTGCCCAGACGTGGGGGTTGTTCAGGCCCAGGTCGTCGGTGCAGTCCGACTTGGCCGAGCGGAACCGCGGCGCAGCTTTCTTCGCCGTCAGCAGCTCGTACTCGTCGATCCGTCCGTTTCGATACATCGCGTCGATGTAGCGCTGCATCTTGTTCCACCAGTACCCGGGGACCGCTCCTCTCTCGAACTTTTCGTGATGGAGCTTCGGTCCGGGGAAAGTGCTCACGAACCAGGAGACCTCGTTGACGCTCAGCTCGTCGGGCCGTTTCCCGAAGAAGTAGAGCGAGCCGTGATTGACGCCGAAGACGCCGGGACCGTACTCGATGACGTTGAGATAGATCTCGATGATCCGTGTCTTCGGAACGCGTACCGAGTTCTCCATCAGCCACACGAGCCACGCCTCGCGGATCTTGCGCGAGACCGTCTTCTTGCCCGTCAGGAACAGATTCTTGACGAGCTGCATCGAGATGGTCGACGCGCCCCGGACGAACTCGCGCTCTTCGATGTTGCGCTCCATCGAGTCTCGGATCGCCGCTCGGTTGAATCCGTCGTGGCGGTAGAAGGACCCGTCTTCGGTCGTGAGGACCCCATCGGGTAGGTACGGCGAGATCTGGTCGAGCGGGACGTAGACGTAATCGCCACACAGTTCGCCCTGGACCGGCTTGCCCTTCCACGCCGGCTTCGACGTCTGCCCGCGAGGATCGCGCTCCGAGCGCATCGGAGGGATCGTGATCTCTCGCCGGAAGTCGAGCTTCGGGTCGTCGATCACGAACGTTCCGCCTTTGATGAGCCGCCGCACGTCGACGTCTCGTGGCATGTCGACGATGTCGAAGTTCGTGAGCTTCGGCTTACCGTTCCACCGCATCTTGCTCATGTTGTAGAGCGGAGCTTCCACGTCGAACGTCCACGCGAACGTTCCACGATAGCGGCTCTCGGCGATCGGACCGCGGACGGCCTCGGGGATCGTCTCCCAGATCGTCTGCACGTCGGTGGGAGGCAGGTCGATGCGAAGGTCCACGCGTCCGGGGAGATCTTCGGGGAGCGCGGCGAGCCCGTAGACCGAGCCGGTCGCCTCCCCCGTGAGCTCGCCGATCGTCACGATCCCACGGTCGATGTGCAGCGATCCCTTCTTCGCGCCGTCCGGGACCGATGCGTACCCGAACGGGTGCGCGATCAGAGTCGGTTCGGCGACTTTCGCGCCAGGCAGATGTCGCCCTTCGAAGCGGTAGGTTGCCGATTTCAACGCGATCGGCTCCTCGGCGAGCTTCTCTTCGACGATCGTCGCGTCACGGACAGCTACCGTCCCACCGAACGGACGGGCACCCGAGGCGTCCTCCTCGAGCTCCAGCTCGAAGTCGACCTGCCCCGACGCCTCGATCGTGAAAGGGAGGTGAGCCGCGAGTTTCTCGTTGAGCCAACCCATGTCGACACTGGCTCCCTCGATCCGAAGGGTCGCAAGTTCGTCGATCTTTCCCCAGGACGAGAACGTTCCCACCGCCGTCTCTCCCTCCCGTGCGGCAAAAGTGACCGACCATTCCGGGTGGTCACCGCCGGACCAGAACGCCTCGACGGCGTCCACAGCCCGATCGCCCACGACGAGCGAACTCTCTTGCACCAGCACGCGCTGGGGCAACTTCGCGTCGAGTCGATCCGCCAGCGCCCGGGCCCGGGCGAATACTTCGTCCCACCCGCGCTTCAGCACTGCGTCGAAGTTTTCGGCGCGTGCCTCGGGCTCCTCCCCCTCTTCTTTCGGTGTGGCACTCACCGACTCGCTTCGCTGCGCGAGCCTTCCATCGAGGATCCCCTCGGGCAGCTCGATCTGCGCACCTCGGACTCGAACTTCCTCGATGGCGTCGAGGTCTTGCTTCACGACCGCCCGAAGCGGGGAGGCGCCGACCAGCGCCGCGGTCCCGAACCCCGGGACCTTCACGTCACCGATCGCGAGCCCTCTTTGGGGATCGAACGAAACCTCACCGAAACTCACCGACAGGTTCTTCTGGACCTCGAACTCTACATCTGTCTCGAACTCGACCCGAGCCGGGAGAGCTTCCCAGACGCCGTCAATCCGTCGCATTCCGGCCGAGACCCGAGCCTCCCCCGGGATCGTCAGCCCGGGTGTGTCGCGCACCACGAGCGACATCCGCCCCATCCCGGACCATTCGTCGCCGTCGAGGTCGGTCTCGAACTCGTGCAGCATCGCCTCGGAGATCGGCCCGCCGAACAGCGACGCATCGACCTTCACGTTTTCGAACTCCAACGTCGGTGGCTCGCCGCCGAACATCTTCGCGACTCTCGCCGCGTAGCCGACCACGGGGTCGGTCGCAGCCTGCGCCGGGGAAGACTGCTCGGCGTCGTCGAAGACGTTGGGCGGTGATAGCACCCCGCGCTTCGCTTCGACGCGCTGGATCGGCGGGTTCATGTCGAGCGTCTGCCGATGGAACCACTTCACGTCGACGAGCAGCTCTTCGAACGTCGCGAGCGTCACGTCGTCGCGGGCGACCTCGAAGTTCTCGAACTCCACGCCGCCCCACGGCCACGCGTCCAGATCGTCCCAGGAGACCTCGAAACCGTGCGCCGAGGCCTTCGCGCGGACGGCATCCCCCGCCTTCTCTTCGGCGATGTGCCACCCGACGAGGACGAGGACCAACAGGACAACCGGGACGCTCACGAGGGCGATGGCGGTCTTCGATATCGAAAGACGGAAAGGTGCGTGCATTTTTCACTCAGCAATCAATTGGCGCAGCAAAGCATTCAAATCATGGGGCTGCGTATACAAAAGTGTACATCAAACCGCGGGGGTCAACCGCTGGTGTGCCGGGCTAGCTGAAGACGTGGGGGCGAATCAGGAGGATATGAGGCGTCGAACACGCGCTTCGTCCTCGGTGAGCCCGAGGTCGACGTAGATGTCGAGCGCCTTGCGCCATAGCGCCTGCGCCTGTTCGGACCGCCCGCTCGCGACGATGACTTCGCCGAGGCGTTCGAGGGGCTGCGCGTAGTCGATGTCGAAGATCTCCACCTCGTCGGCGAGATCGAGGATGTTCGAGACCTCTTCTTCGGACACTTCACCGCGCAACGCCGAGACGAGGGCGAGGTTGTAGTCGATCGCTGCGAGCACGTAGGGGTAATCCCCCGCGTCGACGATCGCGAGCGCTGCGTGGAGGTAGCCGACCGCCGAGTCGTAGTCCTGCACCGCGATCGCGTTGAGCCCGAGGTTCGTCAGCGTCACTGCGATGTCGTACTCCGCCCCGATCCCCTCGTAGATCTCGAGCGCGCGAGCGTAGAAAAACTCCGCCTCTTCGTACTGCTGATTGATCCGCGCGACCTCCCCCAGACCGTTCTGGCACATCCCCTCACCGCGGCGATCGCCCAGATTCTCGTAGTGCGCGAGCGCGCGCGAATAGAGGTCGCGGGCCCCCGTCGTGTCCTTCTGATAGCGCGCCACCTGCGCCAGACTGAGGAGGTTTCGTGCGATCCCGGTCGGGATCCGAGCGGCCTTGTAGATGCCGAGCGAACGCTGGTAGTGCGCCCGCGCTCGGTCGGGCTGACCGAGAATGCGTTGAATCTCTCCCTGCAGCCAGAGTGCTTCGGCGGTCCCCCCGACGTCCCCGAGCCGCTCGGCGCTCTCCTGCGCCTCACGCGCGAGGGCGTCGGCCCAGTCGTACTCGCCGCGATGCCACGCGACCCGTGCCAGGCCCCGCGCCGCCTGTCCGTCGAGCATCGCGCCGTCGGCGTACGGCTTCACGATCTCGCGAACCTTCCGGAACGCCCACTCCGCTGCTTCGAAGTCTCCCCGTTGCCACGCGATGTGCCCGAGACCGAGCCAGCTCACGCCGAGCGGTTCCACGAAACGTGCGTCGAGGCGCCCTGCATCCCGAGCGGTCAGCCGCACGACTCGCCGGTAGGCGAGCTCGGCGACGTCGAACTCTCCGAACCCTTCGCGAACGTCGCCGATGACCGACAGAACGCTGAGGTAGTCGAACGCCGAGACGTTGGCGGTGGCGAAATCGGCGAGGGACTTCTGCTGCCCGAGCGGAGCCTGTGTGTCGGGCGAGATCCCGAGCTTCGCATCCATGATTCCGAGCGCCCGCTCGTACGCCACGATCGCCTGACGGGGGACGAAAGAGTGGAGGGCGGACTCACCCGCGCGCAGATACCAGTCGAGCGCTCGTTCGTCGTCCTGCGCCGCGTCCCAGTGCTGAGCGATTTCGAACGCGTGCGACTCGATGTTGCCACCTAGCGACGACTCCCAGGCTTCCGCGGCGAGCCGATGGAACCGACGCGTCTTCGCCGGACCGATCTCGCGCAGCAGGAAGTCGCGCAGCAGGCCGTGCGAGAAGGCGTACCAGTCGTTGCGACCGTCGACCTCCACCACGAAACCTTCCGCGATCAGTCGATCCAGGTCGGTCTCGAAGTTGCTCGCGAGGAGCTCTAGCTTGCTCAGCTTCACGAAGGTCCGCAGCACTTCGTAATGGAAACGGAAACCGAGGACACCGGCGAGTTTCAGTAGCTTCGACAATCGGTCCCGTGCGTCGTAACGCGCCTCGGCCTGCTCGATTCGCACCCTGAAGAGGTCCCCGAGGCTCGGCGGCACGACCGTCTCGATCTCACCCTCTTGCGCCGGCACCCACTTCCCGTCCACCCACTCGAGGAGGTCCTCTTCGCGCAGGTAGCGGAGGAGCATCAGGATGTGCAGCGGGTTCCCGCCACCTCGTTCCAGGATGATCCGTCGCAGGGCGTCGTCGCAGGGGAGGAGGCGGCCGACGAGGTCCTCTCCCTCCACGGTCTCCAGCCGATCGATCTCCAGCCGCACGACCGTCTCCCCGTCGTGCCGTGAGAGATTTCGGACGAGCGCTTCCAGCTCGGGGCGTTGGGCGAGGTCTTCGCTTCGGATCGTCGCCACGATCATCATCGGGATCCGCCGGTGGCGAAACTCGGTGGCGAGGTACTCCAAGAACTCCACGACCTCTCGCCCGGCCCAGTGGAGGTCGTCGAGGAGGACGAGCCGGGGGGTGCTCGAAGCGGCGAGTTCGAAGAGTCGCGCGAGGAGCGCAAAGAGCGCCGAGCTCGACGGTGCCGCGCGCCCCTCTTCGGCGCCGCGTGGTCGCACGAAGTCGGTCAGCGCGCGGGAGTCTTCGGGAGAGTCGTGCCCCCAGTCGCGCAAGCGCTTTGCGATCTTCTCCTCCACGCCCACCCGTGGCAGCCCGCGGGTACGGAAGATGGAGTCGACGACCTCCTGCAGCCCACGCATGCTCTCTGCGCCGCCGCGGACGAACGCCCCGGAGTTGGCGCGGAAGGTCCCCTGCTCCTCCATCTCTTCGCGGAGCCAGCGTGCGAGCCGCGATTTGCCGACCCCCGCCTCTCCTTCGAGCAACACGATCGCCCCGGAGCCCTCCGCGAGCGCCTGGTCGGCGATGTTCCGAAGCCGTCCGCGCTCGCGATCGCGCCCGATGAAAGGAATTCGGTAGGAGAGGGCACCGAGACCGACGTCGATCTGAGGGTGGGCTCCCGTCTCGACCAGCGTCTGCTTCACGAGATCGGGACGGGCGTGAGGCGTAGTGAGCGGCTCGCTGTCCGCGTCGCTCGCCCGTTCGATCGCAGCCGGCTGGCGCTGAGAGAGCTGGTCCTCGCGCGCGAACTCGAGCAGCGGCTGCAGCGCGACGCGCATCTCCCCCGCCGACGACCAGCGGTCGACGGCACGCTTCTCGATCGCCTTCATGATGACTTCGATGAACTCGTCCTGCACGACCAGGCCGGGGCGGGGAACGATCTGCGGAACCTCTTCGTGGACGTGCCGCGACATGACGGCGAGCCCGGTCTCGTCACCGAACGGTGGAGTTCCCGTCACCAGCTCGTAGAGGATGAGCCCGACGTTGTAGAGGTCGGTACGAGGGCCCAGGTTTCGCTCCCCCATCGCCTGCTCGGGGCTCATGTAGCGGGGCGTCCCGACCACTTCCCCCATGTCGGTGTCGCGAACCTCGACCTCCATCTCCGCTTCGTACGGCACGGTCGCGATACCGAAATCGACGATCTTCGGCGTTCCGATGCTCTCGGGAAGCCGCGCGCTCGCGAGCAGGACGTTGTCGGGTTTGAGGTCGCGATGGATGACGCCACGAGCGTGGGCGTGGGCGAGCCCGGCGAGCAAGCGGTCGGCGACCTCCAGGATGTTTCGGTACGACAGGCCCTTGCGTACGGCCTTCGCCAACGTCGGCCCCTCGGCGAGCTCCATCGCGATGTAGAGCTCGGCGTCGTTGTCCGCACCGAACGCGTAGATCGTCACGAGATTGGGGTGCGAAAGTCGGGACGCCGCGCGTGCCTCGCGCGAGAAACGGCGTCGAAGCTGGGGATTCTGCGTATACTCGTTCCGAAGCAGCTTCACCGCGAACTGCCGGCCCCCGGTCGCACCGGTCGCGCGCCACACCTCACCGACCCCACCTTTTCCGATGGGCTCGTCGAGGATGAACTTCCCCCCCGCGATGATACGTTTGGCCGCTGACACGGTCTCTCCTGCTCGGTTCGGCAGCCCGAACCGCACCGATTGCCGCTCGAATTCCCGATCGGCGTCCTTTTAGCGTAACAGATCGGGGAGTCAACTGCGCTTTGCGCTCGAGGCGCGA
>CAYPJU010000016.1:0-93034 GCA_964411125.1 uncultured Bradymonadales bacterium | reverse complement strand
CCGTTGGGCTTCGCCCAAACCCACCAGGGGATTCTCCCCTGGACCCCGAAGTTTTCCCTCGAAGAACGACAGCCGGCCGATCAGCCGGCGTGGTCGCGCATGCGGGCTATGATGTGGCCGGTGCAGCGTCGGACGACCTGCTCGACGGCGGCGCGAAGCTCGTCGTCGGACATCTCCTCGAGGCGCTTCACCGTGAGGGCCGAGCCGAGCAGGTTCCCAGGCGTATTGGGCACGGTGAACGCCTGGTCCGAACACGACGCCGACGTCTTGTAGATTCGCTTCGAGTCGCTCGCCCGGTACCCGCGGATCAGGTAGTTCGCGAAGAAGTTGGGGCCGCCTCCCTGCTGCTGGATCCCGTAGCTGGTGAGCTCGATCTGGATCGTCCCGTCAATCGGAGTGCCCTGGGTCCCGAACGGCGGCCCGTCGCCGAGCAACGTCACGGCCTCCGTCTGCACCATCTCCCGCACTTCGTCTGCGCTCATGACGTTGCGGAGTCGCGCTGCGACCTTCGAGCCCTCCATCTGCGCCGCGGTCCCGACGGCCTGGTCGAAGATCGCCTCGCCCACGGTCCCCGTGCGGTTCCCGCCGGACTCGTAAAGGTCGACGGTGGGGGAGGCCGAGACGACCGCCTTCATCTCGACGACGTCCGCGGTGCGCGCGAATTTCTTGAACTTCGCGTGGCACGAGGAGGCAGTGAGGAAGAGGGCTACGACGAGCAGCGAGATGGGCGTGCGAGACATCGATTCTCCATAGTTGGGGGGTACCCCCTGAGAGCGAGGAACGTCGCCATTTATTCACTGGTCGGGGTGCTTCGCAACTATTCCGGCTGCCGCTTGCCGCTTCCCGCCTGGGTCCGAACGACGCCACGACGGTGACGGCGCGAGCGCTGCTGGAGGAAAGGGAAAGGAAAGCGGGAATCGGGAGGCGGGAAATGAAATTGGAAGGGGGGAAGGCGAGCACCCGCCCGAATCAGACCGAGCGCTCCTTCCAGGCGGAATAGAGCACGGGGAGGACGAAGAGGGTGATGAGTGCGATGGACATGCCGCCGACGGCGGGGATCGCCATCGGGATCATGACGTCGGAGCCTCGGTCGGTCGAGGTGAGGATCGGCAGCAGGGCGAGGATCGTGGTAGCGGTCGTCATGAGGCAGGGGCGGATTCGGCGGAGGCCGGCGGAGACGACGCGCTCGCGGACTTCGGCCACCGTGGTTGGCTCCGAACCGGCGAACACCTGCTGGAGGTAGGTCGACATCACGACGCTGTCGTCGGTCGCGATACCGACCAACGCGATGAACCCCACCCAGACTGCCACCGACATGTTCGTGGGGGCGATCTGGAAGAGGTCGCGAAGGGTCGTCCCGGCGAGCCCGACGTCGAGGAACCATGGCTGGCCGTAGAGCCAGACGAGGAGAAAGCCGCCGGACACGGCAACGGCCACGCTCGTGTAGATCATCGCGGCGAGGACGCCGGTGCGAAACTGCAGGTAGAGGAGGAGGAAGACGAGCACCAGCGCGATCGGGATCAGGACCGCCAGTCGCTTCTCGCTTCGCACCTGGTTTTCGTAGCTGCCGGTGAACTCGTAGCTCACCCCTTCGGGGAGGCGAAGCTCGCCCGAGGCGAGCCGATGGCGCAGATACTCCTGCGCCATCTCGACGACCTCGACCTCGGACATCGTGCCGACCCGGTCGAACGTGACGTATCCCGTGGTGAAGGTGTCCTCGGACTTGATCACCTGCGGACCACGGACGTAGCGGATCTGTGCGACCTGCTCGAGCGGGATCTGGGCCCCGGCGGGGGTGGGGACGAGGACGCGGTGGAGCGCGTCGAGCGAATCCCGCTCCTCGCGCGAGTAGCGGACGCGCACGGGGTAGCGCTCGCGTCCTTCGACCGTGCGGGTCAACTCGTCCCCGCCGATCGCGAACTGGATGACGTTCTGGACGTCGCGGACGGTGAGCCCGTGGCGGCCAGCGGCTTCGCGGTCGACGTGAATCTCGAGGTACGGCTTGCCGACGATCCGTTCGGCGAACACCGTGGGGGGCCGGATCGACGGCACCTGTTTCAGCGCGTCCTCGAGCGTCAGCGCCGCGGTCTCGATCGACTCGAGGTCCGGTCCGTACACCTTGAGCCCCATCGGAGCGCGCATGCCGGTCTGCAGCATGACGAGCCGCGTCTGGATCGGCATGAGCTTGGGCGCGCTCGTCAGCCCCGTCATTTCGGAAGCCGCGACGATCTCCTCCCAGATGTCGGCCGGCGATTCGATGTGGTCGCGCCACTGCCGCACGCGCTCACCATTCTCGTCGATGCGCCACTCGGGCTTGTAGGTGACGATCGTCTCGAACATCGAGACGGGCGCCGGGTCGAGCGCGCTCTCGGCGCGGCCGAGCTTTCCGACCGCGAGCTCGACCTCCGGGATCGCCTGAATGCGAGCGTCCATGTCCTGCAACATCTGCAGCGATTGCCCGAACGAAGCGTGCGGCATCGTCGAGGGCATCACGAGAAACGATCCCTCGTCGAAGGGGGGCATGAACTCGCGACCGAACCCGGGGAAGGCGTGCGCCATCTTCACGACGGGGGCCGACAACCGGACCGGCTCGGGGAGCCAGCCGAAGGTACGGTCGAATCCGCGCCATGCCGTGAACCCGACGACGACGAGCGCGAGCGGGAGCACCAGGAAGGTCAGCTTGTTGGCCAGGAACGCCCGCAGCAGGGGCTCGTACGCACGCTGGAAGAGCGCGAAGCTGCCGACCACCAGAGCGACCGTCGTGGCGACGAAGACGATGTTCCACAGGCCCCCCGCGCCGGGCCCGAGCGGCATCCAGTACAAGGCGAGCACGACGACCAGGATCGCGGCGAGGACGTAGTTGACCCCGGCGGTTGCCCAGCTCGGAAACTCCGGCGTGGAGCGGCGGAAACGGCGGAAGACGAGCGCGGCGAGCGGTGGGAGCACCGCCAGTGACAGGACGACAGCCGCGATCAGGGCGTACGTCTTGGTGAAGGCGAGCGGTCGAAAGAGCTTCCCCTCCGACGCGGTGAGCGCGAAGACGGGGAGGAAGCTCACCACCGTGGTCGCCACCGACGTCAGGATCGCAGGGGCGACCTCGCCTGCCGCCTCGACGATGATCGGCGTGCGCGGCGCGTCGGGCGGAGCGCGGTCGATCGATTCTACGACGTTCTCGGTCAGGACGATGCCGACGTCGACGATCGTACCGATCGCGATCGCGATGCCGGCGAGCGACATGATGTTGGCGTCGACGCCGGTGTAGCGCATCGCGACGAAGGTCCCGAGGACCGACAGCGGCAGCATGAGAGAGACGAGGAGCGAGCTCCTCAAGTTCCGCAACAGCAGCAGCACCACGATGATCGTGATCAGGATCTGCTGGATCAACGCCGCCGAGAGCGTCGACAGGGTCTCGTCGATCAACTGCGACCGGTCGTAGAACGGGACGATCGTCACCTTCGAGATCGTCCCGTCCTCCAGGCGTTTCGATGGGAGCGTGGTTTCGATCTCCGCGATCTTCTCCTTCACCTCGTCGATGACCTCGCGAGGATTGGCGCCGTAACGGGCGACCACGATGCCGCCGACCGCTTCTGCGCCCGCCATGTCGAGCGCGCCTCGGCGGTTCGTCGGTCCGAGCGACACACGCGCGACGTCGCGCAGACGGATCGGGGTGTTCTCGCGGGCGACGACGACGCTCTCTTCGAGATCTTCGATGTTTCGCAGGAAGCCGACCCCGCGCACGACGTACTCGACGGCGTTGATCTCCATCGTCCGAGCGCCGACGTCGAGGTTCGATTCGCGCACCGCGCGGACGACCTGAGCGAGCGTCACGTCGTTGCCGCGCATCGCCTCGGGGTCGAGGTCGATCTGGTACTCCTTCACGTGGCCGCCGATCGACGACACCTCGGAGACCCCGGGCGCCGACTGCAGCGCGTAGCGCACCGACCAGTCCTGCAGCGTGCGCAGCTCGTGGAGGTCCCAGCCTCCGACGACGTTTCCGTCGGGGTCGCGGCCCTCGAGCGTGTACCAGAACACCTGGCCGAGCCCGGTCGCGTCGGGACCGAGCGTCGGGGAGACGCCGTCGGGCAACAGGTTCGCTGGCAGGGCGTTCAGCTTTTCGAGGATGCGGCTGCGAGACCAGTAGAACTCGATCCCCTCCTCGAAGATGACGTAGATGCTGGAGAACCCGAACATCGAGAAGCTTCGGACGGACTTCACCCCCGGGATCCCCATGAGCGCCGTGGTGAGCGGGTAGGTGACCTGAGCCTCGATGTCGGCGGGGGAGCGCCCCATCCACTTCGTGAAGACGATCTGCTGGTTCTCCCCGATGTCGGGGATGGCGTCGACGGGCACGGGGTCGCGCGGGAGGGCTTCCGGTGCCCACGAGAACGGCATGACCGAGAGCCCGGCGAGGGCGACCAGCAGCGCGAGGAGGAGCACGACGACCCGCAGGTCGATGACGAACGCGACGAGTCTGGACCAGAAGCTCATTGCGCGTCCTCCTGCAAGTACTGGCCGGTCGGGATCGTCTGCTGGATCTCACCACACGCCAGCATGTCGGCGCCGAAGTACGAGTTGTCCACGCTCTCGCCGCGCTGCACCCACTGCGCTCCGCGGTTTCCGAACGCCATCGGACACCGCGCCACGCGCAAGGCGTCGTCGAGGGGGTTTCCGAACCGGGTGAGGAGCAGCTTGAGCGCCTCGGTCGCGGGCTCGAACGCTTCGCGCGCGGCGTCGATGTCGCGCACCTGGGTGATCCGCCCGGCATGGGTGCGGAAGGCGTCGCGGACCGCCGGCCACTCCTCGCCAGCAGCCGAGGCGTCGTGGCGGGACGGGTCGACCTGGTCGAGCGCCTTCAGTAACTCCTCCGCCGCGTCACTTGCGGCCTGTAGCGAGTCGTCGGCGAGTGCGACCTGGATGTCGAGGTAGCGCTCGACGACGGGGGCGAGCTCCGCACGGAGCCCCGCCGGGACATCGAGGCGTTGCGGATCGGGCCCGGAGACGTCCCGGGCGAGGAGGCTCGCGCCCCCCTTGATCTGCAGGTCGGCGTCGATGGCGAACGCGCCGTGCGTCACCACGCGTTCCCCGGCGGCGACCCCAGTCAGCACGGGGAAGTAGTCCCCGGCGCGGGGGCCGACTTCCACTTCGCGTGCCTCGTAGGTCGGGCGATCGACCTCCGGGACCTCGACGTAGACGAGCGATCGGCGCCCCGAGAAGAGCACCGCCGTCACGGGGATGACGAGCGGCGCAGGGCCGGAGCTCGCCAGGGTGTTCTGCGCGACCTTCGCCTCGACGAACATCCCCGGTTTGAGCTTGCCGTCCTCGTTGTCGACCTCCACCCGCACGCGCGCCGTGCGTCGTGCCGGGTCGACCACGGGGTCGATGAAGCCGATCGTGCCGGTGAAGGTCGTGTCGGGGAGCGAGTCGGTCGTGAGCTCGACCTCCTGACCGACGCGCAGCCGTGGAAGGTCGCTCTCGTAGGCATCGAGCTGGACCCAGAGTCGGCTCAGATCGGCGAGCCGGTAGATCCCCGTCCCGGGTTGGACGTAGTTGCCTTCGTCGACGAGCTTGTCGACCACGGTTCCTCCGAACCGGGTGCGGATCTTGACCTGCGTCCACGGCTCGTCGGCTTTCTCCATGCTCGCGATCTCCGAGTTCGACAGCCCGAGGAGGCGCAGCTTTTGGCGGGCGGCTTCGACGGTCGCTTCCGCGGAGCTCCGGGCGAACTCGAGCGAGCTCGAGAGCTGGCGGAGCTGGCGAAGCGCCTGGAGGAGGTCGCGATGAGCCGCGTAGATCTCGGGGCTGTAGATCGTCGCGATCGTCTGCCCGGCGCGAACCTCCTCGCCGGTGGTGGCGACGTGGAGCTTGTCGATCCGGCCGGCGGTCCACGCCGTGACGACGCGCACGCGGGTCTCGTCGCGGGAGACGCGCCCGAGCAGGCGCATGTCACCGACGTCCTCGGAGAGCCGGCGTACGGGCGTCGTGTTGATCTGGGCCAACGCGCGAGCTCGTTCGCTGAGCTGTACGCGGTTGGGGAAATCGTCGGTCGAGGCACCGGCGCTGTCGACGGGGATGAGATCCATCCCGCAGATCGGGCACTGGCCTGGCTCGTCGGCGCGGATCTGGGGATGCATCGAACAGGTGTAGGTGACCCCGGCGGCATGGTCGTGGGCAGGCGGTGGCACGTCCGGACCAGTCTGAAAGGTCGTGCCGACGACGACGCCGATCACTCCGCAGAGGAGCCCGACGACGATGCGGGGCGCGTTGCGCCGGATCCAGGTCGCCGTGGAACTCTCGGGCTGGACGGGGCCTTCGTCCGGGTTTCCGTTCCCGTCCCCGGCCTCGTTCTCGTTCTCGTTCTCGTTCTCGATCTCGATCTCGCCGAGGTCTTCGCTACCCGGTGGCTTCTGTTTCTCGTCTTGGTCGCTCATGGGCTGACCTCCGCGCGGATGGGGCGTCCGACGACGCGTTCGAGTGCCGCCCACGCACGTTGATGTCGGGCAGTGGCGCGGACCAGTTCGGTGCGCACGCCGAGGAGCTCGCGTTGGGCGAGGATGACGCCGGTGACGGTCGCGCCGCCGACCTCGTAGGCGCCTCGCATCGACCCGACGGCCGCTTCGGCCTGAGGGACGAGCGTGTCGCGGTAGAGGTCGATCCGGCGGAGCGTCTCGAGGAGTTCGTAGTGGAGCTTTCGAACGGTGGCCTCGGCGTCGCGCTCGGCGACGACGATGTCGGCTTCGAGGGCGATGCTCTCGGCCTCGGCGGCTCGTTCTGCGGCGAAGCTCTCGCCAGCCCAGAGGGGGACGGTGATACCGATCGATGCGATGACGGGGTCTTTGCCGCTCTCCGGCATCGACGGGTCGGCGGCCGGGCCGGTCTCGATCCAGTCGGCGCCGAAGGTGAAGTCGGGGAATCGCTGCCGGCTCGAGGCGCGAGCGGTCGCTTCCCAGACTTCGCGGGTCTCGCGCAGCGCCTCGATGTCGGGACGCTGGCGCGCCGAGGCGACGAGGTCTTCGACCGATTCGGCGGGGACGCGGATGATTGGTTCGCCGTCGATCGTCGGGCTGGACGACGCGGCGAGGAGGGCGGCTCGCTGCAGGTCGACGATCGCGTGATGTCGGCTCTCCATGCTGACCTCGTTCATGTCACGGGCTCGCGACAGTTCGAGCTCCGCCTGCGCGACGTCGGAGAGCATCGCGCGCCCGACCTCGACGCGTGTTCTCGTGGAGTCGATGAGCGACTCGGCGATCGCGGCGTGTTCGTGGTGCCAGTGCGCGAGCTGCTGCGATTCCCAGGCGCGCCAGAACGCGTCGGCGACCTCCCAGGCGATGTCGAGCTCGGCGGCGTCGTAGCGCGCGGCGTGGACGTCGAGCTGGGCCGTCCGGGCGTCGATCGCCGAGGCCGCCTTCGAGGGCCACGGCACGGTCTGCCGCACCATCACGCGATGGCGCTGGGGTCCGACGCGTGTCTCGACGCTGCGGACGAAGTAGCCGTACTCGATCCGTGGTGACGGCAGTTCGTCGACCGCCTCGACACGCGCGGCGTCGGCGCGCCAGCGTGCGGTCCGCGCACGCAGCTCGCCGCGCCCCTGCAAAGCACGGTCGATGTACGACTCGAGCGTGCCGTTCGGCTCGGGGAGAGGAGCGTCCGCGGCGGGAAGCTCCGGGAGATCGGGGGGCGACGCCGGCCGGTCCGTCGCACACGCGACGAGGAGCAGCGCACCGGCCCAGGCCGGTAGAGTTTTGGTGTTCACGAGAGCCTCTCGGGTTCGGCCGTCGATGGCCGAGGAACAGAGCAGAGGACTGCGAAACGCGCAGTCACACGGTCACTGTGCCCGAGGGCTCAAATCAGGAGGGTGTCGTACAGGATGTAGAAGGGGGGGCCAGCGCGCTCGGGAGGGCCGCGCGGTTCCTCGGTGCGCTCGTCTCCACTGGCCTCGAGTCGTTCGATCTCGGCCGTCGCGAGGACGTCGCCGACGGCGACGATCGACGGGAGTTCCGCGTCCTGCACCATCGGGGCGAAGGGCTGCGGCGTTCCCTGATCTTCGACGGTGCACGCGCACGCGGGGCACTCGCAGCCGGGGGCCGAGTAGTTCGCGTGTTCGGTCCCTTCGTCCTTCGCGCAACAGCACCCCTCCGGTTCGTCCGACGCGCACGACAGCACGCCCGCGACGGCGCTCGAAGCGAGCAGCGTCACGAAGACGAAGAGGGTGAATGTGGCGATCAGGCGTCGGAGCATCACGTGGGTGAGAGTGCCAGTGGATTCGGTGAGTGTCAAAATGGTGGACCGGCGGTCAGCGGCGAACTTCGAACGAATCGAACTCGTCGCGGCTCTCCTCCCACCGCACGTCGACGTCGTCGACACGAGCCTGGGAGGGGCCGGATCCGCACCACTCGACCAACGCCTGCAGCGACTCTTTCATTCCTTCGGCGATGAGCTCGACGCGCCCATCGGGGAGGTTCCGGACCCAGCCTCGCAGGCCGAGCTCGGCGGCGCGGTCGCGTGTGCTGGCTCGGAAGAAGACGCCCTGGACCCGTCCTTCGATGTACGCGTGAATTCGGGATTTTTCTGTCGCCATCATTGCCTCCGCATGGATAATCGAGTCGGGTCAGTGAGGTGTGACATGAGTGTGGGATTGGGACAACTGCCGTCGGTGGAAAACCTTCAGTGTTTCGTTGCGGCCGCGGAACATCTGAACTTCCGGCGCGCGGCCAAGACGGTGTCGCTCACGCCCACCGCGTTCGGACAGCGTATAAAGCAGCTCGAAGAGCAGCTCGGGACGATGCTCTTCGAACGTACGACACGCCACGTCGAACTGACACCCGCCGGCCATCGGTTGTTGGCGAGCGCCCTCGATGCGATCGAGGCGGCGCGACAGTGCCTCGACGTGGTGCACCACGACGAGGAGTTGCCTGCTCGCTTCACGATCGGGACCCGACACGAGCTCGGCATGTCGTGGGTGATGCCGGCTCTGGTGGCACTGCGCGAGGTGCGGCCGCACTGGCACGTCGACCTCTATTTCGGTTCGGGCGCAGACATCGTGGAGAGCCTCCGGGAACGAAAGGTCGACTGCATCGTGACGTCGGCACCCGTGGCGCGCCACGACTGGGCGGCGGAGTTCCTCCACCGCGAGGAGTACGTCTTCGTCGGTGCGCCGTCGCTCCTCGAGCGAGTCCCCTTTCGCGGACCGCACGACGCGCAAAATCACACGTTGATCGACATCGACGAGTCGCTCCCGCTGACCCGATACCTGACGTCGGCGGGGCCCGACTTGCGGTTCGGCGACATGTGGTGCGCCGGGGCGGGGGCGCCGATGTTCGATCTCGTCAAACGCGGGTTCGGGCTCGCGGTCCTCCCGCTCTACATGGTTCGCGAAGAGGTCGAGGCGGGGAACCTGACGGTCCTGCTGGACGACGTCGAGCTGCTGGAAGATTCGTTCCGGCTCTTGTTCCGGTCGGACTCCGCGCTGACGGAAGTGTTCGCCGACCTCGCCGACTTTCTCCGCGAACGTCCACTCACCTGAGCGGAGACCACTTCTGAATACATCGGCCCACAGCCGGGTCTGCTCCTCTGCCCGAAGGGAGAACGGCCAACCTTTTGATTCAGGAGTAGATGAATGTCATCCCACAGGAACCTCGGATTTCGAATGCCTTCCGCGCGCCGGACGGCGGCCACCGTGCTGGTGTTGCTGGCGACCTTTCTCGTCTTCACGCAGAGCGCGTGGGCCGACCATCGACGAGACGTCGACGTCGAGTTCACGCAGCTCGACAGCGAGATTCGTCACGGTGAGTTGGTCGTCCACTACGAGATCGATCGGCACGATTGGCGCCAGATCAGGCGAAATCACATCGAGCCGCGCCTCAACATGTACGGGGCCGACAGCCGACACGGAGCGTATCGGTTCCGGGCGTCGGCCGAGCTCTTCGAGCGGCGGGGAACGGTGGTGTTCTCCCGTTCGGTCATTCCGGGGTTTCGGGGAGCCGTTGAGTATCGCCTCGTCGGTCACACCCGCCGCGCTCGAATCGACGATACGATCTACGGCGAGAGTTGTTCGAGCCGTGTTCGCGTCGCCGTCGCGGTTCCTCGGGAGCACAGGCACCACCATCATCACCCGCCGGCTGGGCCGTCGTACGCCGAGATCGTCGCGGCGTGCGACGACGTCACGACGTTCGACGACGACTTGCAGGACTGCGTCAGTCTCGCCCTGGCGATCCCCGTCGAGCCGTTGGAGGTCGTGGGCGCTTGCGGGGCCGCGACGACCTTCTCGAAAGACCTGAACGCTTGCCTCGCGAACGCAGCCGGGCTCGTCTACACCCCGGTCGCGACGATCCGGGCGTGTGACGCGGCCACGCACTTCGGGGAGGACCTCGCCGCGTGCGTGCGATCTGCCAGCGCGTATCGCTCGTCGGCGGCCGGCGTCATCCGTGCTTGCGACGAAGCGACGGACTTCCGTGACGATTTCGGAACATGCGTCGCCGAAGGTGCGAGGTTGGGGTACCGCGCTGTTTCGGTCGTCGAGGCTTGCGATGCCGCCACGACCTTCGATCGCGACTTCGAACAATGCCTCGCCGGAGCCCGCCGCCGCGGCTGACTCTCCTCCCTCCAACTCATCGTATGAACGAAGTTGACACGGATCATGTCAAGATGACATGGTTCGTGTCACTTGTTGAGGGAAGTACGATGACTCAATCGCTCAGGGCGCGAAAGCGCGCCCTCACGTCCGACGCGATTATCCAGGCCGCGGCGGCAGTCGTGGTCGAACAGGGGGCACACTCCTTCTCGATGGACGAAGTCGCCAGCCGATCGGGCGTCTCGTTGCGCACGGTGTACCGATACTTCGAGACGCGCGAGGCTCTGCTGCTGGCGATCGGCGAGCGGCTCCGTGACGAGCTGGAGGCTGACGGCGTTCCCTCACCGGACGACGACGCGCGGATGATCGATCAAATGCTCGGGGTACTGACTCGACGCTTCGCGGTGATGGGGGAGAACGAGATGCTGGCCCGCGCCACCGTGGCGACGCTTCCAGTGGCCGAGGCGTCCGAAGGCGGGGTCCTGAGGACGCTGACGGCCGCTCGCGAGGTTCGAAACCAGGTCATTCGGGATGCGATCCGAGAGAGCACGCCGAACATGCCGGACGAGGTGCACGAGCAGTTGTTCGGTGTGATGCGGCTTCTCGGGAGCATCGTCGGTTGGTCGCACCTGACGGCTGGCCCCTCCAAGCTCGACGGCGAGTCGGCGGGGGTCGCGGTCCGTTGGGCGATCGAAACCCTGATGGCGAGAGCCCGAGAACTGGAATCGGCGGGGGTCGGTTCGTTGCAGGAGGATCCGTCGTGAGTGCGAAGCTGATCCCATTGCAGGAGGCTGCGCGGTTCAGTCGAGAGGTCGTCGGCGGCAAGGCGCATGGTCTTGGGACTCTCCTGGAGCGAGGGTTCTCGGTTCCCACGGGCTGGGTTCTACCGGTCGACGCGGTGCGGGAGTTGGCTGCCGCCGAGGAGGTTCCCAGGGAGATCGACGAGGCGATTGCGACGGGGCGTCGGTTCGCCTTTCGGTCGTCGGCGGTCGCCGAAGATGGCGAGGACGCATCGTTCGCGGGGCAGTTCCTCTCGGTGCTGGGGGTTGCCAACACGGAGGATGCGCGGGAAGCCTTGAGGCGTTGCGCCGCCGCCGGTTGCGGCGAGGCGGTCCGGGATTACGCCGAACGACACGGGGTGGACCACGGCGCGATAGCGCTGGTGGTGCAAGAGATGGTCGACGCAGAGGCCGCCGGGGTCGCCTTCGCCGCGAACCCGGTGACCGGTGCGGACGAGGTGGTGGTCGAGGCGGTTCGAGGGCTCGGGGACGCGTTGCTCGACGGGAGCGTCGCTCCGGAGCAATGGGTGGTGGGGCCCGAGGGGGGGCCGCGTCGAACGGTCCACTCCGATGATGTGCTGACGCCCGAAGTCTGTGGTCGCATCGCAGAAGTCTGCCGTGCGATCTCTGCGAGCTTCGGGGGACCTCAAGACATCGAGTGGGCGCTACGGGACGACGAGATCTGGATCTTGCAATCACGCCCGATTACGGCGCTCCCGGTGGACCCGGGGACCCGACCCCCGGAGCGGCAGACCTGGGCTCGAGACGACGGGCACTACCCGGGCCCCGTTCCACCGCTGAACACGTCGTTCTGGCTCCCCCGGCACCGCGCGTCGATGACCCGGGTCGCGGCTCGTGGCGGGCTCCCGATCGAGACCGTCGACACCGCCGTCTTCGGCGGACGCGTCTACGCACGGGTGGTGCCGCTCGGTAATCCTCCGCACGACGACGGGCCGGTGCCCCCGAAGTTCGTCTTCTGGCTCCTCCTCAGGCTCGCTCCCCCCTTCCGCGCGAGGATGAAGTGTGCCGCGGAGGCGGTCCGTGACGACCTGCCGATGCTGGTCTGCGGCGAATGGGAATCGGAGCGAGCCGGGTATCGCGCTCGGTCGCGCGAGTTGCGCGAGACACCGCTCGGCGACCTCTCTGACCGCGAGCTGTTGCACCATCTGGACGAGTGTTCCCGCCACATCGAAGAGGTTTCGGACGCTCACTTCGAAGTCGCGCTCCTGGCGACGTGGCCTACCTTCGGAGCGCTGGGGCGTTTCATGGAGGAGTACGGCTGGAGCCCGGCCGAGACCCTCGACCTGCTCGAGGGTCACGGCGCCGCGTCGAGCGAGCTCGGCCATGCCGTAGAGCGCCTCGCCGCCGAGATCGCCGCCGACGAAGAGGCGCGGGCGCTCCTCGAGGAAGAGCCCGCAGCGCTGAGCGACCTCGACTCGCGGGCGGGAGAGTCGTACCGCGAGTTTCTCGACGAGTTCGGGCATCGGCTCTTCGAGAACGACCTTCGGACACCCCCGTGGGCCGAAGACCCGCGGGCGCTGCACCGTCTACTCCAATCGGCCGCTCAGGCAGGAGAGGTCGAACACCGGGTCGACGCCTCGCACGCCGCCGAGGAACGAGCTCGCGACGTCGTGGGGGCCCGGCGTTCGGAGCTCGACGAGCTGCTCCGGCGCGCTCGCCGCGCCCGTCCGCACCAGGACGATTCGGAGAACGTCCTGGCGGAGGCCTTCACGACGGTTCGTCGGGGGATCCTGGCGGCGGCCGAGCGGCTCGTCGAACGCGCGGTGATCCGGAAAGCCGAGGACGTCTGGTTTCTGGAATGGGACGAGGTGCGGGACGCGCTCGCGGGGAAGGAGATCACGGCGGACCTCGACCGCCGACGCGGCGAGCTGCGTTGGGCGATCGCCAACCCACCACCCCGAGTGCTCGGGCCCGAGCCGGGTCCGATGCCCGACTTCCCGTTCCCGCGATCCGCCGAGCCGCTGCTCGGGCCCCTGATGTGGGCGATCGCGGCCGAGGAGAGTGAGCCGCCCGCGGACCCTGGGGATGCGGACCTGTGCGGTCACCCGACGTCTCCGGGCGTGGTCGAAGGGACGGTACGCGTCGTCCACAGCGCTGCGGGGTTGTCGGAAGTGGAACAGGGGGATGTGCTGGTCTGTCCCGGTACGACCGCGGCGTGGTCGTTCGCGTTCGGGCTGGTCGCGGGGCTCGTCGCCGAGGTCGGAGGGCCGCTGTCGCATCCGGCCACCCTCGCGCGCGAGTTTGGGATCCCTGCAGTCCTGGGGGTCGAGGGGGCCACGACGGAGCTGCGGACGGGTGATCGAGTGCGGATCGACGGTGCGGCGGGAAGAATCTGGAAACTTTGAGGCGACGTACGGTCGCCTACAGGAGGAGGGATGAAGAAGAAGGTTTTGAAGACTGTGGGGCTCGGACTGCTGTTGATCGTGACGGCGGTGGGGATTTTCGTGGGCGTGAAGCTCGCGACGGCCAACTTCGTGTATGCGGAGACACCGTTCCCCACCATGGCGGCATCGGACGACCCGGAAGTGATCGCGCGCGGAGAGTACGTCGTGCACCACCTCGGGCATTGCTCGACCTGTCACACCCAGACCGACGGAAAGCTCGACCTGTCCACCTGGAAGCTCGACAAGTCCGTCCCGCTATCGGGCGGGTACAAGATGGAAGCGGGCCCGTTCGGCACGTACTACGCGAAGAACCTCACCCCCCATCCGGAGACCGGCATCGGTCGCTACTCCGACAAGGAGCTGGCGCGGATGATCCGGCACGGGATCGACAAGAACGGGCAGCTCATGCCTTTGATGGTGCTCGCGACCGGGCATCTGTCGGACGAGGATCTCGTCGCCGTGATCTCGTACCTGCGGACGCGCCCGGCGGTCGACAACGCCGTGCCCGCGGACGAGTTCGGTCCGCTGGCGAAGATGCTCGCCAGTAGCTTCGGCCCGCGCATGCAGACCCCGCCTCGTTTCGTGCCGGCTGCAGCCGAGCCGTCGGTCGAGCGCGGCGAGTATCTGGCGAACGGGCCGGCCGCTTGCGGCGTCTGCCATACTCCCACCGATCCGATGGAGGGCTTCGCACCGGCCGGCCCGGCATTCTCGGGAGCGGTCGAGGGAGAGCCCGATCCGACCGATCCTTCCTTCGGGTTCTTCGCGCCCAACCTCACGCCGCACGAGTCGGGGCTCACGGGGATGTGGGACGAGGAGCAGTTCGTGAAGCGATTGAAGAGTGGAGCGCGGGTCCATGTCGGATCGCACATGCCGTGGGAGAGCTACGCCGGGATGACCGACTCGGACGTTCGGTCGGTGTACCGCTACCTCAAGACGGTGAAACCGGCAGACAACCCGGTGGGCGAAACGCGCCGCAAGCTCTGACCCGCATCGCTCGAGCGCGTCCCGGCTCAGAGGCGACGAAGGAACTCGCCGTAGAACAGGATCGCGTCGTTCCAGTTTTCGATGGAGATTCGCTCGTCGACGCCGTGGATCCGCGCGGTGTCCTCGGTCTCCTTCTCGAGGAAGACGGGGGCGAAGCGGTACTGGTTTTCGGAGACCTTTTCGTAGTGGCGGACGTCGGTGCCGCCGGTCGTCGCGCTCGGAGCGACGACAACGTCGTTCCCGAACGCCGCGCGGATCGACTCGGCGATGATGCGGTACCCCGGCGCGTCGACGTCGGAGATGGCGGAAGCCGGGTTGCCGAACCCGCCTTTCTGTAGCTCGACGGTGATCCGATCGTCATCGATCGTCTCGACGATGTGCCTTTCGAGCTGTTCCAAGGTGTCGCCGGGGGCGACCCGGAAGTTCACCTTCGCGACTGCCTGTTTTGGGAGCACGTTGTCCTGGACCCCCGCGCGGAAGATCGTGACGGCCGTCGTGGTCCGGACGCTCGCGTTTGTGGAGGGTTTGGCTTCGAGCTGCGACACCAGAACGGGTTCGAGGAGCCAGAGGTTCGCGAACACCAGCTTCATCGCGAAGTTCGCTTCGGGGCCGAGCGTTTCGAAGAACTGCAGCGAGACGGGGTTGAGGCCCGCCGGCATCTGGTTCTCCTCGAGCTTCGCGAGGGCGCGGCTCAAGACTCCGATCGCGGTGTTCTTCGGTGGCATCGACGAGTGCCCGCCTTCGACGCGGGCCGTCAAGACGTAGGTGGCGAAGCCCTTCTCGACGATGCCAATCAGCGCAACCGGTGCGGCGATGCCCGGCACGTAACCCTTCGCAATGGCCAGGCCCTCGTCGGCCGCGAACTCGAACTTCTCCCCGCGTTCGGCGAACATTCTGGCAATCTTCTGCGCACCAATCGTACCGCCGACCTCTTCGTCGCATCCGAACGCCAGGACGACGTCACGGGAGGGTTTGTGCCCGCTGGCGATGAGAATTTCGGCGGCTTCGAGGAGTCCCACGACCCCGACCTTGTCGTCGAGCGTGCCTCGGCCCCAGATGAAGCCGTCGGCGATCGCGCCGGAGAACGGCCCATGGGTCCACTCTTCGCTCTCGTGGTCTTCGACGGGGACGACGTCGATGTGGGACGCGACGAGCACGGGCTGAGCATCACTCTTCTTGCCGCGCCATCGATAGACGAGCGAGCAGGGGGGGACCCGTTCGAGCTCCATCGTGGCGTGGACGCGTGGATAGGAGGTCTGCAGGAACGCGGCGAACCGGTCGTACTCCTCCATCGGCATGAGAGATGGGTCGGAGTTCGAGATCGTCTCGAACCGCACCGACTCGGCGAGGCGTTCGGTCGCCCCTTCGCGAACGGAGAGCGCCGTGGGCTCGGACTGGATCTGGCGCGACGTCATCGTCAACGCCTTGACGACGAGGACCGTGACGAGCAGCAGCACCAGCAGGACGAGCCCGCCGACGATTTTCAGGACCCGCCGCTTCACGGCTCTCGTCGTCGCCGAAGAGCCAGAGCGCCCAGGAGCAGCGCGAAGAACGCGGGCAGGCGGTGGTCGGGACGGTGGGAGACGGTCGCGCAGCAACCCCCACCGTCGTCATCGTCCTTCTTGTCGGGGTCGCTCGTCCCGCCGCTGTCCGCGACGGGCTCGGATCCGGCGTCGCCACCGTCGCCGTTCCCCATGTCTGCGCCGCCGGAGCCGGCGTCCGGCGTCTGGTCGACGGGGACCGGGCAGTTGTCGTCGGCGAACCCGTTGCAGTTCTGGTCTTCGCCGTCACCGCACGTGTCGGTCGGCTCCGGTCGAGTTTCCCCCTCGCAGAGGCCCGACCAGCGCCCGTCGCGGCACGTCTCGGTACCGACGTCGCAGATTCCTTTGTCCTCGGTGCCGGGGCGTCCGGTGTAACAGACCCGCGTCGCGCCTTCGGTGCATTCGTCGGCATCGGGCAAACACGACGGGTTCGGTCGTTCGTCGGGGACCCAGATCGGGCACGTCTCGTCGTTCGGGATGATGACGCCATCGGCGGCCAGGTTCATCCCGAGCGAACCGTACGTCGGGTAGGTGTGGGTGAATCCCTCGGAGTCGATAGCGTAGGCGATGTAACGGATACAGCCGGTCTGATCGACGTCCCAGTGATACGTGTTCCCGACCCCCAGGACCGTCTCGGAGGTTCCGCCGTCGGTGCCGGCGTCGCCGCCGGGGTTGTTTCCGTCGCCAGGCCGAACGAACGTCCGCTCGAGGTCGTTGCATCCGCTGTCGGTCGCGATCTGCAGTAGCTCGGGGTCACCGAGCGGGTCGTAGAAGTTGACGGCGACCGAGTTCTGTCCCTCGGCGAGGTTGGTGTGGATCACGTCGGCGAACACGGGGGGCGGCTCGGAGGTCTTCCCGAACATGAAGGACCACCAGTATGCACGCGGGTAGTTCTCGGGGTCGCAGGCAGCCGGGTCGACCGGTTCCGGTATCGTGCAGAACTCTCCGGCCTTGGGACCGCGGTCACACGTCCCGATGCATTCGTTGGGTGCGTCCGGGTCCGCCGGGTCGCACGACTCCTGGCCCGCGGGGCCGACACAGTTTCCGCCTGGCGCGCACGTGTCTTCGGGGGGCTTGCACTCCTCGGGGACGACCCCGACGCTGACGCGCGCCGCGGCGCCCGTACCGGTGCGCTCGCGGAGCACGGTGCCGAGCACTCCGCCCAACGCCCATTCTGCCGCGGCGAGGCCTGTCGCCTGTTCTTCCTGATCCGTCGTGAAGTAGATCTCGTTCTGGATCTCGCCTGCGCCGCGGTTCAGCGTGCCCCACCGGTCGTTGGCGGTGGTCATGCCGTCTTCGCCGCATTCGATGACGGGGCCGACACATCGGATCGTCCCCTCGACGTAGCCGAGCGTGCAGCAAGAGAACGGGGCGTTGCCTGCCGGCGCCGCCTCGGCGGCGCCGTCCATGTTCGTGGCACAGAAGCAGGTGTTCGCGAGGGCATGCTGTCCTTGCCATCGGCCGACTTCCACCATCCCCGGCTGCAGCGACATCGGAGGTTGCGGCGGGATGGGCTGGTCGTTCATGTCGACGATCTCGTAGACGTCGGCGTTCATCCGCACCTGGTTGAAGAGTTGCCAGGCCTGACGCTCCTCCATGGAGGGCATCGCGCCGGCGCCCTCGCCCTCGAAGTAATACGCCTGGGTCGCTTCCCCGAGAGACTGCTCGCGCGTCTCGTTCAACGGCGCGTTACTGGGAGCCGGATCGTTGCCGGTAGCCTGGTCGCACGCGGAAGCCGCGAGGAGGCAGGCGAGCAGGTAGTGGCGGCGGGAGAGATCAACCATCATGACTCCGTTTCTTTCGCCGCCGCGACGCGATGGCCGCGGCGAAAAGCAAGAGCCCCCCGAACGGGGACTCGTCGGCGCGCACGGCATTGCAGCCAGACGCGTCTTCATCTTTCGGTAGGGCCGGCTTCTCGTCGTCCGGCTCGGCCGGGTCGTCCCCCGTGTCGGGGTCCGGATCGTCGGCATCTTCTTCGGGGGCGCAGCCCCCGTCAACCACGCCGTCGCAGTCCTGATCGACCCCGTCGTCGCAGGTGTCCGAGGCTTCGGGCACGATTTCGAGTCGACACTCGCCGTTCCACTGACCACCGACACAGCGCTCCACCCCCGCTTCGCAGATCCCGACCCCTTCGGTTCCGAACGGGCCTGTGTAGCAGTGGCGGGTGTCGCCGGTCATGCAGGTCTGGCCGCTCGGCGAGCAGGTGTCGGCTGGCCGGGTGTCGATGAAAAACTCGCACTCCGCGCCGCCGGCGGAGACGCCGAAGCTGCCGAAATCGGGGTAGGTCCAGTCGACGCCGTCACCGTCGGTGAAATGGAAGTAGTAGCGATGGCACCCGGGATCGAGCGAGACCGACGCTTCGAAGGCACCGTGCTCCGCGGTGCCGTGTTCGAGGTCGAGCTCGTGGCACTCCCCGCCGACGATCACGAGGGCGGTTCGGGGACCGCCGGTGTCGGGCTGATAGTAGGTGGTGCCGAAGCGGGTCGAACTCCCGTCCGCGAAGTGAATTCCGTCACCGATGACGTGCGGCTGGCCGCCGCGCCCGAAGTCCTGGACCCACGCAGTGTCCACGTTCCCGACGCCGAGTCGCGTACTTCCGGGGGCGTTCATGTTTGCCCAGTGCCCGGATGAGAACGTCCACGCCTCGACGGCCTCGGCAGCAGATCGCTGACCGAGGGCCATGTTTTCGCCGGTGTATCCCTCGGCAAACCTCGCCACACGCGCGTCGGACTCCTCGGCGCCGCAGCCGGTCACGGCCCCGCCACAGCTCACGTCGTCGCCGGTGCCTTCCAACGGGCAGCAGGACGAGTGATCCTCACAGAAACAGGACGCGTCGAGAATGTGGCTCGCGTGGAAGCGAGCCGCGCGGGCGAGGTCGAGATCGTGGCGCAGCGGCGGGGTAGGCGCATAGCCTCCCTCGGGGTTGAACGAAGGGGGATCGGTGCGGCTACGGTTCGTGAAGTAGAGGACCAGCCGTTCGGAGTACGAAGGAAATCCTTCGACGGGCTCCCCGAGCCCCTGCCGGAGAGTCTCGTGCGACGACGGCTGCGGGCCGCACGCAGCGAGCAAAGTACCGAGACCGAGGATGTGGGCGAACCGACGCATGGCGGCGGCAGTGTAGCGACCGAGGCGAACGAAATACAGCGCGCGGTGGAGACCCCGTCGAATGCCTGCGGGCGGAGGTCAGCCGAGGACGATCCCCGTGATGGAGTGGTTCATGTGCCGGTTTTCCCACTGCTCGCCGTAGGTGTTGAGGCCCACCAGCGGCATCTGATCCATCGCCTCGAAGAGCTCGTCGAGGATGCCGTCGGCGCTCGCCTCGAGGTAGCGTCCGAAGCAGTGGAAGAGAAGCGCAGCCTGCGGTGACGTGCCGCGATCTGCGAGCCGGCGAGAGGCGCTCGCCATCAGTTCGCGGCTCTTCCCGATCATGTCCACCGGTTGCAGAATGTTGACCCGATCGCCGACCTGGACGGAGTAGGCGAGCCGGAAACCTCGTCGCGTAGCCTGCAGAATGGAGCAGGGGAAGGGGCGTCCCCGGAAGCGGAAGCCGAACGGGCGGTGGCCGGTGATGTCGAGCCCGAGGGCCTCCACGTCGGCGCCGATCGAGTCGGCGTAGACTTCGACCGCGGGGCGACCGTCCAGATGGGTGAGCATCCGTCCGCCGTCGGCGTGCGAAGTCACCTCGTGCCAGTGCTCCGAGAACTCCATGTGCGTGTGGTGGAGCAGCTCGAAGGGGCGGTCGTATTCGAGCAGGATGACGACGCCTGCGCCGAAGCGCGCCTCCCCTTCGTACGCGATCGAGGTGGACCGGAAGTCACTGGCGTCCCCGACAGAGCCGCCGATGATCGGGAGACGGGGAGCATGCTGGGCGAAGTAGGGGGTCACCACGTCTTCGTAACCACCGAGCCCGTCGAACAGGGTCATCCATACGTGGCGGGAGGGGTCCAGCTGGTCGATGCCGAGCCCGAGCTGGCGAGTCAGGTGGGTCGCGACGCTCGCAACGGGGAGGAGCGTGTCGAGCCGGGGGAGGAGTGCCGAAGTGGCCCGCACGTGGTCTCCCCGCAGGCTGATCGCGGTGATCGCGCCGTGAATGAAACCCTCCGGCGCGATCTCTCCCGCGGTGGACCCCCCGATGGCGCACGTCGCTCCCGACGCGGCGAGCTCTTTCGCGACGACGTCGGGGTCGTGGTGAGGAGAGTAGAAGACGAGCAGCAGCGCCGCACCTGCAGCGTCGACGTCTCGCAGTACTTCGCGGACGGCCTCGCGGGTCTCCTCGGTCTTCGTCCAGCCAATGCGGACGTCCCCGGGTTTTTCTGCGCTCGCCGCGTGGATCATCGGCCTCCCTGAGGTGAACTGGTCGCACTGCTGACCAGCCCTAAAAACAAACCAGATGAGCCCCGACATTTCAACGCGTGTTTGACCTGCGAAGTGACGTAGTCTAACGGAGAATCATGTTTCGGTTCCTGAGCAAGCTCGGTCCTGGCCTCATCTTCGCGGCCGCGGCCATCGGTGTGTCCCACATCGCGCAGTCGACGCGGGCAGGCGCGAGCTATGGCCTCGCCCTGATCGTTTTCATCGTCGGCGCCAACCTGATGAAGTACCCGGCTTTTCGGTTCGGGCCGCACTACGCGGCCGCGACGGGCCAGTCGCTCTTGCAGGGGTATCGAAACCGAGGGATGTGGGCGCTCGTGGTGTACGCGGTCTTGACCCTCGCCACGATGTTCGGGGTTCAGGCCGCGGTGACGTTGGTGACTGCCGGCGTCTTCAAGGCGTGGACGGGGGTGGATGCATCCCCGCTGGCGTTGTCGGTCGGGTTGTTGGTCGCTTGCGCCATCATCCTGGGCGTGGGTCGCTACCGCTGGCTCGATCGTATCGTGAAGGTGCTCGTCTCGATCCTCACGCTGGCGACGATCGCGGCGACGATCAGCGTCGTCCCGCTCATCGAATGGTCGCAGTGGTCCTTGCTTTTGGCTCCGGAGCAGCTCGACGTACCCACGCTGCTGTTCATCGCGGCCCTCATCGGATGGATGCCTTCGGCGATCGACATTTCGGTGTGGAACTCGCTGTGGACCCTGGCGAAGAGCGACGAAGACGGAGCTCCGCCGGAGCTTTCCGGGACGATCACCGACTTCCACGTAGGGTACGTCGGCACGGCGGTCCTCGCGGTCTGCTTCGCTTTGCTCGGAGCTGGCGCGATGCACGGGCGCGGCTTGCAGTTCGAGGAAGCCCCGGGGCGCTTCGCCGCTCAGGTCATCGAACTCTACGCCACGACTCTGGGGGACTGGAGCAGGCCGATCATCGGCGTCTGTGCCTTCGCCGTGATGTTCTCCACGACGCTCGCCGTCCTCGATGGATTTCCTCGTGCCATCGGCGTGCTCATGACCCGTTTTCGACGGGACGAGACCCTCGAAGACGCGACGCTCCGCGATCCGCTCGCCCGGCGCTCCTTCTGGGGCGCGCTGTTCGTCCTCGCGGTCGGTTCGAGCATCGTGATCGCCGCGCTCCAGAGCTCGCTCAAAGCGATGGTGGACCTCGCCACCACGTTGTCGTTCCTCACCGCACCGCTGCTCGCTTACCTCAACCACCGTGCAGTCATGGGGGACGAGGTTCCGGAGGCGAGCCGCCCGGCGCCGTGGCTTCGCCATTGGTCGGTCGTGGCGATCGTTCTCATGGCCGCCTTCGCGGCGTTCTGGGCCTTTCTGAAGCTCTCCGCCACGGGCGCGTAGGTCTCCGAACTCCGGTTTCGGGCCGTACCGTCTTCCGTGGACCAGCCCCCGAAATCCCCCTCGGGGCTACCGACTGATTGCAACGGTGTCTACCGTCTGGTAGACAGAAGTCCACCGAAGGGTAGGTCGTCGTGAGTACGGACGTTCAGGACATGTCGGAGAGGGTGCTGGACGTGGCGACGCGTTTCTTTGCCACGAACGGCTACGACGGGACGTCGCTGAAGTCGATCGCCGACGAAGTCGGGATCCGAAAGCCCTCGCTTCTCTACCACTATCCGTCAAAGGAAGAGCTCCGGCTGGCGGTCCTCCGGCGGGTCTTCACGCGTTGGAACGACGTGCTGCCGACGATCTTGCAGGCGGCGACCACCGGGGAGAGCCGGTTCGAAGGTCTCGTCGGCGAGGTGATTCGTTTCTTCGCCGAAGAGCCGAACCGGGCGCGACTCTTGTTGCGCGAGATGTTGGACCGGCCCGAGATCCTGCGTGAGCAGATGAGCCAGTACGTGGCACCCTGGCTCGCGATCATGACCGACTACATCGAGCGGGGTAAGGAGACGGGGACGGTCCGAGCGGATGTCGACGCCCACGCTTACGTGCTGCACGTGATTCAACTCGTCGTGGGGGGCATCGCCACCGTCGACGTGCTCGGGGCGCCTCGGGAAGACGGCACCCCGGGAGATACCGAAAGACACATTCGCGAGACGATGCGTTTCGCACACGACGCGCTCTTTGCGCCCTGATACCGACGGAGCTGTTCCGATGGCCAACTTTTACACCGACAACGACGACCTTCGCTTCTACGTGGAGCGCGGCATCGACTGGGAGCCGCTGGTCCGGCTGCTGGAGAACGACTTCACCGACCCCGACGGGTTCGAGAGTCTCGCCGATGCGAAGGCGTTCTATCGCGACGTGTTCGAGATGGTCGGCCGGTTCGTCTCCGAAGAGATCGCGCCGCACGCGGCCGCGATCGATCACGACCCGCCGAAGCTCGTCGACGGTGAGACCGTTTACCCGGCGGCGTTCGACGAAATCTTCGAGAAGATCAAAGGGCTCGAGCTGCACGGGTTGGCTGTTCCGCGCGAGCTCGGCGGGATGGGTGCGCCATTGATGGCGTACATGATCGCGTCCGAGATCTTCGGCCGCGCGGACGTATCGATCCTGGCGCATCATGGCTTTCACGGAGGAATCGCCCTCGCGCTTTTGCTCTACTCGATGAACGAAGGGTCGACCGAGTTCGATCCGGAGACCGGAAAGATCGTCGCCACCCGCTTTCAGGACGAGATCGCCGAGATCATCGCCGGCGACGCGTGGGGATCGATGGACATCACCGAACCGGATGCCGGTTCGGACATGGGAGCGCTGCGCGCAAAGGGGGAGCAAGACGAAGAGGGAAACTGGTTCGTCACCGGTCAAAAGATCTTCATCACCTCCGGGCACGGCAAATACCACGTCGTCATCGCTCGGACCGAACCGGCGACCGAGGGCGGGGCTGGGCTCGACGGTCTTTCGACCTTCCTCGTGCCCGCATACGAGGATCTCGAGGACGGCACGCGGGTGCGGTACGCGAAGGTCACCCGTCTCGAGGAGAAGATGGGGCACCATACTTCGGCGACGTGTCAGGTCGAGTTCGAGCGGTCCCCCGCGCATCTGATCGGCGAGCGAGGAGATGGCTTCAAACAGATGTTGCTCCTGATGAACAACGCGCGCATCGGGGTCGGGTTCGAGTGCATCGCCCTGTGCGAGGCGGCGATTCGCGGGGCCCAGGCATACGCCGACGAACGCCGGGCCTTCGGCAAGAACATCGACCGGCACGAGATCATCGCCGACTATTTCGACCAAATGCGAAGCGACGTCCAGGGGCTGCGGGCAATGGCGATGCACGCCGGGTTCCACGAGGAGCTCGGGACGCGGCTGCAGACGAAGCTCCACATGCTCTCCGAGGATTCGCTCGAGTACGAGCGCACCGCTCGAAAGGCGAGGAAGCACCAGAAGACCTCGCGCAAGGCGACGCCGCTCCTCAAGTATCTCGCGGCGGAAAAGGCCGTCGAGATCGCGCGGCGCTGCCTGCAGATTCATGGAGGCGTCGGCTACACCACGGAATACGGCGCCGAGAAGCTCCTGCGCGACGCAGTCGTGATGCCGATCTACGAAGGCACCAGCCAGATCCAGGCCCTCATGGCGATGAAGGACACCCTGGGGGCGATCATGAAGAACCCGCAGAAGTTCGTGCGCAGGCTCGCGCAGGCCCGGTGGCGAGCCGTCTCCGCGCGCGACCTCGACGTGCGTCGTCTCGCGAAGGTTCAGGCGGCGTCGCTTGCGGCCCAGCAGCACCTCATCACGCGCACCCTCGGCGACAAGTTCAAGAGCGTTCGCCACCAGCCGATGTCGCAGTGGATCGACGGGATGACGAGCCAGAACTGGGATCCGAAGCGCGACTTCGCCCACGCGATGCTCCACGCCGAGAACCTCACGAAGCTGCTGTGCGACGAGCTCGTCTGCGAGCTTCTCTACGAGCAGGCACAGGTTCACCCCGAACGCCGAGAGGTCTTCGAGCGCTACATCGAGCGGGCGGAGCCGCGAGCACGCTACCTCCTCGACGTCATCACCACGACGGGGGATCGGATCGTGGAAGCGCTCAATCCCGAGGCAGCGAAAGAAGGCGCGGCGGAGTGACGCCGCCCTGACTGCGGGCACGGTTTGCGAGGAAGAGCTTAGAGCGAGCCAGCCATTTCGGTCGGGATCTCGTCGCCCGTCGTGGCGTCGGCAAAGATCAGAGTCCCCTCCCTCACTTCGACGAACCGCACACCGCGGACGTCTTCCAGTTCGCGGACCAGCGTCTCGGCGGCTTCGAAGTCGTCACGAAGATCTTTCCACGATGGCCTCTTGCGGCGCGTCGGAGGGCAGGGCTCGGTCGACCCGGGAAGCCCGGGATCCTGGAAGAGGATGAACCGCGCCTGCTCGAGCGAGCGGCGCGCCGACCCCACGAGCGCCGTCTGAAGGCCTTCGTCTCGGTAGCTCTCGTAAAGTCGAAAAACGGCGGCGAGGTCGTCGCTGGTCTGCTGCTCGCAGACCTCTGCGGTCTCGCGGATCGTGGCGCACCCGCTGGCCAAAAAACTCGCCACCGCGAGGGCGGTGGCGAGCAGGACGGTTTTCGAACTGTGCGAGATCAACAGGTGAGCTCGTCCGTACTTCAGAAGGATTTCACGCAGACATTCGACTTACAGAAGGCGTTGTTGACGCCCTGGAAGTAGCCGCACCAATTGCTGCCACTCTTGGCGCTGGCGCAGTCGGGGGAGGGGCGGCACTCGGCAAACCGGGTCCCGGCTGCGTAGCAGTACTCCCATCCGTAAGCGCAGTCCGAATTGGAGAGGCAAGATTTGTAGCTGGAGCAGTTGCCCGTCGCGTTCTTGAAGGAGAGCGCGCACGTCGCGCCCGCGTCGTTGACCGATTTGGTGCACCAGGCGTTCGGCTTGCATGCCTGGTTGCAAGATGTGACGTCGAGGCAGGCGCTGGCCGTGCCGCCGTCGGGGTCGCTGCTGAGGCGGCAGCCATCGGTCTGGTCCCCACAGTTCGTGCAGCCGCTGGGGCACTGGTAGACGCATTTCTGAAGTTTGTCGCACCAGTTCCCCGTCCCTTTGGCGATGCACCATTTCGCGCCGACGTTGGCTTCGATGCAGTTGGGCGCGGTCTCGCAGAAGCCCGATGCTGCGCAGTGCTGGATGGTGCCGCAGTCGCCGTCCGTCGAGCACTTCTTCCGGCAGGTGCTGCCGTCGCAGACGAACCCGGTACCGTTCTGTTGCTGGCACCATGCGTCGCCGTCGGGAGCGAGGTTGCAGGACGGGGGGGTCGTGCACGAGTTGGCGTTGCTGCAGGTCTGGTAGCTCGGGCAGTCGGCGTCCTGGACGCAGCGGACGCACAAGTCGTTGGCGTCGTTGCACACGAAGTTGGCGCCGCCCCAGACTTTGCAGAATGCGGCTTCGTCGCAGGCGTTGGTGCATCCATCCCCGTCGGAGACTTCACAACGGCCGTTGTTGCATTCTTCCCCGTCGGCGCAAGCGCAGGTGCCGTTTCGGTCGCAGGTCTTGCATCCCTGGATCGGGGCGCAGAAGGCGTTGCACTGGCCGGCGGACCCGCTGAGCTGCGTGCACGCGTTCTGTGCCTTGCAGGTCTGGTCGGTCGGGCAATTGCCGTCGCAGGTTTCGCCGGCTTCGATGATGTTGTTGCCGCAGCTCGCGGAGCAGTCGTTGTCGTTCGCGCTGTTGCAACCGACCGGGCAGCAGCCGTCGCCGTTGGCGCACGACGTGACGGCGGAGTTCACGCACTGCGACTGGCAGTTGTTGGCGTCGCCGCTGACGGTGTCCGTGGTGCAGGCGTTGGAATCGTCGCAATCGGCGGGAACTGCGGGGCAGTCGCCGTCACAGGTTTCGCCGGTCTCCACGACGCCGTTGCCGCAGCTCGGCGCGCAGTCGGGGTCGTTGTTGGCGTTGCAGCCGGGAGCGCAGCACCCGTCGGCGACGTCGTTGTTGCAGGTGAGCTGCATGTAGCTGCACTCGAGGTCGCACGTGGCGGCGCCACCGGTGACGATGTCCTCGGTGCAGGCCATGCCGTCGTCGCAGCTCGCCGGGCAATCGCCGTCGCAGATTTCTCCGGTCTCGACGACGCTGTTTCCGCAGTCGGGAGCGCAGTCGGGGTCGTTGTTGGCGTTGCATCCGGGGGCGCAGCATCCGTCTGCGGCGCAAGCGGTGATCGCGACGCTCCGGCAGACGGCGTTGCAATTGTCGGCGCTCCCTTCGAAGGTGTCGGCGGTGCAGGCGTCGCCGTCGTCGCAGCTCGCTGGATCGGGGCAGTCGCCGTCGCAGGTCTCACCGTCGTCGATCACGCCGTTGCCGCAGTCGGCGGAGCAGTCGTTGTCGTTGTTGAAGTCGCAGGCGGTCGGGCAGCAGCCGTCGTCGTCGACGCAGGAGTTGATGGGCGAGCTTTCGCAGACGGCGTCGCAGGTCGAAGCCGATCCGATGAGTTGGTCGGCGGTGCAGACGTTGCCGTCGTCGCAGTCGGCGGCGGTCGGGCAGTCACCGTCGCAGCGCTCGGCTCCTTCGATGACGCCGTTTCCGCAGCTCGAGCCGCAGTCTTCGTCCATGTCCGCGGAGCATCCATCGGGGCAGCACCCGTCGGTAGGCCCACAGGAGCGCTCACTGATGACGCACTCGGCTGTGCACATGTCGGGGTGGCCGACGATGATCGCCGACTGGCATGCCGTGGTCTCGCACTGGTCGATGGCGCGCGGGCACGCTCCTTCTCCTGCGAAGATACCGCTGTCGCACGGTTCGCCTTCGTCGACGACACCGTTGCCGCACAGCTCCCCGGCGTCGGGGTTGTTGGTCATCCCCATGTCGGGGTCAGTGTTGGTCCCCCCCATGTCGCCGGTCATGTTGTTCGAGCCGTTGTTGTTGCTCGTGCCGTTGTTCCCGGCGTCGGGGATCCCGTTGTTGTCCCCCCCCATGTCGGGCATGCCGTTGTTCTCGCCGTTGTTGGCCGTCCCGTTGTTGGAGCCGCCGCCACCGTTGTTGGTGTCGTTGTTACCGAGCGACGGCGGATCAGGGGACGTAAAGATACAGCCGGCAGCAAACAGCGCCGCCAGAGCGACGAGACGGGGGCTCTTCATGGGTTGCCTCTCGGATTTGGATTCGACCGGGAAATCATAGCTTGCATGCACGCTTAATCCAACCCTTGCCGAAACTTCGCGCACCACGCGCGGCTCAGCGAGGGTGGAGCGGAATCAGTAGTGGTAGGGAAACTTCGACCAGTCGGGCGCCCGGCGCTCGAGAAACGCATCTCGACCTTCGCGCGCCTCTTCGGTCGCGTAGGCGAGACGGGTCGCCTCGCCGGCAAAGAGTTGTTGGCCGACGATCCCTTCGTCGGGAAGATTGAAGGCGTATTTGAGCATCCGGATCGCCGTCGGCGACTTCCCGGCGACCTCGGCGGCCCATTCCTGGGCGACGATCTCCAGTTGGTCGTGTGGGACCGAAGCGTTGGCCATCCCCATCGCGACGGCCTCGTCTGCCGAGTAGTTGCGTCCCAGGAAGAAGATCTCGCGAGCCCGCTTCTGCCCGCACTGCCGCGCCAGCAGCGCGCTGCCGTAGCCACCGTCGAACGACGCGACGTCGGCGTCGGTCTGCTTGAAGATCGCGTGTTCCTTGCTGGCGATCGTCATGTCGCACACGACGTGGAGGCTGTGTCCGCCTCCGACTGCCCAGCCGGGGACGACCGCGATGACGACCTTCGGCATGAACCGGATGAGTCGTTGAACCTCGAGGATGTGCAGCCGGCCGACCGGCGAACCGTCACCGTACTGGTAGCCGTCGGGGCCGCGAACTCGCTGATCGCCGCCAGACGAAAACGCCCACTTGCCGTGCTTCTTGGACGGGCCGTTGCCGGTGATCAGCACACACCCGACGTCCGGCGTGGTCCGAGCATGCTCGAGCGCCCGATAGAGCTCGTCCACGGTCTGCGGTCGAAAGGCGTTGAGCACTTCGGGGCGGTCGAAAGCGACCCGCACGGTGCCGTGCTCGAGGTGGCGGTGATAGGTGACGTCGGCAAAGTCGAAACCCTCGACTTCTTGCCAGCGGCTGGGGTCGAAAATCTCCGATACGGACATGCGCTTCTCCCTGGGCGAGATGAACGGGCTCTACCCCAGCCGATCCGCGGCGGCAAGTGCTTTCCAGCGTCTCAAACAGCGATCGCGAGCAGGCTTGCTTGACCACATCGGGATCCGCCATAGGTTCTGATTGCCCGACATGGTCGGGGCTGATGAATGAATGACTCACTGGCTGATACTGATTGCTGACGGAGCGTCGATGCGTTCTGAGATGACATTTCGCGACTATGGTGTCGTGCACCCTGACTGGGGTGTCGTCCACACCTTCTCCCCCGAAGAAACACACGCCGCGATCGAGCTCTTCGCCTTCGCGATGCTCGTCGATGGCGTGGTCAGCGATTGCGAACGAGAGTTCTTTCTCGAGCAACTCGGCCGACTTCCAGCCGCGGGGACCCACGTGACAGCCAGCACGATCAAGGCCGTCGTCGAGTCGTGCGAGAAACTGCTCGCCACCGGCGACGCAGGGCGACTCGATCAGCATCTCGGATCGCTGTGCGACCGCCTCGTCGGAGAAGATCACAGCTACGCACTGCTGCAGATGCTGGCGATCTTGAGCGTCTGCGATGGCTACGACGATGCGGAACTCGAGTTCGTCCGCTCGGTCGGACGAATGCTCGGGCTTCGCGTCGGTGACGTGGAAGCCGTCCTCGAAGCGGCACTCAGCGAGAATCAGGCGGGCCAGCGGGACACCCTCCCGATCCCCGCAGTCCCCGTACGGCCCAGCGCCACGCCGGAGACCACCGCGCCTTATCCGAACACCATCAAGTACGAGGCGAACAGATAACGAAATCTCAGTTGTTTCGAGCGGACGGAACTTTTCCCCGCGTGCATCTCCGGCCCGCTCGAACAGGCCGGCCCTTTCAAGGGCCGGCCGTTTTTTTGCTCCGGCGAATGCGGTCCGTCGCGAACGCCAGCGCGTAGAAGACGGCGACGATCACCGCCAGATAATGGTAGCCCAGCACGAGGGAGAAGTTCTCGACCGTGCCGCCGACCATCGTCCCGAGGATGTTCCAGCCGAACGAGGCGTCGCTCTCTTCCGAGCTGGCGAACGTTCCGCTGAAGATGATGTTCGCGACGAAGATCGGGGCGAGGAGTAGGGCCGTCGCCGCGACGTAGCGCGCGACGTCGTCGAGCCCGTGGAGCGACGAGACGGGTACGAGGAAGTTCGCCACCAGAACGACGGCGAGCAGGATGTACCACGGCCACATTCTGCGGATCTCGAACTTCCAGACCAGGAGGTTCGCCAACAGCACCATCACCAGGACACCCCCGAACACCAGCGAATTGACGAGCCAGGTCGTGCCGAAGAGCAGCGAGAACTGGATGATGCTCTTCGTCTCGAGGAGCAGGAATGCAGCTCCCATGAAGAAGAACGGCCACTGCACCGATTTCAGGGCGCCGCGCGGCGCGAGGAGCCAGACCGCGAGGAACGTCGCGAACAAGATCCCCAGGATCAGGAACCAGTATACCTTCGGCACCGTCCGCGAGTTCATGTACAGGAAAGGCCAGTCGTCATGCGGCAACAACGACTCGTCGACGCTGTCGAACGTCGCTTCGCTCTCGACCCCCTCGAGGCTGGTGCTCGCCATCAAGAGCTGAATCTTCACCACGTCGCGCTGCGCCGTGCGATAGACCGGAGGAACCCCGAACGCTTCTTCGAGGAGCGTCGACAGCTTCGCGACGACCGTATCGGTCCGGTAGTCGTTGTAGAGCACGAGCATCCCCCCTTCGGTCAGGTGGTTGCGCGCGAGCTGGAGCGATTCACGGGTGAAGAGGAACGATTCGAGGCGAATGCTCGAATACGACGAGTAGAGCGCGAGCGAATCGGGGAGCGCGTAGACGATCATGTCCCACTTGCGGTCGGTGCGTTCGAGGAACGCGCGCCCGTCGTTGACGACGAGCTCCACCCGCGGGTCGTCGTACGGTTTGTCGGGATGCCACTTGCGTCCCATCTGCGCGATCGCGGGGTCGATCTCGACGGCGGTGACCGTCTTCACCGGGCGCACCAGCGCCTCGGAGACGTCGGTGCCGGACCCGGCACCGATGATCAGGACGTCCTCGATCTCGATGCCGGCCTGCTTCGCCAGATCCCACGGGATGTCGCGACCGACCTCGACGAGCTCCTCGCTGGAGAGCTCCTGGTGCGGGACCCGGTTGGCCCGGATGAAACCGTACTTCGCCTCTTCGGAGTATTGGAGCTGCAGCTGCTGATACGGCGACCAGACGAGCTCGTGTGCGCCGTCCTCGACGTCGGAGAAGAAGACGACGCCGGTCGCCATCACGGTCGCGACGACGCCGAACAAGCGCTTCTGGCGTGGTTGCTGCCAGTTGAGGAAGACGAGGACGACACCGACGATCGCGAACCAGACCCACGCGGGGGTCCACAGAAACGAAAGCACGGTGAACGCGACAATCCCGGCGAGCGAACCGGCGATGTCCCAGGTGTAGGCTTTGATCGGGTGGAAATGGGGAAACATCCGGCCCGTCGCCTGCGAGATGAACATGCACGTGGCAGCGATGCCGACGAACAGGACCGGCAGCGTCACCCATGCCGGGGCGGGCGAACTCAGGACGGCGCCGGTGTTGAAATAGACTCGCCCCTCGATCCCGTCGGGGGAGAGGGTGATGCTGGTCTGGAGCACGTAGATGGTGAAGCAGACCAGGGCGAGCACCGGGAGCGCCCACGGGAGGAGATCGAACTTGCGACGCGACGTGAGGAAGCCGAGGCCGATGCCCAGGAAACACGCCATCAACACGAAGTTCGAAAAGTAGCCGAGGTAGATGACGCTCGCGCTCGCCCAACGGATGAATGCGAGCTCCATGAAGAGCGTGATTCCGGCGAGAAGGGCGAGGCTCAGCCCCGGTCGTCCCGGGATCGGGGGCGGATGCAGTTCGGGCTCGGACATCGGACAAGCGCTCGATTCGGTTGGGAGAACGCGAGGCTAACACGGGCGGGGGACCTCTGCCACGTGGGGCCGTCGAAGCCGAGCGGTTCAGCCGCCGTCGGGACCGAATACGCCGTGGGGTTCGTCGTCGTACCACGAGTCGACGCTTCCGCTCTGCGCATAGGCGGAGTAGATCTCCATCACGTCGTCGAGGAGGATGCCGAGCTCGGCCGACCCGAACGTGTCGACGGCGACGATGAGCGAGACGCCGTCCTCCATGAACCACTCTTCGCGTGAATCCTCAAAACGATCGGCTGCTTCGGGGTCCGCGTCCGCCACGTACTCCTCGACCTCCTCGGTCGCCTCCTCGATGTCTTCGGGCGCCCGAAAAGTCAGCGTCCCGCTGAACTTCATGTCGTATTCCATCGAGAACTCCGTGCCGTAGTCGCTGAGCTACTCGATTTTGTCACGATACGGTCGAGGTGCAACAGAGAAGCGGTCGACCCGATGCTGCGCTCCGGTTCGCAACGTTTGACTTGCGCCGAACATGAGCGGAAACTCCCCCGGTTTGTTTCCGCTCCATCGCGAGGCTCCATCATGTCGCGTACCGCAGCAGCGCTCGCGCTCCTTTCTCTCGTCACCATCGCCGGGTGCGCCCAGGACGTGGGTGACATCGATCGCACCCAGCCCAACCGCCTGCACAAGGACGATCTGCGACAGTCCGACTGGTTCATCGCGCAGACCGTCGTCGAGGTTCCGACCACCGACTACTACAGTTGGATCGGGGAGACCGGAACGCTGGAACGGATCCGGTGGGAGATTCAGGAGAACTACCTGATCGCCTACCGAGCCTATCCGCGGATCGACGACTCCGACCCGGCGCAGCAGGACGCCGCCGACCGCGACGTGCCCTGGGAGTACACGGAAAACCCCGTGGCGGCGTTCCCGATCCTGTCGCACTTCGACATCCAGCGCGAGTACAACCCTGCGACCGGCGAGCAGTCGAACACCGTCTCCGAGAACTCGTACGACCGCCCATGGTTCGAGCGCGAGTACATCCGCGTGAACTGGGGGACGAACCTCATCACCAACTTCGAGTTCATCTCCAACACCCTCTACTACACGAACCTCGAGTACTTCGTGGAGCCCGAGCAGGGCGGCCCCGACGCGATGGTGACGGACTACGACGAGGACGGCTGGCTCGAGTACTTCGACTTCGTCAGCAAGGTCCACGTCGAGCCCGACATCTGGGGCTGTCTCTACCAGTGGTACGGGTGGTGGCCGGGCGACTGCACCTCGGGCGAGGTCAAGATCCGCAACTCTTTCATGCGCGCCGACGACGTGCGCGAGTACGAGCCGTATCAGTACGACGACGCCCACATGTCGAAGTTCGGCTACTTCCGGACCGAACGGTTCGGATGGGACAAATGGCGCGGCGTCCGACAGACGAATCGTAGCTTCCTCGCCAACCGGTTCAGCATCTGGGAGGAGGTCTGGGAAAAGGACGAAGAGGGGAACTACTACGTCGACGAGGACGACCGGCTCGTGCCGATCGCGATGGCGGACCGCACGCCCCGCCCGATCGTCTACTACGTCTCGACCACGCTCCCCGACGACCTCTGGGAGGCGTCGCAACAGGTCGCCGAGGGATGGGACGTGGCGTTCCGTCGGGCGGTCGCCGCGGCGAGCGGAGGATCGGCGGACGACGTTCGCCCGATGTTCGTCCTCTGCCACAACCCCGTCACCTCCGAAGACCCCGACGAATGCGGGGAGGAAGGGCTGACGGTCCGCATCGGCGACATCCGCTACAACACGATGTACTGGGTCGATCAGTTCACCCAGGCTGGGTTGCTCGGTTACGGGCCCTCGGGCGCCGACCCGTTGACGGGCGAGACGCTCTTCGGCTCGGCGTACGTGTACGGCGCCGAGATCGACGAGTACGCGTCGTACGCGACGGATCTCGTGCGCCTCATCAACGGTGACCTCGAGACCTCCGACATCCAGTACCCCGATTACATCGCCGAAGAGATCGCCTCACGGCTGGCAGGGGACAACGCGCGGCCTTACGGAGCGCGCGTCGGCGAGGGGCGCTCCCCCAAGCTGAAAGACGTCCCGGTCCGCGACGAGCCGACGAAGATGCTCGGCGCGCGGAAACAGTCGAAGCTGCGCGCGGTCAAAGAGCGCGGTCTCGAGAAAGTGCAGCACGATCGCGACGGGCGGGTGCGTCACTTGATGCGCGAGCACGGGCTCGACGACCTGATGATGAACGAGGAGATCGAGATCGGGCGGTCCCGAGGGCGCCATGGCCCCGCAAACCCCGCGCCGCAGGCGGTCCGGGACCAGCTCCGCCCCTCGCAGTGGGGGACGCCGGGCGCGATGTCGCAGCGACGGAACGCGCTGATCGAGGCGGCGAAACGCAACCTCTACCTGCGCGCTTTCGCCGACGACGCGATCGTCGGCCTCGCGCGGAGCTTCGAAGGGGAGACCGACTACGAGAAGGTTCGCCACGAGCTTCGCGTCGCGATCTACCGCGCCGTGATGGAGCACGAGGTGGGGCACACGATCGGACTGCGCCACAACTTCCAGGGCTCCTACGACTCTCTGAACTACCACGACGAATACTGGAAGCTGCGCAGCGAGAACCTCGCGTCGAGCAACTCGCTCGACGCTCTCTACGAGATGGCGACCCCGACGCAGAAGCAGATCGACGGCCGGATGCACGAGTTCCAGTACAGCTCGATCATGGACTACGGGATGCGCTTCAACAGCGACATCCAGGGGCTCGGCAAGTACGACGAAGCGGCGATCTTGTTCGGCTACACGGCCGGAACCCACGACTTCGAGATCGGACCGGAGCCGGGATTCGTCGAGGTCTACGACAAACCCGGCAACGCGAAGTCGCTGCTGCGGCTCTACGAAGATCCCCCTTCGCTCGCCTTCCCCTCGCTGCTCGAAGAGTACCACTACACGACGGTCGCCAATTCGTTCGGCGATCTCGGCGACATCGCCGAGCGCGACATCGTCAAGTACGGGGAGTTGCTCGAGCTACGGGAGGAGGACCCGGACGCGGCTCCCGTCGAGGTGAGCTACATGTTCTGCTCGGACGAGTGGGTCGGGGCGCTCGTGTCGTGCCAGCTCTTCGACGCCGGCGCAGACCCTTTCGAGGTCGTCCACCACGTCGTGTCGAACTACCACGACTATTACACGCTCAATCACTGGCATCGCGACCGCGTCTTCTGGTGGTCCGAAGACGTGATGTACGCGATGTACGATCGCTATTTCACCCCCCTCACCAACGTCTACCAGAACTGGGTCTTCGCGTACTTCTACGGGACGTCCGACAGCCGGATGGACAACTACTACCTCTTCGCCGCAGTCGGTGCCTTCAACCTGCTCGCCGACGTCATGCTCACGCCGCCGTCGGGCAGCTACTACCTCGACGACGAGGGCGTATACCGAAACTACTGGTGGGAGGCCGACGAAGACGCCGACCTCGTGCTCGAGCAAGGTCAGGGCCGACCGCAGTTCACCGAGTACCAGTGGGACTCCGGCTACTACTACTTCGACCGAGCCGGCGAAGTCGGTCACTTCTGGGACTACCTCGCCGCGATCTATGCGATCACGGACAGTCAGGCGTACCGACTGGGGGTCGACTCGGCTGCCGACGAGCTGTCGTACTCGATCCCGTGGTATCTCTTCTTCGAGTTCGAGATCACCGACATGATGAACGCGATCTACGCGCGCGAGCCTTCGCTCGCCGGTCCGTACGTCGTCGGCGGGGAGTTCGTGAAGCCCCCGATTTCGCAGCTCTTCGACGTCGACGCGCAAGGGAACGAGTTCTCGTTCGACCCGATGACGGGGGCGGAGATCACCCCGCCCCCGGCGAACGCGCAGCCGATCAGCCTCGACGCGACGTTCACGCAGGAGCTGTACGCGGCGCTCTACGGCATGGCGTTCTTCACCTCGAACTACTCTCTGAGCTTCCCCGACAACTTCCGTGTGTTCCGAATCGGCGCAGGGGAGACGCTCGAGCCGGGCGATGGATTCGACACCGTCTCGTTCACCGATCCGAACACCGGGATTCAGTACGCGGCGGTGTCCCCGGCCGGGCAGGAGTTCGACACGGGGGCGACCCTCGTCGTCGAACAGGGGGCCTTCTGGGCCGACGTGTACGCGAACGCGGAGACGCAGGAAGAAGCCGACGACGCGTACTATGAGATCGTGGACGTCGTGGAACGGATCAACCTGTTGCGGTCGCTCTACGACATCTTCGGGTCGACGTTCTACTGAGCGGTTCTCGCTCCCTTCCCGTGTAAGTGGGTCGTAAGTTGTCGACCCGCGGCCGGTCGCTAGGGTCGGGTGGCCGTCGACACGTCGTCGACGGCCCCAGCTGGTGCGACCTACCATGGCCTTTCGGTTCCAACGTCTTTCAATCGTAGCGACCGCTGCCGTAGCGTGGTCGGTCGTCGGTTCGAGTTCTTGCCTCGTTCCGCAGGGCTCGTCGCTCAATCCGGAAACCGACTGCCTCCTGCGGGAGAGCGAGTGCGACGAAACGGTTGCGCGGATGTGTACCCGCATTCGCTCGAACAAGACCCCGGAGTACCAGAACGTCTTGCAGGTCACCGACTGTGCGGAGCTCGGCATGGTGTGCGTGTCGGGAGACCAGTGGGCAGGGTGTGCACTTCGCGACGAACCGTGCGACCCCGCCGCGTTCACGGGCGAGTGCGACGACGAGTTTCCGGTGCTCTGCGAGCCGCTGTCCCGTCTCGATGTGACGAATGACGCGGCGGAATACGATGGAGAGAATTTCTATCCGGTACGGACCGCTACCCGCTGCACGGACGATTCGCGCGTCGCAGGAAACTCGTGTTTCGAGGGTTCGTGCGTGCTCGGCGACATCGAATGCGATCCGGCAGTCTACGCGCCGTCCTGCGACGATGGCTTCACCGTGGAGTGCGCCGAGTTTACCGCTTCACGCTGGTTTCCTGTCCGACGTAACGGCTGTCCACTCGGTACCTGCCACGAGGTGGACGGGGTGGTGGGTTGCGGCAGCGAACCTACGACCTGCACGGTGGGTGATGCGCGGTGCGACGCCGACGATCTGCTCGAGTGCTTCCCCGCTCTGCACGACACTTCGACCGCCGAAACGCGCGGCATCGTCACCCGAACGTCGTGCGTGGACGGCTGCCTTCCGGCAGCGGCAGGCGAGCCGGCCAGGTGCGAGTGATCCGGAATTCGTGATGATGGTACGGGGTTGAATTAATCCCTACCAATGTGGTAGGGATTGTGCGAAACGATCGCATCAAGCGAACCTCCACGGAGATACGACATGTCACTTCAGCTCGGCGACAAAGCCCCCGATTTCAAAGCACAGACCACCGAAGGCGAGATTCAGTTCTATGACTGGGCGGGCGACGACTGGGTCGTCTTCTTCTCCCACCCCGCCGACTTCACTCCGGTCTGCACGACCGAGCTCGGCACGGTCGCCAAGCTTCAGGGCGAGTTCCAGAAGCGCGGCGCCAAGACGATCGCGGTCTCGGTCGATCCGCTCGACTCGCACCACGAATGGATCAAGGACATCAACGAGACGCAGCAGACCGAGGTGAACTTTCCGATCATCGCGGACGACAGCCGCGAAGTGGCGACCAAGTACGGAATGCTGCACCCCGAAGCCGACGCGACGGCGACCGTTCGCTCCGTCTTCATCATCGATCCGGACAAGAAGGTGCGTCTGACGCTCACGTACCCCGCCGCGACGGGCCGCAACTTCGACGAGATCCTCCGGGTGCTCGACGGCCTCCAGCTCACCGACAACTACAAAGTCGCGACCCCCGCGAACTGGAAGCACGGCGAAGACGTCGTCATCGTCCCGTCGATCAAGGACGAGGCGGAGCTGAACGAGCGCTTCCCGAAAGGCTACCAGGTCGTTCGCCCCTGGCTCCGGCTCACCCCGCAGCCGAACGTCGAACGATGAACAGCGTCCACTCGCTTCGTGCGGTTCTGGTCGTCGCGGTCTTGGCGATCGCGTCGTGCCAGAAGCCGGCTCCGACTCCCGACGCTCAGGCGACCCGGGCGGACGAGCCGGCAACCGCCGAAGCACCGCCTGGCGAAGAGGAGAGCGTGGAACCCAACGGAGAGGTCACCCGCGCCGAGGTCGAAGCGGTCGAAGGCTGGTCCGCCGAAGCCGCCGCAGCCCCGGACCCCGAGACGGCGAAGAAACTCGCCGACGTCGACCCCGGCGCGACGGTCGAGATCTATCTCGGCACCTGGTGCGGCGACAGCCGGCGCGAGGTTCCGCGCTTCTGGCGTGCGCTCGACGTCGCTGGCGAGGTCCCGTTCGACGTCCGATACGTCGCCCTCGATCGCAACTTCTCGGCGGGCCCCGTCTCGCTTGAAGGCAAGAACATCGAAGCCGTCCCGACCTTCGTCGTCTACCGCGAAGGTGAGGAGGTCGGCCGGGTGATCGAGCGGTCGGTCACCTCCCCCGAGGCAGACGTCCTCTCGCTGCTCGACGGCTCGAAGACCGGAAAGATCTCCGCCACGCGCTGAGTAGCCAGTCACAATCACCGTGGCCGGGACCTGTACGGCTCTCTGGTTTGCGTGCTCCGTCGCGGGATTAGACTTCGGTCTACCCGACAGACGGAGTCCCAACATGCAACGCTATCTCATCCTCTTCGCCTCGGCGCTCCTCCTCGTCGCCTGCAGTGGCGGCAAGCCCGACGACTCGTCGACGACGCTGGAGCAGCCCCAACCGGGGCAGGTCGACTTCGATGCGATGACGAAGTCGCAGAAGAAGAAGTACATGAAGGAGGTCGTGAAACCTCGCATGCAGGAAGTCTTGAAGGAGTTCGACGCCGAGAAGTTCGCCGACGTCGACTGCACGACCTGCCACGGCGAGAGCGTCTTCGTGAACGACTTCTCGATGCCGAGTGACGACCTCCCGAAGCTCGGTCCGATCCCCGAGGTCGCCGAAGAGTACCCTCGCTGGACCGAGTTCATGAAGTCGCGGGTCGTCCCCGAGATGGCCACGCTCCTCGGCGAAAAGCCCTACGACCCTCAGACGAAGACTGGCTTTGGATGTGGCGAGTGCCACATGATGAAACAATCGGCCCCGGCGCCCTAAGCGGCCATGCGAGCGCTCCCCCGTGCTGCGCTCGCCACTTTCAGACCGTAGTCGAGCACCAGGAACCTTTCGAAGAACTCGAAGCTGTGCCGAGCGTACAGCTCGCCTTCGTCGTTCACTCCGACGCGGATGCGTTCGACCAGCGGCACCTTCTTCGCCTTGCGCCGACCGTATCGGTCGAGGTGCACGATGTAGAATCCGGCCTCGCCGAACCTCTCGCTCTGCGACACGAGCTCCAGCTCGTCGCGACCGACGACGGTCGGTCGAAGCACCACGCATGCATAACCGCCCGGAAAGGGGAAACTGACGTGCACGCACGGCCCCGGTTCGAGCGGCGGTTTTGCGAGCCCGTAGAACCCCGCGTAGACGACCCGACCATGGGCGCGGGAGCGTCGAAGCCAGCAGACGCTCGCGCGCATGCCGTCCGAGAGCCGGCGTAGCCCGACCACCTCGTTGCTCATCCCGGCGGCGGCCTCGCGTCGTCCGAGCGGAACGTTGCATTGGTCGCTCGCGACCCCGACGCAGGCGACGAACGCGCGAGCCACCCACCCAAGCGGTCCCGACCAGACGGGCTCGACGCCGAGACGATAGCGCGCGGTCCGTTCGTAGAAGTCGTGCACGCGCGCCGCGACGTCGTCGGGCGAGAACGACGGGCCCCGCAGCCCCTCGAAGTCGGCGAGGAGACCCTGGTCGGGCCTGCGTCGCCCGACGAGTCGATGGCTCAGCATCACCTCGTCGAGGATTTCGGGGCCGACCCGTTCCCCGGACGCGGCGTATCCGTCGAGCCAGGCCTCGTCCGAGACATCTCGGCCGAAGGCGAGGACCCAGAATCGAATGAGGGCGAGGGCGATTCGGCCGGCGAACGAGCGAATTGCAGACGAAACTCTGGCAGCCATGGGGACCTCCCTTTCTCGTGTCGAACCGAGGTAGAGCAAGAGGTCTGCCAGTAGGCGTCAGGGCTTCAAGTTGTAGTAATCGTTGCGTTTTGGTTCTGGTATGGAAGGGCAAGGTGCCCACGGCGCGGGCGACGACTGTCAATCATCTTGACACTACGCGGGCCTCGCCGACGCGAGGAACTCGCCTCAGAGTTCGTAGCGGTTGATCTTGTTGAGCAATCCCTGGCGCGAGAGCCCGAGCTCTTCGGCGACGCGGGTGCGATTGCCTTCGTGACGAGCGAGTGCCGCGGCGATCTCTCGTCGCTCGAGCCCCTCCACGCGGGCCTGCAGCGTGTCCGCGGCGCCGCGCGGACCGCCTGCCGCGGCGAAGCCGAAATCGGTCGCCTCGATGACGGTCCGGTCGCCCGAGAGGACCGTCGCACGCTGCATCTCGTGGCGCAGCTCCCGCAGATTGCCGGGCCAGTCGTGTTCGACGAGCGCGCGGCGGGCATCCTCGCTCAGCGTCTTGGCGCGGCCGTTTGGAGCGAGGGATGCGCTGACGTTGAGGAAGTGTGCGGCGAGGGTCGGGATGTCGGAGGGGCGCTCGCGCAGCGGCGGCAACACCACCTCCGTGCCTTTGATGCGCCAGTAGAGGTCTTCTCGGAAAGCCCCATCGGCCATGAGGGCGTCGAGGTCGCGGTTCGTCGCCGAGACGATCCGCACGTCGACCGTCCGCGAACGGTCCGCCCCGACGGGGTAGAGCTCACCGTTTTCCAACACTCGCAGAAGCTTGACCTGCAGCGGGAGCGGCATGTCGCCGACCTCGTCGAGAAAGAGAGTTCCGCCGTCCGCCTCGACGAAGAGCCCGTCGCGGTTGGCGCTCGCCCCCGTGAATGCGCCGCGGACGTGCCCGAAGAGGGTCGACTCGAGGAGCGTCTCGGGCAACGCGCCGCAGTTGATCGCGACGAACGGCTTCGCTGCTCGTTTGCTGCGTTGGTGGACGGACCTCGCCAGGAGCTCCTTACCGGTGCCGTTCTCGCCGGTGACGAGGACGGGAAGGTCGGTGGGCGCGACGCGCTCGGCCAGCGTCCTCGCGGCAGTGAAGGAGGGGCTGTCCCCGATCATCGTCTCGGAAGGAGCGGCCGTCGCCAACGTCGTCTGCAATCCCTCGACGCGTCGTTCGAGCCGGGCGCGGGTCGCCGCGCGCTGCACCACGATGGCGAGAACGTCGGGGTCGACCGGTTTGGTGAGGAAGTCGTATGCGCCTTCCCGGACGGCGTCGACCATGAAGCCGCGGTCCCCGGCGCCGGAGACGACCACGATCTTGGCGTCGGGGCGCTTCTCGAGGAACTCCGCCAGCATCGCGATGCCACTGCGAACGCTTCCGTCCGGCGGCAGCATCAGGTCGAGCAGGACGACGGCATAACGTCGCGCTTCGAAGGCCTGGCGAGCGCTGTCGCGGTCGTCGGCCTGGTCGACCTCGAACCCCTCGCTGCGAAGCAGGGGCGCGTACACCTTTCGGAAGGCGTCGTCGTCGTCGACGAGGAGGATTCTGTCGGCGGTGTCACCCATGCTCTTCTCCGCGGTGATCGGCAGCGGCGCCCAGGACGGGTTGGACGCGCGGTAGTTCGATGGTGAAGCGCGCTCCCCCGGAGTGTGCTCGTTCGTGACCGATCGTGCCACCGTGTCGCTCGACGATGCCCCGGGCGATCGCCAATCCGAGCCCGGTGCCGCGCCGCGTCTCGCTTCGCTTTCGGCCGGTGACGAAAGGGTCGAACAGGTTCGCTTCGAGTTCGGACGGAACACCCGGCCCGTCGTCTTCGATCGCGAGCGTGACGCGGTCGCCCGACGACCTCCCGCCGGTCGCCCGGATCGAATCGGCGGGCCCCGTGGCGAGGATCGCGTTCTCGAAGATCACTACCAGAACCTGTGAGATCTGCGCCTGATCGACCTCGACGAGCACGTCGTCGTCGACGTCATTACGGAGTTCGCGGGCCGATGCGTCGACCGCCTGGCGAGCGGTGGAGAAGGCGAGCGCGACGGTGTCGCGGAGGTTCACAGTTCGGAGCTCGAGCGCCCGAGGTCGTCCGTACGCGAGCAGATCGTCGAGGAACGTGCTCGCCCGTTCGATCTGCTCTTCCATCGTCTCCACGACGGAAGGTTCTGCCCCCTGACGCTCGAGGAGTCGCAAGTTGGCGCGCATCACCCCGAGGGGGTTTCGGACTTCGTGCGCGATGGCCGAGGTGAAGACCCCGAGCTCGGCGAGGCGCTCCGCCTGGTGCGAGCGCTCTTCCTGGTGGGCGAGCTCGCGGGCCAGCTCTGCTGCGGACGTCGCGTGCGGGACGACCCGCCGGCCGACGGCCTCGAGGAGGTGCTGGCGAAAGGGTTCGACCGCGAGGGCCGCCATGACCAACACGAAGAATGCGCCGGCGCGGTATTGCGCGAGGATGGCGGAGGCGGGTTCTTCCACGAGGGCGAGGACCCCGAAGAGGAAGCCCGCCGAGACGAAGGCGGTCACTGCAGCGTAGGCGAGGCTGCGTTCCATCAGTCGGCTCTCGGCGCGGCCCTGGGTCGAGCGGACGACTACCGCGAGGAGTAGGAGCGACGCCAGCACCGCGAGCATCCCCCACGGGAGGACGATACCCTGGGAGAGCATCAGCGCGTTGCTCCACGCGCCTGCGTAGCCCAACGCGCCGGCGCCCGCCAGCGCTCGAAGGAGTCGCTGCACCTGCGGGGTCTCCGCGCCTCGATGAGCCCGAAATATCTGGAAGAGCGGGATTGTGGCGGCCGCCACTGCCATCGTCATACCTGGCCAGAAGAAGGGGCCGGCCGCGAGCGTCGTCGGATCGAAGAGAAATCCCGGTATCGCCACCCCGAGCACGAACAGCGCCGCCGCGACGGCGTAGGCACCCCAGACCAACAAGTACGACCTGGCGTTGGTGAAGTCGAACGCCGTGTGGACGAAGCTCGCTGCGACGAAGGCACCGAAGGCCGACGAGCGCGACGCGAACTCGCCGGCGCCATCGACGAACGCCAACAGCAGGAAGCCCGACCAGATTGCGACACTGCCGCAGTATGCGGTGAGACCGTGAGGTCGGGCGCCGCGAAAGAGCATCGTGGAGAAGAGCAGGGTGGCCACCGACACTACGGGGACCAGGCTGTATGCGTAGAGGGCGTCGTTCACGGGCTCATTCGTCGAAGGCGCCTGCGCACACTCCTTCGACCGACGACGAGATGTCGCGCATCAGCACGAGGATCTCGTCTTCGGGGTCGTCGGCGAATCGCAGGAGGAGGATCTTGGAATGCAGCTCCTCGAGTTGCAAGACTACCCGCTCGTACTCGATCGCGCTGCGCTCATGCATCGCGCGCAGCCGTTCGACGCTTCGCATCCGGGCGCAGAGCGTCGCGCGCCGTGGGTCCCCCTCGGCGAGGTTCTCGAGCGAGGCTTCGATCTTCTCCTGGTCGAATTCGGAACTTCGACGCAGGGCAGCCATCTCTTCGGTCCTGCGGCGCATGCGGCTCAGCTCGGCCACGAGGCTTCTCACTCGCTCGACCTCGGGGGCGAGCACCTCTTCGGCGACACCGTCGAGGCGGGATAGGGCCGTGACGATCTGACGGCCGAGGATGCTGATTTCATCCTCGTCTCGCGACGCGGCTGCCGCGACGGTGACCGGTCCGAAGCGCTCACCGAAGAGTGTGGGTGCGAAGAACGGCCACAGGAGCATTCGCGGTACGAAGCGGACCGCGACCGTGAGGCCTCGCTCGCCGTGGGCCACGGCGATGGCGGAAGCTGCGGCCAACCCGAGGAGCGCGTAGATGAAGAGTGTTTCGATCAATCCCATGGGGTTCCTCCTAGGTAACGGCGATCAGGAATTCCGCGGTTCGGTACATCGCCACGGGCGCGATGGCGGAGACGACGGCGCCCCACATGAACAGCATGCGAAGGAGCACGTTGCCGCGACGTGCGTGAGTGATCGGGAGGCGACCGACGAGTCGCCCAAAGCTTTCGTACAGCGATCGCATGCCGGCGAGGCCGACGAGGAACGGCGTGGCGAAGCCGACCACCAGAGCGGCGGTCTCCGGGGGCTGGCCCAGGGTGACCGCGGTCATCACGGCGTCGATCCACGCAATGTCCAGGACGGAAGCAAGCGCGAACGCTGCGTAGAAGGGCACCATCGCGAGCAACAACACGGAGGTGCGGGCGTGTTTGCGCAGCGCCTGCGCGGTGACGAGGCGGAACGACGCGTCGAGCCCGGCCAACTGCGTATAGAAGTAGAAGCTGGGAAGTCCGATCGCGATGGCAGTGACGAATCCCACGACGAGCGAGACGGGAACCCAGACGAGGGGCGTTCCAGGCGCCAGCCCGTGGTACTGAGCCACGGCGCCCACCGTGAGACCGAACAGGGCCAGGCCGAAGATCCCGACCGCGAGCAACACCGGGACCGCTTCCCGTCGCAGGTCGTCGTCGACGACGAAGTCGTCCAGCGGTTCCCCGTCGCCAAGCAAGGCGTCGAGCAACGCCGCTGTCATGAAGTGGCCTTCGTCGGGGTGGGCCGAGAGATTGTCGAGAAGTGCAGCAGTCATGAAGTCCTCCTTGTCAGGCGCTGAAGTCGAAGAGTCCGCTCAGGTAGAAGAGCTCGGAGCCCACGATGGTGAGCAAGCCGAGCCAGACGAAGTGAAAGAGGGTGTCGCCGTCGCCGTCGACCGCGATCATGGTGCGGCGAAAGACGTCGGACATGCAGAACCCCACACCGGTGAAGACGACGATGTTGACCAGCCAGCGGGCGGCTTCGAAGGGAAGGGCGAGGGTGAAGAACCAGGTCACGGGCACACTCGCGAGCATGGCGAGAGAGCCGAACGCGACCGTCACGAGCGCGACGAGGAGGGTCGTCGACAGGTCGACTTCACTGCCTCGGGTGCGGTTCACGATGTAGAGCGAAGGGACGGCGAGGGACCACGCGGCGCCCGCGCACGCGGGCATGGTGAGCGCCCCCAGGAGCATCGAGGCGAATCCGGCGTGCAGCTTCATCGTGAGGCCGTAGACGACGGTGCCGGCGACGGCTGTCAGGAGCAGAGCCCCGAAGATCCAGGGCGAGGGGGAGTCGTCGCGTTCGTGTCGGCCCTGCCAGCGCCTGGCGAGCTCTTCAGGGTTGCGTACGGTGAGCCCTACGTCGAGCAGGGCGTGGTGGACATCTGGCATGAGAAATCTCCTTCGGTTCGAGGTTCGACCATCGGGAGAGCAACTCACGGGCCAGCGACCTTAAGGAGTCTCAGCTCGCTGATTTCATTAGGCTTTGTCGTCGGGACGGGGCAGCGAGGCCCGGCGTGGGAGTCCGCGTCGTGGGCGGTCGTCGTCCACGAAGTGGACACGTGTCGGAGCCTGCCTCGCTACTCTTCGGAGTCTGGGGCAGCCGGTTCCGCTCCGAGGACCGCTTCGAGTTGGCGGATGTCGACGGGCTTCGTCAGGTGAAAGTCGAACCCTGCGGCTTCGCTGCGTTTTCGGTCGTCGGTTCGACCGTATCCCGTCAGGGCGACGAGTCGCACGCCGTCGAGGTCTCTGCTGCGCCGTAGTTCGGCGGCGACCTCGAACCCGCTCATGCCCGGAAGGCCGATGTCGCAGATCACGAACCTGGGTCGAATCTGCTGGGCGAGCTGAACCCCGGCCTCTCCGCTGTTCGCGACCCGGACGGAATGGCCGAGTCCGCGGAGTAGCTCGGCGAGCAGTTCGGCGGCGTCTTCGTTGTCCTCGATCAGGAGCACCTCGGTGGTGACACCGGGGCGAGGCTCCTCGAGGCGGATGGGAGTGTCCGGCGGCTTGTCGACCGCAGGGAGTCGGATTGCGAACTCCGAGCCCGTTCCCGGGCCGTCGCTGTGGGCCGTCACCGATCCCTGGTGCAGCGAGACGATGCCCTGGACCAGTGACAGTCCCAGGCCGAGGCCCCCGAGATCCCTCGAGAGATCTTGTGGGCCTTGCTGGAAGGGCTCGAAGAGATGCTCCAGGAGCTCGGGCTCCATCCCCGCCCCTTCGTCCCGAACCTTCAAGACCGCCTCCTCGCCGATGCGCTCGAGTGTCACGTGGACGGCGTCTTCGGGACGGGTGAATTTCCGGGCGTTGTCGAGGAGGTTTCCGAGCGCCTGCGACAGGCGCACCTCGTCCCCCCGAACGTAGATCGGCTCGGAAGGTCGCTCGTAGGACATCTCCTGGCCACGCTCGGCGAACATCGACTGCAGATCTCCGACGACGTCCGAGACGACGGCGGTCAGATCGGTCGTCGTGAGGGTGACATTGAGTTTGCCGGCGGCGACCCGCGAGACGTCCAGCAGCTCGTCGAGCTGTCGTGACATGTGTGCGACCTGTCGCCGCAGGATGGAGCGCAACTTACCGATCTTCGCGGTATCCGCGGCCGCATCGTCCAGCAGGTCGGCGACATGCCCTATCGCTGCGAGCGGGTTTCGGAGCTCGTGACCGAGCATCGCGAGAAACTCGTCCTTGTGCTCATTGGACCGGCGGAGGGCCTCCTCCATCAGCTTTCGTTCCGTGATGTCCACGGTGATGCCGGTCACGCGTGTGACTTTCCCATCTTCGTCTCGCTGAATACGGCCGCGGCCTTGCAGCCATCGACGGCCACGGGTGGGATGGCGAATGCAATACTCGATCAGCCAGTTCGAGCGCGTCGGGTCCGAAAAGATTGCTTCGGTTTCGCGCTCGGTACGAGTCCGCTCTTCTGCGCTCAGGTAGGCGCGGAAATCTTCGCGCCGAGCGTCGACATCGACGGGCATTCCGAACAGCTTCTTGTAGTGCGGCGAGAAGTGGGAGGCGTCCGAATTGCCGGGCTGCCAGTCCCAGACGCCGCTCTCCGAGGCGTCCTGCGCGATGGCGAGCATCTGGTCTTTCTTCTCGAGCTCTGATTGATAGCGCACGGTCTCCGTCACGTCGTCGAGCGTGATGCTGACAAACTCGAGTTCGCGGGTGTCGGGCTGAAGAATGGGGAGCGCGTGAAGCGTGTAGTGCCGTACCTCGTTTGCATGGGCATGTCGGATGCCGACGCCGGTGGCAGGCTGCATCTCTTCGACCACCCTGGCCAGGAGCTCCTCGATCTGGGGCCCTGCGTCGCCTAGAAACTCCGACGGTGTCCGCCCCACGTGTCCTTTCGCCGGCACTCCGTCGAGTTCGGCGAGCGCGCGGTTCACCGAAACGAAGCGTAGTTCGGGGTCGAGGAGGGCGAGGCCGGAAGGGACACTCTCGTAGATCGCTCGAAGCTCGTCGGCCCGGCGCCTCGCTCTGAGCTCGCTACGCCTCAGCTCGTTCGACGTGATTTGCTGCTCGGTGACGTCGACGAACGCGACGACGACACCGTCGATGACGTTTTCGTCGGTCCGGTAGGGATGAACCCTGCAGAGGAAATGCTGATCCCGGTCCTGCCCTTCGAGAGTGACCGTGAGTTCCTCGGCCTGCAGCGTCCTGAGGACTCGCCTCGCGATCTCGGGGATGTCCGCACCCGTGAACCGGGGAACGATGTCCTTGATCGAGCGTCCGATGTCGCTCTCGATGATTCGAAAGACCAGCCCACAGGTCGGCGTGCAATGTTTGATGACGAGAGATTGATCGAGGAAGAGCGTGGGAATGCTCGTCGCCTCGAACAGATTGCGCAGATCGTTACGGGCACGGTCGAGCTGGTGGACTTTGAGCTGGAGCTCGGTGTTGACGGTCTCGAGCTCTTCGTTGACCGATTGGAGCTCTTCTTGCGAGGTCTGTAGCTCTTCGTTGGAAGACTGCAGCTCCTCGTTCATCGACATGAGCTCCTCGTTGGCGCTCATCATCTCTTCGTTGCTGGTCTCCAACTCATCGACGGTGATCTGCAGATTGCGGCGGGTGAGCCTCAGCTCTGCTTCGAGCTGACTCACGGGTGTCTCGCTCTCCTCGGACACCTCTGGAGCGGGCTCGGGAGGGGCGAGATCGTGGAAGGTGATGAGGAAGAGTTCGTCGGCCTGGCTCGTCGGGAACGGGGCGATGACGACGCGGAGGCGCTGGATCTCCCCGCGGCTCTCCACGGCCGTTTCGGAGATCACCGTTCGCTCCCCTTTTCGACGTGCGTTCAGGATTCCGAGCCGCAGCTCTGCGCGGAGCTCGGGCCGGGCGAGCTGCAGGGCGTTCGACTCCAGGGGACCCCACGACTTGAGTTCGAGGTAGCGTTCGAGATCACCACACGCGCTGACGATGTTTCCGTCGTCCTCGACCACGAGCGACGCTGGCCCGTAGGCTTCGAGGACTCGGCGCATCTGCAGTACGCTGATGTCGCTTCGTTTGCGGAACGAGTCGGCGCGAGAAGGCTCCGCCGACGAGCGCTTCACGCTGACGCCCATTGCCATAGCCATCGCCGGGGGGAGGCGCTGGGAGGTGTCTTTGGCTCGGAATATCCGCTGGCTGCCGTCTACCTCCGCGAACCGCGACTCATGGCCCGAGACTCCCTCGGCCGGCCCCAGAAGCAGCAGCCCTCCGGGGTTGAGTGCGTAGTGAAGCAGCCGCAAGACGTTCTTCTGAAGGGGCGCCTCTAGGTAGATCAGCACGTTTCGGCACGACACCAGATCCATCCGAGAAAAGGGCGGGTCGGAGATCAAGTTGTGCTCGGAGAAGATTACGCACTCGCGGAGCCGACGTCGCACGACGTAGTCGTTGGCCATTGGCTCGAAGTATCGGTCGACGAGGTCCCGGTCGAGTCTTTGGAGCGACGATGCGGCGTACCGACCGCTGCGCCCTACCTCCAACGCGGGATTGTCGATATCGGTGGCGAAGATTTTCACGGGTACGTCGTTACGATCCAACCTCCGCAGCCCTTCCATGATGATGATCGCCAGCGAATAGGCCTCTTCACCCGTCGCACATCCGGGAACCCAGACGCGCACTTCGTGAGCTTCCTCCAAGATCGACACCAGAGCCCGCGAGAGCGCACGGAACGCATCCTCGTCTCGGAAAAACGCCGTCACGCTGATCAGAAGGTCACGGAAGAGGGCGTCGCATTCTTCGGGATCGTCCCGTAGCAACTGGACGTACTCCTCGGAATTCGCCGTCTTTCGAGCGGTCATGCGTCGCTGGATACGTCGGCTGAGCGTCGCTTGCTTGTAGTTCGTGAAGTCGTGCTTCACCCGCTTGCCGAGGATTCGACAGATCGTATCGACGGAGTCGGCCACCTCTTCGAGGGCGACGTGATCTTCCTGTGGAAGGTTTGTGACCCGTTCCGCCAACCGCTCGGAGAGCTGTTCCAAGTCTATCACGTGATCGACCAGACCGGAGCCGAGGGCGCTTCTCGGCATTCCGTCGTACTTGGCCGTCTCGGGCCGCTGCACGACCGTCATTCCGCCGGCCTCTTTGACGGCCTGAAGTCCGACCGTTCCGTCGCTACCCGTGCCAGAAAAAACGCAGGCAACCGCGCGGGAGCCGGTCTGTTCCGCAAGGGACTTGAAGAACTCGTCGATTGGCTGCCGCCGCTCGGCGGCGTCGACCGGGTTCTCGAGCCGAAGCTCGTCGCGATCGAGGCGCAGCATCGAATTCGGGGGAATCACATACACGTGGTCAGGCTCCACGCGAACCTGTTCACGGACGAGCCGCACCGGCATCGACGTAGAGTTCGCGAGCAGCTCCGGGATCATCGTCTCGTGTTCTGGATCCAGGTGCTGGACGAGCACGTAGGCCCAGCCCGCTTCCGGATCGAGGGTGGGCAAGAGCCGTCGAAACGCCTCCAGGCCGCCGGCGGAAGCGCCGATCCCGACAATGCCGACTAATTCTCTGTTGCGTCCACTGCTCATCATTCTCGCTCGAGGGCGCCATTCGATTCGCGTCGACTCACGGAGCCGACAGTACGTGTCTCTTCGCTTCGATCACCGGGCGGCCCGGCGTCAAGACGGACCCTATGGTTCACCACACGTTCGAAAGCACTTCGACACGATTTTGTCCTGCCGGGATGGCAACCATCGGATCTTTCTGAACATTTTCGAGAACATGAATCCCGCGCCACGTCCGTCAAGTGTCCCGAACCCAGCGATTGTGACCGTTGCCACGCCGATTCGCCATCGCCAATCGCAGAGGACGCGGACGACCGGTTCAGGGGCCCCTGGTCGACTGTTCGACGACGTCCAGCCCGAGCGGGCCCCGGATTCGGCTCCCGGCAGAGTCGGTTGAACTCTGGTGGCTGATGTCGACGTTGGAACTACTGAGTTTGTTGATGCCTGGAGTGCAGTATGAGTATGTGGGAATTCGCGACGACCGTGAAAGAAGAGTACGAACGCGACGACGTCGACGCCCTCGCCGCGGCGCTCGCCTACTACGCGACATTTTCGATCGTGCCGATGATGTTGATTGCGGTCGCGATTGGCGGGCTCTTTTTCGGCGCCGAGACGACACAGCAGGAACTCGTGGGGCAGCTTACGAACCTCCTCGGTGAATCCGGCGCGGCGTTCGTCGCCGAGGCGGTGGAGAACTCTAGGGGTCTGGGGCAACGGGCGAACATCGCGGCTTCGCTGGTCGGTCTCGTCCTGGCCGTCTTTGGTGCGACGAAATTCTTCACGCGATTTCAGCAGGCTCTCAACCGGGTTTGGAACGTCGAGCCGGATGAGAATGCAGGGATCAAGCAGGTCTTCCGGAAGCGGGCCGCATCCTTCGGTCTCCTCGTCGTCCTCGGTCTCCTCATGATCGTCTCCACGGTCGCGAGCGCGCTGATCGCCGGTTTCGTCGACGCTGTTTCGCTCCCCGGGGGCGAGACGATGGCCCATTTCGCGAACGCCACGATCACCTTGCTCGTCACCGCGATCCTTTTCGCGATCGTCTACAAATACTTCCCCGACGCCGAAGTGAAGTGGCGAGACGTGAGGGTCGGCGCGGCGGTGACAGCCGTGATGCTGCTGCTCGGAAAGACCGCGATCGGCCTCTACGTCGCCAACGGTTCGTTCACCAGCACCTACGGCGGGGCGGCGTCGATCATCGTCTTTCTTCTGTGGGTCTACTACTCGATGCAGATCGTCCTGATCGGGGCCGAGTTCACGCAGGTCTGGGCCATCTCACACGGTCGGCGAATCCTCCCCGAAGACCACGCCCAACCCCATCGCGCGATGCTCGCCAACGCCGACTACTCGTCCTGAGTTCTCTCGGCTGCGACGTGATGGCGAATCTGCCACGCGTTCAATCGCCCTACAACGATGAGAGCCACAGCGGTCCCGGGGTTGAACCGGGTGATCGAGGGCTCCAAGACGTGCAGGATTTTAGCAAAATTGTAATTTTCTACTGTAACCGTTTGACTCGCCTCTTCGTGCAGCTACACTTCAATTATTCACAAATAACGGAATTGAGAAGCCTGAGCATCGCTCGATTTCGTAAGCAACCGCGAGGGCTTCCTCGCTTTCAGGAAAGACATGATCCTCGGTCACGAAAAAACTCCGGAATCGAAGTCGCGAGGCACGCTCGACGAGCGAAGCGAGTCGGAATGGGCACCTCCGTCGATGACGATCCGCATGCGTTCGGACGAGGCTCGACTGTTCGAGGCCGACGCTGGTCTGGGCGAAGTCACCGAAGCCCAGTTCGGGGTGGCGACGCGTGCCGACGAGAAGAACAACGAAAGTTACGAACCCGCGCGTGGGGCGGGTAGAAAGCGGGATCATCCCGCAAACCCTCTGTTCTCACCCGCTGCAGAGACAGGACACACCCTCAGAGAAGGAATCACCAGCATGGCTAACAACGTAGACGCATCGCTCAAGGCCCTCACCGGCATCGCAGGGTTCATTGGAGCAGCGATCGTAGATGCCGAGAGCGGAATGGCTCTCGGGACGATCGGTGGAAACGACGATTTCGACATCGATCTGGCGGGGGCGGCGAACACCGACGTCGTCTCGGCGAAGATTCGGGCGGCCGAAGCGCTCGGGCTGAGCGACGCGATCGACGACATTCTCATCACGCTGTCGTCGCAGTATCACCTCATTCGCCCGATGGCGAAGAACCCGAGCACGTTCGTCTACCTGGCAGTGAATCGCAGCCAGGCGAACCTCGCGATGACGCGGCGGACGCTCTCGGAGGTCGAAGGAAACCTCAAGCTCTGACTACGAGCATTCTGCCACGAAGACCGAAGGCCGCCCGCTCGGGCGGCCTTCTTGCGTTCTTTTCCCGGGCGCGGGCGACGGGTCAGTCGCAGGCCGGATCACCGGGCTCGCATTCGACCACGACCATCACGAATTCGCCGGACAACTCTCCGCTGGAGCCGACGTAGGTGTCGAACACGAAGTAGTGCGTCCCCGGGGCGAACGTTCCCTGGAGGATGCGGTCGTGACGCGCGCTGCACGCGCTCGGGTCGGCCGCGCCCACGAGGTGATGGACATCGACGTCGGCGTCGCCGTCGAAAGCCATGACGCGTAGCTTCGTCTGCGCGGCCAGGTCGAGTCGGTAGACGACCTCTGGTCCGGACTCGTCCTGTCCACCATCGCACGCGGGGTAGGCATCGAAGCTGTCCGAGGGCGCGGTCGAGGTGTCGGCGAAGTGTGAGAATGGGAGCTCGTCCACCACGAATGGCTCTGCCGGCGTTCCGGCGCCGGTCCAGCCGAGGCGCGACGTCTCGGAGGCGCTGGACGACGCGACGACCGTCCGACGCACCCCGTCGAGCAGTCGAAGCGTCAAGAGATTTCGGACGTTGTAGTTGTACTCGAGCCCTGCTGCTTCGAAGTCGCACGCGCCCCCCGGCGCTGCGTTACCGTGGATTCCATCGGAGACGAGGCCCCGGTCGTCGAGCGTCACGACCGCATTGTAGAGGTCGAGGTAGGGGAGCTGGCGAGCCTGAGCCATCGCGCGCGTCACTTCGTTGTAGGTGGGGACCCACTGAGCCGCGGTGGTCGTGTCACTGCGGGGGTTGAGGCCGGTGACGAGCGGCACGACGCCGCGCGCCTCCAGCCGGTCGAGTAGCGCCGACATGTTGTCCCAGAATGGCCAGAGCGCGGACTCGTGGGTAACCCCCTGTTGCATGTCGTTCGTCCCGTAGTTCACGAGCGCGAAGCGTGGATTGATCGCTGCGATCTCCTGATCGAGGGGTGAGGGAGAGCCGGTCTGCACCCACCCCGCCGTACGGCCCACCATCGCGGCGAGCGTGTCGCGATCCCACGACGACTGCCCGGCGAACTCCACGGCGTCGAAGTGACCGACGGTGGGGGCGAGGCTGGCATGCCCGCCTAGCTCGAGCGCCGGCGAGCCGATGCAGTCGAGGAAATTGGAGTTCACGGTGCCGGACGCACCCACTTTCATGAAGACGGCATCGTCGGGTGTCGACGACGCGGACCGGATCGTACGCATTCGGTCGACGACGTTCGGGGTCAACGCGGAGAGGAGCTCGCCGGGGTCGTAGCGCGTCGGTCCGCCGGGCTCGACGGGCGACCCCATGTCCCCCGCGTCGGCGGATGTGCCGGCGGCGTCGCCGGGCGACATCGTGCCGACGTCCGGTCTTCCGGCATCGGGGTCACTGCCGCTGCCCCCCCAGTCTTCTTCGGCAACCGAGGCTGCGTCGAGGGTGTCAGACGCCGCGTCGGGAGCGTAAAAGACGGCTCCGTCGCCTCCGCAGCCGAAGCTGAGAGCAGCGATGAGAAGGGCGGAGCGGCACATCAGAGGCGACGGAAGAGGACCGGTGTGTGACGGACCTCGCGCCCCTGGAGCGCCTCGATCGCTTCGTCGGGGAGCGGGAACCACCGCAACGTCTCGAAGTCGGCCGAGAGGTCGGGGCGGACCGAACTCTTGCCCCGGTTTCGCTCGCCGGCGGCGTCGAAGATCGCCTCGGCCTCGCGCAGATATTCGTCGAGCGCCCACTCGGGCTCGGTGACGTGACGCGCGCGGTACTGCATCTTGCCGTCGACGTATCGGATGTCGTTCAGCGACATCGGGGGTTCGGGGATCCCTTCGCGATGGCGCCACAGGCCACTGTCGGGGAAGAACTGGTAGTCGGGGAGCAGTTTCCAGCCATGTCGGCCGACGAGCTTGACCGCCTCCAGGATGAACCGGAACTGCTGTTCGGTGATGAAGTAGTTGAAGTTGACCCGGATCCAGCCCGGCTTCACCCCTTCGCAACCCTTCACGATTTCGCGCTCGAACTCGCGCGACGTGGTCAGGTCGATCCCCAGGAGTCGGTGTCCATAGGGGCCGGCGCAGCTACACCCTCCGCGGGCCTGGATGCCGAAGAGATCGTTGAGCAGCGCGACGACGTAGTTGTGGTGCAGGTACTGGTCCTCACCGTGGCGCACGACGAACGAGACGATCGAGAGTCGCCAGGCGTCGAGATTGCCAAGGATCCGAAGGTTGGGCTCCGCGCTCCACTCCTGGATCGAGCGCGTGATGAAGTCGTGCTCGTAGCGTTGGATCGTCTCCCATCCCACGGCCTGCTTGAGCTGGAACACCAGGCCGGCCCGGATCGACTCGACGATGGCGGGGGTGCCACCTTCTTCGCGGTGCTCGATTTCGTCGACGTAGCGGTGCTCGTCGGTGTTGACGTACGCGACGGTCCCGCCCCCCGGGGCTGCGGGCACCGTGTTGTCGAAGAGGTGCCGTTTGGCGATGAGTACTCCCGGTGTTCCGGGCCCCCCGATGAACTTGTGCGGGGAGATGAAGACGGCGTCTTTGTAGGCGAGGTCCCCCCCGGGTTGGTCGTCGGAGAGGTTCATCTCGATGTGGACGTACGGCGCAGCAGCGGCGAAGTCCCAGAACGAAAGGGCGCCATGTTTGTGCAGGCACGACGCGATCGCGCGCGTGTCGCTGCCGATCCCGGTCACGTTCGATGCCGCTGAGAAGCTGCCGATCTTGAGCGGACGATCCGCGTAGCGTTGAAGCTCTTCTTCGAGGTGCTTCAGGCAGACCTTGCCGTCGGCGTTCTCGTGGATGACGACCACGTCCGCGATCGATTCGCGCCATGGCAGCTCGTTGGAGTGATGCTCGTAGGGGCCGATGAAGACGACGGGGCGTTCCTCGGCAGGGATGCACTCGTCGAGGCACCAGCGCGCGTTGAGGTCGTTCGGGATCCGCAGGTTCATCACGTCGATGATCTTGTTGATCGCGGCCGTAGCGCCCGACCCGCAGAAGAGGACGACGTCGTCGGGGCCGCCTCCGCACGCCTCCAAAATGATCTGGCGAGCGTTCTCGCGCAGCTTCGTGGTCTGGTGACCGGTGCCGCTCGTCTCGGTGTGGGTATTGGCGTAGAGCGGAAGCACTTCCTCACGGATGAACGCCTCGATGAAATCGAGCGACCGCCCCGATGCGGTGTAGTCCGCGTAGGTGACGCGCCGCGGGCCGTAGGGACAGTCGATCACACGATCTTCCCCGATGATCGAGGACCTGATCTTCTCGATGAGTCTTTCCGAATTGGTCGACATTCCCTTCACCTCCGCTCACCGATCATAGCGGCAATCGATTGGGCTACCAAAGGAACCTCATTCTTCTTCCTCGGCTCGGACCTTGGACCGTCGCCCGACGAAGGTGCGCCGAATCCTCCGTGCATGTCCTTCGGGTTCGATCTTCTGTCCGTGGGTTCGTGCCCAGACCTGGGTGAATTCCGCACCGACCAGGACGATCGTCGCCGCGGCGTAGACGAAGACGAGGAAGACGATGATCGAACCCGCGGCGCCGTACGTGGAGGCGAACGCGCTCTTGCCGACGTAGTAGCCGAACAAAAACTTCCCGATGACGAGCGCGGCGGCGGTCAGGGTTGCGCCCGGCCAGGTGTCTCGGAGGCGAATTTTCGCGTCGGGGAAGAGCTTGAAGAGCGCGGTGAGGAGGACAGCGGCGAGGAGGAACGAGACACCGAAGTTGATCACTTCCCAGGAGACGATCTCGCCGGGCTGGACGGGGAGGGCGAACTCTGCGAACGCCGAAGCCGCGGCGCTCGCCGCGATAGAGACCGCGAGAAATCCGGCGAGGCAAGCCATCAGGATCGCGGAGAGCACACGCTTCCGGAGGATCTCGAGAATCGGGAGTCGGTCCTTCGGCTCGACGTCCCAGACGGTGTTGAGCGCGTACTGCAGCTCGGCGAAGAACCGGGTCGAACCGACGATCACGAGGACGATGCTGATGATGGACGCCCACTGGTTCCCCGAGGCGCTCGACGAGCGCTGTTCGAGGGCGCTCTCGATGAAGCTCGCGCCGGTGGGTCCGACCCACATGTGAAGCTGGCTCATGAGTTGGTCGCGGGTCTCGTCGACCCCGACGAGGGTTCCTGCGACCGTGATGAGCAGGAGAACGACGGGGACGATCGAGAAGACCGCGAAGAAAGAGAGAGACGCCGCCAGAGTCGGGACGTGGTCTTTCTGGAGCTCCCTCGATGTTTCGACGACGAGTCGTCGGACGTTTTCGATGAAACGTTTCAAATGCGCATTCTCCGACGAACGCGCCAGCAACCCGTGCCGTTCAGCCCGGCCCGGCGTTCCGAATCTCGTCGGTCATGAAGTCGTCGAACTTCTGGAAGTTCTGGTGGAAGAGCCCGACCAGCTTTCGGGCCTGAGCTTCGAAGGCGACCGGGTCGTTCCAGGTCTTCTTCGGGGTGAGGATCTCCGACGGCACGCCAGGAACGGACTGAGGGACGGCGACGCCGAAGTACGGATCGGTTTCCGTGGCGACGTCGTGGAGTTGGTCGGCGTGGATGGCGTCGATGATGGCGCGGGTGTGCTTGAGCGAGATTCGCTTGCCCACGCCGTACGGCCCACCCGTCCAGCCCGTGTTGACGAGCCAAGCGCGCGATCCGTGCTCGCGCATCTTCTCCGCGAGCAGCTCGGCGTACTTGGTCGGCGGCCAGACGAGGAACGCAGCGCCGAAGCATGCCGAGAAGGTCGCCTTCGGCTCGGTGACGCCCATCTCGGTGCCCGCCACCTTCGCGGTGTAACCGGAGACGAAGTGATACATCGCCTGCTCGGGGGTGAGGCGGCTGACGGGAGGGAGGACGCCGAAAGCGTCGCACGTCAGCAGGATGATGTTCTTCGGGTGCCCACCGACGCAGGGGATCTTCGCGTTGGGGATGTACTCGATCGGGTACGAGGTGCGCGTGTTCTGGGTGATCGAGGTGTCGGTGTAGTCGACCTCGCGGGTCTTGGGATCGTAGACGACGTTCTCGAGGATCGAGCCGAACTGGATCGCGTTGTAAATCTCGGGTTCGTCTTCGGCGCTCAGATTGATCGTCTTTGCGTAGCAACCGCCTTCGATGTTGAACACACCGTCGTCGGTCCAGCAATGCTCGTCGTCGCCGATGAGCTTGCGGCGTGCGTCGGCCGACAGCGTCGTCTTGCCAGTGCCGGAGAGCCCGAAGAAGACGGAGACGTCCCCTGCATCACCTTCGTTGGCCGAGCAGTGCATCGAGAGCACGCCCTTTTTCGGCATCAGGTAGTGCATCAGGGTGAAGACGCCCTTCTTCATCTCGCCTGCGTATTCGGTTCCGAGGATGACCATCTCGCCGTGTTCGAAGGAGAGGTCGATCGACGTCGGGGAGGTCATCCCCTCGGTATACGGGTTCGCGGGGAAACGGCCGGCGTTGTAGATGACGAAGTCGGGCTCGCCGAAGTTCGCGAGCTCTTCCTGCGTCGGTCGGATGAGCATGTTGTGCATGAACATCGCGTGGTACGCGCGGTTGCTGATGATGCGGACCTTGATCTGATGGTCTGGATCCCAGCCGGCGAACCCGTCGAGGACATAGATCCGTTCGTGGGTATTCAGGTAGTCGCGGGCTCTCTGGCGATTGAGCAGGAAGACATGCTCGTCGAGCTTGATGTTGATGTCGCCCCACCAGATGTCCTGGCTCGAGTCGGGGTGATCGACGAGCCGTTTGTCCTTGGGACTTCTCCCGGTCTTCTCGCCGGAGCGTGCGATGAGCGCGCCGGTCGACGTGATCGCGGTGCCCGGCTCGTGCAGGATCGCCTCTTCGTAGAGACGTGCCGGAGGAGCGTTCCGAATGACGCGGTCAACGTCGATGCCGTACTTGTCGAGCTTCGTGGTGCCCATGAAGGCCTCGTCTTCGTTCGTGTAATATGGATGCTCGTCGGATTCCATCAACCGCCCATCATCAGGAGGAAAGGTGCTGCCCCCAGCAGAGACTGCCCGCCGTCGACGACGACGGTGGTGCCGGTCATGAACGCCGCCGCATCCGAGACGAGGAAGACGGCGGCATTGCCGATCTCCTCGGTCGTTCCCCAGCGGCCGACTGGCATTTGTCGCTCCAATTTTTCGCGCAATTCCGGCGTCGACAAGCGCTTCATTCCTTCAGTGTCGGCGATGGGGCCCGGCGCGATGCCGAGGACGCGGACACCCATCGGGCCCCACTCGAGCGCGAGGTCCATCGTCATCTTTTCGATCGCCGCTTTGGCCGCGCCTGCATGGACCTGCATCGGGGTCGGTACCCACGCCTGCGTCGCGCTGATGTTGAGCACCACGCCGCGAGATTCCACGAGGGATTCGAAACAGGCCCGCGTCGCGTTGAAGGTCCCGATCGTGTCGATGTCGATCACGGTCTTGAACCCGTTTGCGCTGAGCTGCGCGGCGGGCGCCAGGAAGTTCCCGGCGGCTCCGTTCACGAGGATGTCGATCCGGCCGAACCGCTCCATCGTGGAGGCCACGGCGGCTTCGAGGGCCTCGTAGTCGCGAACGTCGGCGGAAAACCCGACCGCGCGTTCACCGCTGGGGTCGAGCTCTTCGGCGGCAGCGTCGAGCTTTTCCTGGGTCCGGGAGACCAACGCCACCGAGGCGCCATGCGCCACGAATTGCCGGGCGATGCCGAGGTTGATTCCGCTGCCTCCTCCCGTGATGAGGGCAACTTTGTCGGCGAGGATCGTCTCGGAGAATATCGTCATCGCGCGCGACGGTAGTTCGACGGGTAGAAGTGGTCAAGGGGTGCTCTGCGCGATGCATGCGCTGTGCGCTTTGCGCTTTGCGCTAGCGACAGGCTCGCTTCGCTCGCATGGAGGGGGTGCGGACGATCCCCGGGTTTGGTCGGCTTCGCCGCCCTACACCCAGGGCTATCCCGCGCTCCGCGCGGCGGCCGCTTCGCGGCTTCGCGGGTGCGGCTCGCTTCGCTCGCGTGGAGTTGGTGCGAACCACCCTTTAGTTGCGAAACTCCACCCCTAGGGTCGGGGCGGGGCTGTACGCGTTGGACTGGGCGAGGAGGGCGGAACCGAGGCCGGCGTTCAGGGCGAAGTGCTCGGTGAACCAGTAGGCGACGTTGGCGGTGATGCCGATGTAGCGGGTGTCGCCGGCGCCGGTGACGTTGACCTCGGTGAGAGGTTCGAAGGTCCAGTGGAATTGCGACGAGACGTCGGCGACGAGGCCCCCGAACTTCACACCGAACTGGGCGCGGACGTCGAAGGCGTGCGCGACGTCGGGGGAGGTGTTGACCGTCGGGCCGACCGACCACGCGAGCCAACCGAAGCTGAGCGGGAAGCCGAACTGTAGATCCCAGCCGGTCGAGGCGGTCCGGACGACGTTGCGGTAGACGAACGGGTCGTCGGGCGCGGCGAGGTTCGAGTCGCCGAATCCGGGGCTGCCGCCGATGCGGCCCTCGAGGGACATCTGCAGCTTCTTGTCGAAGAAGCGTCGTCGTGCGCCCACCGAATACGGGCCGGAAAAGCCGTTGAAACGATCGCCGTACCACGACGCTCCCACCGGGGTCGCCTGTGCGATCAGCGTGAAGTCGGGCGCGGCACCGAACTCCCCGTACACGTTGAACTCGAGCATCTGGTAGCTGTCGGTCTCGAGCCGGTCGCCGTTCAAGTCGAAGGCGGCGTTGCCGAAGAGCGCCCGCGTCCAGATCTTGGTGTAGAGATCGCCTTTGGGTTGGGTCCATCCGCCCGCGAAGGCGGTCGCGGGGAGCGACACCAGCAAGGCTGCGACGAGGCAACGGAAGATGTTCATGCGGGCTCTCGGAGGAACACGAGCTCGTCGGTGGACGAGCGCTCGGGGCTGAAATAGTAGCGGTCCTCGGCGAACGACTTCACGTCCTCGAGGTCGGTGATGCGGTTACGGACGATCCAGTTCGTGATCGCGCCGCGGGCCCGCTTGAGGTTGAAGGTGATCGGCTTCCACTTCCCTTTGCGCTCTTCCAGGAAGTTCACGTCGACGATGCGAGCGCCGAGCGTCGCGGTGTCGACACTGCGGAAGTACTCCTTCGACGCGAGATTGAGCAGGATGTCGTCCCCCTGCCGTTTCAGCGCCGCCTTGAGCTTCTTCGCGATCTTGTCCCCCCAGAACTCGTAGAGGTTGGATCCTCGCTCGGTGTCGAGCTTCGTCCCCATTTCGAGCCGGTACGGCTGCATCAGGTCGAGCGGCCGCAACACGCCGTAGAGCCCCGACAAGATCCGGACGTGATCTTGCGCGAACCGGAAGTCTTCGTCGTCGTAGGCGTCGAGGTCGAAGTCGGTGTAGACGTCCCCTTTGAACGCGAGCAGGGCCTGCTTCGCGTTTCCCGGGGTGAACGGCAGTTCGAAGGTCTGGTAGCGCTCGACGTTGAGGTTCGCGAGCTTGTCGCTGATCCCCATCAGGTTCGACAGCGCGTCCTCGTCGTAGTCGGCGAGGACCTCGACCAGCTCGCGCGTGTCGTCGAGGAACTCGGGCTCCGTGAACTCCGCGGTGCGCGGGGGTGTTTCGTAATCGAGGGTCTTCGAGGGGGACAGGACGATGAGCATCCAGAGACTCCGTTGAACTTCACTGACGTGCGGGAATTAGCAAGCGGGCGGAATGCGCGCAAGCCGCCGCCGCGGAAGTTCGACGCCGACCGGCGCTTCAGCAACCTTCGAGGTCGCGCAACCGCTGAATCTCCTGAAGCAGCTCAGGGTCCCGCACCAACTCGAAGAGTTTCTGGTCGTTGATGCCGAGGGCGCCGTTGCCTTCGGACTGTTCGATCATCCACCACGCGCGCCCCCACACCGTGAGGATCGCGTTCCGCCAACAGGGGTCGCCGGACAGCTTCGCGTAGGCGTCGGGGTACTGCAGCCGCGCCATCCTGAGGTAGCGTTCGGTGTACCAGAGGAAAGTGAGGATTCCGTCGAGCGCGCTCGTCGAGCCCCGAATGAAGTCCTGGAACGCGTAGCTCGTCGCGAGCGAGTTCACGTACTGCACCGTCTCGTCGAACAACATGTTGAAGCCCTGGTCACCACCGTCGAAATTGTCGTCGTCGGGGTCTCCGTCCAGGTAGATGTTGGCATAGGGGTCGTTCGCCATGAGCGGCTGGTACTCGTCGTCGCGGATCCGGCTGCGCGCGAAGGTCTCTCCGCCGCGATCGGTGGAATCGCCTCCGCCGCAGGACAGGGTGAGCGTGTCGGTGATCGCGTAGCCATCCTGCCCCCGCGACAGCGAGAAATCGTAGATGTGTCCGCACTCATGGACGACCGTCGACATCGACCCGATCACCGATTCCGCCGACGACGTGTTGCGTGCGAACACGGCTACGCAGTCGAGCTGCTGGACTGTGAGCCCCCCCTGGACGAGGTACGCACCGACCGGGTAGCGGGCGGTCAGGACGTCGTCGACGAACGCGTGGAGCTGGGCGGGCTGATAACCGGCGATGAAGCCCGAGATGTCCGCGGTCGGGTCGGGCAGCGCTTCGGTGTACTTGCCGTCGACGCAGTTGGGATCGACCTCCGGAGCGGTGACGCCGGTGAGATCCGGATCGTCGGTTCCCGTGTCGGGGTCGCCTCCCCCGCTGTCCACGGTACCATCGGTCCCCCCGTCGTCGGTCCCGCCGCCCATGTCGCCGCCGGTATCGACAGTCCCGCCACCGCTGTCACTGTCGCTCGGTGTGCTCCCGCCGTCACCGGTCGTGATGACGATGGGATCTTCGTCGGAATCCCCTTTCGTGTCGGAGGGGCCGCATCCGGCAGAGAACGTGAGGGCGACCGCGGCGAGCGCGCAGATTCGTAGTGTGGAGTCGAGCATGCCGCAACCTACCACGATCATCGCGCCGACGCGATGAACGTGACGCGCGAGTCATTCACTGTTCGGTGACCAGGGTCAGTGACCGTGCGAAGGGTCTTTGCAATCGTAGTGGCGAATGATCTCCATCAACTGCGCCGGGGTCAGCTCACCGTCGACGGGCGGTCCGTTGCCGCAGAACGCGTCGCGGCAGGGGGAGACGTTCGGGTCGGGCGGAAGCTCGGCGAGCGTGGCGTACGGGGGGTTGTCGTAGCCCCCGCCATCGGCGTCGAGGTAGACGGGGTTCGAGAAGGCGAAGGGACCGGAGGCGTGGATCGGAGCCATGCTCTGCCCCCCGCGGACGACGAAGATGACGAACGCGTCTTCGGTGGTCGACAGGGGAACCTGTACGGACTGGCGCCAGGCGCGATGCTCTTCGGCTCCCGTGGTGACCGTGGTCAGTTGAGTCGTCTCGTCCCAGGTGAGATTGATCGTCTCGGTGGGAGGGATGGGGTCTTCGATCGCTTCTCCGGGCGCGGTGATGACGTCTTCGGGGTCGGGGTTCATGTAGACGTCGACCGCCACCACGCGCATCCACTCGGGGGTCTGAATGTCGAGGGTCGCGACGGTCTCTGAGTCGGCCGCGATCGTGTCCCCCATCGTCGCGTTGTCGCCCGCGCCGTTGGTGACGGACACGGTGAAGAACGGACCGTTGGTCCCGAGGACGCGTCCTGCGTTGACGTCGGCGGCGTACGCTTCGATGAACGTCGCTTCGTCGGTGAGCGTCGCGAACGGCTGGTCGCCGCAGGAGTAGTCGTTCTGCCCGAACACGTAGGAGCGCGGCGCGCCCCCGATGTCGGCGTACAGCTTGTGCGTGTCCGTCACCGCCGTACCGGTCGGGGTGAAGCCGCGGCCGATCATCGTCATCCACCAGCGTCCCAGGATGGCCCATCGCGTGCGCGAGCTACCGTTGAAGAGCTCCATTGCGGTGAAGTCGTCCGACCAGATCTTGGTGTCCCCGGTCATCGGGTCGGCAGGTTCCGGCGGAAGACGATGTTTCTCGCGGCTGGCGTAGCTGATTCCCCGGAGCACGTCGGCTTCGGCGAACCGGACGAAGCCGAGGCCGTCGGCGTGGTTCATCTGGACCACGGGATCGGATGTCGCGATTTCACGCGCCGCCGCGAAGAGCTCGCCCGGGAGGAGCGTGTAGCTGTCTCCGCCACCCCAGTCGATCGCGCCCCCACGTCCGTGAGACGGGTCGACGGCGAGGGGGAATGCGTTGAAGTGACCCAGGTCGGCCGTCGTGATCTCTTCGCCGACGACGTTTCGAATCCAGGCGTCACCGCCGAGCGCGGTCACGACAGGGCGGTAATCGGAAATCGAGTCGTGGTCCGTCGAGACGATGACGTCGACCCCTTCCGCCATGAAGTTGCGGACGCGGTCGTTCCACGGCACCGGACTGTCGGGGGAGCGGATCGTATGGACGTGGAAGTCGCCGCTGTAAGCATTGGGGGTGTCCACGACGCGGGCGATCTCGACGTCGAATTCGTGGGTCTCGCCGGCCACCGCGGTGAGCGGCGTACCGCCGTTCGCCATCAGGTCCTGCGGCCACACCGACCATTCCATTCCGCGGCTCACCACGAGGCGGTAGGCCCCGGGGGGGACATCCACCTCGAGAACACCGTCGGTGCCGGAGTAGACGACGGCGGCGATGTCGTCGGGGAGCGAGTTCTTTCCGGTGTCGAACTCCGTCTTTTGAGGAGCCGACGGGCAGGGGGTCTCGGCGCACAAGACAGTGAGCCGGGCGGGGATTGGAGCGGGGTTGGTCGTCGTTTCGCAGCCGTCGTCGGGGGTCGTGACCCGGACCACGATCCGGCCCGGAAGGTCGACGTCCACGTCTGCGACGTCCACCTCCTCTCCGGCGGCGACCGTCGCCGCGACGGCTCCGAAAGGCGGCATTCCGCCCTTACGAGCGCTGATCTCGTACGTTCCCGCGGGGACCTTCATCGAGAAGGTCCCGTCCGCGGCGGAGAGCGCCTGGTTGAGGGCTTTGTTTCGGTCCGATACGGCCGAAACGCGCGCCCCTTCCACGGGGTTTCCGTCGGGGTCGCGGACGGTTCCGATGACGGTGCCGCGGTCGATGTTCATCCAGTCGTAGATCGGGTCCGTCACCTCGGCGATGCTGCCCCCTCCCACGAAGAGGCGGTGCTCGAGGATCTCCGTCTCACCTGGTTCCACGTGGACGACCTCCTCCGCCTCGGCGATCTTCTCCGGTGTGGAGGTCAGCAGCGGCAGTAGGCGGCTGCTCGACGCTCCGAGCGCGGCCGCGGCGACGCCCGAGATGATCAAGTAGGAGCCGGCCCGGGGCATCACCGGCGCGTTGAGGTCGGGGTCGGACTGTGGCACGAACGCGTACGTCGCGCTGTCGCCGTGGAAGGCGATGAACGGAAAGTTGTCGAGGCCGATGCCCGTCGTCCCGCCCGACCCGAAGCCGCCCGTCGCGGCCTCGGGGTTGTAGTACTCGCCATCGCCGCCGGACGCGACGAGGTAGATCGGGACGAGGTGCTCTGCTGCATCGGTGTCGTTTCGGAACGCCGTGACGACGTGGAGGGCGGTCTCGCCGGGGCGCAAGATGTAGTAGTTGGTGATACGGACCGGAATCTCGCGGTTCAGGTCGATCTTCACCGCGTCACCGAGTCCCTCGACGAAGTCGTCCACCATCACCGGGAGGTTCAGGAAGTCGTTCGTGGTGAACGTTCCCGACGCCGCGAGGACGACGGCGCGACCGTCGCTCCCGTCGGCGAGGACGTCGAACTGGTCGGGACGGAAGGTCTGTCCGCCGTTCACCAGGAGGCAGATCTCGCCGAGGATGTCTTCGGAACCGCCGCCTGCGAGCGACGCTGCGTCGACCACCGTTCCCCCCCACGGGCAGGGCGACATGAATCGCTTGTCCGCCTGTACGAGGAAGCGTGCGACTTCGTTTTCGAGGACCCAGTCACCGGGACGTCCCTCGATGACGGGCCCCGTGAACGGCGCGTCGCCTTGCAGCTCGTACACGTTGGCGTTCGAGTCGCCGGCTTCGCCGAGGTAGGGCTCGAGATCGAGCTCGACGATCGGACCGTTCGGCGTCGTCATGTCGACCGTGTCGGTACCCTCGTCGGGGCGCGCTGCGTCGGGGATGGGCAGCGGGCCCTGATCGGGCACCTCGATGTCCGGCAGCATCCCGTTGCTACCGTTGTTCGCGTTGTTGTCGTTGTTGGACGAACAAGCCATCACGGTGACGGCGAGCGCGGCGATGATCCACTTCATACGACTCCCTCGTTGAGCACGGGGCGATGGTAGAAGGTTGTTCTGCAAATGTCACAGCGTTGGTGGCGGGGCGCACGCCGACCGCGGCTGGAAGCCGCGTCACCAAAGTAGCGGCAACAGTCTGGTGACGCGGCTTCCAGCCGCGGTCCGCGTGCTAAGCTTCCAGCCGCCCCCAGCCCACCGTACCGATGTCCAAGACCCACATCCTCGTCCTCGGCGACCAGCTCAATCGGCAGGTCGGTCCGCTCGCCGATGCTGTGCCCGAGAAGACGACCGTGTTGATGATCGAGTCGCTCGAGCTCGGGCACTCGCTCCCGCACCACAAACAGAAGCTGATCCACTGCTTCTCGGCGATGCGCCACTTCGCGGCGTCGCTCGAGGCGGACGGGTTCACGCTCGACTACAAGCGCGCCGAAGAGAGCTTCGCGACCGGCATTGCGAAGCATCAGCGCCAGGCGGGCGGGGTGCCGCTGGTCGTGATGGCGCCGAACGACTGGGGGTACGAGGAGATGCTGCGCGATGCGTGCGAGGCCGAAGGGGGTTCTCTTCACGTCGTTCCCAACGAGCTGTGGCTGACGCCGGACGGGTTCTTCGCCGACTGGGCCGAAGGCCGCAAGGAACTTCGCATGGAGTATTTCTACCGGTCGATGCGGGCCCGACACGGCTACTTGATGATCGGTGACGACCCCGAGGGGGGCCAGTGGAACTTCGACCACGACAACCGCGAAACGCCGCCCGACGATTACCGGTTTCCCGATCCACCGACCTTCGAGCCGGACGAGACGACGCGGGAGGTGATCGACTTCGTGAAGCGCGAGTTCCCCGACAACTTCGGCGACGCGGAGCCGTTCGGCTGGCCCGTCACGCGCGAGCAGGCGCTCGAGGCGCTGCGCGACTTCTGCGAGAACCGGCTGCGCGACTTCGGCCCGTACGAAGACGCGATGGTGACGGGCGACTACACGCTGAATCACAGTGTGCTCAGTCCGCTGCTCAACCTGGGCCTGCTGCATCCGCGCGAGGTCATCGAGACCGCGATCGAGCACTACCGCGACGGGCGCCGAAAGATCCCGGTCAACTCGATCGAGGGATTCGTTCGACAGATTCTCGGGTGGCGCGAGTTCATGCACGAGGTCTATGGCCATTTCATGCCCGAGATGCGCGAGCTCAACAGGCTGAACCACCGTCGGTCGCTCCCCGATTTCTACTGGAGCGGAGAGACCAGGATGAACTGCATGCGTCAGGTGGTGGGGCAGGTTCGCGAGACGGCGTATGCCCACCACATTCAGCGGCTGATGATCCTGGGGACGTTCGCGCAGATCGCGCAGGTGAACCCGCAGGAAGTGCTCGACTGGTTCACCGCGTGCTTCATCGACGCGCTCGACTGGGTGATGGTCCCCAACGTGATAGGGATGAGCCAGTACGCCGATCTCGGCACGTTCACGAGCAAGCCGTACGCGGCGAGCGCCAACTACGTGAACAAGATGAGCGACTACTGCAAGGGGTGCGAATACGACCACAAGGACCGCGTCGGCGAGAACTCCTGTCCGTTCAACAGCCTCTACTGGGACTTTCTGAACCGGCACGCCGACGAGTTTCGCGGCAACCACCGCATGAAGATGATGCTGGCGAACTGGGACCGGCAGAAGAATCAGGAGGAGGTGCTGAGACGGACCGAGCGTGTGAAGGAGCTGTTGCGGTCGGGCGAGATCTGACGGCGTTGCTCGTCCCGGGGGAGGCCCGAGCGCGGGCCCTACAGTTCCATCGACAGGGGGTGGGTGGCGTGCAGACGCGCGGCGAGGCCCATCAGGTCGGTGTAGTTCCAGACTTCGGTGACCCAGCCGTTCGCCAGGTGGAGCACCTCGGCGCCCTCCGCACGGATGAACTTGTTCGATGGGGCGATGCCCATGAACGCCCCCCGGTGTGTCCCCTGGAAGGCGTAGCGGTAGATGACCCGATCGGCGGTGCAGATCAGCTCGTCGAGGATCCACTCCATGTCCGGGAACGCCTCGTAGAGGTCGACCATCATGACCTTGAACGGCTCGCGCCCTTCGACGTCCCCTACGCGCAGGTGGCTCACGAAATCTTCGGTCAGTAGATCGTCCAACTCGTCGAGCGCCCGCTCGTTGAAGATGTCGAAGTAGAGGCGGGCGATCTCCTCGCTCGTGCGGTCGGCGTGCTGGTCAGACATCGGAAACTCCTTGGACACCGGCGAACGCAGGCGCCGCGATGGCGGCCAGCGACGTCAGTGCGATCTCGTCTCGTTCCCCGAAGGCGTTCGGGCGTGTGTTCTCTGCATCGATCACCCCGACGAGGCTTCCGTCGAGGAGTACGGGTACGGCGATCTCCGAGCGCGCGGGGACGACGTCTCTCACGTAGCGGTCGTCGTCGCGGACGTCGTCGACGCGCAGCAGTCTTCCCGTCTGCGCGACGGTACCGACGATCCCCTCGCCGAGGCGCTGGGCGAGGGGGGCGACGACGTCGCCGTCGGGGGCGAGCTTCGGCCCGTAGGCGGCGAGCTGGCGGACGCCGTAGGTGGTGCGAGCGTACACGACGCAATCTTCGAACCCGAGTACACGCCCCGCGTGGCTCGCGAGCGAAAAGAGGGCGTGTAGCCGCTCCGAGGCGGGCGCGGGTTCCTGCCCCGGGTCGGCGACGAGGCGGTACCCACCGGCGACTGAGAGGACGAACCTGGGGTCGGACGGTTCGAGCTCGATCTTTCGCCGCAGTCGGTGGATGGCGTTTCGAATCGCCCCCTCGCTGGCGATCCCGACGCGGCGGGCGAGCTTTCGGGCCTGCATCGGTGCGCCGCGGTATCGCAGGAGCTCCTCGAGGATGAGTCGTTCCTGTGCGGTCAGCGCGACGCGTTCGAGCCCGGGGGCGTCGACGAGCCCGCTCGCCAGGTCGACCGAGACTTCGTCGAGGACGAGGAGCCGGCGAGGAGGGGCGACGTCGGGCTCCTCTCGGACGAACGAGCCGTCGTCGACGAGCAAGCGGTAGCCGTATCCGTGGTCGGTGAGCAACATGCGGGGCTCGCCCGGGGAGAGCTCGATCTTGCGGCGCAGGCGGGCGATCGCAGTGTCGGCGGCGCGGCTGAGCGACTCGTCGGAGTGCCCCCAGACGCCGATCAACATGTCCTCGCGCGACACGGTCTCGTTCGCGCGGTCGGAGAGGAACGCGAGGAGCGCCGATTCGCGGGCGCTGAGCATCGCGACTCGTCCGTCTTCACGCACGAAGCGGCTGCGGGGGAAGTCGACGACACCGTCCGCCAGTCGCAGCGCGGAGCGTTCCACCCAGGGGCGCGGATCGTTGGGGAGCATCTGCGCAGGGTATGTGCCGGGGTCGAAGGTGTCCATCGAGTCCGCGCAGTGACGAGGAGGGCTTTCCATGAGCTCAGTGTATCGGGCCGTCGTCCCGGCTCGATTTCAGGTTGTGTCACCGTGTCACCGACCGCGTGTCATTTCGTGACACGATGGTGACCCGTCGTGACGAAGACGATGGCAACGTCTGGAGGTCGGCAGCATGTCGCTGCCCCACACACCCTGGAGAAGCACAATGAAAACGACCCGCAACCTCGTCCTCGTCGCCCTCGTCTCCCTCGCCTCGCTCGTAGGCTTCGCCAGCCCGGCGTTCGCCGACAGTCCCGCCGGCCAGTGTTCGCCGGCGCATCGCGCCGAGATGACCGCGTTCGCCGAGAACTACATCGACTTCTACAACAACCTCGGCGCTGCGCCGTACACCAGCATCTACACCGAAGACGCGACCCTCGCATCCACGGCAGGCGTCTTCCAGGGGGTCGGGGAGATCGAAGCGGCGATGGGACTCTTCCTGGGGGCGATCCCCGACCTCCAGTACCAGATGGAGGACATCTGGGTGGACGGCGACCAGTTCATCCTCCGCTACAGCTACTCGGGGACGCACCTCGGCGACTTCATGGGGATTCCCGCGACCGGCAACCCGATCAAGGTGTATGGGCTGGAGGTGAACACCGTGAAGGGTGGGAAGGTCGTTCACACCCACAACTTCACCGACTTCTTCGGTCTTCTCGCGCAGCTCGGGGCGATCTCGCTCTGAGCCACCGACGAGGCCGGCGGTATCGCACCGATACACGTCGGCCTCGCCGCGCCCCGACAGGGGCGCTCGAGCGAGCCGCCCACCGAGTTCAGATTCGCGTCAGAAGAGATGTTCGGCGGTCAGATAGAAGCCCGTGCCTTCGGGCGAGAGCGCGAAGTCCCCTCGAAACATGAAGACATCGCCCCAGCCGACGACCCCTTCGACTCCGCCAGACGGGTGGAGGCCCGCGAAAAAGGGGCCGTCGTCGAGGATTCGAGAGACGGCCACGAAGGGGCCTCCTCCGACGAAGAGCTGCTTCCAGAGCGGTGGAGAGTATGCACGGAGCTCGCTGTTCGCGATGGCTCGTCCGCGTCCGACGAAGCGGTTTTCGGCGTAGCCTCGCTGCGAATCCTCGCCGCCGACGGCGAGGACGGGCTGCGTCCCTCCCATCCAGTTCAATTCGTAGAACGGGATGTCGCCCATCGCGTGTTCGACGATGCCGCGCTGGGCGAACACCAACCACGGAGCGATTGAGAAGTATCCGCGGGCGTCGGCGCCGACGACGCTCCAGCCGTGGGACGAGATCGGCTCGAACGTTCCCCGGGTGTAGAGCTCGGTGTAAGTGCCGCTTCGCGGGCGGAGCTCGTCGTTGCGCGTGTCGATGCCTACCGCGAAGATCGGAGCGATGCTGTGACCGCCGTCGACGCCCGTCGGGCGGTTCTGGGCCAGCACCGAGTTGGCGGCATAGTCTGTTCGGGTGAGCCCGACGTTGATCCCGCCGACGACGAAGTAGTCCCCGAGATAGCGCCGCAGGTGGACCAGGCCCCGTGGTTCCATCAGATCGAATGTCGTCGACGTGCCGATGGGACGGAGCTCGCTGTCGTTGCCGACCCCGAAGTAGTTCGCGTCGTCGATCTGCAGAAACTGCAGCTTCGTGAAGAGCCGAAACTCGCTGCCGAAGAGGCGCGGGATGTCCAGGTACAGGTAGTGCTCGTGGCGGCCCTGGAACGAGTAGTTCGCTTTCAGCTTCAGCGACCACTGGAAAGGATCGTACCCCGGGTCCATGTCCTTCATCAGTAGACGCGCACCCCATACGACACCGGCGTCGGGGTTGTATTTGGCCAGCGGAACGGCCAGCCATTTCAAGCCGTCGTCAGCCGAGTTGGCTCGGGTCTCCGACTCGGCCGCGTCCAACGAGGGCTCAGGTTCGGCGGCGGCGGGAACGGCGGCCGCGCACGTGACGAGCGCAATCAGGAACGAGGCTGCTCGTTCTTTTGGAAAATTCATGGGGGGGGCTCATTCGTTCATCCGTTGATCCACTCTCGGTGAATGTGCTCGCTCCCCGTGGGGGGTCAATCGATAGGAGGAGAAACGGTCTATGGATTCGGGGGCCTCGGGCGGGCGACGGCATAAAAAAAGGGCCGGTGTCGAACACCGGCCCTGGCAACTCTCGCGTCTGCGTTCAGCCGCAGGCGGTGCCGTCGTAGATCTCGCTGCCGTCCGGGCAGACACAGTAGTAGCTGTCGGACGAATCGTCGGTCCAAAGTCCGCCGGTGGCGCCGCAAATTCGCTCGGCGATCGGGTCGGATCCGAAGCAGTTCACGCCGTTGACGGTGCGCCCGTCGAGGCACGTGCAGTAGGCGTAGCCGCCTTCATCGTCGTATTGACCGCCCGACTGCTCGCAGGAGGTGCGGAGCGAGTCCATCGGCACGCAGCCGTGGTCGTTGCCGCCGAAGACCTCGCCGACGGGGCATTCGCAGGCGTATGCGCCGGAGGGGAACTGCATGTAGTACCCGCGCGTGTCCAGACATGCCTGCTCTTCGAGGTAGCTCGGGGCGTTGCAGTTGCCGTGGTCGACGATTCGCTCGGCGTCGCACGCGCAGAACGCGTAGTTGGTTCCGCTGAGCCAGGTACCGCCGGTGACGTCGCAGAGCAGGGCGATCTCCGCCTCGTCGGCGCATCCGACGTCGGGGATGTTCGTGAGGTCGGCGGGGCACTGGCAGTAGTAGCTGTCCGCGGAGTCGTCGGTCCAGGTGCCGCCGGAACCTTCGCAGAGCGCCTGCTCCGCGGGGTCGGGGGCGAGGCAGTTGCCGTCGTCGAGGATGCGACCGCCGGGGCACTGGCAGAAAGCAAAGGTTTCGCCCTCGTTGAACCGTCCGCCCGTGACTTCGCACATGCTCTGGATCTCCGAACGCAGTGAGCACCCGGACGCCGAGACGAACGCTTTGTCGGGTTCGCACAGGCAGTAGTAGGCGTCGGCGGCGTCGTCGGTCCAGGTCCCGCCGGTGTCGCGGCAGAGTTCTTCTTCGTTTTCGAATTCGTCGGACTTCCCGTCTGCGGGCGTCTCGACGGACGAACCATCGTTGTCTTCGGGCTCGGTTGTGGGCGGTTCGGTGCATGCCGAAACCCCGAGCGCGAAAACGATGGCGATTGTGAGTGGGTGCTTCATGTGGGCCTCTCTCCATCGTGGTTACGAGTGGTCGCGTGTTCAGCAGATCTCGTGCCAACCGTGGCGCCCGGAAGAATCTGTCCGGAACTCAATGGCTTCGAGCGAGACACCGCGAAACGAACCATCGCAGACGAGCGGGGGATGGGGGGTCCAGTTGCCGCCCGGTGGCAACTGTAGTTGGCATTTCTGCCTTCGGAGCCGGGAACAATTCGTGGGCAGGGGACGGTTGGGACGGACCGAACCACAGGAAAGCGCACGTTTCGGCGGGCGCCGTTACGTTGACGCGCTGCGGATTCGTGCTTATCTAGACCCGCTTTCTACAGCGATCGGAGGTGATATGGCGGACAAGTCCATCGTCGTCGAAGGTCTCGCAAAGAACTACGGCGACTTCTGGGCCCTGAACGGGATCAGTTTCGAGGTGGAACCGGGCGAGATTGTCGGGTTCCTCGGCCCCAACGGGGCCGGCAAGACGACCACCATGAAGATTCTCACCTGCTTCATGGCGGCCTCCAAAGGCTCGGCGAAGGTCGCCGGCCACGACGTCTACGACGACAGCGAGATCGTCCGGCAGAAGATCGGCTATCTCCCCGAGAACGTGCCGCTCTACGACGAGATGATGGTCTACGACTATCTCAAGTTCGTGGCCGAGATTCGGGGCGTCGCGGCCGACAAGCGCCGCGACCGGATCAAGAAAGTCGTCGAGCTGACGGGGCTCGGGGCGATGGTGTCGAAGAACATCATGGAGCTCTCCAAGGGATACCGGCAGCGCGTCGGTCTGGCCCAGGCGATCATTCACGAGCCCGAGGTGATCATCCTCGACGAACCGACGAGCGGTCTCGACCCGAACCAGATCGTCGACATCCGCGATCTCATCAAAGAGATCGGCCGCGAGAAGACGGTCATTTTCTCGACCCACATCCTGCAAGAGGTAGCGGCGGTGTGCGACCGGATCATCGTCATCGACAAGGGAACGATCGTCGCCGACGGCCCGCTCGACGAGCTGGCGCATCGGGTTTCGAGCCGCGACAGCGGCCTGCTCGTCACTGCGTCGAGCGACGCGACGGCGAAGTCGGCGCTTCAGAAGCTGCCGTCGGTCGCCGCGGTCGAGGTGTTGCGCCGCGTGAACGGCGTGACGGAGTACCGCCTCGACTGCAGCGACACCGACAAAGCACGCCGCGAGGTGTTCGGAATGCCAGTGTCGGTCGGGGTCACCAACGTGACGCAACATCAGCCGTCGCTGGAAGACGTCTTCCGCGCGCTCACGAGCGGCGCCGGGGAAGTCGTCGACAAGGCAAAGCCGGCGCCCAAGCCCGATTCCGCCTACGCGCCGCCCGCGGACGACTCGGACGCGAGCGACGAAGACGAACCGAAGACCGGAGCCGATGCGGTCCGCGTCGTGGACAACGACGAGGAGGAAGAATGAAGAACATCTGGTTCATCTGGAAACGTGAGCTGCAGGCGTACTTCACGTCGCCCGTCGCTTACATCGTCACGATCCTCTGGTTGGTGAGCACGGGAGCGCTCTTCTGGCTCAACTACTTCCAGGAGATCAACATGTTGTCGCTGCGGAGCTTCTTCAACCAGGCTCCGCTCTTCCTCGCCTTCTTCGCGCCTGCCATCACGATGGGCCTCATCTCGACCGAGAAGCGGTCGGGGACGCTCGAGCTCATGATGACGATGCCGGTCTCCGACTTTCAGATCGTGACGGGCAAGTTCCTCGCGGCGTGTTCGCTGCTGGCGGTCGTCTTCCTGATGACGCTGCCATACCCTTACACGCTGAGTCGCCTGGGGGACCTCGACTGGGGCGCCGTCGCGGCGGGCTACCTCGGGCTGATGCTGCTCGGCTCGGCGTACGCGGCGATCGGCCTGATGGCGTCGAGCTGGACGCGGGACCAGGTCATCGCAATCCTGGTCGCCTTCTCGCTCTGCTTCTTCCTCTACCTGATCGACCAGCTCGTCGGTCAGCCGACGGGGACGGCGGCCGAGATTGTCGAGTATCTGTCGACGAACCATCATTTCCAGAACATGGCGCGCGGGGTCGTGGACCTTCGCGACGTCGTCTACTACCTGTCGATCGTCGCCGTGTGCCTGACGGTCGCGCAGGCTTCCATCGCATCGCGCCGTTGGTGAGGAGGTGACAGAGATGGACAACAAGAAACGAATACTCGCCGGAACCAACGCCACCGCGATCGTCGCGCTGACGATCGTCGGGGCCGTGCTCCTCAACGCGATCGTGTCGCAGTTTCCGCTGGTGGCAGATCTCACCGACGATCAGATCTACACCTTGAGCCCGGCGAGCGTGGAAGCGGTCGCGGGCCTCGAGGACAAGGTCCAGGTGAAGGTCTTCATCTCCCCGGACATGCCCCCCCCGTTCCATACGCTGAGCCAGCAGCTCACCGACCTGTTGGCGGACTACGCGGCGAACTCGGGCGGCAAACTCGAGTACCAGGTGATCACTCCGAGCCCCGACGACAAGGCCGCCGAAGAACAGGCGGCAGGGTTCGGGATCGAGAAGGTGGGGATCGGTCAGCAGACCGAGGACGAGGTCTCGCTGCGCGCCGTCTACAAGGGCGTCGCGTTCGTCAAAGGGGACCAAACCGAGGTCATCCGTGACCTCAAGACGACGGGCAATCCCGAGTACGACAACTTCGAATACGAGTTCACGAAGGCGATCTTGAACCTGCGCGACATCGAGCCGCGCAAGGTCGCGTTCGCGGCAGGCTTTGGTGGCGCGGCGGGCGAGCCGCAGTTCGTGCAGCAGATCCAGCCGATCTTCACGCAGCTTTACGGCGACCTCATCGAGGCTTCGACGGTGGACCTCTCCGCCGCCGACGCCGCAGTCCCGGAGGACGTCGACGCGCTGGTGATCCTGAACGCTTCCGAACCTTTCACTCCGCGCGCGAAGTTCGCGATCGACCAGTTCGTTCAGCGCGGCGGCAGTGTCGGGTGGTTCCAGTCGGCGACGCTGCCCGACGAGCAGATCATGCGCCAGTTGATGCAGCAGATGGGGCCGTCGGCGCAGATGCCGGACATCCGCAAGCCGGCCAACATTGCGCTCGACGACCTCTTCGCGACGTACGGCCTGCAGTACGAAGGGGACATGGTCCTCGACCGTGAGAACGCCCTCGCCCTCGGGTTCGTCTCCACACCGCAGGGCTTCGCGCGCGTGAGCCATCCGGCGACCTTCCTGATGAGCGAGATCGATCAGTCGCTCCCGTTCACCCGCAACGTGCCTGCGCTCGCCATCCCGGCGCCCTCGAGCATCACGGTGCGCCCCGAGGTGGCGGAGAGCGAAGCGATCGAGGCATTCAAGATCGTGCAGACCGCCGCCTCGGCCGTGCGCCGTCCAGCGGCGCCGTCGTCGATGGGTTACCAGGAGTTCGTGGAGCCACAGCCCGACGAGCAGCCGGGACCGTTCGTCGTCGCGGCCGCGGTCCAGGGCGACGTCCCCTCGTACTTCGCGGACAATCCGCTGCCGGAAGGGGTTACGGAAGACCAGCTCGAGACGGGCTCGGCGGCGAGCAGGATCCTCGTCGTCGGGAGCGGAGAGTTCTTCCAGCCGCGGCCGAACCTCGGGTTCAACGAGCAGCTCGCCGGCATGGGAGGCCAGTTCCTTATCAGCTCGATCGAATGGCTGGTGCAGGACAACGCGCTCACCCAGATCCGCGGGAAGAGCATGCCGCGCCTGATCGGCGAAGTGCCGCAGGATCTGCAGCGCAACATCCAGTTCATCAACATCGGGCTCGTCCCGCTCTTCTTCGCGACGATCGGCTGGGTCGTGATGATGCGTCGTCGTCGTCGCCGGGAAACGTTCGAACTCTGAGCGCGCAAAGGAGAAAACGATGAAGAAATACGGTTCACTGATCGCTCTGGTGGTCGTGGTGGTGCTCGCCGTCGTCTTTTTCGCGACGCGCGACAAACCCGTGACGACCGTGAAGGCTCCCTACTCGATCGCGAAGGTGCAGAACCTGAAGCGGATCGAGCTGACGCGCCCGGGCGACGAGCTCGTCGTCCTCGAGAAGCCTCGCGAAGAATGGATGCTCACCAAACCGGTCGAGGCCCCGGTCGCTCCTCGCATCGCCGAGCAGATCGACGAGGCGTTCGCGGATTCGATCGGCACCGACGACCTGACGGTGTCGACCGATGCGCTCGCCGACTACGAGCTCGACGATGCGAAGGCGGTGAACGTCGCCCTCTATCCCGCAGGGGCGAGCTCACCCGCTTCCGAGTTTCAGATCGGCAAGGGATTGTCGGTGGAAGGAACGCGCGCGAAGCGGACGTTCATCAAGACGCCCGAGGGGAAGGTCTTCCGGGCTCACACCGACCTCGGTGACTGGCTTCGCAAACCCGTCGCAGAGCTGCGGTCGAAGGAAGTCGTCGCGATGCCGCGTGAATCGATCAAGGTCGTCACGGTGACGCGCGCCGACGGCTCGAAGGTGGAGCTGAAGAAGGACGACGACACGGGCTGGGTGCTGACGGAACCGAGGTCGAACTTCGCCCTCGAGAAGGGGCAGGTGACGGCGCTCGTGTCGAACCTGTCGCGCCTGAGCGCGGTCGGCTTCGTCGACGAGCCGAACCTCGCCGAGCTCGGGCTGGACCCGCCCGTCCACGAGCTTCTGATCAAGGCGGACAAGGGGTACCGGTTGTTGGTCTCGGACGAGCGTGATGGGAAGTTCTACGCGAAGCTCTACTCGAAGCCGCACGTTTACGAACTTCCTGCGCTGACGGGGAACGCGATTACGCCGACGGCGTTGTCGCTGCGATCGCGGCTCGTGAACGACGTGGACAAGGAGAAGGTCACCCGCCTCGAGTTCGCCGGCTCCGACCGGGTGGTGGTCGAGAAGGCGGACGGCGCCTGGAAGTTCGTCCGCCCGAACCGCGGCGCGGCCGTGAAGCCGACGGCGATCGATCCGCTCGTAAACACCTTCGCGCAGTTGCGCGCCGTCCGTTTCGACGGTGACGTCGAGCTCGCCGAAGCCGGGCTGAAGAAGCCGGCCGCCACGCTCACGATGGTCGCAGACGGCAAGGAGCACGTGCTGCTGATTGGAGGTCAGGCCGACCCCAAGGGCAACCTCTGGGCAAAATGGAAAGACCGTGACGTCGTGATGGTCGTGAGCGGCTGGGTGAAGGACCGGGCCGAGACGACCGCCGACAAACTCGAAGAGGAAGCAAGCTGATGCGCATCGCTTTCGTGATGGACCCGCTCGAACAGGTCAACGTGGACGCGGACACGACCTTCGCTTTCATGTTGGCGGCGCAGGAACGCGGCCACGACGTCTACTACACGTCGCAGCGTCGGCTCTCGGCCCGAAACGACGTCGCGCGTGCCGTGGTCCAGCGGGCCCGCGTGCAGCGAAAGCAGGGAGACCATCACGAGCTAGAGGCGGCCGAGCAGGTCGACCTCCACAGCTTCGACGTCGTCTTCCAGCGCACCGACCCGCCGTTCGACATCGACTACCTGCACGCCGTGCACGTCCTCGAGCTCGCGGAGGAGCGGGGGACCCTGGTCGTCAACAAGCCGAGCGGTTTGCGAGCCGCGAACGAGAAACTCTACTCGCTGCACTTTCCCGACGTGATCCCCGACACGCTCGTGACGGCGTCGAAGTCGGACATCAAGGCGTTCGCCGAGGAGATGGGTGGGAAGTGTGTGGTGAAACCGGTCGACGGGCACGGCGGCGAGGCGGTCTTCGTCATCGCGCTCGACGACCGCAACGCGAACGCGTTGCTCGAAGTGATGACGAAACACGAGACCCAACGGGTTATCTGTCAGCGCTACCTCCCGGAGGCTCGCCGCGGAGACAAGCGCGTGATCATGTTGAACGGCGAGCCGCTCGGCGGGATTCTGCGCGTGCCGCGCGCGGACGAGAACCGCGGGAACATCCACGTCGGCGGGACGGTCGAGAAGAGCGAGCTCACCGAGCGTGACCTCGAGATCTGCGCAGCGGTGGGGCCTCGTCTTCGTGAAGACGGGTTGTGGTTCGTGGGGCTCGACGTGATCGGCGAGAGCCTGACCGAGGTGAACGTGACGAGCCCCACGGGCATCCAGGAGCTGTCGCGTCTGAACGGGATCGACGGGGCGGGGAAGGTCATCGAGTTTTGCGAAGGGGCACGCTGACGGGCCGCTGCACCGTTTCGCGGCTGGAAGCCGCTGCACCGTTCGTCACTCCATTTGGTGTCGCGGCTTCCAGCCGCGAAGCCCAGGTACTGTCAGTACAGAAACGTCAGGTCCATCACCTCGCGTCGGTCGACCGACTGCTGGTCGGTCGCGCCCCCCGTCACTGACTGCAGCACGCGTTCTTCGAAGTAGCGATGAGGCAGGAGCGTGTCGGGCTCCGCGACGAGGACGCTCCGCGTCCGGTCGAGGTGCTTCATCACACGGACCGGGCGATTGTCGGGTCCCGCCTGCGACAGCGGCATTCGGACGTCGTGCTCGTTGATGCTGTACTCCGAGACGAGCTTGACGCACTTCGGTTCTCCGCCCGCCTGGCACGGAACCCACCCTTCGAAGGCGTATTCGACCGGCACCTGGACCTCGACCGGCTTGACCGCGCCGGGGAACCAGAGCGCGCGAGTCAGGATGATGTTCTGGGGGACGCCTACCTCCATCTGGGCGCCTGCCCAGAAGGCGACGAGCGGGTTCCAGTATCGCTGGGCGGAGATGACGGCGAGGTCGGGGCTGAGGTTCGCGTCGAGGTATTCGTTGGCGTCGTCGTCCTTGCTGTCGCCCCCCGCGAAGCGTTCGATGAACGCGGCGCGGACGACGTCGAGGTAGTCGTCCGGCTCGGCGAGCGCGGTGACGCCGCCGTCGAAGTCGACGCGGATCGCGGGGAAGAGCGACGCGAGCACGCGCGCGCGATCCCAACGGTCCTTGTCTTCCAGAGTATGCTGCGGCACGGCGAGAAGCTCGCGAGACCGCACTTCGATTCGATGACCGTCGTCTTCGGGCCAGGTGCGGAGCTGATAAGAAGCGTCGACCGAGCGCGGGGCGGTCCCGGGAGTTCCCTGCCTCGAGATCCGGGTCCGGATCGTGGCGTCGAGGTTCGCAGGCCATTCGAACGCGAGCTGAACGGTCGACGGGCGAGGGGTCGCTTCGGCGGCCCAGGCAGGCAGGCTGGGGCTCGGCTCGAGGCGTCCCTTCCCGGCGGCGTCGAGCTTCTCGGAGCACGTCGTGGAATCGATCGGTAGCAGGGCGTGAAATCGCTCGTCGCCATACTCTCCAGAACCATCCCGGTAGCGATAATGGCCGTAGAGGACGCCATTCTCCTCCCACTCACGGGTGCGGACCGAAATCTCGGGCAACGACAGCTCCAGGTTGATGGCGGTGGAGCTCCAGACGTCTCCTTCGATGGCGCCGCTCGCTTCGTATCCCTTTGCACGCAGGTCGGTCTCCACGAACGACACGCTGCCGTCGTCGGCGACGAAGAAGGTGTCTTGTTGCAGAGTCGCCGAATGGCCGATGGCAAGGTCGCGATGCATCCTGTTCGTGCTCGGATCGCGGCGCACCCGGAGCAGCATCGGAACACTGGAAACTTTGTAGCCGGTCTCGTCGATCTTGGTGAGCTGTCCCACCCAGCACTGCGTCGTTCGGGTCGGAGCGGTGGACGTATCGTCCGGTTTCGAGTGCTGCCGGGCGCACGACGTGAGCGCCGCGGCGGCGACGACGATTGCGAGGTGTCTCAATTCCCGTCCTCGGGCGGGGGTTGGGGCATCAGCTCCTCGGGTCTCGCGATCAGCCCCATCGACACGGTGGCGTAGTCGTTGTCGACCCCGTGCGCTTCTACCCTCGGAGGTTCGAAGGAGACCCACGAAATGTCTTCCTCTCCCTGGAGCACCAGCTCCTGCGCCACCAGGGTCGGGATCAGTTCGACGAGGCTCTCCAGCAGCTCTTCGGCACGATCGTCGTCGAGGTCGGTGGCCGGCTCGGCGGCAAGGTCGGCGCGCAGCTCCGTTTCGAAAGCGGCTTTGATCAGAACGCCTTCGGCGGAGAGCTTCACCGACAGGTCGAGGAAAGCCGCGACGGTGGCGACCACAATCGGTTCCCGACCCGCGGGCAGCAGGACGAGGTCGAGGTGGAACTCCGCGAGCTGCAGCAGGAGCCGTTTGTTCTCGACGTCGTACTCCACGACCGGCGGGAACATCGGCCGCAGATGGATGCCGGCCGGCGTGCTCGCCGGGGCGACCGACGTGATCGCCGCATCGAAGGCGGCGCCCAGCGCTCCCGCGTTGAGCTCGAACGGGAGGGTGACCCCCGCGAAGTCCGAGCCCTCGAGCTCGTAGTGGAGGAGCCCGCCCCACCAGACGCCGTGGAGCATTCGGTCCAGGGCGTTGCGGGTGACCGTGAAGTTGATGTCTTCGACGTTCTGCTGCGCCGTCCCCGGCCCCGGCTGGCGGTTCAATGCCCCGGGGGAATCACTGCGAACGGTCGGCCAACGCTCGGCGGGCATCGACACCGTCGTCTTGACCAGGACCCCGTCGGAGAGCACGTCGATGTCTGCGAGGCGAAGATCGAACGTGATCTCGCGCCCGAAGATCTCGACCTTGCGCTTCAAGATGTCCGGGTCGAAGAGCGAGTCGACCACGCCGCGCGTCAGGACGTATCCGAACCCCAACTGGGCGATGTCGACGACCTGGTCTTCGAGGAACTCCGAATCTTCGTCGGACAGGCCCGCGATGTCGTAGGAGAGATCGTTGCGGTCGAGCTCGAGGACGGGGTTCGAGAAGTCGACGTCGAGGCCTCCGTCGGCGAGTACGATCGGCGTCAGGTCGACGCTGATGGCGAACTTCGCGATGTCGATTGTCGCCGGCTGCGGATCCCCACCGATCGTGAAAGTCCCCTGGATCGAAACGTTGGACGCCTGCAGGCGCAGCTCGATGGCGCCCGGGCGCAGGCCGAGAACGACGTCGACGGGGTCGAACGCGATCGAGGTGAGGTCGACGCTGTCGGTCTGCACGTAGCGATCGACGAGCACCGTCACGTTGTTCGGCGTGATGAACCCTTCGATCACTTCCTCGAGGACGGGCCCCGACTGCTGGTCGACCCAGATGTTGAATGCGGGGTCGATGAGCTGGTCCGCCGGGACGGTGTCGCCGTACATCACGCCTCGGATGTCGGAGACCTCGTTGCCCGCCACGTCGCGGGCGACGACGGTGATCTCGTTGACTCCCGGCCGCAATGCGACGTCGTGTTGCCAGGCTCCGCTGACCGCGGGCGTGACGATCTGCTCGTTGATCTTGACGATCTCGAGGCCCGTCCCCGTATCTTCCACCGTCCCCGAGACCCGGACGGTCTCGCCGTCGGCGAGCGCCATGTAGAGGGCTCGCTGCGGGGTCTGAACTTCCAGCTTCGGGGGGATCGAATCGACGACGACGTGGACGCTGTCGGTCACCCCGTCGCCGGTCGCGACGAGTTCGACCTCACCCTGTTGCACAGGGACGAGCGCCTCCCACGTCCCCCCGACCACCTCGGCGTTCACCCCGAGCACGTCGATCCGGTCGATGCCCGTGGCGGTGCCGGTCACGCGCACCCGCTCCGTCGTGATGAGGGCCCCCTCGTTCGGTTCGGAGATCGTGAGCTCGGCCGGAGGATCGGAGACCTTCTCGTTGCCGCAGCCGCTCCAGAGAGCGATGCATGAAACCGCCAGTATGACGCCGGGTTGTCGCATCTCGCTTGCCTCGCGCGGGGTGTTGCGACGGACATGATACCGCCAGCCGCGGTAGCGACCAAACGGATTGGGCCGACCCCGCGGACTTGCCGCGCAAAGGCGCGCGACCATATTCGAGCCCAAGTCGCACCAATTGAATGAATTGCCTGGATGTGACCGCTGAATGACGATTGCACGCGTGGTTGGAATGGCCGTGGAAGAGATAGAGATCGATGGACTCTGCATGGGGTGCGGAGCCTTCGGAATGCTCGGCAACCCCTGCGGCAACACCGTCTGTGCCCGCTTCGATCTCCACTTCGTCCCCCACAATCAGTCTGCGCTGGAGCTCGACCGGGGCGACTCGATGCTCGGTCGTCGGGTCGACGAGTTTCTCCTCGTACGCCTCATTGGAAAAGGGGGCTTCGGGCGAGTCTACCGCGCTCTGTACGGTGGAGAATTCGAGCAGGAGGCCGCGATCAAGTTCCTGCAGCTCCCCGACGACGAGCGGATTCGCGAAGCGATGCCGGGGAAATTCGCGCTCGAGGCGCAAGTGTTGCAGTCGCTCGATCACCCCAACATCGTCGGTCTCATCGCTCACCGGACAGACGGGGACATGCCCTACATCGCGATGGAGTACCTGCCGCGTTCGGTGACCCTGCGGGAGGACATCATCGGGAAGCTTCGCGCCGGCGAGTGGTACACGGAAAAGCAGATGCGCGGGATTCTCGTGCAGATCCTAGACGCGCTCGAGGCGGCTCACGACCAGGGTGTCGTTCATCGTGACGTCAAACCCGAGAACGTGATGCTCCAGTATGGTTCGAGCAGCGTCCCCCGGGTGAAGCTCGTCGACTTCGGGACGGCGAAGATCTTGGCCGAGACCGGCGGCGTGACGCAGATGGCGCTCGGCTCGCCGAGCTACATGGCCCCCGAACAGTTCGAGCTGGAGAACATCGGCACGTGGACCGACGTCTACGCTACGGCGGTGGTCGCGTTCGAACTCTTCGGCGAGAAGAAGCCGTTCCCCGGCGACGACGACCGCGCGATCTTGAAGGCGAAGTTCGATCCGAAGTTCGATCCCTTCGGTCAAGTCGACATCGCTCCCGACCTCGAAGCCGTGCTGCGGCGAGCGATGTGCGAGAACTTCGAGCACCGTTTTCGCGATGCCGGCGAGTTCCGTGAAGCGCTGCTGCAGGTGCTCGATCTACCGCAAGGGGTCGGGCTCCTCTTCGAATCGGAGGTCGAAGTTTCGGAGACGGAGGAGACGCGGGTCGCCGACTACGTGTCGCAGACGCGCAGTTATCCGGTGATGACGCGCAGTGACGGACGCATTCCGACGCCGACCCCCTACAGCCTGGAGCGTGAGTCCGCCGACCTCAGTGCGTTCAGATCCGACGTCACGGGTGACGAGCGACGTTCCGGTGACGACGAGTCGCCGCCGTTCACCGGCATCTACATGGAGGAGTCGACCGCGGATGTCCTCCCCCCCGACGGGGGAACGGACGAGGCGGCCGAGGATCCCGTCTCGGAGCGGCCGCAACCGCGCCGCACGCGGCAGACGACGGCGTTGGGCGTTCCGGCCCCTCGGGCTCGAAAGGCTGCGGTGGGCAAGCTCATCCCCGAGAGCCGGATCTGGCGCGCCATCAGCCTGATGCTGGCGATGCTCAGCCTGACCCTGGTGTGGGCGTGGAGCCGGTCGGGTGGGACGCGCGTGGAAGTCGTGCAGGCCTCGAACGGCCCGACCACTGCGGTGGCGGCGGCCTCCGAAGACCGCACCGTGCAAGAGCGACGAGCCAGGCTCGCAGGCCTCGACCACCATCTCTGCATGACCGACGAGTTGGGACGCATCGCGTGTGGGGGGAGTCCAGGCCTGTTCGGCGGTGATACCGAAGACCATTTTCTCTGGAGCGAGATGTCGAGCCCCGTGCGAGACATCGCAGTGTCGGCCGACGACTCCGAACGCCGGTCGGCGTGCCTCCTGCTCGCCGATGGCAACGTCCGCTGCTGGGGCTACAACGCCGACGGAAGGCTCGGGTACGGGCACGTGAAGTCGGTCGAGTTCGCGGACGTTTCGGGCTCCTCCGGATTCGCCAACGTTCCCACGCGGCGACCTGGAGTCGCCCTGGCGATGAGCGGGGGCACGAGCCCGACCACGTGTGTCGCGCTCGACGATCGCACCGTTCGGTGCTGGCGGGGCGCGGCGCGCCCGGGGGTGGTTCCCCCCAACCATGAGGAGTATTCGCTCGGATCGACCCCCGCAGGGCTCGTCGCCTCGAACTCGGAATTCTGCATTCGCTCGGAGATCGGGACCGTCTCGTGCTGGGAAGCGGAGGCGATGCCGCCCGATCCCAAACCGGTGTCGCTGAAGCACGCTGCCGTGGCCCTGGTGGCTGGTGACGACCACTTCTGCATCCTGGACGACGGGGGTGGGGTCTCGTGCTGGGGAGACAACGACAAGACTCAGCTCGGCGCACCGAGCGCCGCCTCGAAGACGGCCCCGATTCCCGTAGGTCTGCCGGGGCCCGTGAAACAGCTCGCCGCTGGTAGCGACCACACCTGCGCGCTCCTCGAGCGGGGCGTCGTCCGCTGCTGGGGCAGCAATTCGTTCGGGCAGCTCGGTTTGCGGGTCGAACCGCGCCCGGCGGGCGTTCCCGCCGACCAGAGCGACTTCGTCGACCTCCCGGGCCCCACCGTCGCCATAGCGGCGGGACGCGATTTCTCGTGCGCCCGTCAGCAGGACGGACAGTTGATCTGCTGGGGGAAGAGCGGAGCGCATGCCGCGCGCGCGAACAAGCTCGGCCGGCTCGAGGCGATGGACGAATCGACGAGCCACGCCCGTCGGACGACCACGACCGCGCACCTGCTCGGCTCACCCTGACCGTCCGCGCCGGGTTGCGTTTTTTCGTCGACACGGCACCATCGAACGATGCCCGAACTTCCCGACGTCATCGCCTACGTGGAATCCCTTCGCCGTCACGTTCGAGGCGAAGTCCTGCGGGCGATCCGATTGCAGAGCCCCTTTCTCCTTCGTTCGGTGACCCCGCCGCTCGACGACGTCGTGGGGCGCGAGGTGACCGGCTTTCGTCGCCTCGGCAAGCGAATCGTGTGGGAGTTCGACGACCCGGCGGCTCCCCGCTACCTCGTGCTGCATCCGATGATCGCGGGGCGACTCCGGAAGCGAAAGGCAGGCGCAAAACTCAACCGGAAGACCGGGCTGGCCGCGTTCGATTTCGACGACTTCTCGATCGTCCTGACCGAAGCATCGTCGAAGAAGCGAGCGTCACTCTATGTCGTCGGTTCCGAAGAGGAGCTCGCCGAACACGACCCTGGGGGGATCGACGTGATGGGGTCCACGCCCGAGACATTCGCCGCGGCCTTGAGCCAGCGCAATCACACCATCAAGCGTGCTCTGACGGACCCGCGCTACCTGAGCGGCATCGGCAACGCCTACTCGGACGAGATCCTGCATCGGGCGAGGATGTCACCGTTCAAACAGACGCAGTCGATGTCTCCCGACGAGTACGCGTCCCTGCACGCCGCGACACTCGAGGTGCTCGACGAGTTCACCCGACTCTTCCGCGACGAGATCGGCGAGGGATTCCCCGACAAGGTGACCGCCTTCCGACCCGAGATGGCGGTGCACGGGAAGTACGGGGAGCCTTGCCCCGACTGCGGGCGCAAGGTGCAGCGCGTCCGTTATGCCGACAACGAGATGAACTACTGCGCCGAGTGCCAGACGACGGGGAGACTCCTGGCCGACCGCTCGCTGTCGCAACTCATGAAGAAGGACTGGCCGAAGACGCTCGACGAGCTCGAAGAGCAGAAGGCGGCGCGGCGCGTTCCCGGGGCGTCCTCGGACTGACGGCGGAGATGGCGCGCAGAACCATCGGTTTGGGGCGTGCCGCGGGGAAGGGCTTGCCAATCGGGGCCGTTTGCTGAATAACGTGCGTGGGGCGCGACCCCTCCGTCAGAACCAAGGAGTACGGAAATGGCGTTCATCATTGCCGAACCATGCAAAGGGACCTGCGACACCTCCTGTGTCGAAGTGTGTCCGGTCGACTGCATCCACGGACCGCTTCCGCTCGAAGAGATCCAGGCGATGCGCGACGCGGACGATCCCGCGCTGGAAAACATCATGCTCTACATCCATCCGGACATCTGCATCGACTGCGGTGCGTGCGAGCCGGAGTGTCCGGTCGAGGCGATCTTCGAGGAAGACGACACGCCGGAAGAGTGGCGCAATTACATCGAGATCAACGCGAACTTCTTCGACGAATGAGGCCGAACGATGGCTAAGATCGACATCCGGGACACCATCAAGCATCCGCAGCCCGAGGTCTACGAGACCTTCCGCGACCACCTGGTCGAGCTGTTGCCTTATCTGCCGACGGTCAAAGACATCGAGCAGACCAGCTACGAGCGCGATGGCGAAGACGTTCACATCGTGAACATCTGGTACGCCGCCGACGAGGACATTCCCGCGATGGCGTCGAAGTTCATCAAACCCGAGATGTTGCGTTGGACCGACACCGCCGAGTGGCACGACGACAAAGGTTGTGTCGACTGGGACATGGAGGTCGGGTTCCTCCAGGACGCCATCTCCTGCAGCGGTCGCACGACCTATACCGAGAAGGGCGACCAGACCGAGGTGCACATCACCGGCGATCTGCGCGTCGATGCGTCGAAGATCCCCGGCGTGCCGCGGCTGGTCGCGGGCAAAGTCGGCGATGCGGTCGAAAAGTTCGTCGTGAAGATGATCACGCCGAACCTGAAGGAAGTGAACCGCGGCGCCGAGAAGTATCTCTCGAAGAAAGACTGAGCCGCGGGGAGACGCCGTGGGACGGGCCGCCACCAGATGGCGGCCTTTTCTTTGCTCGCGTCCTCGGACGGCTCAGAACGCGACCCCGACTTTCAACCCCGCCGCCTGGTGGCCGTCGTCGTAGAGTCGGCCCGACCCTCCGATGAGAAACTTGCCGAGCATCAGGCTCGGTTCGAGCAGCACCGTTCGGCGCCCGTCGAGGCGAAACAGATACGCGGCATTGATCCCGAGCCCGAAGCTGCGTCGACGGTTGCTGGCGAAGAGAAAGCCCGCCTGAGGCCCCGCATAGGGGGAGAGTGGAACTTCCAGGGAGGACTCGTCGGACGCGATCCAGTCGAGCCCCAGCCGGGCCGTGGCATAAGCGTCCAGATTCTCCATGCTGAGCCCGACACCGCCGGACGCCGCGAGATCGAGCAATGGAGAGACCCTCCCGCCGATTGCGCTGTGGGCGTGCAGTGAACCGACGAGCCCCGGCTTCTCGCGGGCGCCGAAGAAGACGTCCGCGTTCGCGCCGAAGAGCCAGACTTCGTCGTCGTAGCTGATCGCGGTGAATGCTGCGGTCTTGATGCGCAGGCCCGGGCCCCATTCGACGGGGTCGGCTCTATTCTCTTCTGCTCGCGAATCGATGCTTGTTCGACTGCGCGATTCGCCCGGGGTGGATGCACTCGCGGCAGAAGACGGTGGGTCCTGGGGCTCTATTGCATCCCGCATCTGTTGCAGTGTCGACGTGTGTCCGCCCGTCGCAGGGCCCGGCTTCGGAGCGGCGGTGGTAGACTCCGCCGGTTTCTTACGCACGATGGAGGCTCGGAGCCCACTCGCGTCGGCCCGCAGCAGTCGTCGGGTGAGGTCACGAATCGCTTCCAGATGCCAGGAATCTGCGGGGGCCGTGACGAACACCATCGGACCGCCGGCCCTCGGTTGATGGCACGCCAGGTAGAGCCCGTTGTGGAGGTCGACCACCGTGTCGGGCCACGTCTCGAACGGTGGCGCGACCTCCGGCAACTCGTATCGTCCGTCGGAGTTTCGGACCAGGCCGCGAAGCTCCTCGTTGCACGTCCCCTTCACCTGTTCGGATTCGACCACGACCCGCGTCTCTTCCTTCACTCCCTTCAGCACGAATATGTCGTACCCCCGGCCGTTCTTGTTGGTTGAAGAATACGTCCACCGCTTGGTGTCCACCTCGGCGGCGAGCCCGGTCTGTCCGAGACGAACGGTCTGAATCTGCGGGCGCATCTCGGCGTGTTTCTCGTCCATCGCCTTGCCCGCCTGTTCGGCAAAGTCTGCGAACGCTGTCTCGGCTCGCCGCGGGTTGACGTCTTTCGCTGCATGAAGCTGCAGTCGAACGACGTTCTCTCGATCGGCGCTGAGACGCTCCGTCGTGAGGACCTGCATCTCGGCGACGATCTCGTTTGCCACCCAGGGCGACCAACCGCCGGGCATCCAGGTCGCTTTCTCGAACCGTGTCTTCCGCGAGTCCTCGTACGCTTCGAGCAAGCCGAACGCCGCCTGGCGACGGGTCTGGCCCGCCTCGACGTGGGGCGGGATGACGGATATCTCGAGTCGAATGGGCGCGGTGCCGGGTCGGGCGCGCCAGATCTGGTCCGAGAAATACGTGCCGCCCCGCCATCGTATCGCCGACCAGGCGTCGCCTCGCCCGGTCGAGACCGGTACTTCGAGCTTCAGGTTCGGCAGGGAGAGCTTGCCGTTCCGTTCTCGGCTGACGAATCCGTCCGCCGGCTCTCCGGGGGTCCCGACGAGCCGCATGAGGCCGCGGTCGGCGCCGAGAATGTCCGCCAAGATCCGACGGGAAACAGCGCCGCTGTCGGCATACTGCCCGGGCAAGACCATCGTGACCAACGAGAGGAACGCCTTTCCGAACCAGACGGTTTCGCACCCGAACCACAGATCTCCCTGCGCGCTCGGGGGCATCCGCCAGACGCGGTCGAACTCCGAGGGGATCCAGTCCCCGGTCCCGGCTGGAACTTCCGTGGCCCCCTCTTTCTCGATCTCACCGGCGAAGTAGTCGCAGGACATCGCCTTGGTCTTCGTCATCAACACCAGAACCTGTTCGTGCTCATCCATGTGCACCAGCGCATCGAAGGAGCCGATCGGGGGAATCGGTTCGATCCGGTGAGCCCACGTGGAGTCCACCTCGATGGCGACTCCGGTGTTCGGCAACATCACCTGTTGCTTCGTTGCCTGCTGCGCGCCAGGTTGCTGCGCCGCGGCGGGCGACGCTGCGATCGCGATGCACAGAGCGAGCACCAGCCGCATCCAGTCGGTAGTAGGATTCATCGTTTCTCTCCGGGGGCGTGCTACAGCCCCTTTGACTCACCGCGCCCAGGGCGGGGCTTTGGTCGCGGACACCCGCACTTTCGAGGTGTTTGCGGTGGCGATCGCGAGAACGAGGGGCGCGGCGAAGCGCTCCATGCTCTTCGAGTAGTCGATCTCGGCGACGAGGAGCGGGCCGTCGGCGCCGATCTTTCGGCACGCGATCCACGCTCTGTTCTCTCCGTCCCGCACCTTCGTGCTCACGTCCCAGCCCCCAAACATTTCGTGCGATTCGGTGTCTGCGCCGGTGACCGATTTCATCAGGGCTCGGCAGCCACCGGAAAACTTCAGTGTAGAGAGAGTGACCTCCCCGCGTTCCTTCCCGTTCTTGAGCTCGAGGACGTCGGTTCCGAAGCGCTTGCCGAAGGTTTTGGTCTTCCACTGGAACTTGTCGATCGGAAGTTCGAGACCGGTTTGCGCGAGGCGGGTCACGGGCTTGCGAAGCTCCAGTCGCCGCGTATCGACCCCGACCAACGAGGTCCGCCAGCGTTCCGCGACGTCGACGACGGCCGCGATTCCGTCCTTGTCGCTCATCGAGGCGTCGACGCTGAGGAAGACCCGGAGGAGTTGCTTCCGATCGGGGGACAACCCCTGCATCGAAAAACTCTTCAGGCCTCCGAACTCTCGCACGCCCACGGCGGTCGACCACCCTTCGGGGGCCTCCTTCAGTCGCGTCGTGGTCTTCGGGTCGCGGTACTTCTCGGACTTTTCGTGCTCGTCGAGCGCGGCTTCCCGCTGGCTCTTCCCGTCGGGGACGAGGAGGGGGTCGGCGACGATGAAGACGACGGTCATGGGTGGTTTGCCATCCTTCAGCCGCCACACCCGGTCTTCCTGGGCGCCGAAGGTGACGTACGACAATGCGGACCACTCCTCGTCGACCGATGTCTGCAACACGTTTCCGTGCATGGGCAGGCGAAGCTTCCCGTTGCGGTCCGGGCGGACCACTGTCGGCGTGACCAGCCCCTTTCGAGCGCTCACTCGTGCGCTGACGAGGGAATGGTCCCCCTTCGCGATCTTCGACATCATCCCGCCCACCTCGCCGTCGAGAGAGCGGTCTTGCGGGAGTCCTGCGAAGGTCAGCAAGACGTAGTCCCCGTCGGGTCGCCGGATGTCGAGGCACGACATCCGAACGTCGACGCCTTCGGAACTCGTGCCGAAGACCTTACGAAACGACCTCGGATAGATTCGGCGCTGGTCGTCGGCGACCAACTTCAATCCCTTGACCGACGTGTACCATTGCCGGCATTGCAGCCCGAAAAAGGTATGCAGTCCAATCTCGATCGGCGCGTCGTCGTGAACTCTCACCAGCAGGTCGACAGCCTGCTGCTCGACCGTACTGACATGGTAGCTCCAGCGTTTCGACTCCGGTCGAAAGTCCGCCTCGGCGACGTCGATCGCGATTCCCGACTGTGTCAGGATCAACGGCGTTTCGTTCGGCTCGGCTACGACGGATGCCGGCGCGGCCAGGCAGAAGGCCAACAGAAGCCACCCTGCGGAAGTTTTCCTCATCTCGGTACCCTCTATGCAAAACGGGCCCGAAGAGAGCCCGTCGTCGACGGTCGAGAGACTAGCAAACTGGCACTGCGCCTCAAGCTGCGGCGCAACACCCTGATTGCGGAGGGTTTTCGTCCACGGCGGCGCATGCGGCAGCGTTGCCGACGTGCGAGATCCGCTCTGGCGTTCCAGTTTCCACGGGAGTTCGTCGACCCGTTCGACGCGGGTGTGGTAAAACGAGGACTCATGAGCAGCCGACGCGACATCCTTGACCGCGAGATCGTCTACGCGGGTGATCGTATCAGCCTGCGCGAGCTCGAGGACACGATCCAGAGCGAGCGACGGCGCCAGAACGATCGGGTCGGCGAGCTCAACGGCCTGCGCGGCCGTACCGCCGAGCTGCGCGATGCGCTCTCCGAGGAGATGCGCCGGCTTCGAGACATCTCCGACTCGATGCGGAACAGCAGGGAGAAGGGCGGTGGCGGCTGGTTCTCGTGGCTCCCGTGGAACAAGAAGTCCACCCCGTCCGCCCAGTCGATCGAGGATCTGCTCCGACGCCAGTTCGAGGTTAGCTCCATCCGACTCAAGGAAGCGGCGGAGTTCGCGGATCGACTCGAGGCGGCAAAGAGTGATCTCTTCGACGAGATCGACCGCCTCAACACCAAGATCGTGCAGTCGGCGCAAAACGAAGAGGTCGCCGGCGAGTACGTGATGGACCTGCGGCTCTTGAAGGACCAGATCGAGCACGACATCGCGGGCGCGGAACCCTCGTCGGCGGCCGAACGCGAGCTGCAGCGCGACCTCGACCTGTGCCGGCGGCGGCTCGCAGAGCACACCACCCGGCTGAAGCTCTACTCCTCGTCCGAAGAGCGGCTCGCCAAGCTGCGGCGGAACACCCGCACCCTCACCGACACCATCGCGAACCTGCAGTCCGACATCACGCGTTACGTGACCGCGGCGAGCGAAAAGATGGACCTCGTCGCCGGGCAGATTCAGGCGATCGGCGCAGCCGCGGACGCGTCGATGGTGATGCTGGAGCTCAAGCAGTCGCTCGACGCGATGACCGAGAGCATCAACCACACGACGCGGTTCGTCGCCGAGACGCAGCAGTACTTCCGGCAGAACGTCGACACGATGATCGAGGACCTCGAGCTCTACGACGAGGAGACCGAGAAGGTGTTGCGCGAGAACCAGGCTCGAAACGAGATCCTCGACGAGCTTCAGACCGAGCGCGCCCTCTCGTCGGCGCTCGCCCGCAAGATCGACGCGCTCGCCGACGAGGTGCAGCTCGACCTCGAGGTCCGCTCCGAAGAACACGTCGTGGTCACGGCGACCTCTCGCTCCGAGTCCTAGGCGATGACCGACGAGCTCCTCCCCGGCTCGACCGTACCGACGAAGGCCCTGACGGGGGCCGAGGCGGCGCGCTACGTCGACCGACTGCGCAAGGCGCTGCGCGCGGCGCGGCTCAACAGCTTCTACCCCGACTCGCGTCGGCTCGCGTCGCAGATCGCGGCGATGTCCCCGGAGGTTCATCGCGGCCTGTACGACGACCTGCAGGTCGACCGTCGCAGCGGCCTGCCGGCCTACCGCGACTGGACCCGCGTCCAGACCGACGTCACCATCGCCGAGGAGCAGCTCGCTCAGCTCGGGCGCCGCGACGAGCTCGAACGAAAGTCGGCGGCGAAGCCCGAGTCGATCTGGGCGAAGCAGCTTCTCAAGCATGCCTACTACAGCGAGATCGCGAAGACGCAGTTGGCGACGCTGGGCGACATGGAGGTGGCGCTACGACGCATCGATCGAAGTGCCGGGCGGGCGGAGTTCCACGTCGTCCTCGACAAGCTCGACGTCTCGGGCCTCTTCGTCCGCTACACGATCGACATGGCGGAGAACCTCGGCCCCGACGCGGCGGTGAGCGTCGACGGGCGCGACGTCGCGCGGCATTCCGAGCACTTTCGCGGGTCGGTGTACCGCTTCACCTCGCTCGACGCGGAGTTCACCTTCGTGAAGCTCGCCTCTCTCCACGGGCTCGAGCCCGAGCGGGTCAGCAAGGGGGTGGTCGGACCGATCTGGGACGAGGTGACCGGCTGCCCGGAACCGCTGAGGGGCATCGTCGACGGCGGGGGGTTCGTCGCGACCTTCGGGTTCGACATCGCCGCGGTCGACGTGTCCGAACAGCGCAACAACGACCCCTTCGCGACCCTCGCCTCCGAGCGACTCACCGCGCAGGAGCTGAAGTCGTACGATGCAGCGCGGCGTCAGTTCGGGTACCGCGTCTTCAAAGACCGCAAGTTCGTGGTGAGGCGGCAGGACGTCGACGCGATGCGCAAAGTGTGCGAAAGCCTCGGGACCAAGAACATCATCTACGGCATATGACCATGCGAATCGGCATCTTGACGGGGGGCGGCGACTGCTCCGGCCTCAACGCGGTGATTCGGGCGACGGCGAAGTCGCTCATGCTCCAGCACGGTGCGGAGGTCATCGGCTTCGAAGACGGTTTCCTGGGCCTGATCGAGCGGCGCGCGCGAACGCTGAGCTACCGCGACGTCAGCGGGATACTCGCGCTGGGCGGGACGATCCTCGGGACCCACAACAAGGCGAACCCGCTGAACTACTTCGGTGCGAACGGCGCCGACGTTTCCGACCGCGTCGCCGAGTACTACCGCGAGCAAGAACTCGACGGGATCGTGGTGATCGGTGGCGACGGCACGATGTCGATCGCGCACGCCATGACGGGCAAAGGGATGCGGTTCGTCGGCGTCCCCAAGACGATCGACAACGATCTGATGGCGACCGACCGCACCTTCGGATTCGACACCGCCGTCGCCGTCGCGACCGAGGCGATCGACCGTCTGCAGACGACCGGGCAGAGCCACGAGCGCATCATGATCCTCGAGACGATGGGGCGCTACGCCGGGTGGATCGCCGTCGAGTCCGCGCTTGCCGGCGGGGCCGACATCGTGCTGATCCCCGAGATCCCGTTCGACATCGACGAGGTCGTCCGCGTCTGCAACGAGCGCGACGAGCGTCAGAAGTTCACGATCATCGTCGTCGCGGAGGGCGCCAAACCGAAGGGCGGAGAGGTGGTCGTGCGCGAGACGATTGCCGACAGCCCCGACCCGATTCGCCTCGGTGGCATCGGCAAATTCGTCGAGCACCAACTGACCGACCGCGTCGGCTCGGAGGTCCGCACGACCGTCCTCGGCCACATCCAGCGCGGCGGCACCCCTACCGCGTCCGACCGGATCCTCGCCACGAAGTACGGGGTCCATGCGGCGCAGTTGGTCGGCGACGGCGCATGGAACCGCATGGTCGCGCTGCAGGACGGCGACCTGACCTCCGTGCCCCTCGAAGAGGTCGCGAACAAGACGCGCTGCGTCCCCCTCGACTCCCCGCTGATCGTGGCGTCCGAAGCGGTCGGAATGTCGTTCGGCGTACCGAAAGCGCGGTGAGCGCGTCCCACGAGGCTGAACACCGTGGGGCTTTGCCCCACACCCCACCAAGGATTGCATCCTTGGAAC
>CAYPJU010000015.1:0-93434 GCA_964411125.1 uncultured Bradymonadales bacterium | reverse complement strand
GGAACGAACAACGGTACGACGACGACGGATCCGTGCGCAGGCCTCGAAAATGCTTGCGACACCGAAGGCGCGACCTGTTCGGACGATACCCTCGTCACCTGCGCTCCGAACGCCGACGGCTGCCTCGTCGAGACGGCGCGCAACTGTGGGTTCGTCAGCCAGGCCTGCGAAAATGGCGCCTGCGTCGACACCTGTCGTGACAATGTTTTCTGCGAAGCGCGGGAAGACGGCGAAACGTTCTGCTCAGGGCGGAACCTGATCACGTGCGCGGTGACCGCGGACGGTTGCCTCGACATTTCCGACACCGTCGACTGCAACTCGACGGGACAGGTCTGCGAGCTCGGGTCGGCGATGTGCGTCGATCCCGTGTGCGGCAACTCCGTCATCGAGTTCGGTGAGACGTGCGACGACGGCAACCAGACTCCCGCCGATGGCTGCGACGAGAACTGTCAGATCGAGACGGTCTGTGGTGACTCCAACATCGAAGGGAGCGAAACCTGCGACGACGGTAACCAGACGCCTGGCGACGGTTGTGACGAGAACTGCCAGATCGAGCCGTTCTGCGGCGATGGCAATCTCGACATCGGCGAAGAGTGCGACGACGCAGCAAATGCGGACGGAGATGGTTGCTCGGCGACGTGCACCCGCGAATTCGGCTACAGCTGCACCTCCGCGGGCTGCGTGGTCTCGACGAACCTCGGAACGCTCGACGCAGCCAATCCGGTGAACTCGGCGGCTCAGGGTCCGATCTCGACCGGCGAGACGATCTACTACGTCGTCACGGTCGGTGAGGCGGGCGTCGTGGACCTCGCCACGACCGGTGTGGGCGATTTCCAGTGCACCATTCGAAGCGTCGATGGTCGCGAAGTCGTCTCCGCCAACACGGGAAGCTGCGTGCTCGCCGCGGGCCTGCTCCCCGGCGACTACGAAGTTCAGGTGGACGGCGTCAACGCCAACGCGGCGAACTTCGACCTCGACCTCGGGCTCGACGGTGTGTTCGCGACGTGGAACGTCGGTTCCGCGCCGAACCAGTTGACGGGTGGCCCGCTCGCTCCCGGCGAGTCCACGTGGGCTGCGGTGACCTTCACCGAGAACGTCCTGTGGGGAATCGCGCTCTCCGGAACCGGCAACGGGAACCCGGACGTGGCGGTGTACACCGGCAACGGCGACCTGATCGGCGAATCTGAGACCGCGGGCGCCGATGCATTGGACGTCCCGGTCGTGACCGGAACCTACTTCATCCGCATCACGAACTCGGACACGACACAGACGGTCAACGGGTTCACGATGACGACCGCCCTGACGACGCTCAGTCCTTCGGTCGGTACTTTGGACGGAACCACGACCCTGCCGACCGAGACGGTCGGACCGATCTCGGCGGGCGAAGAGGCCTACGTTCGGTTCACGGTCGCGACGGCTCCGGTCACCGCGAACTTCATGTTGTCCGGCAACACGACGGGCGAAGCGGGCTTCCGAGTCTACGACGCGTTGAACCGTTACGCGTCGGTCTTCAGCGTCGGTCCCGACTCAGCGACTGGCGTCGTGCTCCCCGTCGGCGAGTACGTCTTCGCGATCCAGGCGGATCCGGCAGGTGACGTCGACACCCTCTCGGTCGACATCTCGTCGGACTGACCCCACCATGCCGAGCGCGGCCGGGCACGTGACGGCCCGGCCGCGACCGATTATTCTGTCGGCATGACCATCGAAAACGAAGAAGATCTCGTGGCCCTCCGAAAGGTGGGCCACGCTGTTGCTGCGACCCTCGCGGCGATGACCGACGCGGTGCGTCCGGGGATCACCACGGCCGAGCTCGACGCGATGGGGGGCGAACTCCTCGCGAGCTTCGGTGCGCAGTCGGCCCCGAAGAAGGTCTACGACTTTCCCGGTTTCACCTGCATCAGCGTCAACGAGGCGGTCGCGCATGGTGTGCCCGGTGACCAGGTCTTGCAGGAAGGAGACATGGTCAACATCGACGTCTCCGCGGAGCTCGGCGGATTCTGGGCCGACAATGGGGGGACGACGGTGGTCGGTGAGCCGAGTCCGCTGCAGGCGAGGCTGCTCGAGGCGACCCTCGAGGCGCGTGACCGCGCCCTCGAGGCGATCAAGCCGGGGGCTTCGTTCAACGTCGTGGGACGGATCTTTCAGCAGCAGGCGAGGCGGGCGAGGTTCGGGCAGGTAAAGAACCTCTGTTCACACGGTATCGGACGCTCCCTCCACCAGAAGCCGCGAGAGATCTACGGCTATCCGAGGCGACGCGAGCGTCGCCGATTCACGGAAGGTCTCGTGGTGGCGATCGAGCCGTTCCTCACGACTGGCGGGGAGTACGTCGAAGAGGGGGCCGACGGCTGGACCCTCTACAACACGCCGGGGTCGATTTCGGCGCAGTTCGAACACACTGTGGTGGTGACGAGCGACGGCGTGGAGATCCTCACGCTTCCGTGAGGAGCTCCCACATCTTTTCGATCGCGTTCCAGTTCCGCGCGGTGAGTCCAACCCCCAGCGCACGCTCGATCTTCGAGGTGGGAAACTTCGAGCGTCCCTGACCCTCCGGAAACCAGACGAAGAGCTCGTCTTCGCGGAAGACCACCTCTTCGGGGCCGTCGTATTCTTCGAGGACGTCCTCGACCGCAGCCCGGTCGATCGGCGTGTCGGCGAACATCACGATCACCTTGTTGGCGTGCTCTTTCACGTGTTCGGCGAACGGAGATTTTGCGCGGATGTCGCGCCACTCGTCGACCGAGCGGACGATGACCGTCACGTCGAAACCGAACTCCTCGTCGATGACGTTGCGGACGATCTTTGCGACGCCTGCCGCTTTTCGATCGGTGGTCACGACGATGTTGCCGCTCTGAATGTAAGTCGCGACATCTTCGAACCCGGCGGACTCGAGTGACTGTCGAAGGTCGGCCATCTTGATCTTGCGGTTGCCGCCGACGTTGATGCCGCGAAGAAGAATTGCGTAGCGCATGGGGGCAGACAGGGGGTTGGGTGTCGAGCTTTCGATGATCCGTTCGAAGCGACTTTACACCGTGAAAACGAAAAAGGCCCGAGCGTTTGCCCGGACCTTTCTCGACTCGTACCCGAGAGGGTTCAGCGGGTCAGACACTCGTACGCGGTGCGGCAGAGTGCTTCGTCGTGCTGGTCGAGGCACTGCTGGAGGAACGCTTCCGCGCTGGCGTCGTCGAGCGGGAGGTCGGCGCCTTCGGCCTGGGCGAGGGCATCGATCTGGGCGCACTCGGCGTCGCTGGGGTCGGTGTTCGAGTCGTCCCCGGTCGATCCGCTCGCGTCCGGGTCTTCGTCTCCAGGGCGGCCGTCCTCGTCGGGGTTGGTTCCGTCGGGGTCCTGACCGCCGTCGGCGGGGTCGGTTCCGTCGGGGTTCTGCTGGTAGCAATGCGCCGCGTCGTAGCAGGTAGCCTCATCGAGGCCGAGGTCCGCACAGACGGCGCGCAGTTCGTCCTCGCTCGTGACGTCGAGCTCGACGCGGTCGCCGTCCTGCGTCTCGATGACGCAGACGGTGCGCGAGGGATCCTGTCCGCCGCCCGTCACATCGTCGCAGTGCAGGTCGATCGCCTGACACTCGTCGGGGGAGTAGCCGTGGTCGACGCAGAGCGCGTACAGGTCGGCTTCGTCGCGTCCGTTCGCGTCGAACTCGACCTCTTCCCCCGTCGGGAGCACGGCGCGGCAGACTCGCGTCGGGTCGGGGTTCGGGGTGGGGTCGACCCCGTCCACGAGGCACTCCACAGCCCGCTCGCACAGTTCGGGGTCGTGTCCGGCGTCGACGCAGAGGTTCCAGAGTTCGTCGCGCGACATTCCGGCCGCGATGTCGATCGCGTTGGGGTCGATGCCGTCGAGCACCGCGGTGCAGTAGTCGTCGGGCTCGTCGGGTCGGTCGTGGTCTTCGCAGTCGTCCTGGGGTCCGAAACAGGAGTAGGCGACCTCGTAACATGCCGCATCGCCGAGCTGTCCGCTGTCACGGCACGCGGCGAGGACGACCTCGGGGTCGAGCGCAGCGGGGTCGATGCCGTGGCTCTGCAGGGCATCGTGGATCGCCTCGCAGTCGGCAGTTCCGTCTGCGCTGAGCGACTGCCCACCGGTGAAGACACCATCGAGAGCTTCGTTCGAATCGGGCTCGGAACCGCACGCGGTGGTCGAGAGGATGGTGAAGACGACGAGGGATTTCTTGATGATGGATTTCATGGCAGCTCCGTAGGCTTTCGTTTTGGCCGGGGCATTTCTGCCCGTCGATGTTTTCAGCTTACGGAGCGCTGGCCGGCATCGTGCTTAAATGCCGTTAAGCCGGTGGGGAAGTCTTTAAGACGTCTTTAAGACGCTTCAGAACACGACGGAGAATTCGCCGATTCCGTAGGTGAGAAGGCCGGTTGCGGAGGTCTCGTGCCTTTCGTCGCCGGAGAGCAGAAAGAGCACGATTCCCGCCCCGAGGAGCACTCCGCCGGTCACCAGGCTCGCCTTTCCGACCGTCTGAAAGCGCTCACCGCGGTCGAGAGCGTCGTCCCACGCGTCGCGATCGCCGCGCGCTGCCGCTTCGTCGAGATCGGTCGCTGCCGATGCGACCCGCAGCTCGCTGAAGGCGGCGACTCCGAGGGAGACTACGCCGACGCCGGCGAGGACGTAGGCGGTTGGGCGCAACGGGTTGGTCGCCGATCGCGTCGGTTCGATGGGGCGCACCAACTTCGGCTCGGCGGTCGACGGTGGGTCGGGTTTCGAGACGACGGGTTCAGCGAGCGCGACGTTTCGTGCGCGCTCCCGCGTGTCCCAGCCCCCCAGCCGCGCGCGGAGCTTCGCGTCGACGTCGGCCGGGAGGCCGTCGAGCCCGAACGCTTCTCGCGCCACCCTGCGCGCCCCGTCGACGTCCCCCATCTTCTCGCGCGCGTACATCTCGTTGTAGAGGAGCTCGGGTTCGCCGAGCAGCTCGTAGCTTTCGCGGAAGAGTGTGGCTGCTCGCGCCATGTCGTTGGCTTTGAATGCCGCGACGGCGTCGAGGTAGGCCCGCCTCCCGTCTTCGGTCTGCGCGGAGGCGCTCGCGGCGAAGAGAGAGCCGAGGAGGAAGACGACCGTGACGAGGGAACGCTTCATAGCTCGTCGATCATCTCGACTTCGAACGAGCTCTCGGCCGGTTCTTCGGCAGATTTCCGTACGTCGGTACCCTCGCTCGAGCGCGGCTTCGGCTTCGGTCCTCGCTTCGGCTTCGGAGCGGGCTTGGGCGCCAGATTGCGCTCGGACGCCGGCGTCGTCACTTCTTCGTCGAACTCCATCGCCTCGGGAGGTTCGCCCTTGGGTTCGGGAGTTGCGCGCAGCGTAGCTTCCTTGGCCGCGATTTCGGCGTCGAGCTTCGCGTTGCGCGTCGCACGCTCGAGCGACTCCTTCGCCACTCCGATCGCTTCGTTCGTGGCCGGCGCGGCGGGGCCGGGCGTCGGCTCCGGGACGTCTTCCACGGGGGGATCGCCGGTGAGGTTCGAGACGATCACGGCCCCCAGCAGGAGCACGAAGATGAAGACGACGACGCCGATCCAGAGCTTCGGGCCGTCGGCCGTCTTCTCGGGGAGCGGTGTGGAGCGCGTCGTTTCCGCGGGGGCGAGGGCTCGCACCGGGTTCATGACGGGGGTGGGATCGTCGCTCGAATCGACCAGGCTCGGCAGCGCGATCTGGGTCGTCATTCCCGTCTCGGCGTCGGTGAGCGTGTCGAATTCGGTGGTGCCGGTGAGATCGGCGTGCAGCGGAAAGGTGAGGACGTTGGTCGGCATCGGCGGCTCGACCCGCGGCACCTCCACCGTGTCGTTGAGCTCGCCGAGGTCGCGCAACGCAGCGAGGGTGCCGTCGTAGCGCCGCGAGGGATCGACCTCGAGGCAACGATGGACCACTTCGGCGAACGCCGGGTCGACCTCGAGGGTGCCGGGCAGTCGGATGGGTCCGGCCCGCATGCTGCGGTGCATCTGTTCGAGTGACATGCCGAGGTAGGGGGCGTTGCCGGTCAGCATCTGGTAGGCGACGAGCCCCGCGCTGAAGAGATCGCTCGCCGGTGTGACGGGCGCCCCCTGAGCCTGCTCGGGCGACATGTATCCGGGGGTGCCGATGACGAAACCGGCGTTGGTGAGGGAGGTCTCGTCGGGGATCGGCGTGAGCCCCTTTGCGATGCCGAAGTCGAGCAGCTTGACGTGGTCGCGCTCCCCGAGGTGGTCGTAGACCATGACGTTGCTCGGTTTGACGTCGCGATGGAGAAACCCTTCGGTGTGGACCTCGAAGAGACCTTTGAGGATCTGCACGAAGATCTTTCGAGCGCGTCGCGGGGAGAGGGCCCCGCGCTCTCGGAGCAGCTCGGCGAGGTCGGTACCGGTGACGAGCTCGGAGACCATGAAGAGCTGTCCGGTTTCGGAACGGCCGTAGTCGTAGACGCGGATGGTGTTGGCGCCGCTGAGCCGCGCGAGGAGCCGCGCCTCGCGATAGAAACGCTTTTCGAAGGTCTCGAGAGCGCGGGGATCGGCGGCGACCGAGCCGTCGAGGATCTTCACGGCGACCTCGCGACCGAACTCTTTCTGCCGTGCCCGGTAGACGCGCGAGTGTCCGCCTCGGCCGATCAGCTCTTCGAGGAGGTAGCGCTCGGCAAAGGTGTCGCCCGGTTCGAGGGCGTCTGTGTCGGTGCGTGTGGCGTTCACGTCGGTCCTGGTCGTGGGCCAACGGTAAGCGGTTTCGGCGGCGCTGTCACGAACTCGGCTCCGAGCGCGGGACCTCCCACCGCGGGGGTTTCTACCCCGGTGGCGGGCCCGGTGTTATGGTATCGCGTCCACGCATGATGCCATGATCCACGACCGTTCGAACAACGCTGGTGTCGATCACGACGCGACGCAGCTCTTCTCGAGCGAGGCGGGCGTGGTGCGGCGACCCGACGAAGAGGCGCGGTTGCTCTCGCTGCTGGAGCAGTCACATCTCGTCTGCCTCTACGGTCCGCCGGGGGCGGGGAAGTCCCACCTCGCGTCGCTCGTAGGGCGTTCGCGGGGGGCTGCGAGGACCTGCGACCTCGCGGGAGTGGGCGAGGCAGTCGCGGCGCGGCGGGCTCTGATGCGGGCGCTCGGCGCCGATGCTCCGCCGCAAGAGACGCCCGAGGCTCTCACCGCTCGCCTGCATGCGCTGGTGCTGGAGCTCGACGAGCAGGTGGTGATCCTCGACCACGTCGATCATCTCGGCGACCTGGAAGAGTTTCTCGGGCCTCTCACCCGGACGCGTGCGTCGGTTTCGTTCGTGACGACATCGAGGCGACGAATATCAGCCCGGGGGGCCACGGAAATGCCGCTCACGGGGATGAAGCTCGCCGAAGCGGTTCGGCTCTTCGAGCTGCGGGCCCGCGCGGTTCGGCCGACGCTCGGGGCCGAGGACGAAGCGTCGGTGCGACGTATCTGCGAGCTCGTCGATGGTCTTCCGCTCGGCGTCGAACTCGCCGCTGCCCGCGTTCGGATCATGTCTCCCCGGGACCTCGCGGGCCGCCTCGAGGAGCGGTTCGACGTGCTCAAGAATCGTCGCGCCCGGGGGGAACGCCACGAGAGCATCCACGCCGCGTTGGAGGAGAGCTGGACGCAGTTGCGGCCCGAGCGACAGCAGGTACTGGCGGCGTGCAGCATCTTCGAGGGTCCCTTCGATCTGGCCGCGGCGGAATCGGTCGTGGGTCCGCTCGTCGACGCCGACGTGCTCGAGGCCGTGGAGGAACTCGTGGACGAGAGCCTCCTCCAGAGTCTCTTCGTCGGCGAGTCGATTCAGTTCGAGCTGCTCCGCGTCGTACGCGAGTTCGCGGAAGGGGAACTCGTCTCGTTGCCCTTCGCGGGAAGGCTGCAGGGGAGCTACGACGAGTTCATGGTGCGTCGCGCGGAGGAATGGGCGGAAGCGTTCGTCGGCCCGAACGGGGCGCGCGCGTTCGAAGAGTTCGAACGCCACGCGGACTCGATCGTCGCGCTCATCGAGCGGCTTCGGAGCGCCGGTTCCACGGAGGGGCTCGTCCGGTTGCTGCTCGCGCTGCGGATCCCGATCGTCTTTCGGGGGCCGTTGGAGCGGTATCGCGCCGCTCTGGACGAGGCGCTCGCAGCGCCCGGGGTGCCTGGCGACGAACGCTCGATCCTCGCCGCTACCTACGCCGAGGCGCTCGTCTTTCGCGGTGATCGCGTCGGGGCGTCGGCGGTGATCGATCGCGCTCGGGGCGAGGAGAGTTCTCGAAGGGCGCAGCTCCACCTGGAGCGGGTCGCGACGATGGTCGCGCCATCGCGTGGACCGGAAGCGGACTTCGGAGCGCTCGAGAGACTGGTGGAGGACGCGCGCAACGTCGGGGATACGCTCCTCCTCGCGCAGATGTACGAACGGCTCGGGTTCAAGCGAGCGCAGGCGAACCAGATCGACCGGGCGTGGATGGCGTTCTCCGAGGGGCGCGAGCTCTACCGATCTGCTCGGGCGGATGTTCTCTCGTCGAGTTGTTGCGCGGGGCTCGGCTACGTCGAGCTTCGGATGGGGCGAATCGCGGAAGCGATCGGGAAGTTCGAGGAGGCGCTCCGAATTCACTCGGCGACGGCGAGCCACTTCATGGCGAGTTCGGCCCGCTTCAACCTCGCGGTCGCCCTGCAGGCGAGCGGCGAGGTGGCCCGAGCGGAGGAGGAGCTGCGTCGCGCGCTCGAGATGTGGGAGCGCGGCGGTTTCACGCGGTATCGGGTGCCGGGGTTCGTGCGGCTCGGGCTGGTCCAAGTCGAGCTGGGGGACGAGGATTCTGCTCGCTCGACGTTCTCCACCGCGCTGCGGCTGGGGACGGAGCTGAAGGATCACCACAACGCGGCGATCGCGTACGTGGAACGGGCTGCGCTCGACCATTCGCGCGGTCGTCCGGTCGACTTCGCGGAGCTCGAGCGGATGGTCCCGGGAATCTCGGCGGGGGCCGACCCCGACGCTTTCGCGAGTGCGCTGGTGCTCCTCTCGGTGCTCGGGGCTGGCCAGGAGGTGGGGTCGCTCGCGTATGTGAACCGACTCGAGGAGCTCGGCGCGATGTTCGGCGAGTCCGATCCTCTCTTCCGGGACGTCGTGCGGCACCTGCACGCGATCGCTCGGACGTGGCATTTCCTCGCCCAGGCGAGCGACGAGAACGACGAAGCGGCGGCGTCGCGCCAGGTCGCCCGCGCGTGGGAGTGGGGCGGGGATCTGCTCGCCGAGGGCCGAACGCCCTACCATCACCCCTTCGTCCGTATTTGGACGGCGCGGCTGCGCGACTTCGGCAGTAGTTTCGCCCGATTCGCGCCGCTCGAAGAGACGTTCCGGGCCGTGCTGGAGGTGCACGAAGAGGCGGAGTGGTATCGCGTCGACGAACGTGCGGCGGTGGATCTGTCGACGCGCAAGCCATTGCGGCTGGTGCTCCGCCGTCTGATCGAAGAGGCCTCGGAACGTCCGGGCAACGGTCTCGACGTCGAAGCGCTCGCCGCGGCCGGTTGGCCCGGTGAGGTGCTGAACCAGTCGACGATGCGCAATCGCGTCTACACGGCGGTTCGGTTTCTGCGTGAGATGGATCTCGAGGACGTGCTGGTGACGGGGGAGGGCGGGTACCTCATCGCGACTGACGTCGCGTTGCGGGTGACGGGTCGTTCGTTCGCTGGTTAGCGGCGAGACACGAGGCACGAAGGGGAAGCGGCGATCGTTTGGAGGGCGTGCGGTTCGGTGGTAGTGGTGGAAGATGCTCCGCGCCCTCCTCATCACGCTGACGCTGACGTCGTTCGCGTGCAACACCTTCTCGGATCTCGAGGGCGAACATCCGTTCGAGGCGCCCGCCCCGACCGACGACGATGCCGGTGGGGCCGATGGCGGCGGCGGCGAGCCCGATGTCGGGGCTTGCGATCCGCGAGACCCCGAGGGTGATTGCTTCGACTGCGACGCCTGCACCGACCCGTCGACTTGCCCCGAATGTTTCCGGGTCGACTGTGGCGAATGCACGGTCCCGGCCGAGTGTCCCGATTGCCATCCGGACTGCGCGGACTGCGCGGCCGGGGACTGCCCGGACCAGTGCTATGTGGAATGCGGCGCGGACGGGACCGACCCGGGCCGGTGCGACCCGTGCGATCTTCCCGATCCGCCGGACGATTGCACCACCGGGCCCGATCTGGTGGACCTCTCGGAGTTTCTGCTCGGCGTGGCTTCGCACCCCGACGGCTGCGACGCGGGTTCCTCGAGCCCCGGGCCAGAGCTCGGCGCACTTGGCGTCATGTCGGCCGACGGCGAGACTCTCGGCCTGGAGCTGGTCTTCAACCAGTCCGACGTCGACGAAGCGGCGCTCCAGGCGCTCTTGCAGAGCGACCAGGGAGCGGACGGGACGTGCGACGGCGCAGCTCGGATCGGTTGTGAAGGCGCCTTCGCGGCTCGCCTCGTCGGTTCGGTTCCGCGCGACGCCACCTTGATCGTGACGGTAACCGAACTCGAATGTGACCAGGATGGCGTGGAAGATCGTTTCGTCTTCGGCATTTGCTCGGAAGCGGCAGCCCTGAGGGAGGGGCAGTGCGACGGTAGGTTCGCCGAGGCGGGCGCTGGAGAGTCGGTGCTCGAAGTATCGATTCAGGAGCTCGTACGATGAAGCACCTCATGTTCGCAATGGTCCTCGGTCTCGTTCTCCTGGGTACGGGATGTCCCGACGGCACCTCTTCGGCGGTCACGGAGAGCTGCACCTCGGCGGGCGAACGCTGCAAGATCGCCGACGGAAAGCTCGGCGTCTGCACGTACTCCGACGACCAGTTGATCTGCGCGCCGCAGCACTGAGGCACGCTCGGCCGGGGCTCACCGAGCGGAGGCGACCTTCGAAAAGACCGTGTGTGCTTCGTTGATGTCTTTGGTCGGGCCGACGAAGACGACGTGGTCCCCCGTCTGAATCTCGGTCGCGCCGCGGGGGACGACGAAGCTGCCGTCGCGGATGACGGCCGCCACGACGCACTGCTTCGGCACCGAGATGTCCTGGATCCGCTTGCCGGCGACGTCGGCGTTCTCGGGGACGACCATGTCGATGAGGCTCGCGACGCCCGACTCGATCTCGAAGAGCTCGGCGACGCCAGGGCGGTCGAGATGGTTCTCGACCATCGCAGCGGTCGCGTACGGAGAGCTGATGCAGACGATCCCTGCTTCCTCGAGGAGCGAGGTGAACCCGGTCCCCCGCACGATGGCGATGACGCGATCGACGCCGAGCCGTTTGAGTTGCAGCGCGGCGAGCGTGTTGGTCTCTTCGTCGGTCGTCGCGGCGATGGCGACGTCGATCTTGTGAGGTTCGGTCTGCTCGAGCAGCGACTGCTGGGTGCCGTCCCCTTCGAACACCGGTACGTTGAACTGCCGCTGCAGGCGGTCACACGTGGCGGGGTCCTTCTCCACGAACGTGATCTGGTAGGCGGAGGAGCGGAACACGACGCGAAACTCGTCGTGGGTCAGCAGACGCTGGGCGATGTTCGAACCTTGCTCACCGCCGCCGACAATTAGAACTCGCATACCAAATCTCCATCGTTGCCTTATCTGTTTTATCTGCTGGACGACGACCTGTCGAAGCTGCCGCAAATCTTCGCGGTTCGCCGGGTTCACCAGATAGAGTCCGAACCCGAGCGCCGTCAGCCCGGCTCCCAGCGCGAGGCTTCGAAACTCCAGGGTCGGCACGAAGACCCAGCAGGCGAGGGCGCCGACCACCGGCGTGAACGGGTAGAGCAAAATTCGGAAGGGGCGCCGCAAGTTGGGCATCTTGCGGTGAAGCGCGATGACCGACAGGTTCACCATTCCGATCGCGATGAGGTATCCGAAGCTACTGACCGACGCGAGGAACCGGACGACCCCGAGCGCGCTGAGCAGCACGACGAGCCCACCGCACACCAGCAGTGACACGTGCGGCGTCTGGTACTTGTGGTGAAGCTTCGCGAAGGCGTCGGGGAAGTGGCGGTCGCGGCCCAGGGCGAAGAGCACGCGCGAGCTCGCGCCGAGGGTGACGCTGAACGCCGAGAGGCTCGCCATGATCGTCGCGAATATCCCCGCCCAGCGGCCCCACGAGCCGAACAGATGGTCTGCCACGTAGATGAACGGCGTGCTCGTCTCGGCGAGCTCGGTGTAGTCGACGACCCCCATCATCACCCACAGGACGAGCACGTAGATCGCGATTCCGACGAAGAGCGTGATGAGGATCGCGCGCGGGATCGTCTTCGCCGGCTCGATGATCTCCTCGGCCGCGACCGTGATGAGGTCGAAGCCGACGTAGGAGATGTAGATGAGCCCCATCGTGGGGAGGAGAGGCCCGTAGCCCATCGGCGCCAGCGGGGTGAGTCGCGCCGGCTCCACGTCGAAGGCGCCGAGCACACCGACGCCGATCAGGATGACGAGCTCGATGATGTTCATCACCGTGATGACTTTGAGCGCTTCGGACTGTCCGCGAAGGTTCGTCACCGTGAAGAACACGGTCGTGACGAGGGTGATCGCGAAGACGCTCACCTCGGGCCAGAAGTAGGTCTGGATCGTCAGGGCGAAGATCACGGCGTAGAGCGCGCATGCCAGCGTGTTGCCGATCCAGAAGAACCAGCCCGTCAGGAACGCGATCGGCCGGGGGAGCGTGCGGCTCGTGAACGAGTAGCCGCCACCGGCGATCGGGATCGCAGCGCCGAGTTCGCTGTAGCTGAGGGCCGTGAAGAGGGTGAGGAGCCCCATCACCAGATAGGCGAAGATCCCGAGCGGCCCGATCGCCTTGGCGACCTCGCTCGGGAGCGCGAAGATCCCCGGGCCCATCATGGCGCCGATACCGATCATCACGGCCATGAAGAGCCCGATGTCTCGTTTGAAACCTACCTCTTCGGCCAACACCAACCCTGGATCACGGGGCTGCCGAAGGTGCCGAGGGGCGGCCATTCTGTCAACGGAGGCCGCCGTCCCGCGGTGCTGGCTTGCGCTGCCGAGAGGGAGCGCAGGGGCATTCCTTCCTTTGCGGTCGGCGTGCAAATCCGCTAGACCGGCTGCTTGCGAGAGAAGTGACGTGACTGCTCGAATCTGTGTCATACTCGTCCTGTGGGCGGCCGCGTCGAGCGGCTGTCTTCGCGATCTTTCGAAGTGCGACACGGCGGACGATTGCTTCGCCGGTGAAAGCTGCGAGGAGGGCGGATGTGCTCCCGTTCCCGTGGAGATCGTGAGCGAACCGACGGCCGCGCCCGCCGGTCCGGTCGAGCTCGACAGCGATGTCGACTGGGTGGGTGAGGCGATCCTCGGCAGCATCGACATGGTGGTGGAAGACGACGGGACGCCCCACCTGCTGTTCGAAGACCGTTCCGCCGATGCAATCCGCCACATCACCTGGGATGGTTTTCGCTGGATAGACTTCGTCGTCGCCGACGATGTCGTCCTATCCGATTTCGATCAGCTTCGGGTCGACGCATCTCCGGATGGGGTGCACGCGCTGTTGTCCAGACAGGGAGGTGTGTTGGAGTTCGCGACGTTCGACGAGGGTGCCTGGTCGAGCGAGCGGATCGTCACGGACTTCGAAGGTCGCGTTCCGTTCGGGTCGGACCTCACCGTCGACCTCGACGGAACGCCGTACATCTGCCTTTCGCTGGTGAATCTGGAGACCGTCGACACGGACGAGTTCTCGCCGCTCCGCCTCCTGACTCGCGTCGAGGGAGCCTGGGAGACGATCGATCCCGGCACGCGAGGGCTGCCTGGCTGCACGATCACCGTGTCGGATCAATCCGCGCTGGTGCACGCCTTCCACACGCGCATCGACGTTCAGGTGGGTATCGCCTACGTGACTCACACCGAGCTTCCCATCGCGCCGGTAGGTGCTCCGGTCGTGACGGACCTGGAGCTCGAAGGGGAGGTGATCTCGGCGGGGAGTGCCGGCCTGTCGACGGGCGCGCCGGTCGTGGCGTTTTCCAGGTTCGACGGCGTCCGCGACGACCTCGTCGTGGCGACTCGCAGCACGTCGGGCTGGAACAGCCGCAGCGTGCATCGAACCGCGGAGGGGCGGTTCATCACCGAGATGCGGGTCCATTCCCACTACGAAGCGCCCGGGCTGCATGAGATCGTCTTCGAGACCGCGTCCCTCGACGGCAGTGACCTCGAGTCCTACTACCTCGCGCTCTGGGGGAGTCGTGGCACCCTGGAACGGGTCGATCAAGACGGCGAGGTGGACTGGTTCGACATCGGGCTCGATCTCGACGGTGCCCGGCATCCTTTCTACCTCACCCTCTCGGGGCACGTCGTATACGGAGGGCCGCTGTGAGGTGTGGAACGCTATTCCTGCTCTGCGCAGTCCTCGCGCTCGCGGGTTGTCGCAGAGACTCTTCGCAGTGCCGTCGTGCCGACGACTGCTTTCGCGGCGAGACGTGCGCGTCCGGGGAGTGTGTCCGGGCGGTCGTGATCGCGCCGGACGCGGGGTCGGGGGACGACGAAGCTTGCGATCCCGATAGTTGCCGGACGTCGCTCACGAAATCGACCGTCTGCATCGGCCCCAACTGTGTCGTCGCCCTCTGCGGCGACGGCGCCGTATTCTGCGACGAGGGATGTTGCCCGGCCGAGGATCCGCCCGATGCCACCTACGCTCTGGGGACGGAGCTCGTCGGGGAGCTTGACGTGGTCGTCGACGCCGAAGGTCGTCCCTCGATCTGGTGGTTCGACTTCGAGCAGTACAGCCTGCTGCGGCGAATGTGGGACGGCGCGACCTGGAGGGTCGACCGCCCCGCCTTCTTCCCGACGCCGAGTTGGGACTACGATGTCGCGCTCGACGGGAACGGGCGAACCCACGTTCTCTACACGGGGCACGACGGTTCGTTGCAACTGGCTTCCCAGAACGACGCCGGCGGGTGGTCCGTCGAGCGAGTCGCCGAGGCACGAGGAGAGTTGACGGAGCCGACCGACCCGGCGTTCATCGAGCCAGCCCTGGCGTTCTTCGGCGAAAAAGCCGTCGCCTGCTATCTGTACGGAACCGAAGACGAAGCTCTGGGCAACGTGCGAAACGAAGGGTTCCCCGAGGTCTGGACGGCCTTCTTCATCCCCGGCGTCGGCTGGTCCAACACGAAGATCGAGCGCGCCGAGACGGGGGTGCAAGATTGCTCGATTCGGCTCGATTCGACCGGGCGCCAGCAGCTCTTCTACTCGATCCTCACCGACGACGAGACCGCCCTCCTGCGTCTCGCCGAACGAACCGACGATGGCGAGTGGACGTTCGACGCGACGATCGAAGGCCAGGGATTCGCCGGACGACGCGGCTCGGTGGTTCAGACTCCGGACGGAACGCTTCGCGTCCTGTCGTGGGCGATCGGGGACACCGGTCTCGAGTCGTTCCCGGCGATCTTCGAGAACACCCGCGCCCCCGACCGCGATTTCGAGCAGACCGTGCTGCACACGGTGGACGTCTCGTCGACGACTTCCGGGATCCCGTTCCTGTCGTACAGGGGAACGGACGAGGACCCCGTCGTCGTCTGGAACGCATTCCAATTGGATCCCAACGAATTCTGGGGAGGCTGGGCGAAGTTGGAGGACGGCCGGTGGGTTCCCCGGCAGTTCGAGCTGGAGCATCAACCCGACTGGTACTCCGCCGACGTTTTCGGAGATCGGCTGCATTGGGCCTACATGGACCTCGCTGCTCAGACGCTTTACCACGGTTCGAGAGAGATGGAATGAACGTCAGGCTCCCGATTTTCCTGCTTTTCGTGGCTCTGCTCGCGACGGTCGCGTCAGCCCCTGCGTTCGCCCAGTCGCTCGACTCTCTCAGCGCGGAGCAACGCGGGGAGCTCGAACGCGAGCTCGAGAGAGCGCGGGTTGCTTACGAATCGGGCGACTTCGCGACGGCGCGCGACGCGTTCGAGCGGGTCTACGCCCTCTTCCCTAGCGCCGACGTGCTGTACAAGCTCGCGCTCTGTTACGAGCGACTGGGGGAGTTCGAAAGGGCCGTTCAATCGTACCGGGACTACCTGGTGAAGGTGCCCGACGATCCGGAACGTCCTCGCATCGAAGGGGTCATTCGCACGTTGCGCGAGCGAATGGAGCAGCGGGGAGCGACGCTCGTGGTCGCCCTCGAACCGGCGGATGCGTCGGTCTATGTCGACGGGGCGGAGCGTCTCGAACAACCCGACGCCGACGGAACACGGACGCTCGAACTCCCGGCCGGAAATCACGAGGTGACGATCCGTCGCCCCGGGTACAAGCCTCAGGAGCGCACACTCCAACTGCGCGGGGATCAGCGGTACGATCTCATCGTCGCGCTCTCTCCGGTCGCCGAGTCGAGGGGGCCTCGCACGCTCGGGTGGGGGCTTGCCGGCGGGGGAGCAGCGGTGCTCCTCGCCGGCGGGACGACGCTCGGCATGGCGCTCGGCACGGGGCAAGCGCTACAGACCCAGTACGAGGCGCGCGACACGTCGCGACGACCGCCGGCCTTCGACACGCTGGAGCAACGCTACAACCGGCTGGTGGTCCTCGGCTGGACCCTGACGGGAATCGGCGCCGCCGCCACGGCCGCGGGTGCTTTCCTGTTGATTCGCAGCGGTGGGGAGACGGCGCTCAGCGTCGCGCCTGCACTAACACCGGGGTCGATCGGAGTGGTCGGCACCTTCTGAGCGCAGTCCTCATTCGCGTCCGCGGCGCTTCAACCAGTCCATGTTGGTGTCGAGCGAGTCGTCTTTCGGCGTCGCCGTCGGTGAGACGAGCGTACGCTTCGGTCGACGGACGGATGGGACGGTGTCCCGCGCAGAATCGTCTGGTTCTCGTAGCGGCGGTGCGTCCTTCGTCGTCGGAGCGTCGACCCCATCGCCGTTCGCGGCTGTCTCGTCGGGCACCGGTTCTGCAGGCAGTGGATCGGACGTCTCGGCGACGGCGACGCCCGGGTTCTCGACCTGTACCTGCGGTTCGGGCTCCGAGGCTGGTTCGGCGGGTTTTGCGAGCGACGCCGGAGCCTCGGTCGTGTTGGGCGCCTCGACCTGCTTCGAAGAGGAGACTACCAGTGCCGCAATCGAGACGACGACCAGAATGGCGAGGCCGGCGACCGTCGCGAGGAGTCCCCTCGGGGGGCGGGCGACGTCGTAGACGGCGGAGAGCTCGGCCTCGCGCTCGTCGGTAGCGGCGAGCCCCACGGTGTCGGAATGTGGATCGACGGTGCGTTCCAACACTGCGTTCGATTCACGCTCGCCGACGTCGGCGACCTCGGTGCGCGCGACGTCGCGCAACGAATCTCGTTCGCGTACTCGAGGGACGGGCAGCGAAGCGTCTCGCTGAACGGTCTCGAGTCGGTCGAGCACTTCGCTCGCGCTCCTCGGGCGCGCCTCCGGCGACTTCTCCAGCAGGCGATGAACGAGATCCAACAGGCCCTGCGGCCAGATCTGGGTATCGACGACTTCGTCGAGGCGCACGAACGGCTCGTGGCAGATCTTCAGCATCGTCTGCAGCGGCTCGGAGGCATCGAAGGGGAGCTGCCCTGCGATCATTTCGTAGGCGATGATGCCGAGCGAGAAGAGATCGGCGCGCCCATCCAGCGCTTCGTCCATCGCCTGCTCGGGCGACATGTAATGGGGTGTCCCGATGACGGAACCCGAGTCGGAGAGCGTCTCGTGCTTCGCCATTCGGGCGATTCCGAAGTCGACGACTTTCACCTGCACGTGCCCCGACGCGAGCTGCATGACGAGCAGGTTGTCGGGCTTCAGGTCGCGGTGGACCAGGTCGTGCGCGTGGGCCTGTGCGAGGCCCGAAGCGATCTGGCGCAGCGCCTCGGTGACGAACGAAGGGTTCGAACGTCCCCCTTCGAGCAGCCCGCGCAGGCTGTGCCCATCCACGAACTCCATCACCAGGTAGACGAGCTCGCCTTCTTTCCCGAAGTCGACGAGCCCCACCACGTTCGGGTGCTGGAGCTGAGAGATCGACTGCGCCTCGCGAAAGAAGCGCTGGATCGCGACGCGGTCGATCGACTCGCCGTCGGCCTCGCGGATCACTTTGATCGCGACCGGACGATCCACCGATAGCTGGGTCCCGCGATACACAGCACCCATCCCGCCGGCGGCGACGAACGCATCGATTCGATAGCGTCCGTCGAGGGTATGGCCGATCAGTCGACTCATGGGGACGTTTCCTAGCAGGGGGAATGAGTGGGGGCAAACCAGCGGGTGATTTCGCCGTGCCTTCGGCGGCGAGATCTTCAGCATTCATCCCCCTCTGAGAAGCCTCGTAGGTTCTCGTAGGTGTCGATAGTGCCAACCGTCTCAGCGAGTCCGTACGGTTCGAATCGTCAACGACACGAACCGATGACGGTTCCATCCAAGGAGACGCAAATGAACACCCGTGACCTCGTACTCTTCTCGACCACCACCCTCGTTCTCGCCGCTTGCGGTGGGGAGGCTTCGGAGCCGAAGGGCTCGGACGGGCCGACCGAGATCGTGACGCAGAACAACGGCGTCACGCCGATCGAGGTGACCCCCGAGGAGCGGCGACGCGTCGATCCGCGGGTCGCCTGCGGGGGCTCCTTCTGCGGTGACGAGCGCTTCCTCGCCGCCATCCCGACCCGCAACACCGTGGCGATCCGCTACGGTCAGGCCGGCGGGGCACCGGGCGCTCTCGCGGACATCTCGCCCGCGTTCCTCGCGGTCGACGAGCACGTCGCCGAGATCAACGGCGCGGTCGACGACATCTTCGGAGCGATCGAGACGATCGCGGCGACCGAGCCCGTCCACGCCGAAGAAGACCTCCACGTCTGGCGCGCAGTACTCGACGGCGTCGACGTCGAGCTACAGGTTTCGACCGACGACGGTTCCTCCTACGAGTTCGCTCTCGGTGCCGGGGAGCAAGGCTTCGAGTTCGACACGGCCTCGCTCGGTGTCACCGGAACCGTCCTTCTGGACGCGCGGGGGGAAAAGGAGTCGTTCGAGTTCGTCATTGCCTACGACGAGCTGGGGGCGTTCGCCGAAGACGACTACGTCGGTGAGTTTCTGATTCGCGCGCTGCCGACTGAGTACGGTCTGTGGGAGGTCCACTACGATCTCGCCGAGGCGGACGCATACGGAGAGACGTTCGAGACCACCACGTACTGGGTGCTCGGCGAGTTCGAAGGGGCGATGGAGTACGCCTTCGCGGACATCGATTTCGAAGGTGCGGCCGAAGGGGAAGTCTTTGTCCGATGGGACGAGTCGGGAGGGCGATACGACGCCTTCGTGCTCGGGGAAGACGACGAGATCGGTCTGTACGACCTGGTCGTGACGGACTGCTGGGACGGCTTCGGTTCGCAGGTCTTCGAAGCTGAGCTCGTCGTCGGGGAGCTCGACGCCTATGCATCGGTCGACGGCTTCGAGGACGACTGCGCCTGGGAGCTGGTGGATGCGCACCCCGACGCGGAGGCGGAACTCCTCGCGCTCTTCACCGAGTACTCGTGGGAAGAGTACGCCGCGGAGTACGACGACTTCGACAGCTGGGAAGACCCCGCGTCGAACAACGGTGTCGAGCCGACCAACAACGGTGTCGAGCCGACCAACAACGGCGCCGGCGACGCGTGCCTCGACGAGGCGCAGATCATCTACGACACGCTCGTCGACTGTGGGTACGAGACGTTCGAGTCGGACCTCCCTGCCGAGCGCTGCTTCGACCCGGTCGCGGTGAGCGACTGCCTCGACGCACTCGACGCGAGCTTCGACCCTTGCGAGACCATCGTCGATCCGGTCTGCGAGTGAGGTTGGGCACCGGTGCGAGGGCGGATACCATGAACGCACGCTACGCGGATTGGAGTACCGATGCGGACCGGCCAGTTACCATCTGCAACTCCCGACGTCTTCGTCGGGCGCGACGAAGAGTTCGGCAAGCTGTTCGACGCTCTGGAGAGTTCCCGCATCGTGACCATCCTCGGTCCGGGCGGGGTCGGAAAGACCCGCTTCTCGCAGGAGGCGGGTCGCCGCATTTCCGTGCGGACCGGGGCGTCTACTGCCTTCGTGGACCTGTCGGGCCTCCACGCCGGCGACGACGTCGCGGGGGAAATCGCCGCAGCGCTCTCCGTGTTCGAGGACCCGCCCGCGCTCGTGATCCTCGACAACTGCGAGCAGATCACGGGGGCGGTGGCCGACTGGATCGCGTCGCGTCCGGCGACGGCGAGTACGTCGTTCGTCTGCACGTCGCGCGAGCCGCTCGGTGCTTCGGGCGAGTTTCTACTCCCCCTGTCACCACTACCGACCGACCAGGCGCTGCTGCTGCTGCGACAACGAGCGCACGCGGCCGGAGCGGAGTCCCACGAGGGGGACGGATCCCGTCGACTGGTGGCGGCGCTGGGGGGCTTGCCTCTCGCGATCGAGTTTGCTGCCTCGAGGCTTCGCGCAATGACGCCCGCCGAGCTGGTCGAGGTGGTGAGGTCCCACGACCTCACGAACCCGGTGCGGGGCGTGACGCAGCGAAGGGCGAGCCTCGATGCGTCGTTCGACTGGTCGTGGGAGCTCCTGACACAGCAAGAACGCGACGATCTGACCTGCCTCTCGCCTATCGGGCAGCCATTCGCCGCGGAGGAGGCTGCTGCGCTGCTGCAAGAACCGATCGGGCCCGCCAGGCTGCGGCTTCGCGAGCTCGTCGACCGGTCGCTCTTGATGGTCCGGAAGGTCGGGGGAGTCACGCAGTACGTCATGCTTCAGCCGATCAGGATGGCTGTAATGCGTAAGGCGCGGGAAGAGTGTCCGGAACTCTACGGGCTCGCGGTGCGCAGGCGGGCGCAGCAGTGGGTCGACGCTCCGCCGACGGAATCGATGACCGGGGTCATCGACATCGTGGATCAGGTCGAGAAGATCGATCCCACGCTGGCGGTGAAGGTGGCGATTCGCACCGTGACGCGGCTGTATCTTCGCCACCATCCAGAGCGGGCGCGCGAGCTCCTGGACCGCGCGATCGCGTCTTGTCCGGACGACCTCGTCGCCGAACGCATCGATCTTCACAGCACGGCGGCTGCGGTCTGGGCATCTCATCTGCACGACATCGGTCGTGCCCGGGCCCATGTGGAGCGCGCGGTGTCACTCTCGGAACGTCACGGTGTCCGCGGGGCGGAGGCGCGCAATGCCGAAGGGGTCGTCGCGCTCGAGTCGGGAGACTTCGAGACGGCCGTAGCGACGTTTCGCCAGGCAGTCGGTCTGGCGAGTGGTTCCCAGCAAGCGCTCTCCCGCGCGAACCTCGGTGTTGCGCTGCTGCAAGCTGGTCGATTCGACGATGCGCGGGCCGAGCTTCGCGCGGCCCTCGATGGTGATCTTCCGGCGTCCGATCTCACGGTCGTGCGCACGAGACACGCGATCGCGGCTCACTGGGCGGGTCACGTCGACGAAGCTCGAGACGCGTTCCGACGTGCCATGGAAGAAGGGGACGAAGGCGTCGACCGTGTCGATGCGCAGATATCGAGCCTACGGCTCGGGTACACCTTCGAACCCCCGGATTCCGAGCGGCTGGACCCCGTCCGAGCGCTCGACGTAACCCTCGTGGAGTGGCTCCGTGGTTTCGGAGACTCCGCCGACGTGCGCGAGAAGCTCACCGAAGCATGCGACCCGCTGCTCTACTCTGTGGCGTGCGCCGTAGTCGGGCACGGCTCCCTGAAGGACGGACGGCCGACGGACGCGCTGGAGTATCTTCGACGAGGCGCAGGTCAGGTCCCTGCCGGCGAGCCGCTCCTTCGAGCGGCGATCGGTCGCCTCTGCCGAGCGGCAGCTACGGAGGCAGGGCGAGGACGCGAGGCCTCGATGTGGGAGAGCGAGGTGGAGAGCGCCCTGGGGGCCGCGACTGCACCATTGCTCGACCAAGCGTTTGGTTCGATCGAAGAGGCGACGCGGCGCCGAGCCGAAGTCGAGCGCCGCTACACGCCGTGGAGCTGGGTCCACGTGTCCGACCTTGGTGCGCCTGCTCCGCTCGCGAAGTCAAGGAGCGCGACCGCGGCGAGCCCGTCGTGGACCTTCACCACCGAAGCACGGATGGCAAAGCTCCCCAGCGGCAAGCTGTTGAACCTTTCGAGGCGGGGGGCGATGCGCAAGATCTTGTGGCACCTGGTCGAACGACAACGCGACGCTCCCGGGTTGGCGACATCCGTCGACGAGGTGTTCGAAGTCGGCTGGGAGGGCGAGATGCTCGACTGGGACCTCGCCCTCGCGCGGGTGTACAACACGATCGCAGCACTTCGGGGGCTCGGTTTCGAAGAGATCCTCCTGACCCACGACGATGGTTACCTGCTCGATCCCACGGCTTCGGTCGTCATCAGCGGTTGAGCGTCGCCGAGTTCTGCACGTCCCCGAAGTCGAGGTCGTAGCGGGCGAGGTACTTGCGCAGGCGGTCGGCGTCGTTGCTGGACTTTTTCCGTTTCCGGGATTCGGCGAAGAGCGTTCGGCCCGCTTCCGAAAGCGACGTCGCGCGCGAGCAGACCTGCAGCACGTCGGCGAGCTGCACGCGGTCGAAGCGGTCGAGGTCGCGCCATGCATCGTCGCCGAGGATCTGCCGGGCGAACCGGTCGGCATCGGGCTCGCGGGTCGAGCCGGCCCAGTCTCGCTGCAATCGCTCGATCTCTTCGTCGACGAGTTTCTCGTCGATCCGTCCCCCCGCAGCGAGCGTACACATGCGGGTCACCGAGGCGTTGAGATCGCGGAAGTTGCCGCGCCACGCAGCGTCGGGATGTACGGCGAAGTCGACGTAGCGCCGTCGGGACGCACGATTGAAAGTCGCGCGTTGTCCGGTCCGGCGGGTGAACTCCGCGAGTTCGAAGTCGAGGTTCGGTTCGAGGTCGTCGAGCCGGTCGCGAAGCCCCGGGAGCGAGAAGTGCCATAGGTCGATCCGTGCCAGTAGGTCCTCGCGAAACTTCCCCTGCGCGACGCACCTCCGAAGATCGGCGTTCGTGCCGGCGACGAGCTGAAAGTCGCTCGAAGCTTCGCGGTCCGAGCCGAGCGGGGTGAAGACACCCGACTCGATCGCCCGCAACAACATCGCCTGCTCGTCGAGCCCGAGCTCGCCGATCTCGTCGAGGAAGAGCACCCCGCCGTCCGCTTCCCGGAGCAGCCCATCGCGGTCTCGCATCGCGCCGGTGAAGGCTCCCTTGCGATGGCCGAACAACGCCGACATCGCGGCGTCGCCGCGCACGGTGGCGCAGTTCACCTCGACGAACCTGCCGCGCAGCTTGTGGCGCTTCTGTTTGAGCTCGAAGATTCGGCGGGCGAGCTGCGTCTTGCCGGCGCCGGTCGGGCCCGTGAGCAAGATCGGGGCGTCCGACGCGAGGCATACGCGCTCGATGCGCCCGATCAGATGATTGAAGTCCGCGTTTCGGGTTTCAATCCCCTGCTTGAGAAGCCGCGCTCCCTCGTCGTGCTCGAACCGGAACCTCGAGGCGACGGCGTCGTAGCGAGACAGATCGAGATCGATCACGCGGAAAGGCCCGGGTGCGCCGGCGGGGTCGGCGCTGCGTGGCGGCGAGGCCTGGATGAGCTGCGCCGGGAAATGCCGCGACTCCGCGAGCAAGAAGAGGCAGATCTGCCAGACGTGCGTCCCCGTCGTCATGTGCAGGTAGTACTCCTCCTCGTCCGGGTCGAACGGGTAGTCAGCCGCGAAGTCGTAGAGTGCGCCGAACACCTCTTCGAGGTCCCACGCGTCCTCGATCTTCACCGGGTGCCGGCGAACCTCGGTCCCCGGCGACACCGCGGCCGCGTCCTCGGCGATCTGATCGACGAGCGCCGCGTACTGCGGGTCGTGGAACATCTCGAACCGGTCGAACGCGATGTCGGGTTGGCGCAAGAGGTCGATCGATGGTCGCCACTGATTCCAACGATTCTGGCCGCGTCCCGCGTCGAGGCGCTGACCGATGTACCCGAGCAGCACTTTCCTCATCGCAGTACCTCGACCGTCACGGTGCCTCCTTCCTCTTCCACCCGGAACTCGACGTCGACGAACTCGGGGATGACCTCCAACATCGTGCGGGAGTGCAGCGTCAGCGGAACGGTGCGGAACCGGCCGCCGGCCGACACCGAAAGTGCGACGATGAGCTGGTCGCACAGGTGCGGGCCGACTGCGACGTCTGCCTCGAGGAACCCGCGCACTTCGTCGACCACGTCTTCGGCGACCGCCTCCGCCCTCCGCCCGACTTCGCCGAAGCTCGTGAACACTTCGGTGGTGCGAGGCCCCCGCAGCGACACGTGCACGACGTTGCCGGGCGACAGCGCCGAGACCTCTTCGACGACGAAGGTCGTCTCGATGCCGAGCTTTTCGAAGCTGCGTCGCAAGACCTCGAGCTCGCGGTCGGCGACGTCGCGTTCGACGGCGTGCAGGAGCACTCGCGCCTCGAGCGCTTCGAAGTCGGGAGGCTCGGTCCAGTCGAGCGGTCGGGGATCTCCCGCGGCGAAGTCGACCACGACCTTCCCACCCCCCGCGGGGTAGAAGCCGTGCCGCTGAAGATCGATCTCCACCCGATGCCCTACTGCCCGAAGCGCGTGGGCGTAGGCGCCGTCCAGAAAGTGGATCGGCGGCGCCATCTTCGCGTGCGTTCCCCCTTCCACAGCGAGCGTCCCCGACGAGCCCGTCCCGATCCATGCAGGGAGGACGGTCTGGACGACGAGGGCCACGCTCCCTGCAGTGCCGACCGCAAACGCGTGGTCACCCCCCTCGACCTCGCCCGGATCGAGCTCGATCGCCGTGCTCCGCAGCTCGTCGCCCCGAAGCGTCCCCCCGCAGATCGCGGAGGCCGCGCGAACGGAGGTCAGGTGCTGACGCATCAGCCCCGGACGCTGGCGACCGGCGCGGATGTTCTCGATGCGAAGCGGGGTGCCGGTGACCGCAGCGAGCGCCACCGACGTGCGGACGATCTGTCCGCCCCCTTCTCCACGCGATCCATCGATTACGAGCCTGCGCTTCCCCATCTCAATCCTCCGCCGGCTCGCCGGCCGGTGCCATCTTCACGATCTTCGGGTCGAACCGTGCGACGATGTCAACCAGATCGGACTGCGCGGACATCACCTCTTCGATGTCCTTGTAGACCGCGGGCGCCTCGTCGAGCCCCGCCGACAAGAGCGTCACGCCCGATTCGTGCAGCTGCGCCTTCACGTCTTTCCAGTCGAGCGTCCGGTCCGCCTGGCGCCGCGACATCACGCGCCCCGCGCCGTGTGCCGCCGACTCGAGAGAGGTCGCCTCTCCCTTGCCGCGAACTACGTAACCCGGCGTCGCCATCGACCCGGGGATCACCCCCAGGACGCCGTCGCCCGCCGGCGTCGCGCCCTTTCGATGCACGACCACCTCACGCCCGTCGTGGATCTCCTTCCACGCGAAGTTGTGGTGGTTCTCCACCCCCGCCAGCACTTCGCAACCGAGCGCGCGGACCATCTCACGATGGATCACCGCATGGTTCGCGGCCGCGTACTCCCCCATGAGGTTCATTGCCTCCCAGTACTCGCGACCCACTTCCGAGTCGAGCTCGAGCCACGCGAGGTGACGCAGGTCGTCGGGGAGCTCGGGGTGAAGCTCGCGGGCGAGCTTCGAGTAGTGCGACGCGACCGCCGCCCCTGCCCCGCGGCTCCCGCTATGCGACAGGAGCGCGACGTAGCGTCCGGGGGACAGCCCGAGGTCGGCCTCGGTCAAGGTCAGCACCCCGTATTCCACGAAGTGGTTCCCCGATCCGGAGGACCCGAGCTGATGCCGTGCCTTCTGGAACTGCATCTTCGTCACCGGCGTGATCCCCCAGTCGCGGTCGAGCACTTCGTGGTCGCGGGGATCGGAGAACGACGCGCCGATCCCGAACGCGGTCTCGTCTTCCAGAGCATCGACCAGGTAGCGTGCGTCGCGCTCGAGGTCTTCGACCGGTACGTCGAGCACCGACAGCCGCATGCGGCAGGCGATGTCGACCCCGACTGCGTACGGAATCACCGCCCCTTCCGTCGCGAGGACCCCTCCGATCGGGAGCCCGTATCCGGGATGTCCGTCGGGCATCAACGCCCCCGAGACCGTCACCGGCAGCCGGCAGGCGTTGCGCATCTGGTCGAGTGACTTCTCGTCGAACTTCGACCCCCATGATTTCCAGGGCGCGGGCTCTGCGCGCTCCCGAAAGGGTCGCCGATCGCCGATCGCTTCGGCGAGCTCTCCGAACACGGGATGGTCGACGAACTGGCGCGGCGCCTCCGCGACTGCCTGGAGGCTCTCGCGCAGGTCTTCGAGGTCGGCCCCGGCTTCCATCGCCTCCCCGACGAGCTTCAATCCGATCGTGACGGTGCGTCCGCTCGGGATTCCCATCTCTTCCAGTTCCCATCCTTTCATGTTCGCCTCCTTTCCGGTGCGTGCGGGTCTCCCGCGTCACTTTCGTTGCCACGCTCGGGGTGCGGGTCTTCCGCGATCCGACCGTGTCGTCGTCCGCCGATAGGTATCGCGAGAGTCGTGCCAGTCGGGCCTCTGGAGTGAAAGTTGAGTTTTTTCAACGGTTTGGTCGCATGGTTGCTTGCGGCTCCGGTGCGCCGAGTTAGTTAACCATATCAGGAGTTATCCATTTCTATAACCAGCCGTCGAAGACTCTGGGCAACGATGTGAAGAGTTGTGTACTTCCGGCGCTCCCGCCCCCTCCGGTCCTTTCGTAGGCTCACCGCGACATATGAACGGACACGCCGAAAGACGATGGAGCACACGATGAAACGATGGATGAGGAAGAGAGGATGGCTGACGGTCGCGACGCTCATCATGATCGGGGGATGCGGCCCCGAGCCGTCAAACAGTGAGGAGACCAACAACGGCACGACGGGCCCGGTATCGAACGGGACGACCGACAGCCTCGAGCGAGCGTGCGCGATGCTCCCGGCGCCGGGCGGTTCGTGCACGACAGGTAGCGATTGCCCGTCGGTCGCGTGCCGTTGTGCGGACGGGAGCACGATCTCCACCACGAGTTGTGCCAACGGTGTCTGCGAGGGTAGGGAAGCGTGCGCCTCCGTATGCCGCGACGCCGGGTCGAGCGATGCTTGTGCGGGCCTCGACAACAATGGGGGCGGCTCGACCAACAATGCCGGCACCCAGAACGCCCTGACCAACGGCGGCACGACCGCCGGACCCACATGCGACGAAGATCTGTCGGGTTTCGGCGCCTATGACCGCAGCTACGACCTCGCTTGCCTCGCCGAAAACTGCTGCGACGAGGCGGCCGCGTGCGAGGGAAGCCCGATGTGCCGCGCGTACGACGACTGCATCCTGACCTGCTTCGCCGGGGGGAACGTCGACCAGGACTGCATCCGTGCATGCCGAGATCAGAACGCAACGGAGGACTTCCTTCAGTCCACCTACCAGCCGTTCTCGGCCTGCGCGGTCAACGCGGGTTGCTGACCCCGCCGGTCGAGGTGACGCGCACGGAGGTCTCGAGCAGGTAGCCTTCGTCGGTCGATACGATCTCGAGCCCGAGCTTTCGCAGTCGGTCGATCTCCGTGTAGACGCGGCGATAGCCGTTGGGGCCCGGAGCCGTCACACCGGGCCATCCCGCTTCGAAGAGCTCGCCCGTGCTCACGGGAGCGTTGGAAGTCGCGAGAAACTCGACGATCCGGCGCAGCGGGCCACGTCGTTGCAAATCGTGTCGCTCCCCTTCCGTCGACTCCAGCACGTGCCGGTCGACGTCGAGCTTCCAAGCGGCGTTACGGGTGAGGATCGCCGCGGCTACCGACGAGAAGGCCGTCGGCGATTCGGGGACCCCGCCCTCGAGCACGGCGGCCAGCGCGCGGACCTCGACGTGCCCCCCGTCCGCGATCGCCTCACCCCGCATCCAGGCGTCGATACGCTTCACGATCTCGGGAAGGACCGGTTCCGCCGGGCTGTCCGTCGCTGCCCGTGCAAGCCACTCCGCGGCTTTCTCGTCGCGACCGCCGTGGTGTTCGAGAAGCGCGGAGAGGATCGCCATCCATGCCGCGACGTTCGGAAGCTGGGCCGATCGTGCGTCGTTCCAGGTCTTCCGGGCCGACTCCAGCGCTTCGTGATCTCCCTCGCCAGCGAGGGCCATCGCGATCAACGAATCGCAGTGAATCGTGTCGTATTCGTAGGAACGTTCGCGGTCCGCGTGCTCCGCCAGCGCCAGGCGCGCGAGTGCGAACTCGCCGCGGATCAGATGGATCCTGGCGAGCCCGGCGAGGGCTGACATGACGCCAGTCAGGCGACCCGCGGCCTCGGCGAGGCGATGGGACTGCCGAAATGCGCTCTCCGCTTCGGCGAGCCTACCCTGACCCTCTCGGAGGGTGCCCTCGCAGTACTTGTAGAGTGACCGATGGCTCGCGGTTTGTGGCACCAGGGGTGCGTAGAACGCGAGGGCCGATTCCGCCTCCCTCCAGCGCCGGGTGCGCAGGTAGGACATCACGAGGTAATAGCCGAGCCGTTGCGCCTGATCGGGGGACGCCGTCTCGGCGTGCTTCGCTCGAGCGAGCTCGAGCCGAGCCTGCGCTTCCTCCGTGAGCCCGAGGTCGTCTTCGATCGCCCCCAACGCGATCTGAATCTCGAGGGATTGGGCAGGTCCGAAGTCTTCCGCTGCGAGCGACAACAACTCGTTGTACACGCCCCCCAGGTGGCCCCGAGTCTGGGCATCGACCAGGTCGGCCATCACTCGCTGGTATTGGGCATCCAAGCTCACGGCGCCTCCATGAGGCTCGGTGGCTCAGGCTTCGTCGGCCAGGATGGCGAGCGCTTCTTTCTTCCAGTGATGCTGGCTGCTGCCGAGGGTGAGCTTGTAGGCAATCTTCCCCTCGTGGTCGAGCAGCACGAACATGTTCACGTGGCCCATGACTCCGGTCTCGGGGTCCTTCTCGCCGCGGGCGAACCCGAGCGTGTCGAGGACCTTGCCGACCTCGGCGGGGTCGTCGCCGTTGACGTAGTTGAAGAGCGGGGCTTCGAGGTCGTGCGCCTGTGCGGTCGCGGCGCGTTTTTCGATCGAATCTCCCTCGGGGTCGAGCGTGATGGCGACGATCGCGATCTTCTCGCGCTGTTCGGGCGTGAGCTCGGTGATCGCCTCTTTCGCTTCGGCGATGATGGTCGGGCACGCGGTGTGGCACGTCGCGAAGACGGCCGTGATCATCACGACCTTTCCTTTCAGGCTCTCCAGCGAAACCTTGTCGCCGTCCTGATTGACGAACTCGAAGCTGGGTGGTTCTTCCGCGAGGCGAAGCTTCGCAGCGGGGAAGGGTTCGTGCATGTTGGCCGGCTCGGTCGCGATCAGTGCGACCACGCCGATGGCGAATGCAGCGATGATCGCACCGAGAACGGCGAGGAGACCCATCGGGGAACTGGCGAGCTTCTTGAGGTCCATCATGGCTTCGACTCCTTACTGCGGACGCCGAAATTACTAGCAGGGCGCGGAGGGTTCGGCAAACCCGCTCCGCGCGGCCCGCGCAGGTCTCGCGAGGAGGGACGCGGGTCAGACCGAGAGGGTCGTCCTCTCCGATTATTCCCGGATCTTCGAGGGTGGTGCGAGGGGCAGTTCGACTTGCCGGGCGAGCGTACGCGCGCACTTTACAGCCACCAATGAATGGAATGGATGTACGAATACGAGGTTTCAGATGGGAATCTTCGACCGATTCATCAAAACCGGACACAGCTTTTCCCGCGTCGACGACTCGAAGAGTGACAGCGGGGGTTTCGAACGTATCGACACGCTGGACTTTCCAGAGGACGACGATCTCGTGATCGCGGCGCGGGGGCGTCGAAAGAGGCAGCCGATGCAGTCGACGCTCAATCACAAGGTCAGCGTCGGGGACACCCTCTACAAGATCGCGCGGCGCTACTACGGGCGTGGGACTCGCTGGCGTGAAATTTACCGAGCCAACGCCGACCTCGTGGATGATCCCGACCAGCTTCGTCCGGGGCAGATCCTCCAGATCCCGATGATCGACATCAATCCATCACTCGGCTGACCGCCGAGCTTGACCCTCGGCCCGACGACGGTCTATTTCAGGCTCGAACCCTCACTGCTTCAGCCCCGAAGGAGATCCCGTGAGCCAGTACGACGTCGTCATCATCGGTAGCGGCCCGGGCGGTTACGTCGCCGCAATCCACGCAGCCCAATCCGGCCTCAAGACCGCCATCGTCGAGCGCGAGCCGACCGAGCGCCTCGGCGGGACGTGCTTGCTGCGCGGGTGCATTCCGACCAAGGCGCTCCTGCACACGGCTGACCTCTTCGAAGAGATCAACCACTCCGAGTCGTTCGGGATCACGCTCTCCAACCCGTCGATCGACCTCGACAAGATGCACGCCTACAAAGACAAAGTGGTGAAGAAGAACGCCGGCGGCGTGAAGTACCTGATGAAGAAGAACGAGGTCGACGTGCACCTCGGACACGGCCGCATCGAAGGGAAAGGGCGAGTCAGCGTCGAAGGCGCCGACGGCAAGAAGTCCGAGCTGAAGACGAAATACGTGGTGCTCGCGACCGGGTCGGCGTGCCTCGATCTGCCGTTCATCGAGATGGACCACGAGCGGACGATTAATTCCGACGACATTCTCGAGCTCCGCGAAATGCCCGAGCATCTCATCGTGCTCGGTGCCGGCGCGGTCGGGGCGGAGTTCGCGAGCGTCTACCTGCGCTACGGCGCCAAAGTGACGCTCGTCGAGCTCATGGAGAACGTCCTCCCGATCGAAGACGAAGAGGTCTCCAAGGAGCTGGAGAAGAGTTTCAAAAAGCAGGGGATGAACGTCCTGACCGGCGCGAAGATGACGGACGTCAAAACGACGAAGTCCGGCGTGAAATGCGTGGTCGAGCAGGGCGGAAAGTCTCAGACGATCGAAGGGTCTCATCTCCTCGTCGCCGTCGGTCGCCGCGCCGTCACCGACGATTGCGGGCTGAAGAACACGAAGGCGAAGGTCTCCGACCGTGGCTTCGTCGAGGTCGACGAGTACATGCGCACGGCGGAAGACTGGCTCTACGCCATCGGCGACATCGTCGCGACTCCCTGGCTCGCGCACGTCGCGTCGAAAGAAGGGATCCTCGCCGTGGATCACATGACGGGCAAAGACCCTCGTCCGCTCAACTACGACCACGTCCCCAACTGTACCTACTGTTCGCCGGAGGTCGCTTCGGTCGGGCTGACGGAGAAGAAGGCGAAGGAGCGCGGTCACGACGTGAAGGTCGGAAAGTTTCCCTTCTCGGCGATTGGTAAGGCGTCGATCCTCGGTTCGAGCGAAGGGTTCGTGAAGATCGTCTGTGATGCGAAGTACGACGAGGTGATCGGGATGCACATCATCGGCCCGCATGCGACCGAGCTCATCACCGAAGGGACCGTCGCGATGGAGCTCGAGTCGACGATCGACGAGCTCATCCACACGATCCATCCGCACCCGACCCTCGCCGAGGCGGTGGGCGAGGCGGCCCACGCGGTCACCGGCCACACGATCCACATTTGAGCGCTCCCGACGAAAAGACGGTCGGTCTGCGACCGGCCAAACCTCCGGGCGCGGCGCGCATCATCGCCTGGTTGTTCGTCGTGAACGTCATCATGGTGATGGCGAGCACGGTCGTGCTGAGCTCCGCTTCGAAGATGATCGGAGCGGACTGGATGGAGAACCTCGACAATCTGGCGCTCCTGCTGGGCGGCTTCATCGTGGTCGTCGTCGGGTCGTTCCTGGCCGTCTTCTTCAAGGTGCGCCGCGACTCCCGCATCGTGGCGCGACTCGATCGGAGCGGCGGTGGGGCGACCATCCGTGGGAACGATGGCGAGGCAGAGCGAGAGGTTCCCGAGGCGGAGCTGCAGTGGCGCGAGGTTCAGCTCTACGAGCAAGACGGAGATCAACCTTACCCGGCAGGGCCCGGCGTAGAGTTACTGTTCGGAAAAGAGCGTGTCGTGATTGTGAACCGCGACATTCGCGGCCGCTGGGCCGGCGACGTCCCGACCGTGAAGAGCGCCGACTGGAGCGCCTACGACGAGGACTGGGCGATGCTGCTCGAGCTCTTCCCGATCGACAACGAGATCAAAGCTTACTGACGCTCACCCGGACGTCGTAGTCCACGTCGACGGCAGTCCGCGCGACGAACGTGAGCGACTCGACCGACGTCGTGAACGAGGTCGAAGGGACACGGTACCGAAAGGTGTAGGTGGCGCCTCGGGATTCGCATTTCAGCGGGCCTTCGTTGCACTGCTCTCCGGAGACGCTCGCCCGGGTATCGTCCAGGCACTCGCGACCGAAGTCGAAGACGACCTCGATCTGGTAGGGGAACTGCCGGCACCGGACGAAGTCGAGGCGGTGGCGGCCCCCCTCGTCGTCGCAGACGGCTTCCCGCCGCATTATCGTCTCTTCGACGAACCCGTCCCCGAAGCAACCGACCGGTCCTTCGAGGAGGTCCTCGCCGAATGAACTGTCGCTGACACACTCGACCCCTTCCCCGCAATAGCGGTCTGGGGGCGGCAGGTCGACCGTCGCCTCCGCGTCGGGAGGGTCGCCCTGGGATGCGTCGGGCTCCGGCGGAGCACCGTCCGGCTGGTCCATGCCGCCATCGGGTTCGGCCGGTGCCAGGACGCAGTATGGAACGTCCGTCTCCAGCGGCTGCGCGCACACCATCCCCGGCGAACAGTCGTCGTCGGAGCTGCAGGGCGCGAGGTCGAAGAAACAGCCGGGTGTCCCGGCGGCCACCACCAACAAGATTCTGGCGAGCGTACGGGTCATTCTCGGACGACGATGTCGATCTCGTAGTCGAACGTCACGTTGGGCTCATCGAACTCCTCGACGCGTAGGAAGGCGGAGGCGATGGAGTTGGACGGTTGGACGATGGCGGTGATTCGTTTCGATCCGTCGGCGAGCTCCTCGCATCGCACCCGGTCCATCTGCAGGTTGTCGTCGTACGGATCGGCACAGTCGAAGCCCTGAACCGACATGTCGAAGACGTAGAGATCGGGTTCGCAAGACTGCAGCGGACGCAGCGTCGCTTCGACGACGAACGACTTGTTGTCGCAGGGGATGAGGTTCGTGTCGTACTTGTCGGTGTGCTCGTTCACGCACATCTGCACGTCGGTGATGGTGACGGACCCCCCAAGAAAATCGTCGCCGCTGCTGCCGCAGCCGGGGGGGCCGCAGTCCTCGCGGCCGCAGTCGGAGTCGATCTCCACGTAGTCCGAGAAGTCGTCGTTGTCGTCGGGGAGGTCGCAGGTCGCGGTGAACGGATCTTCGACACACTCGCGTGGAGCCGGCAGGTCGGGCGGGTCCCCACCCATGTCGGTCTCTTCGCCGGCGTCGGTCCCGACGGACCCGGCGTCGCCGTTCCCCATCTCGGGGTCGGTCGTCGCGCCGGCGTCGTCGTCGTCGATGATGATGATGCCGTTGTTGGAGGTCGTTCCGTTGTTCGACGTTTCCGTCGAGGCGCTGCAGATCTTCTCCGCGGAGCAGACTTCCCCCGAGAAGCAATCCGAATCGGTCTGGCACGGTTCGCCGCCGTTGCATGCAGACATGCCGCTGGCAACCGAGGCGGCGAGGAGCAGGGTCGTCAGGCGTCGTCTCATTCTCGCACCAGGATGTGTAGGTCGTATTCGAACTGAACGTTGGATTTGTCGAGCTCTTCGATCCGGAAGTTCGCGACGGCGATGCTGTTGGACGGGGCAACGATCGTGGTGACCCGCTTCGAGCCGTCGTCGAGCTCTTCGCAGCGGACCCGTTCGGTCTGGTCGGCGGCGTCGGCGGTGTTCGTGCAATCGTACCCCTGGATCCCCATGTCGAACGAGTAGTTCTCGACCGGGCACTGGTCGCGAGGGGTGAGGGTCGCCTGGACGACGAAGGACTTGTTGTCGCACGGGATCAGGTTCGTCGAATAGCGGTCGCGCTCCTCGGCTGCGCAGAGCTGCAAGCTCTCCACGAGGAGTTCTCCCGACACGAACTTGTCCCATCCCGCGCTGCAGCCCGGAAGCCCGCAGTTCTCCTCGCCGCAATCTCCCTCCATCTTCAGATAATCGGAGAAAGAGTCGTTGTCGTCGGGCATGTCGCACGTCGCCGTGAACGGGTCGACCAGACACGCGCCGGTGGGGAGGGGGTTCACGCCGTTGTTGCCGTTGTTGCCGTTGTTCTGCGCCGTATCGATGACGACGCCGTTGTTCTCCGCCCCGTTGTTCACCCATCCGTCCGGCGGCGTCCCGCACTCGCCGTCGATGCACGCTTCCCCTCGGAAACAGTCGTCCGAGGAGGCACAACTGGTCGGCTCGGGTCCGCAGCCCGTGAACCCGACGAAGATGCACGCGCACGCGAAGAGGGCCGATGCCAGGTGGGAGGGAGCCGTCATCGGCGTGATCTCACGGTGATTTCATAGGGGAATGCGACGTCGGACCGGTCCCCCGTGTGAACCTGAACGTAGAGCACCTGGGAGTTGACCATCTCCTTTTCGACGATGAGCCGGATGATCGATTTGCCGTCTTCGACGATGCACTGCACCTGCTGGTCGTCGCAGTCGACGCTGAGGGGTTCGAACTGGACGAGCTCGTCGGGGCACATCGAGCCGTGGTCGAGCTCGAACTCCAGGATCCAGTCGAAATCGCAAGGCAGGTATTCGACGAAGTAGAAGTCCGAACCGTCGTTCTGGCAGACCTGGGCACTCGCGGTCAGCTCGTGTTCCTGCCAGTCCACGACACAGCCCAGCCTCTCCTGGATCATTCGGTGGCCGTCGATCCACTGATTGTTGGGCTCGTACTCGTCGTCGATGCACGTGTGCGTGAAGGGGTCGACGATACAGGCTCCCATCGCTCCACCGGTGTCGCCCGGCGCATCCGGGTCTGTCGGTCCGGCATCCTCCGAGCCAACCCCCTCGTCCTCGTCGGGGCCCGCGTCGACGACGTGGCCCGCGTCGGTGTCGCCGCCATCGGGGCTCGACTGGGCGCCATCATCCCGGCTCGCGTCATGGGTTTCGTCGAAGATGCGGGGCTCACCGCACACGTCGTCGACGCACACCTCGCCGGAGAAGCAGTCCGAGTCCGTGGAACACGCCTGCGAACCGGAGCAGCCGGTCGCGGCCAGCGCCAGCGGGATTGCGGCGAACAGTGCGATGTATGGAGCGTTCTTCATCTCGTCCTCGGTCGCCCATTCTGTAGCGAATCGAGGCGACCGATGCCAGCCTGACGCCCCAACTTTCAGGACGCTTCAGGTATCGCCGCCCTCCGGCGATCGGGCGGGGTCACGGCTGGTCCTGCTCTTCGTGGTAGAGCTCGGCGGAGTTGTCGGAGGACTCTTCGGGGTTCTCGGCGTCGTAGCCGGAGCCGTCGCCGACTTTCTTGCCGACCGGCTTGAGGAGCACGAGGATGCCGAAGTTGAAGACCGCCAGCAGCACCGCGATCTCGAAGCGACCGAAGGCGCATGCGACGCCGATCGCCGCAGTGCACCAGATGGCGGCCGCTGTCGCCGTCCCTTCGACGTTGTCTCCCCGCTTCACGATCGCACCGCCGCCCAGAAACCCGACGCCGGTGATGAGTCCCTGGACGATGCGGGCCTGAGCGTTGGCGTCGCCATGAAACGAAGAGCGTCCGAGGAGCATGAACCCACACGCCGCCACGGCGACGAGGGGGATGGTGCGCAACCCGAGCTGACGAGTCCTTTCGCGGTTCAGCCCGACCGGCAGCGTCAACAGGAAGGCCGCCGTGACGTAGATCAGGTTGTTCACGATGTTGTTGAGGTGAAGCTCGGGCATCAAGCCTTCCAGCATGAACCCTCCGGGGCGGGGTTAAGTAGGGATGGAGGAACGTAGGCACCGCCCAATCCCCCTTCCAGCCTGGGGGATGAAGAGCGGGAGGGGTGGAAACCGCAAAAGCCACCGGAACCCATGGGGTTACGGTCATCGCTTGAAAAAACGTTATCAGTGGCTATGTTAGGAAGTCACCCGCCGCAGGGTAGTGGCGGAGAACTGACTCCAGGAGGTCCTTTTGGATACACTCGATGTAATGCGCAGAGCCGAGAAACGTGGTGGGAGTGAACGACGAGAAGCGATGGAACAACTCGTGATGCACGCCCGAGAACTAGGATACGATTTCCGCATCGGCGGAGGACGCGCCGGTGGCTTGAACATTCGGTACGGCGCGATTGGCTACGCAGTCATCGACGTGAATACGAAGGGGATCGTGAAGCTGTACGTACAGCCGCATCCCAACAAGGACGCCCCCGACGAGATGCGCGATGCGCTCAACGAGTTCGTCGACGAAGCATCCTTCGAAGCGAAGAGCTTCCCGATCAACACCTACGGTCATCTCGAAGAGCCGATCGAAGAGATCTCGATGGACACGCTCCAAGAGTATCTGGAGACCGCGAAAGATCTGATCGTGGAGACCTACTACGAGCCCTACTTCGAAGAAGTCGGCTACGAGTAGTAGTTCACTCTTCGTCGAACAACTTCACCTGGACGCGCACTCGCTCCGGGTCGATGTCGAACAGAGACTGCGCCTGTTTCACGACGGCGTGGTTTCGTAGCTCGGACTCGACCAGGGCGAGGCGCCGCTGAATCTCCTCGTCGCGTTCGTCGGCGAGGGTTTTCTTTTTCTTGGTGGGGTCGTCGACGACGTGAGCGAGGACTCGCCACGTCCCGCCGTAAAACTCTTCGAGCACGGACTGCACCGCTTCGGTGCGGCCCGGCTCGCGGATCAAGTCGATGAATTTCTCCTCGAACAGGAGCTCGACGAGTCCCTCCTCGAACCGGTGAACCGTCGCGTGTTCGAACGCCATCGCCACCGGAGCATTGTCGGCGGTCATGTGGGCGACGACGCGGCGCCAGCGATCGTCGAGCTGCGATTCGTCGTCGGGCACCGTCTCCGCAACCAGTTCGGGCGGCGGGCTCGTGGTTGCTGTGTCGTCCGGCGGCGCGGCATCCGCGGCGGCGTCATGCTTCCCCTGGGGAGCTTGCGGCGTGGACGCGGGCTCGACTGGGGGTGCGGGGTCGACCCGTTCGGGTTTCGGTGGCTGCGGCGTTCGCGCGGGGGGAGGATTCTCGTCGGCCTTCGGAGCGGGCGGCCCGGACCGAGACTTCTGGTACGCCCCTTCGGCGGGAGGGCTGGAAACCTCCGTGTGTTCGTCGGGTTGTGGTCGGTTAGGGTTTCCCGACCTCTCGGGCGGCGAATCCTCCAACAGTTGTTCGAGGCCTCGTAAGCGTTCCACGAGAAGATCTACCCCGACGAGGGGTTCGAGCTGCGTCAGGCGCACGATCGTCATCTCGAAGAGGAGCTTCGGGAACGATGACCGTGCGAGCTCTTGCGTCGCCTCCGCCATCGCACCGAAGTAGCGCTGCAGGAGGTTCGCGTGGACGCCGTCGACCTGCTCCTTCGCGATCTCCAGCTCGCTGTCGGTCAGATCGGTGATCTGGGCGGCGTCGTCCACGACGCGTACGACGGTGAGGTCGCGAAAGTGCGAGACCAGCTCCGCCGCGAACTGCCCGAGGTCGTAACCGTAGCGGTTGACGTCGTCCAGGATCGACAGCGCCGAGCCCGTGTCGCGGTTCAGGATCGCCTCGGAGAGGTCGAAGAGCTGGCGTCGGTTCGCGACGCCTAGCACTTCGGTGACCTGCGCTTCCGTGATCTCGTCCTGCGAGAAGCTGATGATCTGATCGAGCAGGCTCAGCGCGTCACGCATTCCCCCGGCGGCCTGCCGTGCGATGACCTGCAGTGCGCCCCGTTCTGCATCGATCTTCTCGGACGAGCAGATGCTCTCGAGGTGTTCGACGATGTCGTTCTGGTTGACCCGCTTGAAGTCGTATCGCTGACAGCGCGACAGGATCGTCACCGGGATCTTCTGCGGCTCCGTCGTCGCGAAGATGAACTTCGCGTGCGGGGGCGGCTCTTCGAGAGTCTTCAACAGCGCGTTGAAGGCCTCCGTCGTGAGCATGTGGACTTCGTCGATGATGTAGATCTTGTAGGCATCGCGGCTCGGCGCGTACCGGACGCTCTCGCGCAGGTCGCGGATCTCGTTGATGCCGCGGTTCGATGCACCGTCGATCTCGAAGACGTCGACCGCCTGCCCGGCGGTGATCTCCCGGCACGCAACGCATTCGTCGCAGGGCGTCGGCGTCGGCCCCTTCTCGCAGTTCATCGCCTTGGCGAGGATCCGGGCCGTCGAGGTCTTGCCGACCCCCCGAGCGCCCGCGAACAAGAAGGCGTGGGCGACACGGTCCTGCGCGATCGCGTTCTTGAGCGTCCGCGCCACGTGTCCCTGCCCGACGACTTCGTCGAACTGGGTGGGCCTCCATCGCCTCGCTAGGACCACGTAACTCATCTCGACTCACTTACCACTGGAAGCCCAGACGTGCCAGCCGCGCGCTCTGCACAACGCGCACTGCTCCCCACGCCGATGATTCCGCGCGCCTAGTCTGCGCTCGTCTGAAAACGGCGAGTGACTCGGCTCACGAGTTTCGTCCATTCGCATCAGGTAGCGCAGGTCTCATCAACACTGCGAATGCGCGAGGCGGCGGTGTGAGTATATAGGACAATGGGGCTGGGTTCTGCCCGGCTCGTTGCCTCGGATCCCCGGCCCGTGGAATCCCCTGAGAGCGTGCGCGAAAGAGCGCTGAGCGCTCAAGCGGTCCAGGACGAACCGGGCTCGAGCGTGACGACTTCGATCTCTTCCTGGAGCCCGAGGTCTTCGATGGCGAACTCCAATGCCTGAGGTGTGCCGGTGAGGAGCGGGAACGTCCCGTAGTGGCACGGGATGACGGTCTCGACATCGACGAGTGCGGCAGCGTGGGCGGCTTGAAGCGGGTCCATGGTGAAGTGATCGCCGATCGGAAGGATTGCGATGTCGGGCGCCCAGAACTCCCCGATCCACTCCATGTCGGAGAACAGGCAGGTGTCGCCCGCATGATAGATCGCGGGGCCTTCGTCGAAGGAGATGACGAGGCCGCACGCCTCCCCGAGATAGATGACGTTGCCGTCTTCGTCGGTGAAGGAGGAGGAGTGGCGAGCATCGGTCATCGTGACCGCGAGGCCGAGCTCGTCGAACCTTACCGTTCCGCCCCGGTTGCTACCCACCAGACGGTCTTCCGCAATTCCCTTGCTCCCGAGCCAGGTCGTCAGGTCGAAGATGCCGAAGAACTTCGCATCACTGTTCTTCGCGACGTCGAACACGTTGCCGATGTGATCGTTGTGGCCGTGCGTGATCAGCACCAGATCCGGCTTCACGTCGTGGTAAGCTTCGGGGCACGACGGGTTCCCGGCGAGCCACGGATCGATGAGGATCTTGTTGTCGCCTTGCTCGAGGAGGAATGTAGCGTGGCCGAGCCACGTGATCTTCACGTCTGCCATATCGAATCTCCGGGGGTAGCTGTTGTCTCGTATCGAGGGGGAACCTTAGACGCGTGGACGGATTCCGACAATGCGTTCACCCGAAGAGGTGACGCGTGGAGCGTCGAGCACGTTGGTCGAAAGAATGTGATTCGGGATTTCGCCGCAACGAAGGAAAGCCAGTGGCCAAGCGATCTTGCGATGCATCATTGGTGGAAAGTAGGAGACAATGGGCTAAAGATAGCTTGGCGTTTCGAGGGGGGAGATGCTGTGTTTCCCGCAAAATGAGTCATCCCTCCGACCATCTCTTGCGGACCAGAACGAGATGGTCAGAAACCGAAGCCGAGACCGAACACCGCGCGGGTACCGCCGAGGGCCAGGTTGCCCCGGCCGAAGTCGTCGACCGTGGAGCGATGGAGCGTCGCGAAGACCCTTGTGTCGTCGATCCCCCAGGAGGCGCCGAGGCCGTAGGCGCTCTGGGGGGCGAGAGGGTCCAGACTCAGCGAAGCCTGCAGTGAAGTGTACCAGCCCCATTGAGTCCCCCGACCGATCGTTCCGTCGGCCGCTGTGGCGACCCCCCCGTGGTTTCCGAAGCGGTAAATCGTCGCGGCGAGCCCCCCGCCAGCGGCTAGCGAGAACGGGCCGAGAGCGTCACCTGTGGTGATCCGAGGGCCGAGGGTTGCAGGGAAGAGCGTCAGGGTCGAACCATCGGCGAAGTGAAGATCGCCCGCGATCGAATGCCCGGCGAACCTGCTGTAGCCGATACCCCCCTCCAAACCTGCAGAGAACCACGGCCGTTCGAGAAGCATCGCGCCGCCACTCGCTCCGACGACCCATCGCCCGTGCTCGCCGAAATAGGCGTCGAAGGCCTCGGTTCGAGTGACTGGGGGAGCATAAGGGCCCGCGCCGACTTCGACGAAGCCTGTTTGGGCGGACACGGTCGCCGGGACGGTGACCAGCGTAACGACGAGCGCCCGGAGTCGACGGCGGGTGAAGGTGAGGCCCACGAGGAAGAGGAAAAGCGGCGCCAGGCCCGCCGGCCCAGCGGTGGACGAGCACGACGCGCCTTCGCCCCCCGCCTCCTCCCAGAAGTCGATCGCTTCCAGGGGTTCGACGAGCGCGGGCGCCGACAGGTCGCTGATGTTTCCGGCGGAGTCCTCCCCGTAGACGTACACATTCAGGGGTGTCCCGACCTCGAGCGCTACGTCGTCCAACATGATGGTCGACTCGGACCCACCCGCCGTCCCGAGCCTGCGCAACGATTCCGTCGAGGGCTCCTCATCGTCGGAGGGCCCGGCGACGACGTGCCACCGGACGACTTCGTCGGGGGTGGAGCCGAGTTCGATCTCCACGAAGTCGTCGGCTGCGTCGGCCCGCAGGATCGTCGGAGCCTCGGGGGCCGTGAGGTCGAAACGAATCCGGAGGTCGGCGGCTTGAAACGCGTCGTCGTCTTTCACGTCCTCGAGCAACTCCACCCGAACGAAGACGTCCCGATCTCCCGTGCAGTTCGTACCCTGCAGAAGGGTCTGGGGATCCACGCGCACCTCGACCCGATCGTCGGAGACATCCGCGAGGTCCGTCAGCAAGAGGCAGTCGCCATCGGAGCAATCCCTCACGGCGCGGTCCTTCGCCCGCAGCTCGAGGAGCCAGGCGTCGACGAATCGCTCTTCTCCGAGTTCGTCGGCGAGCTGGAACGTGACCAAGACATCGGCCTCCGAGGCTTCGATGACCTGACAAGATTCGATCCCGACGAGCACCTCCGGGCCCGCTTCGGTACCCGCCGCCGACTTCAAAACGGTCTCCACGACCAGGTCGGACTTCAGGGGTTGGGCGGCGAATGCCGGCAGGCTGGTCGAGAGCAGGGCGACGATGACGATGCGACTCATGAACCTCTCCATTGGGGTGTGGAGCGGGTACAAGGCACCGTTCGGAGAGAGAAATTTCCGACAAATTGTCACGACAATGTGACGCAGACCTTCGCGACGACCGGAGCCCGTCCAGCGCGGCCAGGTGTCGTCCGCGGACCGCTTTGCGCCGGGCGCAGAGCGGAAGCAGCAGTCATTCGCAGGGTTGGCTGACGACGAGAGAGTAGTTCTGGGCGTCGTCGGTCACGATCTTTCCGCGGACGAGCAGGGTCCATTCACCTTCGGCGGGGTCGTCGACGACGATCTTCTCGACGTTGTTTCGGCGGTCGACGCACGCGTCGTCGTCGAAGGGAGTGTCTCCGACGCAGCGGCGTGCTCTCGGCGTCTCTGTCACCGGATCGATGCCGCTCGCGATCGTCGCCTCGTCGAGAGGGGGAGGATCGAGGATCCAGGGAGAGTGCACCGAGCCGTCGGGTGCTACCGCGACGACGTCGAAGTCGTTGACGAGCTGGGGGACATCGAATGGCAACTGGTAGTCACCCGGGGCATCGTCCCAGGCGATCGTCGCGACGAGCGGGGCGCCTGCGGCGACGGGGATTCGGTATGCGTGTGTCGAATCCTCTGCCATCGACTCCTCGACGAAGGCGGGGACTTCTTCGCTGTGATGAGCGACCAGGGCGGCTGCGGAGACGAAGTCGACGAGCCCGAACCCCGTCGCGAAATCGGGGCCCTCGAAGTAGGTGACCGGCTCGCCGGTGTCGGGGTTCGAGACGTCTCGTCGCGAAGGGGTGGGGTGGGCGAGGTCGGTCGCCGTGTGAATGAGGATTGCTCTCACGGTCGACGGTAAGGGCGGCCGATTGTCGAGGTCGACGCCATGAAGAGTGGCGAACTGCTCCAGGAGCAGGGCGGCCCCGCCGCTCACGATCGGCGCCGCGTACGAGGTACCCTGGATTCGTCCGTATCCGCCGCCGGGAACGGCGGTGTAGAGCCGGTCTCGGTAGTGAATCGGAGTGATCCGGAGCGCGGCGATCGACCCCATCCAGGAGGCGACTTCGGCGAGCGAGAGAGTGTGTTCGACGACCCCGGCCCGACGATCGGACTCGTCGAAGTCGGCGTAGAAACCGTGCTCGAAATCGCCGTCTCCGTCCCGGTCGTACTGCACCGTAAAGGTCGCGGGGTGGCGGTGAGCCTCGTCGGTCGGGTCGAGCGCGACGTTCATCCGGAACGTGACGCGGTCGTGGATCGAAGTGTCGATTCCGCCAACGGGCGCCAGGATGAAATGATGCCCCAGCCCCCCTGCGAGGGTGACCGACTCCCCCGGAGCGAGGCCTTCGTAAGCTCCCTCCGCAACCCAGCCCCCGTCGCCCGTTCGGTCCCACACCAGGTCGGCGGTGCCGTCGGTGGAGCGGAGCGCGAACTCTTCGAAGGTCACCGTCACCCCTTCGAGGGGCCGGTAGTCCACGTACCCGGGGGCGACGACGTCCGGCTTGATGCGCCCGTCTAGGGTAGGGCCCATCGAGGCCCGGTACGAATAGGTGAGATCGTTGGCGTTGACCGCCCCCACCGTGATCGAGTTCTTGAGCGGTGTGAGGACCGAGAAGTAGCCCTGCGACGTATAGAAGGGGAGCACCGGGCCGTCGCCGTTGTTTCCGATCCCCGTGACGACCACGCGGGGTGGCTGTCGAAAGCCGTCGCGAATCACTCCGTCGTACTCGGCGACCAGCGGTGTGTAGGTGTTGTTCGAGTAGGTGTGCGAATGGTTGAAGACGTGGGCGAACTGTTGGGCGTAGACCGACACGTCGCTCATCTGGATCCGCACGCTGACGATCTCTTCGACTCGAGGGGCGTGTCCGCGCAGTTGATAAGGTCCAAATACGTGTCCGTCTACTTCGGCTCCGCCACTTCCTCCACCACTGCCGGCGAGGACCGCCGCGACCTTGGTTCCGTGGTCCCCCGGTAGCAGCCCGTTTTCCGCCGGGCCATCACCGCTGACTCTCGACTGACCGGAGTCATCGAGAAAATCGGGGTGGTCGGCGTCGACCCCCGAATCGATGACCGCGACCCGAACCCCCGAGCCGGTCAAACCGTCGTATTCGATCGATGGAGTGACCGCGGTCACCGAATGGAGCTCTTCGCTCCCGACGACCTCTCGAGAGCGATCGTCGAGCAACAGGGGCGGCGTCTCGAGCGAGGCGTCGAGACTCCGAAGCGCGGAGCGCGGGACGGGGACGACCTTGCCACGGCGAGGGGCGGAGTCGGATCGCACGAGTGGGATCGTCCGCAGGCCCGCCGAGCAAGAAGGGACCAGGAAGGGCCGGTTCGTGTCGACGTCGGCCGGGGGGCTGTCGGGAGAGGCCGAAGTGTCCGAGGTGGACCCGACGTCGCGCATCGACCCGGTGTCGACGAGATTTTCGGTCCCGGAATCGGGATCCGCGTCCGGCGCCGGCGAGCACCCGACGACTGCAATGGCCAGCGAAACGAAGAGGGACGGTCGAAGAGCATTCATGGCAATCGAGCGAAAGGGCGACGGTGGTCCGCTCGCACCCTAGCACGTACGGCACGACCACTGCTCGTTCCCCTTGCAGCGGACCTCCGGCTCCACCCTTGCCCCAGACCGCGGGAGCTTGTCGCGCCCTTCGACCGCGTGGTAGCTCTTAGGAAAATTCACCAAACGGATCCCATGACTTACGAAATTCAGAGAAAACAGATCCCGCGTCAGCCGATCGTCTTCGTCAGCGGAGGCGGATCGCCGCAGGAGATCCCGAACTTGCTCGCCAAGTTTCTCCCCCGAGCGCTCGCGCACGCGCAAGCTTCCGGCGCCGAGATGGCGGGCCCTCCTTTCACGCACTACCTTTCGATGGGAGAGCGGATCGAGATTCAGGCAGGAATCCCGGTGAAGTCGAGCGTGGAACCCTCCGACGACGTGGAGGTCGGTCATCTGCCAGGCGGGGACGCTCTCGTCACCACGCACATCGGGCCGTACGATCAGCTCCCGAAAGCGTACGCGGCGCTCGCGAGATACGTCGACGAGAACGGTCTCGACGCGGCCGACACCATGTTCGAGTACTACTGGAGCGATCCCGGCGAGGAGCCCGACCCGAACAACTGGAAGACCGAGATCTTCCTGCCGTTGCGCTGAGCAATGGCCGTCGACGTCGTCACCGAGATCACGATCGATCGCCCGCGAGAAGAGGTGGCGACCTACGCGGCCGATCCCGACAATGCCCCCGAGTGGTACGTGAACATTCGGAGCATCGAATGGGAGACCGAGCCTCGGTTGGAGGTCGGAGCCCGGATGGCGTTCGTGGCTCAGTTTCTCGGCAAACGCCTCGCCTACACCTACGAAATCGTGGAGCTCGATCCGTCGCGGCGGCTCGTCATGCGTACCGCGGAGGGCCCGTTCCCCATGGAGACCACGTACGAGTGGACCGATGCCGACGGAGGCACTGCGATGACCTTGCGAAATCGCGGGGAGCCTTCGGGTTTCTCGAAGATCGGGGCACCCCTGATGGCGGCGCAGATGCGTCGTGCGAACCAGAAGGACCTGGCGAACCTCAAGAGGATCCTGGAGGGACGCTGACCCTGGTCAGCGACGCTCTTCGAGCATGGCGTCCCACCATCCGAGAAACTCGGTCCAGGAAAGTTCGCCGTCACCGTTCGAGTCGAAGCGTTCGAGCGCCGATTTCAGCTCGGCGTCGTCGGGCTCGCGTCCGGCCGCTTCCAAGAGCCGCGCTAGCTCGGTTGCGTCGATGACGCCATTGTCGTCGGCGTCGAAGCGGCGGAAGAGGGTCAAGAGTTGTACTTCGTTGGGGAGTTCCTGGAGGCGTCGAGGTTCGCGAGGTACTCCGTTCGTCGGCGGAACGGCGGGGCTCGTGCTCCTCTCGTCGGCGTCGTTCGGGGTTGTCGACGCGGCTCTGGCGCCTGCGCCGGACCACCATTCGGCGAGCTCTTCGAAGGTGACGCGCCCCGGGCTCGTCGTCCGGAGTTCTGCGAGCGCGAGCAGGACCGCGTCGTCGTTTCTAGAGTCCAGGCCGAGGGCGTCCAACACGGCGTGAAGCTCGTCCACCTCGATGAAGCCACTGCCGTCGGTGTCGAACAGGGCGAAAACCTTTTCCAATTCTACCATCAATCGATCCTCCAGTTCGGGACGCGGGTAAGCTAACCGCGCGACGCCGGCCGAACAGTCGGTGAGGGCGCTTTGCGCGGTCGCCGCGGATGTGGCGCGCGTTTGCGTGGCTTGCTAGCTTGCCGGGCCACGGAGCCGCGCAGGCTCCCCGCAAAGTCTTTCAGGGCATGCTGATGAGCGAGACGGAATCGAAGGGACCGAAGATCTGGGTGGACGCGGACGCGCTCCCCGGGGTGATCCGAGAGGTGTTGATCAGGGCGTCGCTGAAACGCGAGGTCGACGTCGTGATGGTCGCGAACACCTGGATCCGTCAGCCGAAGTCGGCGTGGGTAGAGGTGGTGACGGTTTCGGCAGGCGCCGACGTCGCCGACGACTACATCGTCGAGCACTGCGACGCCGGCGACCTCGTCGTGACCTTCGACATTCCGCTCGCCGCCCGTGCCGTCGAGAAGAAGGCGCAGGTCGTCACCCCGCACGGCAAGGTGCTCGACGAGGCGAACGTCACGGAGGCGCTCAGCTTCCGCGACTTCTCCCAGCAGTTACGCGACGTGGGGATCCAGACGGGGGGGCCGAGCGCGTTTTCGGACAAGGACAAGCAGAACTTCGCCAATGCGCTCGACCGTTGGATCACGAAAAACACGTAGTTTCGGGCCGTCTCGGGTGTAGCGAATCGCGGGTCCGCTTGATACGGTCTGACGCTTCGCGGAGTGCAGATGAACGTATTGGAAAGCTTGCCAAAACCGGTGGCGCTCGTGCTCGGCGGGGGGGCGAGTCTGGGGGGCGTCCAGGTCGGGCAACTGAGGGCTCTGGTCGAGCGAGCGTTCGTGCCGGAGATGATCGTGGGGACCTCGGTCGGGGCTTTGAACGGGGCGTTCATGGCGAAGGGGATGACCAAGACGCGCGTCGACGAGCTCGCACACATCTGGCACGAGATCGAGTTCGACGACCTGTTTCCTGGGATCGGCATGGGGACGGTCGCGCGATCGATCACTCCCGGGCGCGAGCCTCGCCTCGCCTCGGACAGTGGGTTGAGGGCACTGTTCGAACGCCACGTTCCTCAGACGCACGCAGAGCTCGAGATCCCGTTCGCCGCAGTGGCGACGGAGGTTCGCTCGGGGGACGCGGTCGTCCTGTCGGAAGGAGATCTTCGCAAGCACCTGCTGGCGTCGGCGTCGGTGCCCTTCCTCTTGCCGTCGCAGGAGGTGAATGGCGCCCGGCTCGTCGACGGAGGGCTGGCCGCCAACATCCCGCTCCTTGCAGCGGAGCGACTCGGCGCCTCGTCGGCCGTGATCCTGGACGCCGGCCATACGTCGGCGCCGGAGAGCTACCCTTCCTCCGAGCTGGCGACCGGCCTGCACCTCTCCGTCTGCTCGACGCGGCCGCAGGCCCACGGCGTCTGGGAGTACGTCTGCCGCACCGATTTCTGCACCTTGTTCGTCCCGCCCCCGCCGGCGATCGACGTGTTCCCGGACGACTTCTCCGAGGCGCTGAAACTCGCCAACGCCGCGTATGCGTCGACGCGGGAACTCCTCGATGAGCTGTCCTGGACGGGGCCGGGACAATACGGGGGCCCCCGGCCGCGCGGCCGATCCGATAGCAGCCCCGATTGACGAGGTCGGGCGCCCGTGCGACGTACGGCACGCCGACCGGTCCACCGAAGCCACTCCGATGCCTCGATTTCTCCTCCTGATCGTTTCGCTCCTCCTCGCCGCGGGCTGCTCGTTTCCAGAGTTCGAGGTGTCGCCTGCGACTGACGGTCCGTATTCGGTGTCGCGCTACAGCGACACGATCCGAGTACGAGGCGACGAGGTGGTGGAGACCGATTTCTATCTGCCGGCTTCCGGTGCTCGACGCGGAACGGTGGTCTTCATCCAGGGGGGCGCGGTGGAGGCAGAACGTTACTCGTGGATCGGGGAAGCGCTGGCGGGAAGGGGGTACGTGTCGATCCACCCGCATCATCCTACCGAGCTCGCGCTCTTCAGCAGCTCGAACGGGGCGCACGTGTTGAAGACGGCGCGGCGGATGTCGGCGCGGAACGGGTCCCCCCTCACCGGGCGAATCTCGTCCGACCGGGCCGTGGTGATCGGGCACAGTCTCGGTGGGGTCGTGGCGGCGTCCCTCTGGGTGAATTTCCCCGAAGAGTTTGCCGACGCGGTGATCCTCGCGAGTTTCCCGGCAGGGGGGCTCGACCCGGAGCGCGATGGAGAGCCGGAAGACCGCGTGGTTTCGATCGTCGGGGGTGAGGACCCCCGCGTTTCGGTGGACGAGGCCGCCGAGGGCCTCGACCAGTTGGGGGGCGGGACCCTGGCGGTGGTGGAGGGCGTGACGCACTACCAGTTCGGCGACTTCGTGACGGACGCTGAGGCGGAGAAGGATGGGACGCCGGGGGTGACCTTCGAGGAAGCGCACGACCGTATCTTCTTCCTGGTCGAGTCTCTCCTGGAGGACCCGGACAGGCTGGACGCGCCCGAGTCCTGGCCGGAAGGGGTGGTCGCACCATGAGGTCGGTTCTCTTCGCCGCGCTGATCGTCTCTTTCCCGGCGATCGCTGTCGCTCACGTGCCGCTGACCGACTCGGCGATCGCCATCGGGGCGAACCCGCAGCGGCTCGAGCTGCGGTTCGAGGCGGGGGGCGACTGGCGGTTCGGTGGCTTCGCCGGGTTCCGGATGAGCGCCGACGCACCGTCGCTCGGAGTGACGGCGGCAAGAGTTCTGCGCCGCGACGAACGGGCGGAGCTTCGCCTCCGGGCGCGGTTGGGGGCCACCTACTTCGAAGACCCACCGTCGGGGTTCGCCTGGAACGCCGAGGTCGGGCTACCGACGCTGGTCGAGTTCGAAGCGGTCGGCTTCTGGGTCGGTCCTTCCCTGGACTCCGCCTGGGCCGGAGACGGCCTGGGGGGGCGTGTGTCGCCGATGTTGGACGCCGGGATGCGAATCGGAACCGAAGGGCTCCCGCAGCTGTGGACGTCGGGTGCGCTCGGCTACTCTTTCGCGACGCTCGGTGGGGGAGCGGCTCGCGCGGAGTGGCTGATCGGTCTGAGCCTCGGCTGGTAGCCGGTCAGCGCGCGCAGAAGCGCTGATTCTCGAAGATGGTGCCCGCCGGCTGGCACGTACCCTGCCGGCAGGAGACCTCGTCGCTGCACATCGGGATGCAGAGGTAGTTGGGGTTCTCGACCGTCGAATCCGCTTGCTTGCGGCAGACCGAACCCTCCTGGCACAGCCCGAAGTAGCAGTCTTCCCACTCCGCCGCGATGATGTCGCTCGCCGGGAGGCAGCGGAACTCCTTGGACGGCGAGGACCACTGGCAGGTAGAGCCGACTACGCATTCGGAGGCGAGGGGATCGCAACGCGGGTAGTCGGGGAGGAGGTCGCGGCATTCGTCGGCGGTCGAACCTCCGACGAGGCATTCGAGAAACCCGGTGATGTTCGCCATCCCGTAGGTGCCCATTCCGACGCATTCGTCGATGGTGTCGCACTCGAAGGGCATCGAACATTCCTGACCCTCGGCCGGCTCGTATTCGCCGCGCGGGTTGCCGCATACGTGAATCCCGCGCACCAGACCATCGAGCGTGACGACGGGACCGCCGGAGTTTCCGCCGAAGCCGTCGACCGTAGTCTCGAACGACTGGGGGGTCGTGTAGCGCGAGAGCTCGACGACGCCTCCCGGGGAGATCTTGAGGGGGACGCCGCTCGGGAACCCGAGCGCCCAGACGTCGGTCTGCAGCTCCGGGCGTTCCGGCGAAAAGCGAAGCGGAGTTCTGTCGTGCACGGGACGGTTGAGGCGAACGATGGAGTAGTCCGCGGCGCAGCCGTGGTAGCTACGCGCGATCACCTCGTCGCAGAGGTAGAAGTCGTCGCGGTCGAAGGAAGGGAGTTCGCCCTCGCCCTCCTCCTCGGCGCTTTCGTACTCGAAACCGAAGATCCATCCGGCGCGGGCGCAGCGCTGCTCGAGCGATTCGTTCTTGGGGTTCAGGCAATGCCCCGCCGTGACGAGAACGTCGGGGGCGACGAGGAATCCGGTGCAGCTCGCCACCGCAGGCTGGTTCGAGAAGGGGTGTTCCTCGCAGAGATCGAACCGCTCCGCCATGGTTCGCACACGGCCGGTGTAGCTGCCGACGCCGTTCTCGTCGAACTGGACGTAGTCGGGGGCGACCTGGGCTCCGACCGCGGCAGTGGCGAGCTTTACCGGGGAGTCGGCCCGGTAGCGGTAGGGCTCCCCGCGGTCGTCTTCGCCGAAGATGTCGCCTTTGCCCGACTCACCGGGGTCTTCCCCGTCGATGACCACGGGATCGGACGACGGGCCTTCGACGGCAGGCTCGCAGCTCGCGAACGTCGCGACCGTGAGCGAAGTGAAGAGACCGAGCACGATCCGGCGGCGGGTACGGGGCATGAGAGTACTTCCAGCGAGTGGAACTGGAGCGTGCCTGCGCCGCCTCGGCGTGTCAACGAATGTCGACCGCAAAGACGCGGCTCGTCCCCGGCCGGCGAGGCGGAGAGTCAGGGGGCCTCGAACCCGGCCTTGCGATGTGAGCCGTCGCAGAACGGCTTGTTCTTCGACTGCCCGCAGCGGCAGAGCGCGCAGTTTTTGCCCTGCCACGCGACGCGACCTGTCGCGGCCATGATGGTGACGTTCCCGTCGAGCAACAGCGGGCCGTTCTGCGCGCGCTTCACGGCGAGGGGTCCGCCCGTGTCGTCGAGCGGTTCGGAGGATGACTTGCCGACCGCTCCGTGGTCGACGAACTCCCCTTCGTGGCTGTTGTCACAGAACGGCTTGTTCTTCGACAGGCCGCAGCGGCAGAGCGCTGCGCGAAACTTCACGCCCGGCATGTCGTCGGCGGCTCCGTCGATGTTCAGCTCGCCGCGGACGTAGAGGGGACCGTTGTTCGCCACGAGCACCGTGTTTCGCTCGTCGGGGTGCTCGCCCGCCCCGTTCTTTGGCGTGTAGTGAAGTGCTCCGGTGGGGCACCGGCGGACGACATCGGCGGCGACCTCCTCGTCGACGGTGTCGGGGTCGCACCACGGGTCGCGCCCGCCGACGAACATGTCGTTGTCCGCACGGCCGCACTCGGCGACGTGAATGCAGAGCCGCTTGTCCCAGGTGACATCGAGTTTCTCGCCTTGGTAGCGCTTGGGATCGGTCATCGTTCGAACTCCGTGGGGATAGGGGGATCATGCTTCCTACCATCGAAGGGCCGCGGCTCCCAGTCGTCGATGACTTTCTCCTTGTCTTCTTTGTGGTTGGCGGTGATGCGGCGGGACCGGAAAGGCCGAGCTAATAGGAGCTAAGATGACGATGGAAGCGTGACTCTCTACGTTCTGGATGTGCCGAATGAATGATGGCACGGAAAATTGTTGGGAGGATGACTCGGATGAAGTTTGTAGCAGTATTCATCGTACTCGCCGTCTCCTTGGCTACTGGATGTGTGAATGAGGCCGACCACCACGACGCGAGACACTCCGACCTGGCACGTTTCGAGGAGCTGAGCGAAGGGACGCAGCGCGCGGGTTGGAAGGTCGCTCCGTTTCGCCAGGTCGGTGTCTTGGTCGATACGCCCGCTACGTCGATCGAAGCGCGCGTGGACGGCGGAGATTGGGTACCGATCGACATCACCTGGGACGAGGGAGATCACAAGGTGGCTCGCGTGGTCCTGGAGGAACCGGCGACGACGTTCGAACTCCGCAGCGGAGAACCGTGGTCGTATGGAACGGTCCAGTTCTTCGACGAGGTCGAAGCGACCGACGTTCTCGCCCGAGATCTCCCGTTCGAAGAGCACACGACGAACGTCGCGGCGTTGGGGCCGAGCTGGGTCGTGACCCGCGCTCAGTGGGGGGCTCGCAACCCCAGCCGCGTGTGCGGTAGCTGGCACCGCCCCGACCGAATCTCGATCCACCACACCACGCGACCGGACAGCGACGGAGGGGATCCCGCTGCTCGCCTTCGACAGATTCAGGCCTACCACATCGACACCCGCGGATGGTGCGACATCGGTTACCACTTCGTCGTGAGCCAGTCGGGCCAGGTCTTTCAGGGGCGCAACGAATCGCGCACTGGGGCGCACGTCGACGACCACAACACGGGCAACGTCGGTATCTCTTTCATCGGAAACTTCGAGAACCAGCGCATGGGGTCGACGCAGTTCGCGGCTGGCGCGAAGATCCTCGAATGGGTGGCACGGAACTACGACATTCCGCTGCACCGCCGATACGTCCTCGGTCACCGGGAACAGCCTGGCCAGGCGACCGACTGTCCCGGACGATATCTCCTGCCTCGCATCGAAGAATTGATCCGCCTCGCCGGAGGTGGCGGGGGAAGCGTCGTCGGTCCCGGCGAGGTCGTCGCATCGCCCGTGACGTTCGAGGTCAACTGGCGTAGCGACGAGTCGGACTTCTATCGAGCCGGAAGCTCGATGGACATCTACGACGCCTTCCCGGGGGACTGGCTCCGGGCGGAGGTCGTCCTGAAGAATACGACCCCGTGGCCGCTTCGTGGGGTTCAGATTGGTTTCGAGACCGACCATCTAATCCCGGTCGACTACCTCATCGAGTCGGACGCGCCGCGCTTCAACGGCGTCTCCTTCCGCACGAACGACGCGAACTGGAACCCGTCCAACCCGCCCCGCACCAACCCCGGCTCGCGTGGGACGTTCGGGCTCTACGCGCTCGCCCCGGGCGAGACGAAACGGATCACGATCGATCTGAACGCCGGGGACTACAGCATCGGCGAGGTCGAGCACGCGCAGCTTCGGGCGTGGGTCCGCCACATCGACAACTACTACGGGGAGCAGGGCGACTGGAACGAGGTGCCGGTGACGAACGTCTTCGACGGGTTGCTCCAAGCCTCGACCGACATCGACGTCGTCGGGCGTAGAGAGTGGCAATTCGACGCCGGCGAGACCTCCCAGACCGAAGGCTGGGCGGGGTGCGCCGGAGCCAGCGCGAGCGTGGATCCCAACGGGGGTGCGCTGACGTTTCGCGCGTCGGCGGGGCAGTGCGTGCAGTCTCCACGATGGACGAGCATCGACGCGGCAGATTGGGATCGCCTCGTCCTGCGGATGGACGTAAGCGGGAATCACACGGCGGTCGTCTACTGGGCGCGTGCCGGTGAGAACTTCGACGCCCGCCGCGCCGGAACTTTCGAAGTTTCGCCGGGACTCCGCACGTATGTTCTCGACCTCGCCGGGCACCCCGGCTGGAGCGGGGAGATCACTCGGCTTCGCATCGTGCCGACGATCGGGGGTACCGCGAACGCTTCGATCGACGCCCTCTTCGTGCAATCCGCCGACGGGTACGTGGCGTCGTCGCGAGAGGCCTACGACCGCTCGGCGCCGGTGCGCCTGGGAGGGCAGGTGCCGGCCCCGATCGACGGCGGCGTCATCGACGGTCGCGCCGATGGGTTGGGGCGTAACGTCGAAGTCGACCTGGACGACGACGAGTCCCCCACCGGCGGATGCGCGTCGGCGTCGGCCACGCCATCGCCCTTCTTGCTCTTTCTGGGGTTGCTCTTCGCAGTGCGTCGGCGTCGCGCCTGACGCGCGCCGAGCGCTTCAGCGGCCGGCGACCGCTGCGTCGACGACCGTCTCGACCGTCGAGCGAAGCTGCTCACGGCTCGTCGCGTCGACGCTCGGAATGCGGGGGAGGTGGACGAACCCGCCGGTGCGTCCGCTCTCCTCGGCTCCGTCCATGATCGAATAGAAGAGGTTGTTGCAGACGTAGCGACCGGGATCGGTGCTCGGTCCCGCTGGAATCCCGAGCGCATCGAGGCCGGCGAGGATGGTGTCGACCGGCAGGCCGGTCGTGCGCTCGGCGGGGCCCGCTTCGACCACCGGGTCACCCCCGTAGACGACGCCACGATTGTCGGGGACGCCTCCGGCGACGGCGGCCGTGTCCTTGCGATTGTACGCGACGCGTTCGACGTCGACGCGGCTTCGTCCCTGTCCGAAGCCTATCACGACGTCGGGGTCGCAGCGGTCGACGAGGTCCGCGACCAGCTCGGCCGCCGTATCGTACTCCACGGGGAGGATCGCTCCCATGACGTCGACGCCGTCGGGGAGCGGGCCGGCGAGATACGCTTCGACCGCTTCTTTGGAGCTGTTGTCGCGGGTCGAATCGGCGGGGAAGGGTTCGAATCCGGTCAGCAGGACGCGCACCCGATCGGAGTACGGCCCGAACCCACACGGTATGGGATCGGAGAAGTAGGTGACCCGGCTCGTCTGACGAGCCCACCCCCCCGACATGGCGCGTACCATCACACGGGTGTCCGCGGAGCAATCGGCGAAGAGGGCGTCTGCGGGGGCGTCGACGATCGTGCGGAAATCCGTCTCCTGGCGGTTCGCTTCGCCGGACGCGAGGAGGGCGTCGAGCCGCTCCGTGATGTCGAGGCCGTCGCACTCGATCTCGAACTCCAGATCATCGGGCGGGTCTTGCATCTCGATCTCGAACCGGCGCTCGCCGTCGAGCACCTGCGAGGCGGGCTGGATCACCAGACGCGGCGATGCTCGGAAGACCTCCACATACGAGAGTCGCACGTCGCGACTTCCCGTCCATGTCACCTCGAAGCGTGCCGCGCCGTCGCCGCGGTGGACGAACCGGAGGCCGTGGTCGCGGTCGGCGTCGAAGCCGCCGAAGTCCGACTCCGTGACCTCGCGCGTTGCGAGCACCTGGTCGTCGGCGGAGTAGATGGTGATCTCGAGCACCGCGTCGGCCGGATCGGACTGCGTCGGCCGCTTCTGGGAGCCTTCGGAGACGAGACCTCGGACGTTGAGGATGAATGTTCCGTCGCCGAGAGGGGAGGTGGAGTTCGCGCAGAGCGTCCCGGGCTGGTCGAACTCCGCCGAGGCAGCGACTCCTTCCTTCGCAGTCACGCCTGTTTTGGGATCGCAGCCGAGCTTCCCTTCGAACACCTCGGCCCCCTCGGGATGACCGGCCGCGTCGAACTTCCCATCGGGGAGGAAATCGTGGAAGAGCCCTCCGGGCAACGCGTCCTGATTCGGCGACGACTCGACTGTCAGGACGTCGCGCGCCTCCGTCGGTTCGTCGGACGGGCCGCAACTCGCCAGGAGCGAAACAAGGAGCGCAATCTTACGGAGTTTTCGATTCATGATGGTCCTCTACCCGATTCGGGCAGTGTAGAGCAGCATGCGTGCCAACCCCACTGGTTTCGACCCCTGACTTCGGAAGACTGCCCGTGCTCGGGGGAAGGGCGAAGGGCCGCCCGGGGGGCGGCTTCGTCCGATCTGGCATTTCGCGGCTCGAGTTGCCACCTGACGTGGCATCCACGCCCCTGCTCGCGTTGCTTCGTCGTGAAACAGGCTGACGCTCGGGAGCGTTGATGTGATCGGCGAGACAGAGAATACTCGCCGCGGAACGTGACAGGAGTGAGCGCGGGGCCACGACGCCGGCCTCGAGCCTCCAGATCATTGTAGAGGAGAAAATGCGATACATCTTGATGACCACGGTCGTCTGCCTCGCTGGAGCGTGTGCCTCCAAGCCGGAGCCGTCCGCCGACCCCACGCCGGTCGAGCCCCGGCCGGACGTTTCCGAGCCAGCCCCCGCGGATACCCCCGACACCGCGACGCCGAATCAGTTGACCTACAACTGGTACGAGGGGCGCACGCGAGTCTACCTCCCCCCGATGAGCCCCATTTGCGAGGGGGACGACCAGGCGCAGCCTCGCTACGCGGTCGACTCGCTGTGGCGCTTCGACGCCCAGACCGAGGAATGGTCGGTCGTCGACGTGAACTCGTCGGGGAACTGGCGGATCGGCTGTAACGCGATGCTCGACTTGATCGACGTCTTCGGGTTCGATCTCGAGGTAGGGACCTACGCGATCGGTGCGAGCCTCGACGGAATCACCGAGAAAGCGGTCTTCACGGTCGGGCCGGACCAGTGCGAGGCTGCGACGATCATCCAGGCCCCGCCGGGCAAAGTGGTCGCCTGTGTCCCGGTCGATTCCGGTGCGGAGCTTCGGCACGTGGTGCCTCCGGAGGGGTTCTGACCACAGGGCCGAAGGTTGGCGGGTCGAAGTCGACCGAGTTGCAGCGCAGGGCCACGAAACGCATTCTGTCCCGATGAGATCATCGCTTTCGCTCCTACTCCTCCTGCTCGCCGGCTGCGGCGATTGTTCCGATTCCTCCGGCGAACGCGCCGACGTGGGGGACGACCCGCGGGCCGAACAGGACATGCGCGGTACAGCGCGCGACGCTGAGCAGTTCGATGCGGGGACGGGCGACGGAGGCCGCTCCGTGGACGCGACGGCTCGGGATCTCGACGAGGGGTGCTCATTGCGGTTGGCGCATGCGCCGGCGGCGACCTTCGAGATCGGAGGAGCGCTCGACATCGTGGCCCAGCTCGATCCGAATCCCGATACCGTGACGTTGCACTACCGACGCGGGTTCGAGTCGGATTTCACGGCGATCGACATGACGGACGCGGGAGGCGGGTCGTGGCATATCGCGATTCCACCGGTCATCATCACCTTCGCTGGCCTCGACTACTGGCTCGAGGCGAAGCTCGCTGACTGTGTCGTGACGTCGCCTGTCACGAACCCGCGGGGCGAGCCGCACCATGTCGACGTCTTCGGCGAGTACCAGATTACGCGTACGACGGACGGGTACGAATACACTCCCGACGTGTGGGGGCGGTCGGTCGTCTTCGCCCAGGAGAAGCAGGGCGGCCGGGCGGACGACATCGTGCTGTTCGACCTCGACCGGTTGCTACTGACGAAGGTGACCGAAGATGCCCGTGGGCAGGGTAACCCACGAATCTGGGGGAAGAACGTGGTGTACGTGGACAACTACGGGGACAACCCCGAGGTCGGACTCTACGACGTCGAGACCGGCGAGTCCCATCGCGTGACGAACGACCCGGAGGGGCAATACGGGCTGGAGATCGACGGGCACGTGATCGTCTGGCGGGACGACCGAAACCGCGGAAACACGACGCACGGGGACATTTACGGGTACGACCTCGGCCGGGACATGACGTTCGGGACGGCGGACGACGGCGGGGAGCTCGAGCTCGTGAAAGAGCTGAAGGATCAGACCGCGCCCAGGGTGCACGTGGGCGAGGACGGCCGCGTGCGGGTGGTCTACACGTCGATGACCGATGATGCCGACGGCGTGTGCGATGCGGACTGCGACTCGAACGTCTACTTCCTCGACTTCGGGCCCGACGGGACCTGGGGTACTGCGGACGACATTGGCCCCACGAGGCTCACGAGCGACCCGAACGAACAACACTCGCCGGTCGTGTGGGGAACGAGGGTCGCGTGGCTCGACGCGCGAGGTGGGAATTGGCTCGATCCCGACATCTGGACGATGGACCTGGGGCCCGACGGCGTACCCGGGACGGCCGACGATGTCGCGCCGTCGGAGTTACCGGTGGCGGTGCAGGACCCCGACGATCTGGCGATCTGGGAGACGCGCCTCGTGTGGGAGGATTACCGGACGATGGGGTACGAGCTCTATGCGTGGGACTTCGGGAGCGAGACCGAAGAACAACTCACCGCGGTCGCCGGGGGGCAGTTCTACCCCGAGGTATGGGACAACGTCGTGGTCTGGCAGGACGCGCGAAACAACCCCGTGGGCGAAGTGTTCGACGACGTGTATGTGCGCGTCTTCCCCTGACGGAGTCTGTCAGCCGCCGAGGCGAACGTTCGCGGCGTCGACGACGACTTTCGCGGCCTGCGGAGAAATCTGCGTGTCGGCGGCGAGCGCGGCGGGGTCGGAGTTAGCGATGAGCCGGAGCTGGGTGAAGCCGCGGGCGAAGAGCGTGTGCACGATCTCGTCGGTCACCCCCGGAAAGCCGAGCAGCTGGTCGCGGAGAGTTCGTAGCTTCTGCTCCTGCTCCGTTTCGGAGGCAACCTCCAGCCGCCAGCCGGTCAACGTCGCGGCGAGCCGGATCTGAGCGCGGTCTTCGGATGCCAGACTCCCGATGTCGGCGTCGTCGACGATGACTTCCATCACTTTGGCCTGATCGTCCACCAGCACCCGCTTGATTGCGGCGGGTGCGAGTGCGTTACAGACGAAACGCACGGGGTCGGCGTCATAGGGGACGAGGTCGATTCGTTCTCCGCCCAGGGCCTCCACGACTTTCCGGATCAGTTCGCCGCGTTCGCCCACGCATGCTCGAATCGGATCGAAATCGGGGAGCGAGGACGCGAGCGCGACCTTGGTGCGGACGCCATCGATGCGCGTCGCGCGCATGATGAACACCTTGCCCAGGCGGACCGCCGGGACGTTTGCGGCGAGAAGAGCGCGCACGAAGTCGCTCCCGGATCGAGTCGCCTCGATGGCGAGCTTGCCGTCCGCCAGGAAGAGGTCCTCCACGAGCACGAAGGTCTCGTCCCCGGGCGACAGGGTTTCGTGGTCCGGAACCGTCAACTCCGTCTCGAAACCGCCGAGCTCGACGCGCAGAGGGGAAGTGCTCACGACGATCGCGGAGACGGCGTCCCCCATTCGGATTTTTCCTCGTTTCTTCATGGCGACAGCATGAGGCACCAGCGCAAGGACGGCAAGTGGACGGACGGAATGGCCTCGGGGCCGCACCATTGCTGTCCCATCGCACCCTTCAGTACAAAACTTCGCAACGCTCGCGGGCCGCTGCCGATAACGAAGGGGACGGCAATGGGGCCGTCTTATTCCGAAGAGACGGTCGATGAACTATCCGAAGATGGTGCGATACGGCGATTTCTTTCACGCCGGGCGAGGGACCAGGGACGGGATGTACTTGCTGGCGCCGCGTCCACGGACCGAGAAGCTGGCGCGCTTTCACGTCGCTCGCGCGGCGGAGTTGAGCGGCGTCGTGCTGACGTCGGTCATGATGATGAGCAATCACCACCACACGACGGGAACGGACCTGCGCGCGGACCGCGGTGCGTTTCACTGCGCGTTTCACGGCGGACTTGGCACCGAGCTCAAGCAAGATCACAGCCTCGAACACGGGGTTTGGGACCGCGACGAGCGCACGCACGATCCGGTGGTCCTCAACTCCGCCTTCGTGCCGAGCGAGCCCCCGCCCGCCGACGCGGACGATTGGGACCTCCACGTCGCGGAAGCGCTGGAGACTCTGTTCCAGAGGCTAGGGGTCGGCACCCAGGCGCGGACGGTGCTTTACGGGCTCTTCAACCCCTTGAAGGCAAACCTCGTCTCGAAGCTGAAGAACTACCCGAACGCGTGGTTCGGACCCCACCACTGGGGTCGGTTCGTCACGGTCCCTGCGCCGAGCGGGCAGTTCAAGAACTGGGGGAAAACCGCCACGATGGTCATGCTGCCGCCCCCCGAGGAGTGGGACGAGGCGGGCTGGAGCCGCACCGAGAGCGGCATCCTCTTGCCCAGAAAGCCGGAGGTCATCGCACTGGATCGTCGGATCCGGCGCGCCCGCGAGGAGTACGAGGCGGGGGACCGCAAGAAGCCGCGCCCGACCCACTGGGAGGGCATCATCAGCCGCGAACGGCTGGAAGAGGTTCGCCGCCGCTACGATGACTACATCGCGGAGGGGGAGGCTTTCTTCCGTGAGCTACGCCACAAGCGCGGCAAGAAGGCTTTTGGTGCGGCGGCTCTGGTCAAGCAGAAGGTGCTCGACAGTCCCGACCGCTCGGTCACCTCGCTGCTCGAGATCGAGGGGATCGAAGCTGTCCCGGGTCTGTCTGAAAAACGCCGCCAGGAACTCGCCGATACCATCGTAATGACCCGCAAGAAACGGCGCCGCAAGCCCTCGTCCACTCGCCAACAGTTCGTCGGCAACCCCGACGATGTCGCCACCGCGATGGCGGGCCTCGTCACCTGGCGGAGAAATCACCGTGAAGCCCGCAAACGCTGGGCTGCCGCCCGAGACTTCTCCGTCGTCTTCCCCTACGGAACCTACAACCTTCGCCGCTATGCCAACGTCCGTTGTCGCGGCCGCCCCCTCATCGCCGAAACCCGCGCGGTCTGAGCTCCCTCAGCCCGCTCCCGTCTCGGTTTCAGCGCACTCCTCGCCCCGAGACGCACAGCTCTGCCCCGGCCGCCCCCGGACGCAGAAAGCCAACCCAACGGGTCACAGCCTCCCCCACCCAATCTTCCCCCACGCGGCCCGGCATTTGCCCCGGTGCCACCCCGGACCGGGGCAACGGCGAGGGACCTGGTCCAGCCGCGCCGGGGGGGGGGGCCGACGCGCGAGTCGCGTAACGCGAGCGCGGGGCGCCGTTGACGAGTTCGTGGCGGGGCGGGTATTCACGGCGGACGAAGGAGCTTGCATGAAGATCTATCGTTGCATTGCCGTGGGGCTGGTCCCCATGTGTGTCGCGCTGGGCGGGGTGTCGTGTCGCACGGCGAAACCGGTGGGGGCTCCGGCTCACACCGTCGAGAAGTTGTCGGCCGGCGAGCAGTTGGACGCGCTGCTGGACGAGCTGTGGCAGCTGAACATGCGTCGCTATCCAACCTGGGCGACCTACGAGGGGGTGCGTCGCTACGACGACCGGCTCACGGACCTTTCGGAGAGCGCGAGGGAGGAGCATCTGGCGAAGGTGGAGGAGCTGGCGCGGCAGGTCGCTGCATTGCCAGCGGACGACCTCGAGCCGATGGATCGCGACACCCAGGCGATGGTGCAGCTCGCGGCGCGCCAGATGCGGGCCGAGGAGGTCTGTCGCGGCGAGTGGTGGGAGGTCGACGGCCTCGGCGGTCCCCAGGTCGACTACCCGATGATGCCCGTCTTCTTCACCATCCGAAACGACGAGGACGTCGAGAACCTCGAGAAGCGATACCGGGCGACGGCGAAACAGGTCGCGCAGATCACGGAGCAGCTCGAGGAAGGGGTGGCGAACGGTTACGCGCCGACGAAGACCAACCTCGGTCGCGCGCTGAAGCAACTCGACGAGTTTCTGGAGACGCCGCTCGACGAAAACCCGATGCTGAAGCTGAACCTGGCCGACGGCGTCGCAGCCCCCGACGATTCGGGGCTGCGCGGCGCGATCGAGACCGTGGTGATGCCCGCTCTGCGTGATTACCGAGACGTCCTGCGTGACGTCGTGTTGCCCGCGGCGCGCCCCGATCGAGGGATCGCCGATCTTCCCACCGGCGAGGAGTGCTACGCCGCGCGCATGGAGCGTCACATCGGGCCCGGCTATACCGCCGACGAGCTTCACGAGCGAGGTCTCGAAGAGCTGGCTCGTCTGCACGCGGGGATGGTTCAGGTCGGGATCGAGCTCGGGATGGAGGACCCGACCGCCCGCGAAGTGATGGAGTTCGTGTCCGCCACACGGGCCAACTGGGCGACGACCGAGCAGGAGATCCTCGAAAAGAACACGGCGGTGGTGGAGCGTGCGAAAGCTGCGATGCCTCGCGCGTTCGGAAGGCTCCCGAAGACGCCCGTCGAGGTGCGGCCGATCGAGCCTCATCGCGCCAAGGATGCACCGGCCGCGTACTACTACTCCGCCCCTGAGGAGGGGTCGCGCCCCGCCTACTATTACGTGAACACCGTCGATCCGCAGACCCGGGCGCTCTTCAACCTGGAGGCGCTGGCGTTCCACGAGGCGATCCCCGGCCACCATCTGCAGATCGCGCTCGCACAGGAGCTCCCCGACGTTCACATATGGCGGCGCAACGCCGGCCAGACGGCGTTCGTCGAGGGGTGGGCGCTCTACGCGGAGATGCTCGCCGACGAGCTCGGGCTCTACAGTGACCCGCTCACGCGATTCGGGATGTACAACTACCAGGCATGGCGCGCCGCGCGTCTGGTCGTCGACACGGGGCTGCATTCTCGCGGGTGGAGTCGCCAGCGCGCGATCGAGTTCATGAGCGAGAGCGTCGCCCTGCCCGAGAACGAGATCGCGAACGAGATCGACCGCTACATCGCGTGGCCCGGGCAGGCACTCGCTTACATGGTGGGGCGGATGAAGATTCAAGAACTGCGCGCCAACGCTCGCGAAGCGCTTGGGGACGCGCACAGCCTGAAGCGCTACAACGACGCGGTGAACGCGCGAGGTGCCGTTCCATTGACGATTCTCGAGGCCAACATCTCCGACTGGGTGGAGCGCATGAAGACATCGACGTCCGGCCTTCCCGATTTTCGCGACATCTGGAACTTCGACGATCCGGCGGCGACGCACGCGAAGTTCGAAGCGCTCCTGCAGACCGACGTGGTGAAGGAGCATCCGACGTATCGCCGGCAGCTCGTCACGCAGATCGCGAGGACGCATTCCCTTCGCGGAGCCTTCGAAGAGGCTCACGCGACCCTCGACGAAGTCGAGGCTCAGCTCCGGACGAGCGAGCCGGTCGTCGAGGTCCGGTATCACCTCGAGCGCGGACGTACCTTCAACTCGGCGAAGCAGCCCGAGAAGGCGAAGCCGCATTTCACCCTCGCCTGGGAGGTGGCACGGCGTGCCGGCATCGATGGGCTCGCGGTGGATGCGGCACACATGATGGGGATCGCCGAGAAGGGTGACGCCGCGATGGCGTGGAATCAGCGGGCCCTCGAGCTCGCCGAGACGTCCGACGATCCTGCGGCGAAGCGGTGGCTCGGCGCGCTCTACAACAACATAGGCTGGTCACTTCATGATGCCGGCGAGTTCGACGAGGCGCTCGAAGTCTTCGAACGCGCACAAGCCTGGCGGGAAGAGCGGGGCGAGGTGAAGCCCCTTCGGGTCGCGAAGTGGTCGGTGGCGCGCGCCATGCGAAGTGTGGGGCGTTACGACGATGCGCTCGCGATCCAGCAGGCACTGGAAAAGGAATGGGATGCTGCCGGCGCCCCCGACGGGTTCGTCTACGAGGAGCTCGCAGAGCTTCATCTGGTGCGCGGCGAACGCGCCGAGGCGAAGAAGTACTTCGCACTCGCACACCCCCTGTTGGCGGAGCTCGGGTGGGTCGACGAAAAGCGCCTCGCTCGGATAGCGAAGCTCGGCGGTCTCTGAGGAGCAGCGCTCTCCCTCGGTGATGGGGGACCCAGAGGTCGGCGAGAAGATAAGGACGCAGAGCTGCTTTTGGGGCGCTGCCGTCAGCGGTTCGGGATCTCGATTCCGAGGGCCGCGAATTCCCTCTCGGCCTGCTCGGCCCACCCCCGATTGGCCCTGGGCGATGCGGGGCTCGGGTGCAGGATGCGGCCGATCTTCGCGATATCGCCCGCGGCGGCTTTCGCGCGTTTCTCGGCGAATGCTCCGACCCCGACGACCCATTCGGCGTCGAGCGCCTCGACCACTTCGCGCAGCGCGCGATCACACGGCTCGAAGAGCCGGTCGCGCTCCTCGCGGGCGAGCTTGTTCGGGGTGTAGTTACGCCCGCTCTCCTCCATGAAGACGAGCGGGCAGTAGTTCCAGACAAAAAACTGGTCGAAGAACCGCTCAGGGGTCCCGAACCGGTCCTGGGCCCAGCCCCAGAGACGAGAACCGCTCACCTCGCTCCGCTCGCAATCGAAGCCTTCGATCGGTCGGTTCGGGTTTTCGACGGGCGGCTTGTCCACCTCTTCGTGGATTCCGATCCAATCCCGAACGAACGTGATTTCCCCGAACGGCACGCCCGTCTGCGCCATGCCCCATGGGCCGGGGTTCATCCCGACCATTACACAGGGGCGCGGCCGGCTGGCACCCCACTTCGCCAGGTAGGCCTCATTCGCGCGCCGCGCGTAGTCGAACGGGTTGTAAACGTGCGTGACGGGGTCACCGAACGACATGCCGTCGACGGCGTCAGAGAGGCGATTGGCGATCTCGATCAGTTCGGACATGTCGGGCTCGGGGGGCGCGGGACTATGCTCGCGAGCCATTGTTGTTCGAAGGCTCGAAGAGGACAAGGGGGCTTCACGGAAGCATCAGCGGAGCTTCGTCGGGCGTGGGGAGGCGGCACTTGTCCGACCTACCGAACCAGCGAACCCGGTTCCGGGCGACGGTACGGTACACGGCGTCGGTCAGAACGCGTGGGAAGACGCGCAGTGATGAGAGCGCGCGCCAGGGAAAGGGCAGGCGACTCGCGACGGCAAAGGCGGCCGAAGACTCGGTGAAGACGCGGTCGCCGTCGACGAAGACGAACGAACCCATGCCTTCGGGAAAACCGGTGAGCTGAGCCCGGGCGGTGGCCGCCGTGTCGCCTCGCAAGGGTGCATAGCGAAAGACGCGTTTCCGGTCGACGCGTAGCAGCCAGTCGACGGAGCCGTTGCAGAGCACACACTCGTCGTCGAAGAAGAGTGTGGGGTGCTCGTTGTCGGCGCTCGTCTGCATTCTACCTCCCTGTCGTACTGTACCGGTCGCCACGGCTCCGGTCACGGCGCGCGCTCACGGTGCCAACTGGAGCCCCTCACGTTCCGGACTCCACAAAGCCGCGTGTCCACAACAGACCGGGGTTCACGATCGTCAACGTGAGGCATTCGGGCCTCATGCTGGCGGCTATTCGGCCCGCCACGCGGCGAAAATCGTCAAAACACAGTCTGGTACACCGGTTGCAATCCCTACCGACGATTCCACGTTGCGAGGTAGAACCGAATGACCCAGCCCCAGACATTCCTTTCGTTGATGGTGTCGTGTCTCGCCATGATGGCGACCGCTGGTTGCGAGGGAGTGATGCAGGTAGGGGAGGGCGACGAGAGCACTCTGGTGATCACGACGCCGGGCTCCGAATCCGAGTCGACGACGCCTCCCGGTTACGTTGGGCCGGGGGGTCCTCAGCCGTCGAACCCCGGAACGACGGTGCCCGATCCCCAGACGCCGCCGCCCCTTCTCCACAACGCGACGTTCGGCGAGCGCTGCGTGGACGGTGCGGTGACTCGATATCTCATTCTTTCGGATGATCCTTCGGATTGTGCGACCGACGCGGCACGCATCGATGCCGCCGCGACGTCGGGCAGCGTGACAGGCGCGGTCGTGGTGCCGCTGGACGGGACGAACGGGCCGCGCACGGTCACGTATTGCGTTCAGGAGGGCGATTGTCGGCAGGTCGTGCTCGACCTGAACGTCGTCGACCAGGTGACGAGCCTGACCGGGACGTGGTCGGGAGCCCCCGACGGCCAGCAGCGCTCGATCTCGTTCACCGCGCAGAGCTGCGCGTACGATTCGGTGGTGACGCCGCTCCCCTCCGACAGCCCCGCCACGGGTATCTCGGTCACCGAGGTCGCGGTGTACCAGGGTGTGAAGATCCCGATCTTCGAGGGTGGCTCGCCGGTGAACAACCTGAACGCTCCGATCATCGCCGGTCGCCCGGGCGTGATGCGGGTGTTCGTGCGGACCGAGGCGGACTGGCAGCAGCGCGAGCTCGTCGCGCGGCTGACCGTTGGGGATCTCGTGAAGGAGGAGTCGTTCACGCCGACGGGAAGTTCGACCGAGATGGTGGGCGACAGCACGGCGAACTTCACGTTCGAGGCGGACGAACTTCCGGCCGGGGTCGAGTACTCGGTCGAGCTTTTGGAGGCGCAGTCGTGCAGCGCGCCCGCGGGTGCGGTCGCGAACCCGCGCGTCCCGGCGACGGGCACCACCGCGCTTCAGTCGGAGGCGCTGGCGAGCACGATGCGCATCACGCTGGTCCCGATCGAGTACAACGCCGATGGGACGGGGCGCGTGCCGCGCACGGATCAGGCGACGATCGACCGCTGGAGAGACGCCGCCTTTTCGCAGTATCCGATCCCCGGGCTCGAGATCACGGTCCGAGAACCGTACGCCACGAACCAGGGGCTTTCGCCCGGCGGCGGCGGTTTTGGGCAGATGCTGAATCTGTGCCTCAACATCCGTGCTCAGGACAATCCGCCCGACGACGTCTACTACTACTGTGTGATCCAGCCGGCGGACTCCGTGCAGCAGTTCTGCGGCGGGGGCTGCGTCGCGGGGATCGCGCCGGTTCCAGGGCCCAACGACGTCGACGCGCGCGGCGGGATCGGGGTCGGCTTCGACGGCGGCGGCGAAGACACATTCGTCCACGAGGTCGGGCATGCGCTCGGGCGCCGACACTCCCCCTGCGGGGGCGCGGCGGGCGCGGACGGCAACTATCCGTACAGTCAGGGTCGCATCGGGTCGTGGGGGTACGACATCATCACGGGCAACCTCTACGAGCCGAGCGGCCGCGCGGATTTCATGGGGTACTGCAACCCGACCTGGGTGAGCGACTACACGTACGAGAAGATCCACGACCGGCTGGAGCGGGTCATCGGCGCGCAGACCGTGCGCACTGCGATCGCGCCGACGCGGTTCAAGACGGCGGTCGTGGAGGGGGACGGCACGGTGAGTTGGGGGGACGACATCATGCGCACCCACCGGCCTACCGGCCTGTCGACCCCGGCGACTCTCCGCACCCCGGGCGGCGAAACGATGGGCACGCCGGAGGTCTGGGTGACCGAGATCGCGGACATCGACGCGGTGCTCGTGCGGGTCGCGGACCCCGGCATTTCGGGGACGATCGACGTTCCGGGGGTCGGGGAACTGGCGTTGCCGTAGCGGAAGTGCGGTTCGTTCGCACCGGATTCTCGGCCACGACCCTCCCAGCTCTTCAGGGGCCCGGGCTCATCAACCGTCGCGATACCCGAGGAGCCGAAGAGCGTTGAAGACGACCACCAACGTCGACCCTTCGTGAAGGGCGACGGCCGGGCCGATGTTCAGACCAAGCAGCGTCGCGGGGATCAGAAACGCTACCATGCCGAGGCTCATCCAGAGGTTCTGACGGATGATGCGGCTGGTCTTGCGGCTGAGTCCCACCGCATAGGGAAGTTTTCGGAGGTCGTCGGCCATCAGGGCGATCTCGGCCGTCTCGAGGGCCGTGTCCGAGCCGGCGGCGCCCATCGCGATCGCGACGGTGGCGTTCGCCATTGCGGGCGCATCGTTCACGCCGTCACCGACCATCGCCACGGGGCCTGCGGCGCGAAGCTCTTCGACGTAGCGAACCTTGTCTTCGGGCATCAGGTCGCCGCGTGCTTCGTCGAGCCCAATTTCGTTGGCGACGGCCTGCGCCACAAACTGATTGTCCCCCGAGATCATCAGCATCTTGGTGATGCCGAGCTCGCGGAGCCTCGCGATGACGGGCCCCGCTGCCTCGCGCGGCATGTCCATCAAGCCGATGGTCCCGAGGTATCGATCTTGCGCTCGGACGATCATCGTAGTCTGGCCGGCGCGCTCCAGTTCGCGGGTCGACTCGCTCAGCGTCTTCGGTAGCGGCTCTCCCGGGACTTCTCCGAAAAGCTCTTCCTTTCCGATCAGCACTTCGACGCCGTTCAGCGTCGCTCGGACGCCGCGGCCGGTGATGCTCGAAAGGTCGGTCGCGCGCGGCGCTGCGTCGGCGAGTTCCCGCTCACCGTGGCGTACGACGGCGGCAGCGAGCGGATGGTCGCTGAGGCGCTCGACGGCGACGGCGGTCGCCAGCAGCTCGGTTGCGGTCGCATCTCCGAACGGCTGCACCGTGGTGACGCGCGGCTCGCCCTCGGTGAGGGTCCCGGTCTTGTCGAACGCGATCGCCGTGAGCGTGCCGAGGTTTTCGAGCGCAGCCCCACCCTTCACCAGGACACCGGAGTTTCCGGCTGCCGCGACACCGCTCAGGATGGCGCTCGGCGTGGCGATCGCCAACGCGCAAGGGCTCGCGGCGACCAGCACGGCCATCGCCCTGTAGAAGCTCGCCGAGAATGGTTCGTCGAGCACGAGGAAGGCGAACAGGAGCAGGACGACGAGAGCGAGTACGGCCGGCACGAAGAAGCGCTCGAACTTTCGGGTGAATTGCTGCGTCGGGGACTGCTTCGACTCCGCAGCCGTGACCATTTCGACGACGCGAGCCAGAGTGCTCTCGGACGCTAGCTTCGTGACGCGGACGACGAGAGCGCCGGCGCCGTTTATGGTGCCGGCGAAGACGCGGTGTTCGGGCGCGACGTGTCTGAGGTCGGTCGCGATCTCCGAAATCGGCCGCTTGTCGACCGGTATGCTCTCGCCGGTGACCGGGGCCTGGTTGACCGAGCTCACGCCGTCGACCACGACGCCGTCGGCGGGGATTCGTTCGTTGGGCTTCACCCGCACGCGGTCTTTTACCCGCAGGTCTTCCACGGGGACGATCTCCTCGGAGTCGCCGACGACGCGAGTCGCCGTGTCGGGGGCGAGGTCGGCGAGCGACTCGATGGCCCGCCGGGCGCGGTTCATGGCATACGCTTCGAGCGAGTGGCCGAGGCTGAACAGGAAGAGGAGTAGACCGCCCTCGAGCCATTCACCGAGCGCGGCAGCGCCCGCCGCTGCGACGAGCATCAGAAAGTCGATCTGGAAGTTGCCGCGACGTACCGACTCGATCGCTTCGCGGAGGGTGAAGAATCCTCCGAAGACGTACGCGAGCCACAGCGGGGTGTCAGCCAGCCAGGCGGGCTGGGGGTCGACGAACTTCGGGAGGAGCCAGCCGAGGAGGACGAGGACGCCGGAGGCGATCGCGAACCCGAGTTCGAGGCGGGAAGCTCCGTGAGCGTGGCCCGTGCCGCTGTCGTGGTCGTGATCGTGGCCTTCGTCTGAGGGCATCGGGGGTCCGTCGCGGGGGAAGCGTCGGACCGGAAGATGGCCGCGGAGAGTGCCGGAGCAACCATGGCGGCTGTAGGGAGTTACCGAATGTCCCGGGTCAGCGCACTGTCGCCTGCATCCGACTGGTCGCGTCCGTGCGGTGTATATGCCCCCATTCAGCTTACCGCAGCGCGGCCTCGACCGCCTCGATGGCCGCGTCGAGGTGGTCGGGCTGCGTCGCGCTGTAGCCCATGTGCCCGACGCGGAAATAGGTTTCCTTGCGCCCCGGATAGAGCCCGGGAGCCACGACGACGCCATGCTCTTTGATGGCCGCGACGAGCTCGGGGCCGCGGTTCGCGGGATATCGCACGGCGCTCAGGGTGTTGGCGGCGACCTCGGGGTCGCAGAACAGTTCGAGGTCGAGGCGCTTCCAGGCGGCGCGCATCTTCGAAGCAGCGGTCTCGTGCTGCGCGAAACGCGACTCCATGCCGTGGGCCAGGATCTCATCGAGGGCGACCGGCAGCGCGCGGACGAGCTGCGAGACGGGGGTCGAGAAGTACGACGGACGGCGGTCTTCGTAGGCCTGCATGATCGGTAGCCACTGGAACCAGTCGAGGGCCATCGGGACGGGGGTCGCGAGCGCGCGGCGGCGAAGCATCGCGGCTTCGCTGGCGACCAACAGCGCGAGTCCCGGTGGGAGGCCAATCGCTTTCTGAGATGCGGTGAGATAGACGTCGGCGCCCCACGCCTCCATCTCGAAGCGCTCGGCGGCGGTGGCGCAGACGCCGTCGAAGATCGACAGGGCGCCGGATTCGCGTGCGATCCGGGCGACAGGCTGCGGGTCGAGGCGCACGCCCGTCGAGGTGTCTACGTGGGTCGCGATGACGACCTGCGGCCGGGCGTGCTTCACGCGGGTCCTGATCTCCTCGGGGGCGGGGACGCGGCCCGGTTCGGCGCGAACTTCGTGGACGGACGCTCCGCGGCGACGGGCCATCTCGGCGATGCGGTCGCTGAAGTAACCGGTGTTCACCACGACGACGTCGTCTCCTTCCGCGACCAGGTTCGCGACGGCCGAGTCCATGGCAATCGTGCCACTGCCCGGCATGATGAACGGCTGAGCGTTCGGACCGCTCAGCCACACTTCACGCATCTTCTCGAGCGCCGCTCCGTGCGCTTCGATCACGTCGGGGGCGAGGTGCGACGGGGGTGGGCCGCTCGTCGCGTCGACGACGGCGGGGGAGACCTCGATCGGGCCTGGGATCATCAGAAGCATTGCGGGCTCACGGCGTGTAGGGGACCGGTTCGGCGGGGAAGGAGAGGTAGAACCACCATCCCGGGGTGGTCCCGTCGGGGCCGACGTCGAGGTCGCTGTGTCGCGCGCAAGCGTTGGTACCACCGGGGAGCACTGAGGAGAGCGGCTCGCCACCAACGATGGCGATGTTCGACGGGATGATGATCGCGTCGGCGTCGGCCTCCGACAGGAAGCCCCTGAGGAGGCCGTCGCTGATCGACGTTGCGGGGGTTCCGACCCAGGTTCCGCCGACGGTGACGTCGGTGAGTGGGATGAGGATTCCGCCGACGTCGATCGTGAGCGAAACGGTCTCGGTGGCGAAGCACGGCGCGTCGGCGACGGGCACGGCCGGAGAGTAGGGGCGCGTCGTGTTCGGCAGCGCCGCGAGGCACGCGTCCATCGTGTCGGAGGCGTAGTTCGCCGTCTCGGAGAATCCGCCGGGGCCGCACGTGGTCGAATCGGCCGGCGCCGTGCACGTCGCCTCCATGACGTCGACCGAGCCCATCGCGAGGTGGCCCTGGACGAGTGGGTCGAACTGCAGGGCAAAGCTGAGATCGAGCTCCCCGTCGTCGTCTCCGGCGTCCCCGCAGTCGCCGTCGCACTGGATCGCGTCCTCGAGCATCTGGTTCACGGACGGGGCGAGGTTGAGGGGCACGCTGTTCGTGATGTCTGTGCATCCGAAGAAGGGGAGGTCGGCGTAGACGTGGGGATCCATGATGTCGAGGTCGGTCATCCGGAAGGTGATCGCTTCGGTCATGCAGGATGCGTCGCACCCATCGCCCGGTGTCGTGTTGCCGTCGTCACACTCCTCTCCCTGTTCGACGGCGCCGTTACCGCACGAGACCTGGCAGTCGGTGTCATTGACGGTGGTACACCCCGACGGACAGCAGCCGTCCCCCGACGAGCAGGCGGTGATCGGTGCGGCGACGCACGTCGCATTGCACTGGCCTGCGGAGCCCTGCAGGGAGTCCGTCGTGCAGACGTTCCCGTCGTCGCAGGAGGTCGGGCAGTTGCCGTCGCACGTCTCCGGCGCCTCGACCGTGCCGTTGCCGCAGCTCGCGCTGCAGTCGTCGTCGTTGGTGGCATCGCATGCGGCGGGGCAGCAGCCGTCGGCGTCGGTGCAGGCGGTGATGGCGGCGTTCGTACACATCACGTCGCACGTCGCGGCGGAGCCCGACGACGAGTCGGCGGTGCAGGCGTTCTGATCGTCGCATGTCGTCGGGCAGTTGCCGTCGCACGCTTCATTCGGTTCGACCGCGCCGTTTCCGCACATGGCAGAGCAGTCGTCATCGTCGTTGGCGTCGCAAGTCGATGGGCAGCAGCCGTCGGCGTCGATGCAGGCGGCGATGGTGCCGGTGACGCAGGTCGCTTCGCAGTCGGTACCCTGCAGGGTCTCGGTCGTGCAGGCATCGCCGTCGTCGCACGACGTCGGACACGCCCCCGGCATCCCCGCCGGGATTGCGGTGTCGCACTGTTCGTTCGTTCCGAGAACACCGTTGCCGCACGTCAGCGTGCAATCGCTCGCGCACGCGTCGGCCTCGTCGTCGTTGCCGTCGTCGCACTGCTCGCCGCCCTCGATGATGCCATTGCCGCACTGCCCGGATGGCATGTCGGGCGGCATGTCGGCCGTCGACGCATCGGAGGGCGGCGCCATGTCCGGAACTCGCCCCATGTCGGTGGGACCGCCGAGGTCGGTCTCGCTTCCCACGTCTTCGGTGCCGCCGGCATCAGCGTTCCCCCCGACGTCGGCGCCGGCATCTTCGACCGGTGCCTCGGTCACGTCGAAACCGGCGTCCCTGGACACCTCCTTGGTCGTGGAGCCGTCACCGCAAGCCGAGAGGGCGAGCGCAGCGATCGCGAGCGGAATTAAGCGAGCAAGAGACATGGGTCCTCCGTCCTGTACATTCGTGGACAGGGTAGCAGAGGGGCGCCCCAAAGCGGAAAGGAGGCGCATCGGCCTCCGTCCCCACTCTCTCGGCTATCGATGACCGCTCATGCGGCGAGCCGGCGGTGCTTCAGCGTCCCGTCGATCCCGACGGCGAGGCAGAGCCCCGCGAAGCCGAGGATGCCGAGTGGCCATGCCAGGCTCACCGACCGGTGAACCGTGGAGACGCTCGGATCTTCGGGATCGTAGTACACCCTCACCGTATCCTCGCCGTTCGCACGGTGGATGAGGGGCCGGATTTCGTCGGGCCGGTCTCCGACGCGGGTGAGCGAATTGTCGCCGTGATGCTTCACACCGGCGACGACGTATTCGTATTCGAGGACCTGGGTGTCGGGCCCCTTGGGGTGCTGCTGGGTGAACGATGCCGTCACCCGCCCGTTCGTCGACTCGAATCTGTCGGCGCGCGAGGCCATCTGCAAGGTTTGAAGCTCCGACGGGCCGGCGATGATCGCCAGCAGGGCGCCGACGAAGAGAAACCCCCATGCGAACAACTTCTCCATGGCGCTCTCCTCAGTCGAGTGTGTCGAGGAATCGGTCTTCGTACCGGACCGCCTGTTCCATCATGGTGAAGCGCCGGTAGCGTCGGACCACCTCCCCGAACGCGCGTCGCATCGCCCCGATCAAAACGGGTTCTTCCCGCAGCAGGCGTCGTTCCGCCTCGCGGCATTCGACGATGAAGCGTCGGATCGTCGCGCGCAGAATCTCGTGCTGGCGCGGTGCGACTTCGCGGTCGAGCCGCACGACAGCCGACCAGAGCTGGCGCGCTTTGGTCTCGAGAGTCTGGGCCGCATCGAGGTCGGTCCCGAGGGTTCGCTCGAAGTCGTAGAGCCCTCTGGCGACGTTGGCGAGAGCGTGATCCATCACGGGATCACGCCCGATGAGCGTGTTGAGTTCGTTCATTGAAACCTCCTTGTGGCGCGCACGGGCGCGCGTCGGTCCGTTCGGACCGGTATTGTCAGCTTGCGTTTGGTGATCGAGGGGCAGCGCGGAGGCTGCTACGCGAGCGACGGCGGAGGAAGTTTCGGAGCGTACGCGAGCACCGGCCGCTGGGGCGGTGTGGCAATGACGGCGACGGGATGAACGGCATCGGTCGCGCTCGGACCGACGACCGAGAGATCGAGCGTCGGCAGGGCGGCCCAGCCGGACCAGGGGAAATGTCCGGGGGAACCTCCATCGGAGGTGTCTGCGGTCCAGCTCGGACCGTCGAAGTCCCCGGGGTCCGGCGAAGCGGACGCGTCGGGGCCCACGACGAACAGCAACATCGCGCAGCCGAGCAGGAGCGCGACGAGCGCTGCTCCCATTCGGTCGGCGACGTGTTGTGGCTTCTCGAGCTGCATGGGGGGAGAACTCCGAGCGCGGCAGGCGGCATTCCCGCCCCACGAAATCTGTGTGCAGCGAGTTTGCTCCGCTCGGAGTCGAGACGCAAGAAGCGGTCAGTGACGACACGCCCCTTTCGAGTCCACGTGCGAGTAGCCGAGCGAGGCGAGGACGTCGTCGTCGACGTTCGACTGCTTCAGGACCCGGTCGCCGTGGATGCCGAACGAGACGAGGATCGCGAGGAGCGGCGCCGCCAGGATCGATGCGGTGGCTACGAACGCCGCCCCGTGTCGCTCCCGACGGGCGAGCGAGCGATGTGCTGCGAAGGCTCCCCCGAGCACTACCACCACCGGAAGGATCAGGAAGGCAGAGTAGGGCGTCGCGAAGATCGATACGCCGACGATCGTGAACCCGATGAAGGTCCACGGCAGTAGCAAGGCGAAGAGGGGCAGGGCGTAGAGCAATCGCTTCATGTTCGGTCTCCGGTTGGGTCCATGCGTACCTTCGCAGGCCGATGTGTATTTCGTGTGAACCCGATGCGAAACGTCGGGTAATTCCGCGTTCCCGGGGATCGTTTCCGGCTTCCGGCTTGGCACCGTCGCGCTCGGGTTTAGCCTCCCATGGATGCACGGCCGCAAGGTCAAGGAGCCCAAGATGACCCTCACTCTCCGCGCCAATCGAACCTGTCCTCGACGTCGACAGTTGCAGAGCATGCTGCACCTGCTGGGTGTGCCGTACTCCATCGATCTCGCTTCCCAGGACGTGATCAAGCCGGCGCTCTACGTCGACGAAGATCTGGTCGTCGAAGGGCTTCCGACGATGCGGCAGTTGATGACGGTGCTGTCGCCCTACCGAAGTTTCAGTCGAGCGTTCTAGGGAGTCGGTTGAATCGCCGAACTCAGTACCGCTGATCCACACCGACTCGGGGTGAGTCTCGCCACGGGTGGTTTTCGTAGAAGACTTCGATCAACGCCAGCCCGTGGGGTGGGGCACACTGGCCGGCTGCCTGCCGGTCGCTCGCGCCGAGGATCGACGGGATCGCCCGTCGGTCGATCTGTCCGCGTCCCACGTCGACGAGCGTACCGGCGATGTTGCGCACCATGTACTTCAGAAAGGCTGTTCCTTCGACCCATAGCACGAGCTCGTCGTGGACCTCTTCGAGGTCCACTCGGGTCAGCTCGCGTACCGTGGTCTGCGCCTGACAATCCGCGGCACGGAAGCTCGCGAAGTCGTGGCTCCCGACGAGGTCTTCGGCGGCGCGACGCATGGCGTCGAGATCGAGCCTCTGTCGGACGGTCCAGGTCTGAGCCCGCCGAAGCGGGTCGTCGAACCGGTGAGGCCAGATTCGGTAGCGGTAGCGCTTGCCGGTCGAGTGGTGCCTTGCATCGAAGTCGTCGGGGACCTCCTCGGCATGCCACACCGCGATGTCGTCGGCCGTGATCGCGTTCAGTCCCCGGACGAAGTCCCACGGCGTTCGCGTCGATTCGTGACGCACGTTCGCGACCTGCCCGAGCGCGTGCACCCCGGCGTCCGTGCGGCTCGCCCCCTGCATCTGGAAGTCGGCGCCCGCGAGGAGCTTGTCGAGGGCAAGGTGTATCTCGCCCTCGATCGTCGGGGCTTCGGGCTGGCGCGCCCATCCGTGATAGCGTGCGCCGTCGTAGGCGATGAGTAGCCGGACGTTTTTCACTCGTTCGAACCCTCGATTCCGTCGGAATGCTCGATCCGATCTCGCAGATCGCGCGTAACCAGAGCGACATGTTCTTCGTACACGTACATCGAATGAGCGCCATTGCACCACGGACGCGTCCGGGTTGCATCCCATCCTCGCTGGTGGGTACGGTGCCGCTACCTGAGTGGAGCATGCCCGACTTGTCCGACGAACCGACAGACCAGGAGCTCGTCATCGCGATCGCGGGCGGAGACCGTGATGCGCTGGGGACGCTCTATGCGCGGTATGCCGGTTCGATGATGGCTCTCGCCGGGTCGTTTCGCCTGGGCGATCGGGCTCACGATCTCGTCCACGACGTCTTCATGGAGGTGTGGGCGAAGGCGCACGAGTACGAGTCTTCGAAGGCGACGGTGCAGACCTGGCTGATGATGCGGGCGCGATCGCGCTGCCTCGATCGGGTGCGGAAAGCGTCGCGCCGCACGAAGATCCTGCAGCGCTCCGGCGACGACGTGGCCCGGCCCACGGAAGCCGTCTCGCCGGGCCGGCAGTCTGACCACGGTCGCGTGCGCGAGTGCGTCGACGCCCTCGCCGAAGACCTTCGCGAGGTGGTGGTGCTCGCCTATTTCGAAGGCTCGACGACGAGCGAGATCGCCGAGCGGCTCGAGATTCCACAGGGGACCGTGAAATCGAGGATGCGTCGGGGGCGTGAGGCGTTGCGCGATGCGCTCGGGGGAGGTGAATCGTGACCACCCCGCACGTCGAAGACCTGCTATGGGACTGGCTCACCGGCGCGCTCTCCGAGGAGGAGAGCGAACGGGTCGAGATCCACCTCGACGAATGTGAGTCGTGCCGAGAGGCGCTGGAGCTCGAGACGTCACTTCTCGCCGCGGGCGCGCCGGCCGTTAAGCCACCGCCGCGGCTGTTCGCCGAAGCGACCACCCTGGCGCGGTTCGCAGCTTACACTGACGAGGTTGCCCGGTTGATGGATGTGGGTAGCGAGAAGGCACGCGAATGGCTCTCGAAGATCGACGACGAGGACGTGTGGGAGCCGACGGCGCTCGGATCGCTGACGCTGTATCACATCGAAGGGGGCCCGGCGGTCGAACGTGCGATCACGGGCTTCAACAAGCTCGAGCCGGGGACGGGGTTCCCGGAGCACACCCACCTCGGCAAGGAGTACAACTTCGTGATCCAGGGGTGGCTCGTCGACGAGCACGGGGTCGAACACGGGCCTGGTTCCCTGGTGGAACGTGACCAGGACTACACCCACGAGATCTCAGCGCGCGCGGACGGGCCGCCGCTGATCTACCTGGCGATCACCTACGAAGGCGTCGAGATCTTCGGAATGCGGTTCGGTCCCGACAGCCCCGAGCTGTAGCCTCAGCGCCGCCGGCGCCGCCGAAGCCCACCCATCACCAGGACGAGAAGTCCGACGAGCGGCCACTGCGATGGGGCTCGGGAGGGAACCTGCGCGCAACATCCGCCTACGCCGGATTCCACGAGGTCGGGTTCGCTGGCATCGGGGCCGACGTCGGCGCCCGGAGCTCCCATGTCCGCGGAGCCCGTCCCTGCGTCGTCGGTCCCGTTGTTGCCGCCGCCGGTCACGTTGTTGCTGTCGCCACCGCCCATGTCGGTTTCGGGGGCTCCCATGTCGGGGGAGCCCATGTCGCCGGCGTCGATGCCCATGTCGGGTTCTTCGGGAGGGGCGCCGAACTGGCAGTCGTCCAGGCAGATCAGGTCACCCTGAACGTCGCCGAGCTCGCACGCCTCGTCGCTGTCGACGATGCCGTCTCCGCAGAACGCGGGGACACAGGTGGTGCGGCAAGCATCGGGGGCGTCGTCACTGTTGTTGCCACCGTCGTCGCACATCTCGCCGGTGTCGACGGTTCCGTCGCCGCAGGCTGGTCGGGCGCAGTTGTCGCGGCACGCGTCAGGGGTGAAGTCGTCGTTCGCGGCGCCGTCGTCGCACGTCTCGCCGGTGTCGATGACGCCGTCGCCGCAGAAGGCGAGGGCGCAGTTCGTGCGGCATCCGTCGATGGCATTGTCGTCGTTGTTCGCGCCTTCGTCGCACTCTTCGCCGGGGTTGACGACGCCGTCGCCGCAGGAGGCGAGCGCACAGTTGGTGCGGCAGGTCGCACCCGCTTCGTCGGAGTTCTGATCCCCTTCGTCGCAGGTCTCACCGGTGTCGACCACGCCGTCACCGCATCGGGGGTCGGTGCAATCGGTTCGGCACGCGTTCGGCTCGGTGTCGCTGTTGTCGTCGCCCTGGTCGCATGCTTCGTTGCCGGTCCAGACGTACCCGTCGCCGCATTCGGCGTCCTGGCAGGCGATGCAATCGTCGTCTTGGTCGGTGTTGGCGTCGTCGCACTCCTCGCCCGGATCGACGGTTCCGTCTCCGCACGACGCGATGTCGACGACGATGTCGAAGGTGGCGGGCGGGCCGCAGTTGCCGGCTTCGTCGATCGCGGAGACCCAGAACGTCGTGGTGCCCATCGGTAGCCCGGAGAGCTGAGCGTTGCGGGAGATCGTGTCGATGGAGCAGTCCGCCGGCATCGCGGTCCCGTAAGAGAAGCCTGCGATCGGCGCGGTCGACAGGGGCTGGTCCCATTCGAGCCACGGGTCGGTGTCGTCCTGGGCCACTCCCGACACGATGGGGGCTCCCCCCTGCTGGTCGAACGCGCGCAGCCCGGGGACGGTGTCGGGGGTCGTGTCGACGTCGATCTCGAACGTCGCCGCAGGGCCGCAGTTTCCGGCGGCGTCGACCGCGCGTACCCAGAAGGAGGTCGTCCCGTCGGGGAGCGGACCGATCGAGGCGCTGGTCTGCATCCCGTCAATCGTGCAGTCCGTCGCGGCGCCGGTGCCGAAGCTGTAACCGGCGATCGGCGAGGCGGAGGCGGGGGCATCCCACAGCATCGTAGGGGCGTTTTCCTGCTGCCAGGTCTGGGGAGGGATCGCCATGCCGGCGCCGTTCTGGGCGCGCAGATTCGTGACGGACTCGGCGGTCGCGTCGACCTGCACGGTGCGCGTCGTCACGGGGCCGCAGTTCCCCGCCTCGTCGATGGCCCGCACCTGAAACTCGTGCACCCCGTCGGTGAGTCGGCCGACGGTGAGCTGGACCGAAAACGGCCCCGTCCCCGGAATCTCGGTCGAGCCGCAATCGGGGGACTGGTCGAGAGCCCAGGAGTACCCGGCGATGGGGGAGGTGCTGGTCGAAGCCGCCCACGAGAAGTAGGGGTCTCGGTCGTTCGTCCAGCCGTTCGCCGCGATCGGCATTCCTCCCTGTTGCGTGAAGGCGCTCACCAGCCCGACGATGTCTTCGGTCCAGTCGATGCCGAACGCGCGGGTCCCGACGGTGGAAGTGCGGCGGGCCTCGTCGGCGTTGCGCGTCTCGACGACGCAAACGTCGGCCCCTTCGGCGTTGCAGTCCCCTGTCGTGCCGACCGTGACGGTCCGCGTCCCGTCGCATGCGCGCGTAGCCCACGGCATCGTCACAGCCCCAGCCGAGACCTGCCACTCGCACGCGGCGCTGTCGAGGCCGACCCCGTCGTCGGAGTCGTCGAAGTCGACGGTGAAGTCGCCGTTGAACCAGTCGCCCGGCGACGGTGCGGAGATCGTCGCGACGGGGTCGACGAGGTCGACGGTGATGTCCTGGCTGTAGGCGCTCCAGGCCGTGGTCGGGTTGTCGATCTCGGGATAGTTGCCATTCGTCGCGCGGACTCGCACCCGGTAGGTGTGTCCATGGACGGGCGTATAGGCGTAGTCGCAGCCGCTCGCGCAGATGTCGAGGACACGATTGGAGGGCGCGTCCCCGAGCGAAGTCACGGACTGGCCTGCGGTCACGTCGTAGAGCTGAAACTTGTACTCGCCCGTCTTGATCCCGGAGTCGTCGTCCGTGGCTGCGCCCCATCGAAACTGCAGTGAAGTGTCGTTGTCGTGAACGTCGTCGAGGGTGTCGTCGCGGTTCGAGGGGCGCGATGCACTGAGGTCGGGCCCGGTGTCGTCGGTGAACCAGACCGAATAGGTGACGTCGAAGTTGCCCGCGTGGCCCCCTTTTTCGACGTCTCCGCCACACATCGTGTTGATCGGCGAATCGGGTTTGTACGGCGCGTTGTTGTTGTTGAGGTCAGTCCGGTTGGTCCGCTTCAAACCCGTCCCGAACCAGTGATCGCCATTGAGATCGGTGGCGTCGGCGTCGTTGTCGAAGAGGCCGAAGTAGAAGTAGACGAGCGACCGACCGGGCACGACTTTCGAGACGGTGGTGTCGGTGAAGTTCCAAGCGCCGCAGCCGGAGTTGTCGTTGCAGAAGTCGGAGGAGCGCGCGTCGGCGGTCGCCGGGTTGCCGTCGTCGGACGTGCAACCGTCGACACAGCCGTTGGCGGTCGCCGTGGAGTCGAAGATTGCGACGCGATAGATTCGGTCGGGGTCGCCCTGGGTGGGTCCCTCCTCGTCGTCGACGCGGCAACCGCCGTCGATCGCCTGTGCACGAAAATTCGCCGTGATCTCCGCCGTCGCCGGCATGGAGACGAGTACAGAGACCGCGAACATTCCGATGGTGCACCCGCGCAAGACGGTCCGCATTCGTCACTCCTGGTTGTCCTTCAAGTGTGCTCAGATTAGCAGACCCGCGGCACGAAACGAAAGCTTTGCGGAGCGGTTGGCGAGGGGTGGAGTATCGTTTGTCCAACTGCGAACGACTCTGGCATCGATGTCCTGATCGACGGTGCCTCGAAACGGGGTGGAGAGGTAAAGGTGTTGCAATTCAGGGGGTTGAGAGCCTGGCACCGAGTTTGCTTTGTCTTGCAGGCATAAGCCCTGTCACGGTCTCTGTGGTTGTATGTTACGAAGATGCCCCGCTCGGAATGCGAGCGGGGCTTTTTCGTTTTCAGAGGACGGGCGGACGCGCGAGACCTGCCCGCACGCCCGAAGCTGAGAGCCGATGGAAACCAGACATCTCGACGTCGTCGTCGTAGGGGCGGGCCTCTCGGGCATCGCCGCCGCGTACTACCTGCAGGAGCAGTGCCCCGAGATCTCGTTCACCGTCCTCGAGGCGCGCGATGCAATCGGCGGCACGTGGGACCTCTTTCGGTACCCCGGGATTCGCTCCGACTCGGACATGCACTCTCTAGGGTTTTCGTTCCACCCCTGGCGTTCGGACGTCGCTCTTGCCGACGCAGAGTCGATCCTCGAATACCTTCACGACACCATCGAGACTTTCGATCTGGGGCGATACTTCGAGATGCGACGTCGCGTCGTGGAAGCGGCCTGGTCCTCCGAGACGAGCCGGTGGACGCTGACGGTCGAAACCCCCGAGGGTCAGACCGAGATGACGTGCAATTTCCTGTGGGGGTGCACCGGCTACTACGACTACGAACGGGGGCACGATCCGGAGTTCGAAGGCCGCGACGAATTCGAAGGAGAGATCGTCCACCCGCAGCATTGGCCCGAGGAGCTCGACTACGCGGGGAAGCGGGTCGTCGTCATCGGCAGCGGCGCGACCGCCGTGACGGTGGTCCCGGCGATGGCGAAGGAGGCCGCCCACGTCACCATGCTGCAACGCTCACCGAGCTACGTGATGTCGCTCCCCGGCAAGGACGCGACCGCCGAGCGACTGCAGAGCCTCTTCGGCGATCGCCGCGGCGCCCGCATCGCCCGCTGGAAGAACGTGCTCGTGATGATGTTCTTCTACAACCTTTCGCGTACGCTCCCCGACGTTGTCCGCCGCCACATTCGCACTGGAGTCGTCCACGAGCTCGGTCCCGAGGTCGCCGACGAGCACTTCAGCCCCTCGTACGATCCGTGGGACCAACGCATCTGCTTCGTCCCCGACTCCGACCTCTTCGAGGCGATCCGCGAGGGGTCGGCGTCGGTCGTGACCGACCACATCGAGCGTTTCACCCCGACCGGCATCCTGTTGCGATCGGGGGAGGAGATCGAAGCCGACATCGTCGTCACTGCGACCGGACTTCGACTGGTCTTCATGGGGAACGCTCGGGTCGTGGTCGATGGCGAACCGGTGAACACGGGGGACCGCTATCTGCACAAGGGGACGATGTTGAGCGACCTGCCCAACAGCGCGATGTCGATCGGCTACACCAACGCGGCGTGGACTTTGAAGTGCGAGTTGATCTCACAGTACGTCGTGCGGCTCCTGAAGCACATGAAACGGAACGGGTACACGCAGGTCTGGCCGCGCTTGCCAGAGGATCTGGAGCCCCAGCCGCTGATCGACTTCACGTCGGGTTACGTGGAGCGAGCGAGCGCCGTGCTTCCGCGGCAGGGTGATCGGCTCCCCTGGCGGCTCTACCAGAACTACCTTCTGGACTGGCTGCTGTACCGTCGGGGGAAGATCGACGACGGGCTCGAATTCGTGCGTCCAGAAGGCGAAGCCGGGACCAGAACCCCCGGTTGAGCGGGCAGCGAGGCGCGGTCAGCGCCGCGAGCGGCGGCGACGCAGCCCCACGAGCGCGAGAGCGAAGAGCGCCAGGATCGTGTCGTTCATCGGGGTGGCCGCCGTGGCGCAACACCCCTTCTTTCCGATGGGCATCGGGACGGGGGTCGAGTCGTCGTCGAATTCCGGTTCGGAAGTTCCGGCGTCGCCGCCTGCCCCACCATCGCGGCTCGTCCCACCGTCACCAACGTCCCCGGCGTCGCCTCTCCCGTCGGGCCCGCTGACGCCCGTGTCTTCCCCACCGGTGCCCATGTCGTCGCCTCCCGACCCCATGTCGTCGTCTGCGGACCCCATGTCGCCCGGCGTCGCCGCGGGTTCTCCGTGGAACGGTGTCGAGGTGTCGCAGATCGAGCCGTCGTACTCGATCGCCCCCACGTCGAAGACGGCGGCGTCACGCATTGACCCGCAGAAGTCGTCGTCGACTGGATATGCGGGGTCGGCGAGGTCGAAGAGGAACGCCGCGTCGAGGGGGCCGAAGTCGAGCGCGCCCGGATCGACGAAAATCGCGTCGAGGTCGTCGCGGGTCAGCTCCAGATTACCCGAGCTGGTGCTCGTCGCGCCGTCGCGTTCGCGGATGCGCCCGTCGAGCACGTTGTTGGCGACCGTCGCGGTCGTCGCGGCGAACCGAAGGTCGATCCCGGTCGTGTTGTAGAGCGTGTTGTTGAGGATGCGAACGTTCTGTCCCTCGTTGACATAGATGCCGACGTCGGCGGGGCAGTTCGCGATGATGTTGTTTCGCATCACTCCGTCGATGTGCTCCGGCGTGCAAGTGCCTCCCTCGCAGAACGCATCATCGGTCCCCCCGCCGCCAAACGACAGGCCGAGCCGGATCTGTCCAGTGTGCAGGTGCTCGCACGCCACCAGGTTGCGCTCGAACAGGCCGTTTCGTCCCTTCCCCTTCAGGAACGCCGCGTAACTGATGCTGTTGCCCTGACCTTTCGCGAAATCGTGGATGAAGTTTCGTCGAACGACCCAGTCGTCGCCCCCGACGATGTCGAGCGGCGTGACCGGGTTCGCGGTGGCACGAACTGCTTCGTTGTAGAACTCGTTGCCATCGACCAGCCCCCGGTCGGGCCAGGCCCGCGGGTCGCCATCCCCGTTCGCCTTCAGGTGCGCGTTGAAGTTCACGAGGCGGCTGTTGAGCAGCGCGAAATCGTCCGCCTCCCCGGTCACGTGGAAGGCGTGCTCGCAGGTCGAATCGTCGGCGCACACACCGCGAACCACCAGGTTCTCGAACTGCCATGATGCCCCCGAGACCTTGAAGCCTTCCACCGCATCGAACTCCACCGTCGCGTCCCCGAGGTTCACCGCGCGGACCACGATCGGCGCGGTCGGCGTACCGTCGGCCGCACAGTTCAGGTTCTGGTCCACCGCGTAGGTTCCGGGGGCGAGCGTGATGACGTCGCCCGCCGTGGCGCTCGCGAGGGCGGCCACCAGCGACGTCGTGTCGGTCACGGTGACCGTCGTGGCCGCGGCCGATGCGGGGAGTATGAAGGCGAGCGAGCAGATGGCGAGGGTGCGGTGCATATGTCTCCGACGTCGGTGCAGGGCAACTCTACACCCTGGTCGAGCGCCGTGCGACACGTCGAACCGTCAGCGGACCTCGATCTGCCCGGAAAAGTGCAGCAGCTGGTCGAGGAATGCGTCCTGCGCCGCGACGGGCAGATTGCGAGGAAGAACCAGGAGGTCCCCGCCGATCGTCGTCAGGCTTCCCAGGCCGCCGATGCCGTTCGCGTCGGCGATCGTGACGTTCTCGTTGACGGTCTCCAGCGCGTCGAGCCCGAAGAGCGCTTCGTTGGTCACCGACGTGAGATCCGGTTCGAAACTGCGCCGCAGGTTCATGGTGCCGTCGACGAGGGTCAGCGAGGGGAGGACGGCGAGGGGCTCGGACGAGTGCGTGTGGAAACGCAGATTCCGGACGCGGTCGAGGAGCGGAAGGCCGTCGAACAGCGCGTTGGCGTCCAGAAGCTCGAGCGTGAGAGAGTTCGTCGTTTGCTCCAGGCTGTCGAACCCGGTGGCGGCACAGCTCGTGACTTGCAGTGCGAGATCACTGCCGACGTGCGACAGCTGGTCGAAACCGTCCATGGAGCCAGCGAGGCACGTCACGCTCACCGAGCGACCCACCCGTTCGAGGCGCCGCATTCCGTCCCAGTCGACGCTGTCCACCCGCAGTTCGAGCCACCCGCCGACGCGACGAAGGGATTCGTACTCAGACAGCGCCCCATCGACCATCATGAAGCCCCCGACCTCTTCGAGCCGGCTCGCGCCCATCGTGCCCGAGCCCTGCAGCGTGAAGTCGCCCGTCACTCGTTCCAGCGCCGGAAACGGGTTCAGCCGCGCGTGGCAGCGCACAGTCTCGACCTCCCTGAGCGCCGGGAAGGAGCCGCCGAACGTCACGGTCGTGTTCGTGTCGATGCGGTCGACCCGGACCAATGAGGGGAACACGGCATCGGAGCCCGTGAGCTCGATCACCTCCGCCTCCACGAGGCTCGGGAAGCCGCCGAAGCGCAACCGCTGCTGCCCCGAGGTCAGACCGAGCACCAGGCCCCGTTCGAGAGCATCGAAGCCTTCGACGACGAACGGCTGGAACCTCGGGCCATCCGATCGCACCAGGAGGTTCCCGACCTCTACCAGTGCTCGGAATCCCGACACCCGCGTCTCGGCGTCGATGAGGATCAGATTCGCGAACTCGAGTGCGTCGAATCCTGTCACCTCGGGCAGCTGTACGCGCATCGATCTCACCCGCCGCAATTGCGGAAAATCACCGGAAGGCTGCGCGACGTATAGACTTTCCACTTCCTCGAGGGCGTCGAAGTTCCAGGGGCCGGGCGTTCGCTCGCCGATCGTGAGGATCTTCGCTTTCGTGAGGTTCGGAAATTCGACGTGCCTGCCGCCGATTTCGAACACGTTCGTGGCGATCTCGCCGACGACCTCCAGGTTCGCGAACCGCACGACCTCCAAGGCGCGGTTACGACCCACGACCAACTGACCGCCGATTTCGCGGACGGCGTCGAACGCCTTCAGCGTTCGGTGTGCCGGAAGAATCGTGCCCGACACGTCGATCGTGACGTCCCCGACGAAGTGGTCGCATCCCGAGTTCTCGAGCTCGACTAGCTGCGCCAGCGTCGAGAAGTGGTTCCCGGCCACCCCGTCGCACGGGGCGGTCGTCACGAAGAACCCGTTGGCCTCGGCGAGCACGAAGAGTTGCCGCAGCGCACCCCGGCCAACCCACGGCAACGCGTCGAGATCGTCGAGCGACGAGAACCGTCCGTCGTCGGCGGTGCCGAACGTCCCGTCTGCTCCGGCGCGCGCTTCGACGATCGACTCGGCCGAGCGCCGGTTGAGTTCGGTATCGAGCTCAGTCAGAAAGACCACACCGTCGGTCTGGTTCGCCAGAGGCTGGTTGGCGTAGTCGAGCACAGCCTCTGCCTCCCGCGTTCCGGGGCGAACGACGGAGTTGTCGTCCGCTTTGCCCCAGTCGATGCGTCCGTGTTCGTCGTCGCCCGGCTGGTCGACGGAGTCCGTTGTGGTTCCACCGCATGCGGCGATCCAGAGGGCGAATACCAAAATTGAATGTCTCATTTCATTCCTCGGTGGTGACGAAGGCGCGTGGACGACCTGTCCCCACTCTGACGACCACGATGTAGGTGTGACACTGACATGAGCTGAAAGACGATTGCGCCGTTGCTCGACGGACCTCGTGGAAGGAATAGGGGTGGGCTCATGTTGGCGGTCGCTTCGGCCGACAGCGCCACAAGCCACGTCGCTCCCTCGGAAGGTTCAGACGCTGCGTTCTCTCCGACTGGCCGGATGCGGGCAGGTCGCCGGCGCGCGATCTTTCAATCGTGTTTGTCGCCTGCACGGTGGCGACGGACCGCGGGGGCGGAAGCCGCGCGTTCGACGCGGGCAACTACTCATGCCGTCAGGGACTGCATCTACACCGGCTGCAACTCCGACATGGAGTGCGCCCCGCTCGGCGCCCAGCTATCGGTTCGTCGTCGATATCAGGGCAACGCCTACGTGCCAGAACGGGTGCCAGGTGCCCGCCCACTGCCCGACCGGGATGGGGGGCGCCTGGGACGCGGACACCTGCGCGTGCCTGTCAGTGCCGCGGCTGCCGGTCCAACGCCGAATGCAACATGACCAGCGCCACATTCGTCTGCCGCTGATCGACCATCGAGAACGAAGCAGCCACCCGTGTGGCTGTGCTAAGGTATGCGCGATTGGGGAGCCCGCAGGCTCTGTACGACAGGATAGGAGGGACATCGTGGCAATGATCGATCGGCTGGTTCAGGTGATGATGGATGAGAAGCTCGCTCTCGCCCTCATCCATCCCGACAGCGAGGTGAAGGTCGACGCGGGGGACGGTGCGCAGCGGCCGCTCAGCTCGAAGATTCTGTCGAACGCTCAGATCGAAGGGCTGCTCGCCGAGGTGATGAGCGACGAGGAAGCGCGGCAGCTCGACCGGGAGGACCGAATCGAGTTCGCCTACTCCTGCTCGGCGGGCACGGTCGCGATCATGGGGTTTCGACGGGCCGGGAAGCTGAGCGTCTACGTCCGCCCCGGGACGCCGACGGATCCGGTGAAGAAGCCGACGAGCGGAGGGTTCGAGCGGGGAGCGTCGGGAAAGGTGGCACGTCCGGCCGCCCTCAAGGAGGAAGACCTCGTCGACGCGCCGCGGAGCTCGCGCGCGTCTTCCTTCAATGATCCGGCCGTCAAACCGAGCGCGAGCTCGAGGTCGGTCGCCGTCGCTTCCCCGGCGTCCGAGGACCCTGCGGAGAGCTCGGTCGTGGCTCGGCCAGTCGCGATGAAGACACCCGGCAGCGGAGCCGAGATCGACGGTTATCTGCGGATGATGTTCGACGAAGACTGCTCCGACCTCCATCTGACGAGCGGAAATCCTCCGCTGTTTCGCAAAGACGGTGACATCGTGCGGCTCAGGAACATGGAGCCTCTCGGCGCGACCGCCACCGAAGCGCTGATCCTCGAGATCATGCCCGATCGAAACTACGAAGAGTTCGTGGAGCTGAGGGACACGGACTTCGCCTACGAAATCCCAGGGGTCGGACGTTTTCGCGTCAACGTTTTCATGGACCGGCGGGGCCCAGGGGCGGTCTTCAGGATCATCCCCGACGAGATTCTCACCGCCGAACAGCTCGATCTCCCCAAACACATCCTCGACCTCTGTAGCCTCACGAAAGGTCTGGTCGTGGTGACCGGGCCGACGGGCTCGGGCAAATCGACGACGCTCGCGGCGATGGTCGACTACATCAACCGGACGCGAGCAACCCACATCATCACGATCGAAGACCCGATCGAGTTCGTCCACCCGAGCAAGATGAGCCTCGTGAACCAGCGCGAGGTCGGGGTGCATACCGTGGGGTTCAAGCCGGCCCTGCGCGCCGCGCTCCGAGAAGACCCCGACATCGTCCTGGTCGGTGAGATGCGGGACCTCGAGACGATCTCGATCGCGATGGAGACCGCCGAGACTGGACACCTCGTCTTCGGAACGTTGCACACCAACACCGCTCCATCGACCGTGGATCGCATCATCGATCAGTTCCCGCCCGACCGGCAGTCCCAGATCCGGACGATGCTGTCGGAGTCGCTGAGAGCGGTGATCGCGCAGACGCTGTGCAAGAAGAAGACGGGGGGACGGGTCGCGGCGCTCGAGACGCTGATGATCGACAACGCCATCTCCAACCTCATCCGTGAAGGAAAGACGTTCCAGATTCCCTCGATGATGGAGACCAAGAAGGCGTTGGGAAACCAGACCCTGAACTCGGCGCTCCTCGAGCTCGTCCAGAAGGACCTGATCGAGCCGAAGGAGGCGTACCTCAAGGCGGTCGAAAAGGACGGTATCCAGCGAGGGCTCGCTCGCCTCGGGTACCGCATCGACTGAGGTGCCCGTCAGTCCACTTCGAGGTCGGAGCCGCGCGCGATGAAGGACGGGTTGAGCAGGTTTTCCTTGTTGTATGTCAGCGGTCCGCCCCCGTCGGCTCTCTCGACGACGCCGCCGGCGTAGCGCAAAACGGCGTGTGCAGCGGCAGTGTCCCACTCCATCGTCGGGCCGAAGCGCGGATAGGCGTGCGCGCTCCCGTCGGCGACCAGGCAAAACTTCAGTGAGCTCCCCGAGGGCACTTTCTCCGATGCTCCGTACCTCGCCGATAGACTCGCGATGAAGGCTTCGTCGGATTCGCTCAGGTGCGAGCGGCTGACGACGACCTTCGCCGCCCCCTCGGGGAGAGCTACCGAGATCGACCGGGATCCCTCATCGTCCGAGACGAAGGACCCGATCCCGGTGCCCCCCCAGTACGTCCGGTTCTGAGCCGGCACGTGAACGACTCCGAAAGCCGGGCTGCCACCGTCGATCAGGGCGATGTTCACCGTGAACTCACCGTTGCGCCGGATGAACTCCTTCGTCCCGTCGAGCGGGTCCACGAGCCAGAACCTCGTCCATTTCGACCGCTCAGCGTACGGGACGTTCTTCGATTCCTCCGAGAGGATCGGTACGTCGGGGGTGAGCTCGGCCAATCCCGCCACGATGACGCGATTGGCGGCAAGGTCTGCCTCGGTGAGGGGAGAGTCGTCCCCTTTGTAGGTCACGGCGACGTCGCCGCGTTCGTAGACCCGCATGATCGCTGCGCCGGCGTCCGCGGCGATCTTCTTCACAGCTTCGATCTGCAAGGGGGAGAGCATCGGCAACCTCGGGCGTGTCGGGGACTCGTGCGGGCGTGGTTCTAGTCCAGCACTGAGCCGTCATCAACGTCAGAACCGCCAGCCGAGATGAAGGGTAGCGAGGATCTGGATCGGTAGTTCGTCGAACACCTGGTCTCCCAGGGAGTCTCCCCCGACTGCGACGATCGGACCGGCGGCGACCCACGGGTTCAGGTAGAGCCCGAGCTCGTCGAAGGGCAGCCAGCGGTACCCGCCACGAGCCAGAGCCTCGTACGACATAAAGTGCGACGAACCGTCGTGGTCCTGGCGCCAGACACGCGACCGAAGTCCGCCCACGATCAGGCCCGCGTGCCACGCCTCGGTGAAGTGCCAGTCGAAGTAGAGCGACAGCCCGGTGGCCCGCCTCGCCCATCCTTCCCCGGCGTTCTCCGGGTTGAGTTCGACGATCGCCGACGGGAACTCGAGCGACCAGATTTCGGCGGTCACGCGGAGAGGAGTTGTGGCTCCCTCCACTGCCACCATGGCCGAGTATCCGTGCGATACCCAGGGAAGCGCGTCCGTCCCGACCGAGAAGTGGAGAGTGTTGACGGGTTCCGCTGCGGCGACGGTGCCCACGGCGGCGAGCAGGGTGGTGACGAGGTACGACATGTGCGACTCCTTTAGTCAGGTTTGATTGACTAAATGAGTAAAGCGGGGTGATGGGGTTTAGTCAAGCTCTATTGACTAAACGGTCGGGCGTCGGAGGGAACTTGTCTCCACGACAACCACGAGGGGCTTTCCCCTCGAGACGAGCCAGCGGTACACTGGCTCGTCACAAAGCGTTCGGCTCGAGGGGAAGAGAGTGAAGGCACCACAGAAAGTCCGCGTGATTCGTCTCTGTTGCACGCTGTGGGCGCTGTCGTCCGCAGCGGGGTGCGACTCCGAAGCTCCCGTGGAACGTTCCGCTCCCGTTCCTCCTCCGATCGTCGGGACGGTGGCGGAGACGGCACCGGGACCGTCCGAGACGGACGATCCCGAGCGGGAACCCGAACCCCCCGCGCTCCCCGACCCGCCGGAGTTCGCGCCGTTCGACCGTGAGGCGCTCGGCGTGGGGATGGAGCGGCTCACGAACTGCGAGGAGTTCGAGGCGTTCGCGACAGAGGCTTTACGTCGTCACGTCATCGAGGAGCATTACCCGAGTGGAGGCCCTGGGCGTCCGGAGGTGGGGCGTGTCCAGAAGTCGCGAAGGTCGGTTGTCGCGCCGGCGTGGCCGTGGCTGTTCGTGGCTCGCGGTGCAATGCTCGGGGCCGTACATGCCGAGCGCGCGGCAGCGCGAATGGTGGGCGAATGGAGGGGCGGGTTCGACGCGTTCGGGGCGGGGGCGGCAGTGGGCACCAGAACCTCGCGCAGCCACGGCGTGCGGCATCTTCCGTTCGGGAGAAACTACGGCCCTGGTCGCAGCTCGCAGGAGTGGGTCGACGTCACGATGCTCGACGTCGTCTCGGCGGGCGAGCAGCCGAAGATCACCACCGTGCGCGCCACGGGACGGGTGGTTGCGACCGACGTGTACGACGGCGACGTCTACGGTGTGCTTTCGACCGAGCTGCACGCGACGGCGCTCATGATCACCACGGCGAAGCGAAAAGGGCGAACTGCGGCGAGCCGCGAGGCTCTCGAGGAGTCGCTTTCGCCGCTCCGTGTTCGAGGTACCGCGCTCGGGTTTCCTGCCATCAGCGTCATGGAGCCGGCCGTGGGGGACCGAGGCCCCCGAGAAATCGCGGAGACGAAGCGGGACTGTGGGGACGTCTGGATCCCGCGCGACGAGAGAGTTCGAACGGACGAGCTTCTCTTCGCGTTCCGCTACGACGTCGAGCGCCGACGCGTGGCGGACTACGTCGTAGTCGGCGGGGCGAACGCCATCGCAGAGCTCCGTAATGGGCGGCTCTACGTGGGCCGGGCGCTGCGCGGAGGGGCGACGAAAGGAGCTGACGAGCAGCCCGCGTCGCAGGTGGAGATTTATTCGCTGGAGGGGAAACCGGAGCTGTTGAGTGTCACGGAGGTGGCGTCGCTCCCGGTCGCGTTCGAGTTCGGAGGTACTCGAGGGTGGTTCGTAGGAACCCGGATGCCGGGCAGTGAAGCGTTGCGGTACGAGATCGTCGACGAGACGGTCGCCGAGACGTTCGAGAGGTCGTGGCCCGACGTTCGGGCCGTCGATGTCGTCGAGCCGGCGGGCGCACTCCCGTTCGAGTTACTCTTTCACCGACCTTTCGTAGGCATCGTCGGGTCGGAGGACGAGCTCGGGAGACTCCTGGCGACGTTCGGAGCCGAGACGGTCGCCGTCTCTCGCTTCAAGGACGGCTTGCGCGCCACCGTCGTCCGCGAGGACGGCAAGGGGAGGCTGACTGCGAGGCTACTAAAGCCTCGTGTCGTGGACTGGTCACCGGCGGTCGCTACGCGGTCGGGAGAACGCGTTCTAGTCCCTGTGCAGCTCGTGGACCGACCGCCCGGCTCCGTGGTGCAGGTCACCTTCCAGAACGACGTATTGACGACGGTAGTGGGACCTCGGGAGGCCCTGGGGTGGATGGCGCGACCCGACGGGGCGGTGGCGGTCACCGAGCTCGGAGGGGTCTATTTCGACCGTCGGTTCACGCAGGTAGGGTCCGCGCCCTGGACCGACTAGGTTCGGTCGCTCTCGGCGATGAAGATGCTTCCTCGCTCGCCGTCGACGGTGACGATGTCACCGTCTCGGATCGAAGCGATGGCGCCGCGCGCGTTGACGACGCACGGCACACCGTATTCGCGTGCGACGATCGCGGCGTGACTGAGGGGGCCCCCGAGGTCCATGACGATGGCGCTGGCGTTGAGGAAGAGCGGCGTCCAGCCCACGTCGGCGTACGGGACGACGAGAACCTCACCGGGCTCGAGCGTCGCGTCGACGTTCGGGTCGGTCAGAACTCTGGCGCGCCCCGTCACACGTCCGGCGCTGGCGGGAAGCCCGCGGAGCTCCCGGGTCGAAGCGTCGTTGGTGAGCGGGGTAGCCCACTGCTCCTGCCCGATGATCTCCGTACCGCGCAGGACGAAGATCGTCGGGAGCTCCGAGCGCTCGGCGAACGTGGTGGCGACGCTGCGCCGCACGAGGACGCGCAGTCGGTACTGGCGACCGACCCCTGCGTCGTCGATCCAATCGCGAACCTCGTCGACGGTGAGGTAAAACACGTCGGCGGCGCTCGAGAGGTCACCGCGGCGGACCATTCGCTCGCCCACCTCCAGGAAGAAATGCCGGTACATGTCGAGCGAGTCGACCACGCGGTTGCGCATCGTTTCGCGCCGACGCGCGTTGCCGCGGGTGAAGCCGAGCACGGCCCGAAAGAGTTGGCGAAGTCCAGGGGTGAAGGCCCGTTCGGAGATCTCACGGACCTCTTCGCGGGCCCGCTGCCGCTCGCGTTCGACGTCCAGTTTGCTCGGCAGATGATCGGCGTCGAGGAAGCCTCGCAGCACCTGAAAGAGGAACCGCGGCTCTTCGCGCCAACGGGGGGTGGAGAGGTCGGCTTCGCGTGGGGCACGGTGGCCAAACTCGGCACGAAACCGCTCGAATTCGGTGAGGAAGAGCTCCACGTCTTCGTGCTCGTTCGCTGCGCGAAGGGCGTCGAGTGTCTCCGAGGGATCTGTCTCGAGGATGAGCCGTCGCAACCGCATCGAGCGGCGGGCAATTCGACCGAGCTCCATCAGCTCGAGCCCGGGGTCGGCGCTCGAAACTTCGAGGCCGCGGAGGAGCTCCTGCTCTCGACCGCGGGCCGATGAGCGGCCGAACGTCCGATACAGCTCGCCCGTCACGACGTAGCTCATCAGAAAGTTCGAGGCGCAGGCGAGCATCACCTCGCCGTTCCAATCGAACATGGCGTCGAGGCGGTCGAGCTCTTCGTGGAGCTCCTCGTGCTTGAGCCGCGCCAGGTCGCGGTCGAAAAACGCCGAACACCACGCGCGAAAGACCGTGTCCCATAGCGGTGCGAAGGTCGGCATCGTGGCCTGCGTCAGGATGATCCGGCCCGCGGTCAGCGGCAGCTTCATCAGAAAGCCGCGCACGTCGCGCTCGTCGTAGATGTGCCGGACCAGCTCGACGCCGCCGCCCCCCGCCATCTCGAACAAGGTGTCGGGGGTCAACAGGGGGATGTGAGACGTGATCTCGGCGAATTCGGTCAGGTTGAGATAGACCCGGCCGGAGAATGATCCCACGAGCTCGGCTTCTTCGGGCACGTCGAGCCCCAGCGCGCCGAAAGCGCGCTCGAAACCGCGCCGGCTGAAGCGTCGGATGATGCTCCAGGTGAGCGGCGTCGCGACACCCGGGAGCGCTTCTCCGACGTTCGAGTTCGTCCAGACCGACTCCGGTTTGCGTTCGACCCCGGTGATGGGGCGCGCCTGCAGGAACGCAAACTCACCCTCTGTCAGCGCGAACTCGACGTCGAGGGGCTCTCCAAAGGAGCGTTCGGCCCGATCGAGCCACTTCACGAGCTCGCGGATCTCCTCACCGTCGAGCGTTTCGTCGTGAAGGTCGCTCTTCGTCACGTAGCCGGATGGGCGCGCCACGTAATACGTGTCGCATGCTTCGCCGCCCACCACCGCGGTGCCGAGGCCCCGGGCCGAGCAGACGATGGCTTCCTCTCCCCGGCCGGTGACCGGATCGCGACCGAACACGACGCCAGCGACTTCGGGCGCGACCATCTCCTGCACGACCACCGCCATCGCGACGGGTTCGATGTCCACCCCCAGACGGGGACCGTAGTGCAGCGCCTGAGCACTGAAGGCCTCGACCCATACTTTGCGGACCGCGTCGACCACCTCCGCCAGCCGCCCCTCCGGTTCGGTGCCGACTCCGAGGAACGTCGCGTGTTGCCCGGCCCAGCTCGATTCGTTGCCATCCTCCTGAACGGCCGATGATCGCACCGCGACGGGGCCCCCGACCCCGCTCAGCCATCGTCCGATCTCGTCGATCAGGTGTACCGGAAGCGGCATCGTGGCGAGATGATCGCGGAGCTCTTCGAGCGACGTCACCCCCGGCAGTGCCTGCTCGACGACCTCGTCGAACGCGGCGGTCGTCACGATGAATCCGCGTGGAACGCGAAGGCCCGCGGAGACGAGCCGGCCGAGCCCCGCTCCCTTGCCGCCCACGAGCCCCTGGACCGATTCGCCGAAACCCACCACCCAGTCGCGGACTTCTTCCTCGACGGGGCGGCGGCGTGTCGTTCTCGGGGATTCGGGACTTCTCAAGGGGTGCCTCCTGTCTGCGCGATGGCCCATGTTAGATAGCTCGACAGCACGTCGACCGAGTCAAACGCGACGATCTCCGGGGTCGTGTACGAGTGGAGCTCTTCCAGCGCCGCTTTCAAGGCTGGATAGCGCTCCGACGTCGTCTTGATCAGAAGCGTCGACTCCTCGTCGACCTGCATCGCCCCGTCCCACACGTAGAAGCTCTTCACCCGCGGGATGACGTTCACGCAGGCCGCGAGCTGCCTGCTCACCAGAGCTTCGGCGAGGCCGTCCGCTTCCTCCGGCGTGCAGTTGCAGAGCACCAATCGAAGCATCGTCACTCCGCGGTGCGAACGGGCTCGGCGGTGCCCGCGAGGAAATGCATGATCAAATGATCGACGATCTCTCGCGGTTCCACGTCCCCCAGCTTCTCACTCACGATGTGTTCCCGGATGATCCGCTCGACCATCCCGATCGTCATGTAAGCCAGGACGTGAAAGTTCATCTTCTCGATCAGGCCGCGCTGGCACAGGATCGCGTTGAAGTCCGTCAACATCGCCGCAAGCGTGTCGTAGAACTCGTGAATCATTGCATCGAACTCGGGCGCGACCGCGAGCGCCTCGCGAAAGAAGATCGCCGCCAGCGGCTGGTTCTCCTGCACGACCTCCGTCAGCATCATCCCGACCCGCTGCAACTCCTCCCGTAACACCTCGCGGCTGTCGAGCTCCGCGGGCTCCCAGGCCGCTACCGTCTCGACGACCAGCGTCAGGAAGTCGGCGAGCAGCTCCCCGAAGATCTGCTGCTTGCTCTCGTAGTAGAGATAGAAAGTCCCCTGCGCCACGCCGACCTTCTCGACGATCTGCGAGACTTTGGCGGCGTGATACCCGTCCGTCGAGAAAACCTCGGCGGCCGCGGCCTTCAGCGCATCACGGCGGTCTTCGCGGCGTTGTTCGCGGGTCTTGCGCTTGGTTTGTGAACCCATTGGCATTTCCAAAGATCGAAGGATCGCCCCACGATAACCGTGATGCCGCCGAAGTGCCAGACAGGGAATCGCATCGCCTTCATTCACCCCAGGGCCTTTTTCCCATGCCCCAGGGCCGTGAATCTCGGCGGGGCGGTGAGGGGCGATTTGGTGGGAGGCGGAGCTGGAGGATGTGTGTTTTGTGACCCGTTGGGTTGGTTTTGGTGGAGTGTTGGCGGGCCGAAGGCAGAGGGGTGCGTCGCGGGGCGCGGGGTGCGCTGAAGCCGCCGGGGGACGGCCTGAGGGTGAGTCAGGCGGCGAGTTTTTCGGCGGGGAGGGGGCCGCTGCGGCACCGGACGTTGGA
>CAYPJU010000014.1:0-95341 GCA_964411125.1 uncultured Bradymonadales bacterium | reverse complement strand
GCCTCCGCGGCGCCGCCCGCTTCGACGGCGGAGAGGAACATCTCCGCCGGATGGACCCCGATCGTCCAGCTTCCGTCCGCCTCGACCGGGGTGACCGTCGTCTCGAACTGTTCCTGGCGGTAGAATTGCCCGTAGCTCACCGGAATCGGCGCGCGGCGCCACACCGAAAACTTCATCGGTTTGCCACCCCCGGCTCGCACTGTAGCCTCGACCTCGTCGAAGCGGCTGATGGGTTGGCCGTCGATCGAGATGACGCGGTCGAACGATTGCAGGCCCGCGATGGCCGCGGGCGTCGTCTCCTCCAGGATTCCGAGGGTCGGGCCGTAGGTGCCGGCCGAGATCCCGATCAGCCCGTACTCACGATCGTTGAGGCCCAGGAAGTCGCTCGACTCCTTGACTGCCGGCGTGATCGAGACCTGCTTGCGCTCGCCGTCCCGCTCGTAGGTCAGCGCGAGCTCTTTCCCGGGGTTCGGGGTGATCGCCTCGATCACCTCGTGCCAGTACTCGATCGGTTCTCCGTCGACGTCGACGATGTGGTCGCCCGGGCGCAACCCGGCTTCGGCGGCCGGCATGTCGGGGAAGACGTCTCCGACCACCGCCGGGGCGGCCTCGGTGTTCATCGTCACCAGGACACAGAACCAGATGAGAACCGGGAAGACGAGGTTGAAGACGGGGCCGGCGAGCGTCACCAACGACCGCTGCCAGATCGGTTTTGCCATCAGTGCGCGCGACATGTCGGCGTCCGGGATCCCCTCCGTCGACTCCATGCTCATCCCGAGCATCTGCACGTAGCCGCCGAGCGGGAGGGCGCAGATGACGTACTCGGTCTCGCCGCGCTGGAACCCGACCACCTTTGGCCCGAACCCGATCGAGAAGCGGATCACCTTCACGTCGAAGAGCTTGGCGACCAGGAAGTGGCCGAGCTCGTGCACGAAGATGAGGACGCCAATCAGCAGGGCGGCGTATGCAAGTGACATCGGGTTCTCGGTAACGTTCTTGGTGGCTGCAGCGGTGTCCCGCTGCTCTACGGTCTCGTCGAACGAGGCGATCGCGCCATCGAAACAACCCACGACGCCCGGTCAATATTCGAACCGAAGACGGTTCGCTCTTCAATCATCGCCTCAGAGAAACGTGCTGTAGCAGATGTAGACCCACGGCGTGGCGAAGATGAGTGCATCGATGCGGTCGAGGATCCCGCCGTGGCCGTAGATGATCGTCCCGGAGTCCTTCACTCCGTGAGCGCGCTTGATCAGGCTCTCGGCCAGGTCCCCGCACTGAGCGAGCAGATTGCCGGGGACGGCGACGAGCAGGACTTCCAGCGCCGACAGGCGCGTCCAATCGAGCGCCAGCGTGTCAGATACGAACGCGTAGTTTTCCACCAGGTGGGGGAACAACTCGTTGAGCCCGAACACGGTGCCGACGCTCACCAGGAACCCGCCCAGCGCTCCTTCCACCGACTTGTTCGGACTCACCGCCGGGTAGAGTTTTCGCTTCCCGAACATCCGGCCGGCGGCGTACGCCCCCGTGTCGCTTAGCCACACGAGGCAGAGGACGAGGAAGATCCAGAGCGGTCCCGCGGGGCCGGCGTCTTTGTGAAGCAGTCCGATCGTCCCGAACATCACCGCACCGTAGACGATGCCCGTGATGCTCGAGCCGATTTGATGCGAAGACTGAGCCTGGTCCCGATAGCGGAACAGGAAGAAAAGGAAGACGAAGAGTGCTGCGACCACGAGCGAGGCGAGGAAGAACTCCGGCCGCCAGTACATCGCGCTGAACACCGCGCCGCCGACGAGGCTCGTCACCCAGACGCCCGCTTTGTGCTCTTTGCCGTACGTGATGTTGCAGTACTCCCAGACCGACGTGATCGCCGCCCAGAGCACCAGCAGATAGAACCAGAGGTCGCCTTGCGCGAAGATGACGGCCAGGAGGATCGGGATCGCGACCACGGCGGTGACGAGCCGCGGGCCGAGATCCGATTTCTTCTTCGGGGGCGGAGCTTCGGTCGTGTCGGACATCTAGGACTTCAGGTTGGATTCACAGAGGGCGATCTTTTCCACGATGATGGGTAGGTCGCCCTCCATGCTCTGCGCGAAGCGCAGGTTCTGAAGGGCGGCGGCCCAGTCGTTTCGAGCCAGGTCACGCTGGGCGAGCCGCAGGAACTTCTTCCCCTGGGCGCCGGTCGCGTAGTTCTCCAGCAGGTCGGGGCCTGAATCCTGGTTGTTTTTCTCTTCGTCGGTCAGCCGTATCCGGCCCTCCGACAGTGCCCGATCGTACGCTTTGCGCAGGCGTCGATCAGTCAGGATGCCGTATCCCTCGGTCAGCGACTTGAAGAGCTCGTTGGTGCGTTCGTAGATCGCGGCGCCCCAGCGTTCGTCCCGCACCGACGCGTAGCGGTCGGGGTGAAACCGAAGGCTCGCGTCGTCGTACGCCGAGACCACGACGTGATGCGGTGCTCCCGGACGAATCCCGAGGGCTTCGAAGTAGTTCTGGTTGGGCAAAGCTTCCAGACGCGTCCCGAGCTCCTCGTAGAACTTCTTCCAGCGGTCGAGGTCGTGCCCGGCGCTCTGGGCGGGTGCCAGCCCTTTGAGAAGGTTTCGGAAGACGGGGCCGGGGAGGGGATACTTCAACGCCCGATCGAACGGGCCGTCCGACGGCGGCTGACCGCTGGTCAGAAACAAGATCGGGGGAGCGGGCTGCAGGCTTCGAAGTTCCGCGCAGAGCCCGGCGCCGGGACCGTCGGCGAGGATCTCGTGCACCACGGCGAGCTTCAGGTTTCGTTTCGCGATCTTCTGCGCGATCCCCGACCCCGACTTCGTCGCGATCGGCTTGAACTGGCCGTCGGGAAGGTCGCTGACGATCTTGCGCAGCAAGTCGACGTCACCACATGCGATCAGTACCTCGTCCATACCCAAGCCATACCGCGCTTCGACTTTGCGCGCTACCGATAACCGCGCCGGACGCCGTGCATGGAAGTGGTCCGCGGTCCCCACCGGCGTCGGGCTCCTGCCCGCGCGTGAATGGAGGTGATCGTCTACAGTTCGAAGTCGACGAACATCGACTCGATCGTGCCTTCGTTCGGTGCCGCGTGGTCTGCGACGATGACCGCGTATTCGCCGGCGAGCGGCTTACCGACGAACGCCGGCACTTGGAACGTGTACCAGATGTCGTCGTCGCTGTCCGACGAGCGATCCCACAATGCGACGCGCGTTCCGTCGGGATGCTCGATCTCGATGCTCACATCGCCTCGGAACGGATGTCTGATGGTCACGGCGACCGACGCCCCGGCGATCTCGCCCGGTTCGGCCACTTCGAAGGGGAGACGAAGGCCGTCGGGGTCGCCGTCGGGGATCGGGGTATCGCGCGCGACTTCGACCCGGATGGCGTCGGCCGGGGCTGGCGCACAGGACGGATCGTCCTGACAGACGGGGTCGTCGCAGTCGACGAGCCCGGAACCGTCGTTGTCGATGCCGTCACCGCAAATCTCCTGCGGCATCGTGCCGTCTTCGGACGGCTCCAGCTCGACGACCGTCGCGCTCGCGAACTCCTCGACGTAGGAGTATGGGATCCAGCCGTATCCCGGTTCCACGCTGTTTTCTCGGCCGAAGTCCTCCGTTCCCCAAGAGTTCTTGAAGAGGAAGAAGCCCTTGTCGGTGACGAGCTCGCCGCTTGCGTCGCGCATCTCGCGGCCGCGCCTGTCCAGTCGAGGTTGCTCGAGGGCGTCGTCCCACCCCACGATCAAGACGGCGTGTCCTCCACCCAGCGCGAGCCCGATCTCTTTGTCGTCGTCGTTGGGATACTGGACGAGCCCCTTTTTCCAGCGCGAGGAGTCACTACGGAGCTGGGCTCTCGGATGATGCCACGATTGAAAGAAGAATCGCGCGGCGAGCGGCACGGTGCGCCGGTTGTTGAACAGTTCGGCTTTGATGTCGCGGGAGCGGGTCGCGATCGGCTTTGGGGCGTTCAGAAAGTACTTCTCGGCATCGTCGGCCCGCGACGGGGGACTGCCGTTGGTGTAGCACCGCGTCGGCATGTGGGCGTCCCCATCGCATGACCGATGGAACCGACCGGTCCACGCATTTTCCTGGTACGGCCACGCCGACTCCTCCGGCACGCCGAACTCGTGGATCGCCTGGAAGTTGGCGCCCAGCGTCGAGCCCGCGCTACGCGGATTCTCCCCCACCTGCTCCTTCACGGACCACTGCAGGTACTGTTCGGACACGTCGAAATCGGGCTTCTGACCCGAGCTCCTGTACAGGTGCTCCATGAACGCCCCGACGGTGAAGGGGCCACACGTACCGCGATCGCCCTGCTCCTTGACCGAACTCTGCTCCGCCGCCAGCTCGAGGAACCTGGCAGGAAAGACCTGGTCGGCCTTCACGTCCGACGGGAGGTCGGCGTTGTCGACGGCATCCGCCAGGAGCAGATCCGCAGTGTCGACATGCGGTCCCGAGCTCGATTCGGACGACTCGATCGGGTCGGTCCCACAGGCGACGAGCGCCGCCACGGTCACGAGTGCCGCAACCATTACATTCAAAGAAATTCTCATGGAAAACATGCTGCCATGTGAGGGGGGCAAAATCGAGGCAGTTTCCGGCGATCCTCAGCGCGCGGTGAGCTGAAGCTCGAACACGAAGGGGAGGAAGGCGGGGAGATCCTCGTCGGCGGGCACTTTGAAGACCGCCTTCATCAGCGTGCGCGCTCCCTCTTCGTCGATTCCGCCGACATCGACGACGATGCCGACCAGGTTTTGGCTCGAGACGTTGCCGGCGAGCGTCGCTGTCGTCGCGGGGTCGCCCGTCAACGTGAGGACGGGGTCGAAGACCGACAGTCCGTCCCCCAGCACTTCGCCGGTCGAGTTGCGCACCACGAACGTATAGACGTCCGTCGAGCCGGTTCGGACCCCGCCGGTGACCTCGGCGGGCATCGAGACTTCGGTCCCCCGATCGGGGACGAAGTTCTCGTTGTGGTCCTGCCCCAGGACGAGCGACCCCTCGTCGATCCCGACGAGCATCCGCGGGATGAAAGATACGATCGCCTGTTCGGCCACCGCCGAATCTGGCTCGGCCAGCGTGATCGCGTCCCCTTCGGCGTAGTAGAGGTCGGCGGGCTCGTCGATCCACTCGTCGGGCCGCTCGAAGAAGCGGGCGTCGATGAGGTCCTCGAGCTGGTCGTCCCGCCGCGTCCAGAAGTGCGCCGTGTGCGTCTCCTCCAGGTAGCCGAATTTGTAGAGCGTCAGCGAGTCGGGCTTCTCCTCGGTGAGGATCGATGTCGGATAGCGATAGAATGCTTCGTTCGCCAGGATGATGTCGTGGGCCGCGTCGGTGATCGACTTCGCCTCGTCGAGCTTCGCCTGGGCCGCGGCCAACAACCGGGCGTGGTCCTCGTCCCCCTCCACTGCACCGTTTTCCCTCGCCGCGACCCAGTCGCGTACGTCGATGACCGCCCCGTACAGCGCGAGCGCGTGCTCGATGCGCATCACGAAGAGCTGCAGCACCGAGTAGCTCTCGAAGTAGAGAACGTCGGCGAGGTTGCTGCCGTCGGGTACGTCGGGCGGCTCGAGCACGTCGAAGATGTCGGCGTAGGCGTCGCGCATCTCCAGCAAGAGCTCGTAGTCGTCGGCGTACCATGCCGCGAACTCCTCGTCGTCGTAGCGAACGACCGTCGGGAACGCGATCTTGGGGCGTCGCGCGAGGATCCCCGCCTGGGCGCCGATCTCGTCCTGTCGCAGCTCGCCTGCGACGTAGAAATAGATGAGCGGGTTCGTCTCGAAGAAGTCCCGAACCTGGCGTTCGGCGAAGCGATCGAGCACGTCTACCAGCGCCGCGCCGTTCTCGCCGAACGCGGGCTGCAGCCACTCGAGATAGTCTCGCCACTCGAGCCCCGTCTCCCACGTCGCGCGTGTGAGGAAGTGGTCGTACTGCCAGTAGGCCCATTCGCGCCCGGTCGTGAACGTGACGTGGCCGGCGACGTCGTGCCCGGCGAGCTCCTCGTTGATGTCCCAGGCGCGCGTCCAGCCCGTGATGGGCAGGGCGAGCGGCATGTTGTTGTCGAACCCGAGCCACCAGGCGCTCTCGGGGAAGTAGGTGAGCTCCCGCTCGCCGTCCTCCTCTTCGATGAACTCCTTCTGGTGCTGGAAGTCCTCGCAGTCGTAGACCGGCGCGGGGTGGCGCAGGTCGTGGTACATCACGGTGTGGACCCACGCACCGACGTCGGGATCGCCGCGGCCGGGGAGGTGCCAGAAGATGCTCCCGTCGTCGGCCAGGAGTTCGCAACTGATGTGAACCCAGGTGTGCAGGTCGAGCTCCGGATCGAGGCCGCCGGCGAATTCCTGCGCGGTCTGGATCCACCGCAGGACCGCGTCGTCCGCGGGCTTGGTGAACTCGGTGCTCGCGATCTGAAACGTGACGAAGTCGAACCCGATGTCGTGGAAGAGCTGCAGCGAGGCGTGAATCTGCGCTTCTTCTTCGGACTCGGTCTCGTCGACGAGGATTCGGTAGTTGTTCTGCTGCTGGTCGACGAAGCTCGCGACGAGCCCCATCTCGATCCCGTAAGCATGGCCCTCGTCGACGATGTCGGTGATGTAGGGCTGCCACGCCTCGATGTCGACGGTCTTCAGCATGTGGAACGACGCCATGTTCTGCCGGTTGCGCGCGAGCCAGGCGAGGTAGTTCGACGCGTACGGCCGAAACTCGGGCTCGGGGCGCAGGTAGAAGTCGCTGGGCGGCGTCGGATGCTGCGTGTGTTCGTGGAACCCGCGGTAGGCGAACTGGGGCGCGGACGGCGCCCCGTCGTAGCTCCAGGGGAGGGGGGCGTCTTCGTCGTCGGGGAAGAAGGTCGATTCGGGGTGGAAGTACCGCACCCCCATGTCGGCGACGACGGTGTAGATGCCGTACATCGCCGCGACGCCGTCCGCCCCTGTCACGAGCAACCCCTTCCTGGCGCCGAACGCTCGCGGTTCGATCGCGAAGCTTTGCCCTGCGAGCTCCGGGTCGATGGCGACCTGAAGGACCGTATCGGACTGCGCCTCTGCCGAGGTCTCGACGATCTCCGGGGTCGCGCCAGTGATCTCGGCGACCGCGACCGCCATGTCGTCAGCCGCCAGGAGCACCGACGCCGAGGGGGCCACCCCGGTGACGATGGTGAGGTCCGCGAGTAACGGGGCGGTGGCGAGGTCGACCGTCGTGTCGGGGTTGTCGACACATCCGACCGCGAAAGCTCCCACCAGCAGCAGCGCAGACCTGAGAGTCATCGTTTCTCTCGTGCAGAAAGATAGGGGGCGCCGCCTTTGGTCATCGACACTCCGACGAGTCGTTCCTCCGCCCAGTCGCATTCGACACGCCACGTCGTGTCGCCTTCGGTCACCTCGAACCAAGCGAGTCGCCGGAGGTCGCGGTAGACGCCGATGCGTGGCGACGTGCCGTACTCGTAGACGAATTCGCCGGCGCGGACGCCGACCCGCTGCTGGCGCGTGTTCACGAGGCCGTAGCGGCTGAGCGCGCGCACCGGATCATCCGCAAAGAGGGCCACCCATAGGAGGCGGTATGGGGTCCCGGAATCCTCGCCGAGGGAGATGGCGCCGTCGTCGAACGTCAACCTCGGTGGGTTGCCCGGGAGCAAGTCGTAGTTGCGGACATGAGTGCCGAGAACCGTCACCTGCATCGGTGTTCCCGAATTGTCCTTCGCACGTCGCTCCTCCACGGCCTGCCGGACGAGCTCGAACGGCGGGAGCTCCGCAGAAACGAAGGATGGGAGCGCCAGGAGGGCGAGCAACACGAGGAGCGGAAGGCGCATCAGTCCTGGTCGGGCTCGAGCCCGCGGATGAATTCCCAGAGCGGCTTTCGGAGTTCGGGGCGACGCAAGGCATAGGCGAGGTTCGCCGTGATGAAGCCGAGGCGGTCCCCCATGTCGTGGCGAACGCCGTCGAAGACGTAACCGATCAGCGCCTTGTCGCGCGCCAGTCGGCCGAGCGCGTCCGTGAGTTGTATCTCGTCGGAATCGCTCGCGGTGACGTTTTCCAGGTAGTCGAAGATCGCTGGTGGGAGGAGGTAACGGCCCATGATCGCGAGGTTGGACGGGGCCTTCCCGACTTCGGGCTTTTCGACGAGCTGGCGGACGCGGTAGAGCTGGTCGGCCCACTTCTCGCCGTGGATGATCCCGTAGTTGGGGACGTCTTCGTCCGCGACCTCCATGATGCTCACGACGGCCTGGCCATATTGCTCGTAGATGTCGAGGAGTTGGCGAGTGACCGGAGGGTCGGCGTCGATGATGTCGTCGGGGAGGAGCACCAGGAACGGCTCGTCGCCGACGACGCTCTTCGCCTGCAGGATCGCGTGTCCGAGACCGAGCGGCTTCTTCTGCCGGACCGCCACGGTGCGGATCATCGTGCCGACGCGGTGAACCGTGTCGAGCTCACGGGTCTTTCCGCGCTCCTCGAGCGCCTTCTCGAGCTCGTAGTTGTAGTCGAAGTGATCTTCGATTCCGCCCTTGCCGCGGCCGGTGATGAAGATCACCTCTTCGATGCCGGAGGCGACGCACTCCTCGACGATGACCTGAATCGCCGGGACATCGACGATCGGGAGGAGCTCCTTCGGGACCGATTTCGTGACGGGGAGAAGTCGAGTGCCGAGCCCTGCGACGGGGATGACGGCTTTCGTGACCGGTTTGGGCATCGCGTTCGTACCTGCGTGGGAGGCCATCGGTATATCCGAGCGCCGGAGCGCATTCAACAAGGACGAAGCGTGCCCGGTCCTCCCTCGACGGGTCGCCGGTTGCGTTCCCCGGCGCGTCGGGGGACTATCGAGCCATGATCACCAACCGAGACCTCTACCGGTGGACGCTCGAAGTCGAGTCCGACCGAACGCTCGAGGCGTACCTACGAGCGTTGTGGGCGGTGGGTGCGCGGCGCAACGGTGAGCCGATCGATGCGAGGGACGTCCTGGAGATGTTGCAGGTCGCGCTGGAGTTCGAACCGCCGACCTTCGACCCCGCCTGGAACGACCGCTTCGAGGAAGCACCGGAACCCGAAGAAGACGGTTGGACCGACTGGTGCAACGCCGTGCAGTTCCAGGTCGTGGATCTGCGGCGGATGGAGGAAGCCGGGCAGCTCGAAGATCCGGAGCGATGGTTCGGGATCCAATCGCCGAGCGGAACCTACTGGTACAACTTCGACGTGCAATCCTACCTCGAGTCCGCCGTTCGCGGCGCCGTGGGAGGGGATGCGCCTGCCATGGTCGGCGAGGAGTCCGACGTCTTCGTTCTCGAAGACTTCGGGTGGGCCCAGTTCTGCGACATGCTCTGGTGTGGCCAGCACTTCGAACCGTGAGGGCTCGACGCAGTCCTACGCGACGTGATACGGGCTCCTTACAGATCCGACGCCCGGAATTCGACGCGCGAGGGCCCATGCTTCGTCCACGCGGACGATCCTTCTTTTCGAGTACCTGACCAATGTCGGATGGGGAGAGTCTTCCATGCATTCAGTTTCCAGATCATTCACTGCTTCGTTTTGTGTTCTTGCCCTCTGCCTGACGGCGTGTTCCTCCGAGCCGAGTGGCTCAGGCGATGACGCCGGTGGGGTTTCGACGGACGCCGGCTCACTCGACACGGGAGGCGGTGGCTCGGACATCGGCGGTGGTTCCGGCGATTCCGGCGTGCCGACCGACACCGGTACGAGCACGCCGAGCGATGCCGGGCCCGACGCGACCACCGAGCCCGATGCGGGCGATCCGAATCCCGGGCCGGGCTCGTGGAAGCTGCCGGAGGGCTACTTTTTGCCGGCGAAGATGCCGCTCGCCCTCGTCTTTCCGCGCGACGCGGATGCGCCCTCCTGGGCGTACGCGAAGAACGCGCACCCGGGCGTCCGATGGGAGATTCCGATCGTCGTGCAAGGCGGAGCGTGGCCGTTCCAGTACGAGATCGTCGAGGATGGGGGGGCCTCCGGACTTTCGATCGGCGGGGAGCTCGAGCGCTCGATGGAGGACGGGTGGGTCATGCACCGCGTGACCGAAGAATACGGCGTCCTCGCGTGGGATGCCCCCGAGGCCGGCACCTACGCCATCGCGGTCCGCGTCAACGACCAGGACGGTAACTCGATCGACGTCCCGATCACTCTCACCGTCGGCACCGACGGGTGGGTGTTCGTCGACCCCTCCGTCGGGGACGACGCAAACGATGGGACCCTCGCTGCTCCCTTCGCCACGCTCGAACGGGTGCACGATGGGGGTGCGGAGTTCGCCGACCACCGCGTCTACCTGTCCGGGCTCGTGCCGATGGACGGAAACCGCGACAACGGAAATTTGCGTGTCGCGAATGACACCGACGCTCCGCCCGTCTGGGTCGGGTTTCCCGGCTCGGACGCAGTCCTCGAAGCGTACGAAGGGAAGTTCGTCATCGACCGCCCCGACTTCTACCTCGCCAACCTCGAGCATCGTCATCACGAAGACTACGCTCCGGACGACGGGTCGTTCCTTCACATGCTCACCGTCTTCTCGAACACCGATCGTTACACGGTGCACGACGTGCATTTCAGTCGCTTTCAAGGCGTGGGCGCAAACATCGGGCTCGGAAACAGCTCGATCATGATGTTGACGGCGAGCGACAACGGAAGGGACCACGTCGCGGTCGTAAACAATCTTCTGAGCGGCGACGTCGGCATCCTGACGAGCACTTACGACCTTCGTCATGCCGTGTTCGAGAAGAACCGCGCGGTCGGCGCCGACTTCAAGATCGGGGACGGCTCGGTCTGGGCGCAGATCTACATCAAGGGTGGGAACAACGAGTTCGTCACCCTGCGCGCGAACGAGTTCTGGGACTCGAACACCTGGACCAACAACTTCGCGGCACTCGGCCTTCTGCGGGCCCGGACCCTCGAATTTGCCTACAACACGATCTCCACTCCCTGGGATAGTGGTCGTCGCGGCGCTCTCAAACTCTGGACGAACTCTCCGCTCGCCTCCTACTCGTGGACCGACGACACGCCCGTGTGGGTCTATCGGAACTCGCTGCACCGGCGTGTGAGTTACGAGGGGGACGCGATTGTGAACATGACTGATGGCGCGCTTCGAATCGAGCGCAACATCCTCGACACGGGAACGCTCCCCACCAGCGCGCGGATCGCCGCCGACGACAACCAGGAAGGAGAGGTCGTCCTCGACGCCCAGATGAAGCTGACGCCAGAACATCGCGACGCTCACCTCGGAAGGCGGGGGGCGCAGATCGCCGTCCCTGCCCCCTGAGCGGCCCGAAAACGAGCGGTCGAGCGGCAGCCGATCGCGGCCCGTCGGGTCGGCCTTGAAACGAAAGGCCGTGTCGCGCACAATCCGCGCCATGAAAAAGATGGCATTCACGGTTTTGTTCGTCGCGGCCGCAGCTTGCTCGCCGCCCCCAGAAGAATATACCCCGGCGCCCGAGATCGCGCCGTCCGAAGGCTCGTGGGCGATGTTCCGCGCCGACGCCCAGCGGACCGGGCTCAGCACGTCGAGCGCGATCCCCGAAGAGGTTTCGGAGGCCTGGCGCGTGGCCAACATCAACACCACGGACTACGGCGCGGCGAAAGCGTCGCCGTCCGTGGCGGACGGCGTGCTCTACGTCGGGTCCGACGACGCCCGCTTCGGGGCCTACGACGTCGAGACCGGCGACCTGCTCTGGGAAGTCGAGGTCCCCGAGACGACGCAGGGCTTCCACGGCACGCCCAGCATCGGGGCGGAGATGGTGATGATCGGGGCGTACAACGGGACACTCTACGCCTTCGACCGCGAAACCGGCGAGACGAAGTGGGAGTACACCAACGGTTTCCAGATCGGCGCCTCCCCCGCGCTCGTGCCCGAACACGGCCGGGTCTACAACACCCATGAGCGCTCCAACAAAGGCGGCGGTCAGATCGTCGCCGTCGACGCGCTCACCGGCGAAGAGGTCTGGGACGTGGCGATCCGCGCCCATCCGCATTCGAGCGTCGCCGTTTCCGTCGAGCAGAATCGACTCTTCGTGGGGGACAACCTCGCGATCTTGCACGCCGTCGACACCGAGACCGGTGAGGTGGCGTGGACCTATCAGTTGCCGCAACCCGGCGACAGTCAGTCGGACATCAAGACGACCCCGACTGTCATCGAGGAGCACGGGCTCGTCGTCGTGGGAGCGTGGTCCAAGAAGATTCACGCCTTCGACATGGAGTCGGGCGAGCTCGTCTGGGAGACCGAGGTGGGCGCCAGCGTCATGGGATCGACCGCCTACTCGCCCAAACATGGCCTCGTCTACCTGCCGACCCTCAGCCCGACCCGCGGCTTGCATGCGTTCGACGTCGAGACCGGCGAAGAGAAGTGGAAGTACGAGTCCGAGAGCGGCGTCATGAGCTCGCCCGCCATCGACATGGACGAGAAGTACGTCGTCGTCGGCAGCGGGCCGCACATGTTCGCCGTCGATGCCGAGACGGGCGAAGAGCTCTGGAAGGTCGAGGTCGGTGGAAACGTCACCGCTTCCCCCGCGCTGTGGGGTGACCGCATCTTCATCACCGCGAAACTCGGCGACCTGGTTGCCTACGAATGAAAGGCGGTCTGCGTAAAGCGGGCCTCGTCGGCTCGTTCGCGTTGCTGTGGTGCGGGTGCGTGAACACCCCCGTGGACCCCACCGATCGCTACGTCGGAAACGTCGAGCCGTGTGAGGTCGTCTACGACGGATCGCACGCCGAGTACGACGGGACGGGGCTGCCTGCCGACCATCCGGACGCCTACGCGACGGATCCGCCGAGCTTCTGGCTGCCCGGTCCCTACCCGACGTGGAACACCACTCCTGCGACGCAGTGCGGGATGGACCCGACGATCCCGTTCGTCGCCACCGAGACGATCGAGAAGAACGGCGAGGTCGAAGAGTTCGACCACGAGAACGTTCGTATGTACATGACGTACCCGGCCCGCTCGGTCCCTACCGTCACGGGGGACGGCCGCGTCGCCGACGGGCGATTTCCCGTGATCGTTTGGGCGCACGCGAACAACGACCGGCAGTGCAACATCTACCGTGGCTACTATTCACTGCACGACCACTGGGCGTCCTGGGGCTACGTCGTCGTCGCGATCGACGGCACCGACCTCAACTGCAAGCGGGGGACGAAGCAGAACCTGCAGTTGCGCTCCGAAAGCCAGCTCGCCGCGATCGAGCGGCTGCGCGAGCTCGACGCCGACCCCGACAGCATCTTCCACGGCAGGCTCGACATGGACCGCGTCATCCTCGCCGGTCACAGCCGCGGGGCGGGGGCGAGCATCCTGTCCCAGCGCGAGTACGACGACAGTGTCGCGATCATGTTCTTCCAGGGGGTAGACACCACGGCGTTCGGGTTTGGTTCGGCGCCAGTCCCCGACGTCCCGTTCATCGGCTTCACCGCCGGGGAAGACGTCGATCTCAACTACCCGCACGTCGAGCCGACCGAGGACCAGTTGAGCGGCGAGTACACGTGGGTCAACGTCACCGGCGGCACGCATGCCTACACGGCCGACGGTGCGCCCGACGAGCCCGACGATCAGCCGCTCATCAGTCGCGAACAGCAGCACGACATCCAGGAGTACTTCTCGACCGCGTTTCTCGCTCGCGTCGTGGGGGTCCCCATCGGGACGGGCGGTACGTTCGCCCGCCTGGATGCCGCCGACCGCGTCCTCTTCAGCCACGAAGGGACCCGCGTGGTCGCCGACGAGATCTCGCCGCTCGCCGTCTTTCATCGGTGGCTCAGCCCCGCCGATGCGCTCTGGGTCGACGACTTTGACAGCAACATCGCCGACAATCCAACCGACCTGAATCTCCTGGGAGGGGGGAACCGTGCCGAGGGGTTCGCCGCCGCAGCGGAGGTGGCGACCTACAAGCCCGAAGAGAACCCCCGCACCGGCGCTTACGGCAAGGCGTGGTCGCTACGGCTCGAAGGAGCGGGCGTCTACACCACGGGCATCGAAGGCGAAGACGTGAGCACGTACGACCACCTGGTCTTCCGAGTGAAAGGCCCGGACAAAGGCGATCCATCGAGCCTGGCCGTCACGCTCGACGGCAGTGACCCTGTCGACATCGACGACTTTCGAGGCCCGGTCGATCTGGAGAACAGAATGGACCAGGTCGTCATCCCCCTCGCGGAGTTCGACGTCGATCTGACCGAGGTCGACGAGCTGCAACTCGAGACGAGCGACGGCACGATCTTCATCGACGACATCCGCTTTTCCAAGGACTCCCCGTGATCCTGCGATTTCGAAAACTCGCCCCGTTCGCCCTGTCACTGCTACTGCTCGGCTGCAGCAGCGGGGAGGGTAGCGAACGAAACAACTGCGTGGGGGCGTGCAAGGACGACCTCGAGGAAGACGAGGTCAAGGACCTCTTCGGGCCCGCCGACCCGGGCGACTGGACCACTTTCCGAGCCGACTCATTCCGCACGGGCCACGGGCCGGGTTCGGTCGTCGGCGACGAAGTCGAGGTCGTGTGGCAGCGCGAGAACTTCATGGAGCGCGACTGGTCCGCGGTGAAATCGTCGGGCGCCGTCTGGGGGGACACGCTGTTCTACCCCAGCGACGAAGGGACGCTCTACGCGTTCGACAGAATGACCGGCGACGTTCGATGGGAACACTCGCTCATCGGCCGTAACCCCGGGATTCACTCGTCGCCGCTCGTCACCAAGAGCACCGTCTGCATTGGGACGTATGCGGGGAACCTCCACTGCCTCGACCGCGAGAGCGGCGACGAGATCTGGAAGTACAAGATCGGAAACGTGATCGGGTCGAGCCCCGTCTACGTGCCGGAAGACAACGCGATCTACGTCAGCCACGAGACGCCCAAGAAAGACCCGTGGCCCGGGGGGGGCTACGTCACCAAGAATGACCCGCGCACCGGAGAGGAGATCTGGGTCTCTCCGCAGCTTCGTCACTGGCCCCACGCGAGCGTCGCCGTTCATCCCGGCCTCGACGTCGTCGTCGTGGGCGCGAACGACGGTGTCCTCCACGGCTACGATACGGAGACCGGCGAGGAGCTCTGGGACATCGATTTCGAGTCCGAGATCGAGGGGCATGCAGACATCAAGACGACCGCCGCGATCAGCGAAAGCCGTGGGCTCGCCTACCTCGGCACCTGGGATGAAAACCTCTACGCCGTCGAGCTCGAGACCGGCGACATTGCCTGGGAAGCAAGGATCGGTGCGCGCATGCAGGGCTCTCCGGCCCTCGACGAAACGAACGGTCGAGTGTTCCAGGGGGGCTCCGGGGCGAACTCACTGAGCGCCTGGAACGCCGACGACGGTACGAAGCTCTGGAACGTCGATCTCGGCGGAGCGGTCAGTAGCTCGCCGGCCATCAGCGGCGACCGCGGTCGTGTCGTCGTCGGCACCAACGCGAATCAGATCGTCGCCGTCGACGCCGAGACGGGGGAGACCGTGTGGACGTTCGACGCGGACGGGCCGGTCAACGCGTCACCAATCCTCGTCGGCGACATGATCTACGTTGCGGCCCGACACGGCTCGTTGTACGCCCTGCGGACGAAGTGACCCACTCCGTGGAGGATTCGATGCAACATCAGATCGAGAATACGACCATCCGACTCGTCCAGGGCGACATCGTCGAACAACAGGTCGACGCTGTCGTCAACGCCGCCAACTCGACCTTGATGGGCGGGGGAGGCGTCGACGGAGCGATCCATCGCGCCGGTGGACCCGCGATTCTGGCCGCGTGCAAGGAGATCATCGCCGAGATCGAGAAGCTCGAGACCGGCAAAGCGGTCATCACCACCGGCGGAGAGCTCCCCGCGAAGTTCGTGATCCATACGGTCGGCCCCGTCTTCAAGGACGGCTACCACGGTGAGTACACGAGCCTCGAGCACGCTTACTGGCACTCGCTCGAGCTCGCCCGGGACGAGGAAGAGATTCGAACGGTCGCTTTCCCGTCAATCTCGACGGGGGCGTATCGCTTCCCCGTCGAAGAGGCGGCGCTCGTCGCTCTCAACACGTTCGTTCGGTTTGCGCGCGAGTTTCCCGATGCGCTCGACGAGATCCGACTCGTCACTTTCTCCGACGACGACAGCGCGGCGTTCCGTGCCAGGTTCGACGAAGTCATTCAGACCATGCTCGGGTGAACCTCGCACGAGGCGCCCACCAGTTTCCATTCCAGGAAAGATGATGTCCGACACGTTTGGCAAAGGGACGCGGGTGCGCGTCTCCGAAGGCGACCACGAAGGCGCGATCGGCGAGGTGTTCTGGTGGGGCCGCTCCAAGTTCGGACCCGAGCTCCGAGCCGGCGTGCTCACCGAAGAAGGGGAGGAGAAGATCTGGGTCGAAGCGAAGGAGATCATCGCGATCGACGAGCAGGGCGAAGACCTCGACCCCCAGCCGAGAAAGACGCTCGAGAAGAAGCGTCGCAGCGAATTCGAGGTGCGCAGGGTGGAGCTCGACCCGGAGTTCGCCCGCGCGATTACGACGATCCGTCTGCGTCGCGGAATCCCCGAGTCGAACGCCGCCGAAACGGTCGTCCGAATGGATCAGCTCGCCGACGTCGAGAAGCGGCTGGGGTGCAAGATTCCCGACGCCGTACTCGCCTACGTGGCGGGCGGGGCGGGCGAGTCTGCAGCGCGTCACCCGGAGGCCGTGGTCGGCTTCACCGCCGACCTGATCAGCAACTTCGACCGGGAGGACGTCTCCAAGGCGGAAGAACTCGCCTTCGACGACGACAACGGAAACTTCCTCGTGTTCTCGCGCGGCGCGGAGCTCGATGACGTTTCGATCCGGCTGCTCGATCACGAGGAGAGCTTCCTCGAGGGGCCGAGAATGAGCATCCTCGAGTACCTCGCCGAGCGGGTGGGCGAGCTCGACCCGCGGACGCCTCCATTCTCGGTCCGTGTCGATTACCTGACGAAGGATGCCGAACCGGTGGAGCCGGTCGAGATCTGGGTGACCCACGCCAAGTTCGGCCGGGGGCGCGTCACCGACGTGGAGAAGTCGAGCAAGGGCGACAAGCTCACGATCGAGTTCGACGACGCTACCCGCAAGCTGCTCGAGCGTTTCGTCGTCTACGACTGAACTCGCTCACTGGCAGGCGTTCTGGTCGATGTCGCGCTGGTCGATGCAGTCCTCGACCTCGTCTTCGTCGAAGAGCACCACGTTCAACGACTCGTTGCACTCCGCTGCCTTCAGAGCACACTCGAGGGCCGCTTCGAAGGCGTCGGCGCATCCTTCGCTGATGTCTTCGGCGACGCCGAGGTCGTCGTCCAGGTCGTCTTCCACGTCCGCCACGCAGTCCGCCACGCTGCTGTACTCGTCGTCGAACGACGATGGGTCGCAGTCCTGCTGAAGTTTGCAGACCGAACGGATCTCGGCCCGGCTGATGCGGCCGTTCGTGATCTGGAGGCAGCCAGCCGTGAAGGTGACGATGGCGAAAACGGCGGTCAGACGACCGAGCGGAGATTTCATGGGGGACCCCTCTGAAGTTCCGGGCACTCTGCAGGAGGGGGCAGTCCGCGTCAAACGAGGGACGGGGAGTATCTCGGGCTGGTCGCCGGCATCCGACCGGACTGCTGGCGCGACTTCAGTCGTCGTCGTCGTCGAGGAAGATCCCCATGAACCAGCTCACGATCGAGACGATGACGCTGGCTACCACAGCGCCGAAGAAGCCCTGGACCTCGAGCGCCTCGGTGAGGGCCGCCGTGAGCGCGAAGAGCGCGCCGTTGATGACGAGCGTGAAGAGCCCGAGCGTGAGGAGCATCAGCGGGAAGCTCAGGAGCTTCGCGATCGGCTTGAGGATCGCGTTGACCACCCCGAAGACGAGCGCGACGGCCACGACTCCGCCGACGTGGCTCAGGTCCAGGGTCACCCCCGGCACGAGCGAGGCCGCGGCCCAGATGGCGACGGCGTTGACCACGAGACGACCCAGCAATTTCAGCATCACGACTCCCGGTTCGAGTTCACGACGTTCCGCAGGAAGAACCATGGGCACGGGGGGCGGTATTTCGAGTGACGTCCCGTCGGGGACGCGAGCGCTCGCTCGACATCGCGGCGCCCGTGCGCACCCTTCGAGGGTTCAAAACAATCGCGCGCAAGGAGCCGCCATGACCAAATCGATCGCCCGCAAGGAACCGCAGGACCTCATCCTCTCCGCTGCCAACCTCCCGACAGAGAGAGGGCTGGACGAAGCCGAAGCGAACGGTCTGATGGTCTTTGGCGCCGGCCTGCTCGGTGCAGGGATCGCGAAGCGTGGGCTCTATGGCCTTCTGATGGCGGGCGTCGGCGCGGGGTTGGTCTATCGATGGCTCGAGGTGAACGAGCTCCTCGGACCGTTGGCGACGCGCCGACTCCTGAACACCGCGAACGACGAGATCGCGGAGGTGACCGCCGCGGTTCGGATCGCCAAGCCCGCCGAGGAGCTCTTCGACCTCTGGAGCGACCTGGAGCGGATGCCGCTCTTCATGCGGCACGTCGACTTCGTCGACAAGGTGGGTCTGAACACCTTCGCCTGGCAGGCGCGCGTTCCCAAGACCGGACAACGCATCCAATGGTTCTCCGAGATCATCGATGCGCCGCGGCCCGACCGCATTGTCTGGCAGACGCTCGCCGGGTCCGACTTCCACCACCAGGGAGTGATCATCTTCGAACAGGTCGGTCCGCTTCAGACCGAGGTGATCGTGAACTGGGCGTATCGAGTCCCCGCGGGGGGCGCAGGTGGAGCCTTCGCCCGGCTGCTCGGAGGGTTCGCGCACGATTTCCTGCGTGACCACCTGGCCGATTTCAAAGCGTTCGCCGAGCGAGGGGAGTTGCCGCCGGTGTCGCCGGAGGACGAAAAGGTCGTGGGACCGAAGTCGATCGAAACCGAGGTCTGAATAGCGCGGCGTCGGAGGCGCGGCGCCACGTCCCCATCGGTCATTTCTTCTTTTTGCGGCGGTGCTGCCGCTTGCGATCCGTCGAGCTCTCGTCGTCGGAGTCCTCGTCGTCGTCCGCTTCGTCCGAGGCGGTTTCGGCGTCTTTCTTTCCAGCGTACTCGAACTTCTTCCACTCCATCGGAGGGTTGTTCCGAATCCGGAGGAGGAAGTAGACCCCCACCAGGAAGATGCCGATCGAGAAGTACTGCGCGGGGGTAAGGCCGAAGTAGCGGATGTCGCCGCCCTGGTCTGGACCGACGCGGAGGAAGTCGAGGGTGAAACGAACCGGGGCATACATCATCGGGACGAACGCCAGGTAGAAGCCCTTGGGGCGCGGCTTGCGATCGAGCAAGAGCACCGACACGACGATCACGAACCACCAGATCGCTTCGAGAAAGCCGAGGTCGTAGCGAACTGGCGCCTCGGGGAACTGAGGCCAGCCCGAGATGGCGAGGAAGAAGTCGGTCGGAGCGCCGGGGTGGTCGTGCACCGAGGCGCAGCCGACGCGACCGAAGAACCACGAGAACGTCAGTCCCCAGGCCCCGAGGTCGCACCAGGCGAGGAAGTCCTTGTCCGGGTTACGCACCCGCCAGATCCAGGCAGCGATGATGCCGCCGAATAGTCCGCCGTAGCTCGAGATGGAGCCCCAGAATTTGAGCAGAACGAGCGGGTCTTCTTTGATGAGATGCGGCTCGTAGAAGATCACGTTGAAGACGTGCGCGGACATCCAGCCGATCGCGATCAGGTAGATGCCGAAGTTCTGCACCTCCTCGCCGTCGACGCCCATCTTCTCTTCGCCCCGGCGGGCGCAGAGCGTGAAGGTCGTCAGAAGACCGATCGCCACGAAGAGCCCGAACGAGTGAATCTGCAGGGGGACCCCGAACAGGGACTCCGTCAGGGCGGAGAGCCCCGGGACTTCGAACGGGCCGAAGGTGAACAGGTCGTAATCAATCGCAGCAAGCAAGTTCATGCATGACCTCCAAATCGTCGCCGACGAGATAGCACGCGCCGCGTCGCGAGGCTAGCGATGCCTGCGCGTGCCCGCGCGGACTTCGGGTCCGACGGAAACTGAGAGGGTGATGGAACTATCCGAGCGGCGCGTTGTCTTCCCATTGCAACCCGAACCAACCCCGCTGGAGAGACCATGTACCGTGTCGTCTTTGTGATTTCGTGCGTCTTTTTTTCACTCGTCGCCAGCGGTTGCGGCTATCTCGATGAGGAAATCGCGATGAGCGACGAGGAGTTCGAGGAGTCGTTCGGGTCCATCTCGATGGGGGGCGTCGGCGGAGGCAGTTGGGGCTGCGGCGGTGGATACGGCTCGTACCGGCACGGAATCCGACGATACGACCTCGCCGCGATGAGCATTTCTCTGGGCGGCGTCCGGACCTCGAGCACAGACACGCCCGTCGCCGGGGGAGGGGAGGTCGAGGGACTCCCCGGTGCTGACCAGCCACGCGACGTCGACGCGACCCCGGGGGCGGGCGGGATCGAGGCAGCATACTTCGAGATTCGAACCCGGCGGGCCGAGGCGGTTGGGGACTTCGTGAACAATACGGACGCCCGCTGAGGTCAGTCCGCGCGGTCGAGCCGGCTTGCGAGCGACAGGTCCGCGAGGGCGAGCGCCGCCATGGCTTCGACGACCGGCACGGCCCGAGGGACGATGCACGGATCGTGGCGGCCCTCGCGAGCCATCGAGCCGATCGTGCTCGCGGGCTTGAAGTAGACGCGTAACACGATGCGCTCGCCGTTCGTGATCCCGCCCTGGATACCGTTCGCCGAGCTGCTGATGCCGTCCGAGCCGCTGTGGAAGTCGGCCCCGCTCGTCCGAGCATCCCCCGGAGCGTCTCCGAGTCCGACGCCGACCACCGCCCCGATGCTCATCATCGCGTCGGCGAGCCGGCTCTTCGTCTTGTGGAACACCGGCTCGCCGAGCCCCATCGGCAGACCGTCGATCCAGAGTTCGACGACGCCTCCGCGCGAGTCGCCGCCAGCTTTGCAGGCGACCAGCTCCTCGGCGACGACGTCGCCCAGCGCTGCATCGGGCATGCGGGTCGGATGCGCGTCGACCATTGCTCGCGTCAATCCTGCTGGTACGTCCCGAACCTCGTGCGTGCCGACGGCGCGCGTGAAGCCAACGATCGAAACCTCCGGGCCGAGGATCTTCTCGGCGACCGTGCCGCCGATGACGCGAGCCAGCGTTTCGCGACCACTGGCACGTCCGCCGCCGCGCCAGTCTCGGCGGCCGAACTTCTCCTCCCAGACGCGGTCGGCGTGCCCCGGGCGGTAGTGGTCCGGATCGTAGTCTTGGCTGCGCGCGTCGTGGTTACGGACGATGACGCAGATCGGCGTTCCGAGCGTCTTCCCTTCGAAGACTCCGCTCAGGATTTCGGGGGCGTCCTTCTCGCCGCGGGACGTCGTGAGCTTCGACTGGCCGGGACGTCGCCGGTCGAGGTTGCGGACGAAGTCCTCCGCACCGAGCTCCAGGCCCGCAGGGCAACCGTCCACGATGGCGCCGAGGGCGACGCCGTGGGACTCGCCGAACGTCGTGAGGGTGAGGAAGTTGCCGTATGTGTTACCCCTCATCGTGGTCCCTCCAGAAGTTTCGTTGCTCGGCCGCCTGCGCTTCGAAGAACGCGTCGCCCGCCAGGTGGACCTCGGCGTCGTTGGGGCGCACGTCGTTATAGTGCAGGTCGAGCCAGACGGCGTGACGCGGCGCTCCCTCGAGCGCATCGACGGAGTTGCCGGCGGCGTTCACGATCAGGGAGACGTAGTCGGCTCCTTCTTCGGGCCAGCCCTGACGAGCGCCGACGTGCAGCACGACGAACCACCCGCTCGCCTCGATCGCTCGGCGGACGGCGGGGGTGACGCCGCCCCGGCCGAACAGCGCGACGGTGCCCCGGGGGAGGCCGGTTCGGTCCTCGACCTCGAGCATCGCGGCGGCCATCCCGTGTTCGTCGGTGTCGGTGGCGATCCAGCCGTCGGTGACGCGCACGAGCGTGTTTCCCGTCATCACAGGGAGCCCTCGTGTTGCGGCCCTCGCGGCGTCCTCGGGACCGAGCAGCTCGCTCCCCACGGCGTCGTGGTGCCGCACGAATCCGATGCGTCGCTTGTGGGGCGACGTGATCGAGAGACCCCGAACTTTCCAGTCGTGCAGGAGAGTGAGCGCGCCGTCGAACTCGTCTTCAGCGACGTCGATGGCGACGTAGCCGAGCGTCGGCTCGTTCGCGTCGAGCGCTGCTCGGCGATGCCACAGCGGTCCCTGCGACCCCGTCGCGGGCCAGCCGAGGAGGGCGTCGAACCTGGTCGGCGTCGCCCCCGCCATGTGGGGAAGCCAGTCTTGCAGGTCCATCGAAGCGAACGAGGTCGCCGAGCCCCGATGGGTCGCGGCGACGTAGTTGCTGGCGTTCTCCGCCGCGAGCATCGGTCGCGCCCAGCTCCAGCGGCTCCCCTGCGGGATGTACGTCAGCGCGACGCCCGCCCGCCGCAGCGGTGCGAGCATCGCCCACCCCATCCCCACGTCCGCGAAGCTGTCCGCGCGAGGAGCGTATTTCAACTGTAGGCTCCGCGCCCACGTCGGATGCTCCACCTGAATCTGCCGCGCCAATCCGGTCAACGCCGAGACGTCGTCGGGGTCGATTCGGTCGGGGTGCGTCGATATGACGAGGCGCCGAGGGGTCTCGGCGAAGATGCCGCTGGCGACGGCGGCGCCGATGAAGCTCGTGTCGATGTCGATCGCGGCGGCGTCGTGGGCGCGCTCCAACCACGTTCGATCGGGCGTGCGAAGCGAGGCGAGGGCGGGGACCGGAACCTCGGGCCAGTGATCGAAGACGTCGCTTCGCAGCTCCACCCCGGCGAAACCACACCACTGCACGAGCTGAACGGCCCGATCGAGCTCCGACGGGTTCGCCACGACGACCCACGTCTTCTGCCGTAGCTTCGTCGCGCCCGCGTCGGCCGGGACCCAGCCGACGAGCGTCGCGACATCGGCGACCGTGCGCTCCGGTGAACGGCCCACGGGCGTCCGGTAGACGAGATGCGCCGCCTTCGCCCAGCGAGGTTCGCGCGTCTCCGTCATCCACGCGACCTCTTCCTCCCACGAAAGCTCCGGCCGGAGTCGGTCGCGTGCGTCGCGAGCCTCGTCGATCCAGCCGTCCCGCTTCAGCCAAATCACGAGTGCCTCCTCCGGCATCTCCGCGATCCCCGCCCCGGGGGCGATCACGCGGCCCGGCTCACTCAGCGCGGTGCGCAGCGCTTCGACCTCCAGCTTGCGGAACGCCGCCTCGTCCGACGCGACCAGCTCCGCCGCCGACGAACCCGTGCTGCCCTCGAGGACCTCGTCCAGATCGACGAACGTTCGCCCGAGCCGCTCGGCGAGCAGCCGGCCGACGGTCGACTTCCCGACGCCGCGATGTCCGACCAACACGACGTTCATTCGGGCGCCGTCACCGTCACGTAGCCCACCCCGTCACGCACTTCGACCTGCGTGAGGCCCGATTTCTCCGCCCAACCGTTGAGGTCTTCGAAATAGGCCGCAGCGAAAGGCCCTTTCAGGACTTGCGGGACGAAGTTCGCATTCGGCATCACCTCGTCGCCGAGCTTCCAGTCGTCGGAGTTGTTCACCCAGGTCGGCACGATCTCGGCGCCGTGCACCTTGCCGTCTCGAATCACGATGCGGGTCAACATTCCGTACAGCTTCGCGCCCATCTTACGGTGGCGGACCGTCCGCGACATGAACACGAAGTTCCCCAGCCCATGGAAGATCAGGGCGCCCTTGTACGCCTCGATCGGCCGGATACAGTGCGTGTGATGCGCGATCACCAGATCGACTCCCCAGTCCACCCAGTTCCGGTACCGCTCTTTCAGGTCGTCCTCGGGGATGTGGATGTACTCTTTTCCCGCATGGGACGAGACGATCACGATGTCCGCAATCTCGCGAGCCTTCTTGATCTCGGCTTCGAGGTTCTCGTCCCAGAACTTCCCGACGTTCTCGCTCTTCGAGAAGCCGAGTGAGAAGAAAGCGATCTTCAGATTTTTGCCCTCGGGCGTGAAGATCAGCGGAGCTAGACCTTCTTCGGGCGTGCTCCCGGCACCCGCGAAGTAGACCGGCATCCCGTTCTTTTCCGCATACTTCTTCAGGTTCTCGATCGACTCGTCGATTCCTGGTTGCCCCGCGTCGGCGATGTGGTTGTTCGCGAGGCTGTACATGTTGAATCCGGCGCCGAAGTACCAATCCAGCCGACGCGGGTCCGAAGTGAACGCGTACGTCTTCCTGGCATTGGGTTGTAGATGCGTGACCGGGTTCTCGAGGTTCATGAAGTTCAGATCCCCCGACGAGGTCAGGTGACGCGTCGGGTCGAAGACTTTCTCCTCGAGCCTGGTAGTGTCTTCCACCCACTGAGTGGTCGGCTGCGAGACGTCGCCCACCGCGACGAGCACCAGGTCACGCGGGCCGCGCTTCTCCGGCTCCTCCAGGAGTCGGTAGGGATCCCCGGTGAAACCGGCGTTCGCCGAAGGTTCCTCGACCGGATCGGGCGGTGCGGGACGCGTTTGCTCGACGCGAGGCGCGGGATCGGTCGGCTTCGGATCGGCCTTCTTCTGCGATCCTCCACACGCGACGACCATGGAGAGGGCGACTATCAATGCGGGTAAGAGCTTCATCGCCGCAGATGGTAGCGCATCGGTCCGATCCACACCCCTCGAAAAAATTGGCGAGCGCCGAGCGCCCCGTACACTGGGGTTCGCACCTTGTCCTACATGTAGGTGCAGACGCCACGGAGGCCCCATGCAGTTCCAGCCCACACCGCTCATCGTCGTTCTCGCCGCGCTCGCCACCTCGGCATGCGCGAGCACCGAGCGTGCTCCGTTCCACGTCTACCGCTCGCCACTGCTCGCGGGCGACCCGACCGTGCCCGAGCCAGCGGACCGGCAATTCGACCCCGCGAACCCGGGTGACTACCCCACGGACCGCGAGACGGTCGTCGCCGACAGCAGCCGCGACGAATGGGACGCCCAGCCCCCCGCGCATGCTTCCAGGACGGCACGAAAGGCGAAGACGAAGCGGGGAGGGCGGACAGGTACGCGCCCGACCCTCGCGATTGGAGGTCGCGGCGAGGTCGCGACGGGGAGCGACATCGACGGGCAGTTCGTGCCGCGTCAGGCGGCCCTCTACGTCTGGAAGACGTTCGAGATCAATGGAGCGATGCTGCCGGCGGACGCACAGGCCGACATCGCTGCTCTCTGGCGAACGTGCAAGAAGCAGGGAAAGACGGGACACACGACCCCCCTGCCGGGCGACGCCGTCTTCTTCCACAACACGTTCGACGCGAACTCCGACGGGCGGAACAACGACTGGTACACCCACGTCGGGGTGGTCGAGACGGTCCGCAAAGACGGGGCGGCGCGCGTGATGAGTTACGTGGGTGGAGCGGTCACGAGCTTCTGGGTCGACCCGAATCGCCCCGACGAGATTGGAGCCGACGACGCGCCGGTGAACTCGCGGGTCCGCATTCCGACCGCCGACGATGCGCCCTACACCCAGTACCACGCTGGGCAGCTCTTCGCCGGCTACTGCTCGGTCCTCGCCGACCGCAAGCAGGTCGTCGTGATGGACGCGTGGGACGGACGGACCCGGTAGTTCCACTCACCGCGGGCACGTTGCCACCGAGGCAGCACACCGACCTTTCAAAACGAGTGGACCGTGGCTAGCATCGGCGCGATGCCTGCCAGAAAGAACAACAGAGAGGGAATCCCGGCCGACCTGATGCGTTGGTACATCCTGGGGTTCCTCGCCATCGTCCTGATCGGCGGGGCCGCTACCTACCTGGGGCTGACGACGCGATGGGAAGAGGAGAGGCGCGCGGCGGAGCCGGTCATCATCGAGGAAAAATCAAAACTCGATGACGGGAAGTGACTCTTCCTTTCCGGTGATGACGATCTGCTTCTTCTTCGACCGCCCCTCACCGCGAAATTCCAGGTGGTACGTCTGCCCCGGGATCAGAAATGCCTGGAACGGCGTGTCCCCCACGAGCTGTCCGTCCATGTAGATCTCCGAGGTCGGCTTGGTGCGGATGAAGACCTGTCGCCCGCCGCTCGCTTTGAGGAGCGACGGGTTGGCCTTCGGTTTCTGCTGCGCCACCGGTTGTTCGACCTGTTTCTTCGGCTCGTCAACGGGTTCGTCGGGCGGTGCGAGCACCGTGAGCGCGATGAAGGCGAGCGCCGCGACGATGCCGACGATGACGAGGGCAAAGACGGCGTAGAGCGGCGCGAAGCTCTTCGCGGGGGCCACCTCGTCGTTCGGTGCGGTCGCAGGAGCCGCGACCTGCGCGGTCTCGGACCGCTTCGCCACTGGCTGCTCACCCGTGTCGTCGTGAGGGTCGACCATCTCCCCTTCGACGGAGACCGACGGCTGACTGTGCCGGGTGACCGGCAACCCCTGCATCGTCCGAACGTATCGGGACAACTCGCGGTCGCCGACGTAGGCGCCCCCTTCCCGCAGGAAAGACTCGATGTCCCGCAGCATCGAGTGCGCGTCGGGGTAGCGAGCATCGGGCGACTTCTGTAGCGCCTTCTCGATGATCGCGACGAGCTCGTCGGGGACGTCGCTCCGAATGCTCCGCGGGTCTTCGTGGGTTCCGGCGATGATGTTGTTCACCGCGGCGAGCTCGTCGCCGTACGGCTTCGTGCCCGTCAGCAGCTCGTAGAACATGATGCCAGCCGCGAAGATGTCCGCGCGGCGGTCGATCGCCTGGGAGTTCTGAATCTGCTCGGGCGCCATGTAGGCGAACTTCCCCTTCACGGCCCCTGGCTGCGTCTTCGTCTGGTTCGCGACCGCTTTGGCAACGCCGAAGTCGCACAGCTTCACGATGCCGTCGTTCGAGATCAGGACGTTCTGGGGCGACACGTCGCGGTGCACGAGGTTGAAGGGGCGGCCGTTCTTGTCGGTGAACTCGTGCGCGTAGTCGAGGGCCTCGAGGACGTCCATCATCACTTTGCACACGATGGTGACCGGGATCGGCTCGTCGCGGTCGTTCGACTTTTGCAGGAGTACGTCGAGGTCGATCCCCGGGATGTACTCCATCGCGATGAAGTACTGTGCGTCGATCTCGCCGAGCTCGTAGATCTGGGCGATCTTCGGGTGGGAAAGTTGGGCGGCGAGCCGCGCCTCGTCGAGGAACATCGTCGTGAACTGCGCGTCGTCCGCGAAGTGCGGGAGGATTTGCTTGATCACGAGCTCCTTGTTGAACCCGCCGGGCCCCGCCTGCTCCGCGAGCCAGATCTTGGCCATGCCGCCCGTCGCGATGTGGCGCTGGAGAGTGTACTTCCCAAGTTTTCGGGGCTGGTCCGTCATGCTGCGGTGAAGGCTAATCCAGCACCCCCGGGTGCGCAACAACTCCGCGTGCGTAGACCCAAACGCCGCCACCACGCTGCTGCCGCTCCCGGAACTTCCTGACGCTGCCGTTGTCGGAACAGGAGAACGTGAAACCCCAGGAGGCTCGATGCCACGCAGAAACCGTCCAGAGACCGACACGGAACTCAACCTCGCGCCGATCATGAACATGGTCGTCATCCTGATCCCGCTTCTGCTGCTCTCCGTCGTGTTTCTCAAGGTGGGGGTTGTCAACGTCTCGACGCCGAAGCTCGCGCCCGGGCCTTCGTCCGAGTCTCCGCCCGACGAGGGGCTCGGGCTGACGGTGATGGTGGACGAGGCGGGGCTGACCATCGCGGGGCGCGAGGGCGTGCTGCGCCCGTTGCCCGGCTGCCCGGAGCCGGGCCCGACGGTGTGCGCCCGCGAGATAGCGGCGGTAGACGACCCTGAGGCCGCCGCCGCGGCGCACGACTGGCGGGCGTTGTACAACGAGCTGGCGGCGCTGAAAGCAGCCCACCCTCACGAGACCACGGTCACGATCAAGGCCGCCGACGACGTGCCGTACGCCGTGATCGTTCGGTTGATGGACGTCGCGAGATTTCGGCTCGCCCGGGACGCGTACACCGACGACGCCGAGTTCTGGACCGCGTCGTACCGCGATGGTGGAACCGGCCATGCCGAACTGTTCCCCGACCCCGTCCTCGCGCTGTAGCAGGCGGGTCAATTCGGCGTTGCGGCGAAGCTCCAGGCGTTCACGAAGAAGAAGCGGTCCTTGATGCTCCCTCGCAGCTCGATCTCGATCCGGAGCGGGACAGGAGGCTGGTGGTCGGAGATGTCCACGTCGACGGGCGCGTAGCTATGGTCGTCGTGCTCGATCAGCCGCTGCTCGACGAGCTCGTCCCCCACCCACACCCTCAACATCACCTCACCCGTCCGCGGGAGCCTCGCCGCGCGCAGGTCGAAGCTCGCGCGCACGCGCAGAAGGTCGCCCCCCGGGACCTCGGTCTCGAGGCGAAGCGTCCTGCCGCCATCGAGCGGATGCGCCCAGATGGTTCGGCGTGGCTCGTCACCCACTTCGTGGAGCGCTTCGCCCACGTAGAGCCAGCGCTGGCGACTCCCACAGTCCCAGCGGGGCGAAGACACACTCCAGTTGCCGCACTTCTCGACGGCATCCCCCTTGATCCGCGAGACCTCGACCTCGTCCAGGTTCTCGAGCATCTCCCACTCCACGACATTTTCGACGACTTCGACCGGCGCCACCGAAACCGAGCCGAACCTCTTCGTATCGCCCACGCTCCCCCGGAGCTCTTTCGGGATCGCGGCTATCCCTTCGTCGAGGCGAGAGTTCTCGGCCACGATCCAGATCGTGTCGTAGGGGTATAGATCCTCGACCAGAGGAGTCCGGGTTCGCTCGGCCTGTGAGCCTGCCGAAGTGAAGTGAGTGAGCGCCGCTTCTTGCCACCAGGGCTCGATACGAAAGACATCGTCATCCCCGAGTTCGGGGAGCACGTACTCGGCCGCTGCCGCCCAATCCCGTTCATTGGTCGGGTCGACGAATACCCACCGCTGCAGGGCGAGGCTCAGCAGCCCGGCACCCACCAGCAACACGGCGAGGCCGACCTCGATTCTTCGCATGATTCTTTGAAAGAAGGGGTTTAGCGTTCGCCGCCCTGCTTGGCGACGGAGAGCGTACCGAGCTCCATCAGGAGGTCGCGGTCGAGGAACGCCTCACCGCGCTCGCCGAACACCGGGATATGAATGCCGGTGTCCATTCGAATCGCATCACACGGACACGCTTCGACGCAGAGGCCGCAGACGATGCAGCGGAGCTCGTCGATGACGAAGACCGACGGGTACTTCTCGATGTCCGGGTCGTCGTGCTCGGCGGCCTCGATGTGAATGCAGCGCGCCGGGCAGATCGTCGAGCAGCACATGCACGCGACGCAGCGCACCTGGCCATCCTCGCGCAGCATGAGACGGTGAAGACCGCGGTAGCGCTCCGAGTAGACCCGCTGCTCTTCGGGATACTGGGTCGTGAACGTGTCGCGCTTGCGCGGATTCGGGCGAAGGTTCTTGAAGAACTGCCCCATCGTCACGGCGAGACCCTTGGCGATCTCGGGGACGTAGGTGCGCTCCCAGAACGTGCGGTCTTTTCGTTCGACCGGTTTGACTTCTACTTTGCCCATCGGTTCCTCAGATAATCGCTACGATGAATGCCGTCACCACGAGGTTGGCGAGGCTCAGCGGAAGAAGAATCTTCCAGCCGAGCACCATCACCTGGTCGTAGCGGAATCGCGGAAGCGTCCAACGCATCATGAACTGAAGCCAGACCAGGATGACGGTCTTGGTCAGCATCGAAATTACACGCATCAGGATCAGCAGCCAGTACGGCAGCGGAATCGTGAAGTCGGTCAGCCAGGGGAGGAACGTCAGACCTTCCGCGTTCGCGTTCCACAGGAACGGGAACGAGGCCTGCCATCCACCAAGGAAGAGCACCGCGATCAGTGCGGCCATGAAGACGGTCGCGACGTATTCGCCGAGCTGCATCGAGCCGAACTTCATCGAGGAATACTCGGTGATGTACCCGGCCACGATCTCGGACTCACCCTCGGGCAAGTCGAACGGCGCGCGCTTGGTTTCCGCCATCCCGGCGAGGAAGAACATGAAGAACGCGAGCGGCTGAACGACGATGCCCCACATCGGCAGCCAGCCGCCGAGGAGGTAGCCCTGCTGACGGACCATCTCGTTGAGGTCGAGCGTTCCGAAGATCATGATGATCCCGGCGAGGCTCAGCCCCATGCTGACCTCGTACGAGATCATCTGTGCCGAGGAGCGAAGGCCGCCCAGAAGGCTGAAGTTGTTGTTGGACGCCCAGCCTGCGATGGCGGCGCCGTACACCGACACCGACGCGATCGCGAACGCGTAGAGCAGCCCGGCGTTGAAGTTCATGATCTGAAAGTAATACTTCCACTCTCCACCGACACAGACCTCGCGGTAGCCGGGCCCCATCTGAAGCTCGCCCGTACAGTACGTGTCCATGAAGGGGACGGCCGCCCAGCCGAGGAGGGCGGGCATGAAGACGAGGGCTGGAGCGATGAGATGCAGCCGGCGATTCGCCCCGTTCGGGACCGTGTTCTCCTTCAAGATCATCTTGATGCCGTCCGCGATGAAGTGCGGAACGCCGATGAGCGGAGAGTCGATGAACGGCAGGCGCGCGCGGTTCGGGCCGACGCGGTTCTGGATCGCAGCGGACTGCTTGCGGTCACCGAGCAGCGTCATCAGGCTCGCGAGCCCCATGACGAACACGAAGACGATGAGCGTGATCTTGACCAGCTCGATCAGCGCCTTGAGCACCTCGGGTGGAATTGCGTCGATCATTCTGCGTTCCCTCCGCCTGCCGGGGGAGGCGGGTTAGGTCCGGGGTCGGGAGCCGGCTCCGGCTCGGGAAACATCTCGTCCTGAATCTGGCTCAGGAAGGTGTAGGTCATCGGCTTGCCGATCGCGTTCGCCATCTTCATGAAGATCTGCCAGTCGGGGAGCGAGGCTCCGTGAGGCTGGAAGGCCTGGAAGAACGGCTGGGCGATCCCGTGTTCGTTCACGAACGTCCCCGCCTTCTCGGCGTGCGAGCACGCCGGCAACACCACGTGAGCCTTCTCGGCCAGCTCGTCCGCGTGCGGGGACTGCAGGACGAAGAGCTCGACTTTGGACAGCGCTTTCACGAACCGTTCACGGGTCTCGCCGTCGCACGGCGTGTCCGAGCCCATCATCCAGAGGCCCTTGATCTTGCCCGCTTCGAGGTCGTCGACGAGCGATCCGAAATCGGCGAGGCCATCGAGGCCGCCGAAGACGATCTCCACGCCGCGGCGATTCGGGTTCTTGTCCGCCCGGATGAGGAAGTCGTCCGAGTCGCCGGAGGGTAGTCCCCCCATGTAGAGCTTGTCCGTGCCGAGCGCTTCGGCGAAGCGCTTGGCGAGGTAGAGGTCTTCGCAGGATGCCTGTGGCGAGACGACGAAGGCGAGCTCTGGGCCCCCCTCCTTGATGAAACGCGCCGCCTTGTCGCCGACCTTCTCGCTGATGCGGTGCCACGAGATCTCGGCGCCGTTGAGCATCGGGTCGGTGATCCGTGCCTCGTGAATCCGCTTGTACGAGAGGCGACCGGCGTCGCACATCCAGTAGTCGTTGACCTCCGGATTGTAGCGCGGGCGGTACCGCTGCACTTCGTTGCGGAAATGGTCGAGGTGGATGTTGCAGCCGTTCGAGCAGCCCGTGCAGATGCTGTCCGTCGAGGTCAGCAGCCAGACGCGGCATTTGAACCGGAAATCCCGCGCGGTGAGCGCACCGACCGGGCAGATGTCGACCGTGCACATCGAGTAGGCGTTGTCGAGCTCGCGCCCCGGGAACGTCCGAATCTCGGCGCGGTCACCGCGCTCGACGATCGTCAGCTCCTCGGTCCCCGTCACCTCGTTGCAGAACCGAATGCAGCGCGTGCAGAGGATGCAGCGTTCCCCGTCGTAGACCACTTCGGGCCCGATCGGGTACGCCTTCACCTTGTTCTGTTTCTCGGTCCGCTGCCGCGAATCCTGCGCGTCGTAGTCGACGTAGTAGTCCTGCAGCTTGCACTCGCCCGCCTGATCGCAGATCGGGCAGTCGACCGGGTGGTTGAGCAGGATGAATTCGAGCACCGCTTTCTGCGCTTTGACGACCCGGTCGGACTTCGTGTGGATCGTCATCCCGTCGTTGACCTGCGTGTAGCAGCCGGGCTGAAGCTTCGGCATGCCCTCGACTTCGACGAGGCACATGCGACAGTTGGCGGGGATCGAGAGGGCCGGGTGATAGCAGAAGTGCGGGACGTCGTATCCTGCCTGCGCAGCTGCGCGCAGGATCGTCGTCCCTTTGTCGACTTCGATCTCCGTGCCGTTGATCGATACTGTGGGCATCGGAACGTACTCCTCGAGGTATTCCGCATCGCGCGCGCGGAACGGCACGGGTTTGTACCGACAAAGCCCGGCCGACGTCAACCGCGTTAGCGCCGTCGCCCCGAGGCTTCCTCGTCGCTCCGTCCAGGAGCGTCGTCCCGTCTACTGCGCCCGTGGCCCCCCGACCTCAGCGCATCGTGTGGAGGCGGATCGCGACGAAGGTTTCGTCATTCGGTCGTTTGAACACGAGCGGGACGGCAACGCCTGTCGACGTCGTCGAGCCCCATCCCTGCCGCGACGTCACGACCTTCGGCTCTGCCTGGCCGCCCGGATGATACGCCCACCACGCTGGACGTCCCGACTTCGGGTCGAGATAGAGGACGTAGCGGTCGCCAGGAGTGTACCCGCCGTCCCCCTGATACTGCACGACGACGGTGTCCAGGGTAGGGCCCGACGGAAGCCCGGGCACCTTCGAAGGCGCTCCGGCACTCACCGCGACTCCGCGGTCCGTGGCGATGAACTGCTCGAAGAGCAGCCAATACGAATCGTTCACGAACGCTCGGTGCGCGTCGATGTCTTCCTGGGTCTCGAGATCGCGTCCCGACGCCGAGACCGTTCGGCTCACCCCGTCGGTCGTGACGGTCACGGTATCTCGAACGCGGTCCCACTCATGGGTGCGTTCCCTACCGCTCGGCACGTGCTTCCAGGTGAACTTCACCTCGCGCACGCTGCGCCAGCCGTCCGACGGCGCACTCGCCGCAGCGACCGCAGCGGCCGGCGAGCGGGCGTCCTCCGCGCCCGCGACCGTCGCGAGGCTCACCAGCGTTGCGATTGCCAGCGTCTGCGCGCCGATCCTCATAGCGTCCTCAAGTACTCGATGAGGTCTCGACGCTTCGCTTCACCGAGGTCGCACCCGTACTCGTGCCCCTCGCTCCCCATCGCCTCGCGGTTGTCGACGACCCGCGGCTGAAGACAGAAGAGCTGTTCCAGAGAATCGACCGACCCGTTGTGCAGCCACTTCGTCTGGTTCTCCACCCCCATGATGCGCGGCGCTTTGATGCCGTGCGTCACTTCGTAGTCGTCGTTGGGGAATCCACAGCAGAGCTGGTCGTTCGCGTCGGGATTGAAGATCTGGTCCATCGCAGAGTCGACGCCGAGCTCCGTGTACGAGTAGGCGACGGAGCTCTCGCCGCTCGGGCCCGAGTGACACGCCGCGCAACCCTCGTCGACGAACGCCTGGGCGCCGCGGGTCGCAGCCGCCTGGTCGATCGTGATCAGACGCTCGGGGACCTGCAGCGAACGGATGTAGGCAGCGAGCGGCTTGTTGCGCTCCGTCGCCTCGGCGATGTCCTGCTGGGCGAGGCCGAGGCGTGCGAACCCGAGGAGGAACTTCTCGAGGCTCATCGAGCCCCCCGTCCACGACAGCATCTCGTGCGGCATCCCGGCCGCCGCACGAAGCGTGTCGTCGGGAAGGTTCCACAGCGGCAGGATTCGGCTGATCGTCCAGACGCCGTCGTCGATGATCGGTTCGGTGAGGAAATCCATCGTGCCACGCCTCGACGCCATGAACTTTTCCTGGTCGTCGATCGACGGCCCACTGCCCGGTCCGGCGCCGCTGCCGAGTAACTCCAGCCCCGTCTGCCCCGCGGAGAGCTGGTAGAGTGGATTCTGTTTGGCGGCCTGGACGTGCGGCAGCAGCTCCGCGCGGAGGTCGGGGTGGACGCTCGCCGAATTCTCGTCCAGCGACATCGCGAGCGGAGCTCCGAGCCCGGCGAGGAACCGCCCGTAATCGAGGTTCATGTTGCCGTAACCGACCGCGTATCGCCCGTCCTGCATCTGCCCGAAGTGACAACTCGCGCACGTGAAGGCCCGCGTCTCTACCGACCCGAGCATCGCCGTGGTGGGGGCGAGCCCGATCGGCATCCCTTCGGTGCTGTTCGGATCGGGAATGAACCCGAACTTGTCGAACCCGACGCCGTAGTAGGACGTGTACCAGCGCTGCGCGAATTCGAGGATCGGCAGTGGGACCCCCGCCGTGTCGAACGTCTCGTAGAAGAACATCCATTTTCCGCACAACAACTTCGTCGTGTCGTCACGGATCCCGGCGTTCCAGTCGTCGCACGCACCCTGCAGGCGGCTGTACTCGAGTACGGCGTCGAGATCCGCGTCGACGTCGTGGGTCACGGACGGCTGTCGCTGCCACCGCTCGGGCGGCACCGCGTAGGGGAGGTCGGGCCCCATGTTCATGTCGGGCGGCACCCCCATGTCCGGATCGACCGGATCCCCGCCGTCGGGCGTCGCCATGTCCACCATGCTGCCCATGTCGGGTTCGGAACCGGAGTCCGCGTCCCCACCCAAATCGGGCGCCGTCACGGGACCTGAGTCTGGCTGGGGGGTCGTGTCGCCGTTGTTCTCTTCCCCGATGATGACGATCGGGTCCTCGTCGGGACCATCGGCGGGCTCGGACGGGCCGCAGCCCCAGGCGATCGCCGCGAGGGCGCACAGATACAGTCGATTCTTCATCGCGAACATCCAGATAGCGGTCGTATCAATGGGCGACGGTATAGCGGAATCGATCCCCGATTTCCAAACGTTCGGGGCAGGAAGCCGCGTTTCTCCGCCGAGGGACCGCGACGGAGCAGGTCGAATTGCCGACCCCTGCGCCTCGGGATGGTTCAGGCGTTCTCGTGAGCGGACTCACACTGCACGCACCGGAGCGCCGAAGGGAGAGCGCGCAGGCGCGCCATCGGGATCTCCTCGTCGCAGTCGATGCACACGCCGTACGTTCCTTCGGACATCCGCGCCAGCGCCACGTCGATCTGCTCGACCTGCTCACGGCCGGCATCGTCGAGCTGCGCGAGGACCTCGTCGTTCTCGTTCTCCACGGCGCGATCGTCCCAGTCGTCGCTCCGCTCGTGGTTCTCCTGGCGAATGTCGGCCGCGATCGCCTCGACACGGCTCACGAGCTCGGCGCGCTGTTCCTGTAGTTCCTTCCGGAGCCCTTGCAGGGCGGCTTCACGTTCGCTCATCGTATCCTCCTTCGTGGGTGAGCCAGCGGTATACATCGACCGAGCGCCTGGACCAACGGAGGCGTCAGCGGGCTTCCTCAGATCGGCGCCGCCGCGCGAGCCGGAACCCGACCAGCAGCAGGGCCCACAAGAGCCCCGACAGCGGGGGAGTGGCTGGCGTGACGCCACAACGACAGCCTCGGTCCTCGACGTCGACCTCCGGGAACTCGATGTCGGGCGCCACTCGATCCTCGAGATCTTCACAGGTCGGGCAGACCTCCTCGTCGGGTACGACGTCCGGATCGAGCACGCAGTGCGAGTCGATCCGACCGGGATCGCCCGCGCACGCGTCACCCTCGACCCTGATTCCGCTCCGGACCTGAGCCGGATTGTACGCGCCGACGCAGTTGTCACACGCGTCGGGGATACCGTCGCAATCGCCGTCCGCCTGCGCCGGGCCCGCCTCCGGGCAGTAGAACGGGGCCAGGATCTTCGTGTAGAGCCGCGGCACGTGCGCGTCCTTGTTGGCGAGCGAAAACCGCGTGAGCGCGTAGCCGTAGAGCGCCTCGTCGCTGTACGGCGTCGCGTGAGCACGCCGACCGACGTCCACCGCGAAGGACCGCTGATGAGGCGTGTAGTCTCGCGCATGGTCGCCCCAGGCCCATCGTTCGCTCACGTGCGTGTCGCACACCAGCTCGTCCGCCCGCGGGTCGGGGAAGTAGGTCGGTTCGGGGGCCGGTGGATCGTCGACGTCTTCCAACCAGACGCAGGGGTCGTGATCGTCGTGCCGCAGCACGCACGCGTCGTCGGGGACGCTCCCCTGCGCCCAACCACGCGCCTGCCGGCAGTAGTCGTCGGGGTCGTCCAGCGAGTAGATGCTGTTGCAAAGCACGTTGTAGTGGAGGTCCGAGCAACGACGCGCGCCCGGGATGCTACGGTCGGGGCCAGCCGTGGTCCATTGCTCGTCGAAGAACCGCTCGAGCTCTTCGTCGGGGGAGGCCGCGCTGTTCGCCTCGGGCCCCACCAGCGGGGAAACATCCCAGAAGAGCTCGGTCGCCTCGCGAGGACCGGAGGCGCCGGAACCGAGCCTCGGGTTCGCGTTCGCGAAATCGATGATCTCTCGGACCCCGCCCGGAGTCGAACTCCCGACCCCGAACGGCCGGCACGGCTCCAGCGAGCACGCGCGCGCCGAGCTGCAGAGGCGCGTCGGGTTGCACTCCGTCTCCCGATTGCCCGGCGCGAGGAGGGCCAGCTTGTTGAGCTGAATCGTGTTGTAGACCGGCGCGAAACGGGCCGAGCTCGTGAGCCGACGTTCGTCCTCGACGAGCGACTCTCCGAGCGCGTCCACGACCCGGACCGTTCTCGGCGCCGAGTTCGCCGTCCCCGTCTGCTGGTCCAGGAAGTCCACGATCGCAGGCGCCCGCCCCGGCTCGACCCCTTCGGGCGGCTGGAATCCGTCGAACGAGAACTCCGTGATACTGTCCGCGCATTGCGTCGTGATCACCGAGTCGTCGTAGAACGCCGCGCGCAGCCGGTCCCTCTCCGACAGCTCCAACGAGTCGACGCGGCCGTCCCAACACGTCCCCGTCGACACCACCCGCATCCGAATCACGAAGTCCTTGATGTTGTAGCTCGTCCCCCCGACCGTCTCGACCGTGAAGTCGAGCCCCTCCAGCATCGTCTGAAACGCCGGTTCTCCCAGCCCCTCCTGCGGATGCCAGAGGAGACGGTGGATCTCCGGGCAGTGGTCGACCAACGCGTCGAGCGATGCCCGCGTCAACAGCGTCTGGTTCGCTCCGACGAGCAGATCGCAGAACAGCTTCTCGCTCGCCCGCTCCATCAGCTCGCGCAGGGGCTCGACGATCATCCGCTCCATCAGATTGCCCAGCACCAGCTTCTGGATCTCGCACCCCGCCCAGTCGATCAATCGATCGAACTGGTCGAACAGCCGAACCGCGTCGACGAAGTCGAACCCCGACCCCGTCAGGACGAACTCCACCATCGACGGGCGCTCGCACGTGTCGTCCCCTCGCGCCAGGATGTCGACCGCCTCCTCGGCGAAGTCCTGGTACTTCCGAATGGAGTAGTGACGGTGCGCGCCGCTCGTGATCGTCTCCGCCGAACACGTGGTCGCCTCCACCCAGTTGCTCCGAAGATGGTCGTGCAGCAATGACATCCGTTGCGAGATCTCGTCGTCGAGGCTGTCCGCGACCGTTCGAATCATCTCGCCCAGTGGGTCTCCCAGCGCGCGGATCATCGCGGCGGTCGCATACCAGGGCTGCGCCAACAGCCGGCCGATGCCGATCGTCACCTCGCCGATGAAGGGGATGCGGATCGTGTAGTTCAACACCGGCGAGTTGTAGAGGGCGTCACCCACGTCCTCCGCCCAGCCCGCCGCCCGGTCCACGATGTTCGCCCAGCCTCCGAGGACGCGGACGACGTCGCTGTCGGGAAACTGTGCCTCGAGAAATCCCCACGGATCACCGATCGCCACATTCAGGTAGAGGTTGAGCAACTCGAGCGCGTCGACGATCGCATGGATCGCGTTGACTCCGTATCCCCCGAGACTGTAGCTGCCCGGCGCCCCCGGCGCCGCATCGCTCCCGGGGTCCGTGTAGATTCGGTTCAGGTAGAAGGTCTGGTTCACGAAGTTCTTGGGGACCTCCAGATACGTCGAGTTGATGAACGCTTCGACCGCGTCGGGATCGCCGCTGCGAACCTTCTCGAGCTCCGGCCGGAACGAAGTCGGACCGGGCGGAAAGCCGTCACAGCCCTCTGTGCCGAGCTCGCCGAATACCGACGCTCCCGGAAACCGCGGCGCGCCGTCTTCACAAGTGATCAAGTCGGTGTAGGCCGCCTCGGGGAGTGCCCGATCGAGCGCGTTCCACGGGCAGAGGTGCGGATAGAGCCGGCAATTGAGCCAGATGCACTGGTTCACCAGGTCGGGCTCGCCGTTCCCGTTGAGGTCGATGTCCGAGCCGCCCGACGAGACGGAGGTCTGCAGGTTGGGGACGTCGATCATCACCGGCGTGTCCCCCCCGACGGTGAGGTCGTAGATGCGCTCGGTGTTCATCGGCGCCGTGCTGCACCCGTTCGCGACGTACTCGCCGAGCGTCTCCGTGAGGTTGGTGTTGCTGCCGGTCGCCGGGTTGCCCGAGCGAATGTCGGCGAGCGCCCCGACCAACTGCGCCTGGATCCGCTTCGATCGGCCGGAGAAGCGGAGATCGTCGGCCGTCTCGGTCGCCGGACACAGATACTTCGCGAGGGGATCGTCGATGATCCCGAGGTCGGCGAGCCGCTCGACGGCTTCGTCGCACAGGCACTGCATTCGGGCATCCGTGCAGATGCGCGTACGCTCGTCGCGGCATGCCCGGAAGGTCGCCGCGTCCGGCGCGTCTTCGCATGTCTCGTTGCTCCCCGTGACGGGGGGTTTACAGAGCACCGCCGCGGAGCAAGGCGACGATGGGTCGGGGTCGGGGAGCGTCGCGGGGCATAGCTCGCGCCAGGGGTTGCAATCGTCGAAGCAGTGGTCGCATCGGTCGCTCAGCCCGCGCGGGTCGACTCCGCGCAGGGGGTTGCATCGTTCACAGGGCACGGGGCGTTCGACCAGCTTCGAGTCGTCCAGGCAGGCGAGGACGATCTCCTCCGCGGGCATCGAAGGCTCGCAGGCTCCGCCGTCGACGAGCTTCCGCTGAGCCGCGGGCTCCGATCCCGGAAAGTAAGAGCGATCGAGGTACGACTCGATCGCCATGTGCTGGAGCTCCTCCGCCATCGGCGCGAGAAGGCCGTAGTACGGATTCTCGCTGCGGCGGGTGTCGAAGTAACCCCAGGGTAGTCCGACGATCTCGTTGATCAGCCCGTGGATCTGCCCGTCGCCCGCCATGTGCATCATGTACCCGAGCGCAAACGCGACCGCGGCGCGCTGCTCCTCGCGAAGCGCTTCGGCGCGTGCGGCGCGAATCTCCGCGTTCGCCAACCATTCGTCGCGCAGGTGTTCTCGGGGCGGCTCCTCCGCCTCCCAGTAGTCGATCTGCTCCTGGTAGTGAGCGCGCGCCATGTAGAGCACCTCGTGACCCCAGTCGACGCTCCGCCATGCCGGCTTGCCCAGAAACGTCGCGGCGAGCTTTTCGAGAGTGGCTGCGGCGTCCTCCCCGACCAGGGACGCGAGGTCCGCGGAGCTGAAGGAGAAACCTTCTCCGAAGACGCTCTCTCGTGGGGGATGGTGCACGTTGCGGGGGTCGTCGGGGCCGACGTGCGGCTCGGCGTAGTTGTCGTGCGTGAACGCCTGCCCGATCAGCGGATCGGGGAACGCATCGGGACCGACCGAGCCGGCGCGCAGATACGGCGCGTAGTGAAGGAGGTAGTTGTGAAACTGGCGCTCGGGTCCGTCGGGACCATCGACGACGACGTAGTGTTGCAGCTCGTTCTCACCGATCCAGATCTGACGAGGCGGGGCCGAGGAACGGTCGGAGGTCAGGCCCGGAAGACAGATCCCTCCGTCCATCGCGTCATACAGCGCCACGTTGACGGTCTTCACGTGGCTCTCGGGCTTGAAACCGGCGGCCGGTGTCGCGATGAGCGACAGCGCCATCAAGACGGTGAGAAAGCGAGCTGCTTGAGCGAGTGGAGGCATCAGGTCCCCTGAGCGCGAGTGCGGCGCCCCCCTCCGCTTCTCACAGGCTACCACTCGACGCTCGGAGTTGCATCACGTGTGGGAGACTCACCCACACCGCCGGCCGAACTGGTCGGCAGGACCGAAGCCATCAGGGCGGTCAGTCGGCCCGAAAGGCTCTCAATTGAAGGGGCCAGCGGATGTCGACCGTGTCCCGCGAGCCGTAGGTGGCTCGGACGTGCGCATCGATCCGAGAGACGGGATCCTCTCCCTGAGCTTCGACAAACGCCTGCGTCGCCGACCAGGTTCGAAGGTATCCGAGCAGTTGGTCGGGGTTCCACGCCGCTTCGACTTCGAAAATCGGAGCGTCGATCTCTTCCATCGGTATCGCGTACGCCCCATAGCCTGCGCTCCACAGCGACCGAACGCGGTCGGACCAGTAGGGGCCGAGCGGTCCGCGGCTGAACTCCCTGACGAGGTCTCGCAGGGCAGGGTCGAGCTCCGCATCGGCATACGTCCAGAAGGCGAAGAGTCCGCCAGGTCGGAGCACGCGACGGACCTCTTCGACGAACGCGGAGAGGTCGAACCAGTGGATCGCGGTCGCGACCGTGACGGCGTCGACCGATCCAGGCTCCAGCCCCGACTCTTCGGCGGGAGCCACGGAGTACTCGATCCGCGGATGGGGCGTCGCGTGTTCGATCTGCGTCGCGCTCGCGTCGGTCGCGAAGACGCGGTCGAACCGTTCCGCGTGGGAGAGGGCTGCCTGCCCGTTGCCGGTGGCGCAGTCCCAGAGAGCGTCCGTCGCCGGGGATTGTTCCGCGACCCAGTTGAACAGCGCGTCGGGGTACGTCGGTCGAAACCGAGCGTACTCACGGGCCTGGCGGGAGAAATTGTCGAGAAAGCCGCTCACGGGGTGCCAGTCAGCGGTCGCACGCCCCACCGATCATGTTGACGGTGTCGAACGTGGGGATGATGTCGGCCAGCAGACCGCCTTCGAACATCTTGTGGATGCCGCCCATCATTACGTAGGACGGGGTGCGCGCGTGAATCTTCCACGGCTTTCCGGTCCCGTTCGAGACGATGTAGTACCCGAACTCGCCGTTGGCGCCTTCGGTGTAGCTGTAGATTTCGCCGGGGGGGACCTGGATCCCCTCGAACACGATCTTGAAGTGGGCGATCATCGCCTCGATCGTGTTGTAGACTTTCTGCTTCTCGGGAAGCACGACGCGCGGGTCATCCGAGTTCACGGGTCCGCCCGGCATCTTCTCGAGGCACTGATCGATGATGCGGATCGACTGCAGGATCTCTTCCATCCGGATGAGGTAGCGGTCGTAGTTGTCGCCGTTCGCGCCGACGGGGACGTCGAAGTCGATGTCGCCGTACGCGAAGTAGGGGTGGTCCTTTCGGACGTCGTAAGGGATGCCGGCGGAGCGCGCGGTCGGTCCGGTGTAGCCCCAGGTGAGGGCGGCCTCGGGCGTGATGACGCCCGTGCCCATCATTCGGTCCATGAAGATACGGTTACGAGCGCACAGCTTGTCGACCTCTTCGTGGAGCTCCAGGATCCGTCCGCGGACGAACTTCCAACTGTCGGCGAAACCGTGCGGGAGGTCGTCCTTCACACCGCCGATTCGGCCGTAACTGACGGTGAGGCGAGCTCCGGTGACGTCTTCGATCAGGTCCCAGACCAGCTCGCGCGCCTCGATTGCGTAGAGGAACGCGGTCATCGCGCCGAGTTCGAGCGCTCCGGCTCCCACGCAGGTGAAGTGGTCCGAGAGTCGGCTCACTTCGCCCATGATCGTTCGGACGTAGTTGCACCTTGCGGGGACTTCGAGTTCGAGCAACTTCTCGACCGCCAGGCAGAGGCCGAAGTTGCAGAGCAGGGGGCTCAGGTAGTTGAGCCGGTCGGTGTACGGGAAGACCTGAGTCCAGGTGGAGTTCTCGCACTCCTTCTCGAACCCGCGATGCAGATACCCCACCTCCGTGTCACACTTGACGACGGTCTCGCCGTCGAGAGTCAGCGTGAAGCGCACGGTACCGTGCGTCGCCGGATGCGAGGGCCCCATCTGCAGGACCATCGGCTGGGCGTGGATGTCCTGTTCGATCGGTTCGATGTTGAGATTTTCGGCCATCGTCTCAGTACTCCCGTGAGCCGGTCGCTGGGCGGTTCTTCACGTATTCGTTGAATTCTTCGACGGAGTCTCGCTCGCGGGCGAGGAGCTCGGTGCGAGGCTGCGACGCCTGCTGGGCGTAATCTTTTCGCAGCGGATGCCCCTCGAACTCGGGGTAGAGGAGCACGCGTCGGAGATCGGGATGGTCCGTGAAGATGACGCCGTACATGTCGAAGACTTCGCGCTCGAGCCAGCCGGCGACCTTGAAGACCTTCGAAAGCGTCGGAATCTTGAGGTCGTTCTCCTGCAGCGGAACGCGAATCAGGAGCTGATGCTTCAGCTCCATGCTGTAGAGCACGTAGACGACCTCGAACCGGGGCACGCGATGCAGGTAGTCGACCGCCGTGATGTCCCGCAGGAAGTTGATCTTCGCTGCCGGGTCGTTGCGGAGGAACTCGACGATGTCCGTGAGACCCTCGCGGTCGATGATCACCGTGTCGTTCCCGAGCCGGGAGTGCGAGTCGATGACGTGGTCTTCGAAGTTCTTTCGAACGATATCGATCAGCTTTTTGGCCACTTACTGCACCTTGGTGAAGATCGGGTTGCCGTCCTCGGCAGCGGCGAGCTCGGCCCGCTTCTTCTCGTAGTCGTACTTGTCCCACGGCTCGTTCTCGATCTTCTCCTGCAGCTTCAGGAGGCCGTCGAGGACCTGTTCGGGACGGGGCGGGCAGCCCGGAATGTAGACGTCGACCGGGATGATTTTATCGATCCCCTGAACCGTCGCGTAATTGTCGTAGAAGCCCCCGGTCGAAGCGCACACTCCGAAAGAGATCACCCACTTGGGCTCCGCCATCTGCTCGTAGATCCGGCGAAGGTAGGGCGCGAGCTTGTGGTTCACCGTGCCGACGACCCAGAGAAGGTCCGCCTGACGCGGCGAAAAGCGCGGAATCTCCGCGCCGAAACGCGCGAGGTCGTACCTCGCCGCCGCCGTCGCCATGTACTCCATGCCGCAGCAAGCCGTGACGAACGGGTACTGAAACAGCGAGTTCTTGCGGGCCCAGTTCACGACGTCCGACACGCGGGTCGTGATCGCGACATTGTCCGGCACCAGCTTGTATTCTAGTCCCATTCGAGACCTCCTTGCTTCCATTCGTAGACGAGCCCGATCGTCAAGATCGACACGAAGATGAGCATTACCATCAACGAGTACACGCCGTAGCCCATCGCATCGCTCTGGTTCCACGAGATCGCCCACGGGATGACGAAGATCGTCTCGAGGTCGAACAGGATGAAACTGATCGCGACCATGTAGAACTTGATGCTGAACCGCTGTTCTTTCGGGTTCGTCAACGGGTCGGAGCCCGACTCGTATGGCATCAACTTCTGCTTCGTCGGATTGTCGGGGCCGAAGAGTCCGGCGAGTCCCGAAATGACGGCAGCGACGACGACCGCCATGGTCGTCAGGATGATGAGGGCTGAATAGTCTGCAATTTCCACGTTCGCACCAGACTGCGAGGCCCGCGAGTCGTATCATTGTGCCGCCCCACGCGCAAGACCCGGCGGCCCGCGTTCCGCACCCACTCCGACCTCTGCGAGTCCCTACTTCGGGGCGCTCTCACCAACTCTCCCCGTGCGGTCGAAGGTCGAACTCGAACGTCCACGCCGACCTCGGCTGGATCGCCGCCCGATAGACGCTCTCGGCGATGTCGTCCGGGTCGAGAAAGAAGTCGTCCGGCTTGTCCGGCATTCTCTCACGCGTCCGCGGCAGGTCGATGACTCCGTCGATCACGAAATGGAAGACATGGACCCCCGCCGGGCCGAACTCGCGCGCGAACGACTGCGCCAGGCTTCGCTGCGCGGCCTTCGCCTGCGCGAACGCAGTCGTGAACGGTTTGCCCCGCGTCGATGCCGTCGCTCCGGTCACGCCGAGCGCTCCCGAGCCGCGCTCTCGCATCTTGGGGAGCACCGCCTTCGCGACGTGGAACAGGCCGAGAGCGTTCACCTCCCAGCTCGCCGTCAAATCCGACGGCTCGACCTCGTCGAGCGGGCCCCACGTGCCCGAACCGGCATTGTAGATGACGACGTCCGGGAGACCGTGGTCCGCCACGATGTGTTCGAACACTTCCCGCACCGCGTCGGCGTCCGTTGCGTCGCATACGTGGCCGTGAGCGCCTTCGACGCTGTCGACCAGGGTGAGTGACTCCTCACTTCGGGAGAGGGCGACGACGCAGTACCCCTCACTGGCGAACTTGCGGACGAACGACGAGCCGTTCCCCGGCCCGATCCCGACGACGACTGCGATGGGTTGCTCTGTCAAAACCTCTCCTCTCGATGGTCGTTCCTTAGACGGAGTAGAGGAGAGGTGGTTTCGGAAAAAAGAGTTGGAAGGAACTACTTGCAGGCGAAGCGTGCGCCCGCCCAAGCCGCGGCGGGCAGGAGCACCGTTCCACCCATCGCGAACCCGCCACCGAACGCGGCGATCAACAGAGCCGGGACGAAGATCGAGAGGACCGCCGGCAGCGCCACACCATGGCCCGTGGAATAGCGTGCCCCATAGGCATGCCCCACGCCGAAGTACGCCCCAACCGATCCGACGAAGAGCCCTCCGAAGAGGACGATCGCACCGGCGAGCGGGCTCACCGCGATCAAAATGGCGCCGACGAGCGCGGCGACCACGATTGCCCCAGCGTGGACGCCGAAGAAGAGAGCCGCCCACAGGGCGATTGCGCTGGCATCGGGTCCCGCCGCCCGCTCGCCCGCCTCGGATTGCCGGGCCACCATCCCGACTTCTCCTCTGGGGTCGTGGCGATCTGCCACCTCACGCAGCTCGGCCACCGTTTCGCGTCCCGCCGAGGCCGAACCGCTCTGGAGCTGTCGGAGCGTCGGCTCCCAGACCCCGTTTCCATACCCTACTGTGACGTCTCCACGCGCCGCTTCCGGTACCTCGTCTACCAGCAGTTGCGCCCGCGCGATCAAGAAGCAGGCGTACTCCGGGTCGAGGCGAAACTCACGCGAGGCCATCGGCACGCCGTGCTCGCCCATCCATACGATCTCGCCTCGTCCGTCCTCTTCGATCCGCATTGCGCGCGACCGCTCGACGCTGCCACTCTTGAAAGTCAGAAACTCGCCCATCGCTCTCTCCTCCTCGTGTCGTGAGATCCACCCTAGTGAATCCCGTCGGCGACGACCGTTAGACTTCTTCTTGCCATTCGTTCGGTCCGCGACCGGCTCGGGGGTTCGATTGACACCGAGGGGTGGGGCGGCTAGTCTGCGCGCTCGCTTCGCAGGCGAAAATGCGTTCATGTTGTAAGTTGTTGATTCTGCGGGCGAATTCTCGAGCGGCGCGCAAGTACCCGCCACGCGGCGGTTTTTCGCGGCTCTCCACAGCGAACGGTATCCGTTTGGACGCGATCGTCGAGGTGACGATGCGGCGGTAACCCTCAGCACTTTGCAGTACACAAGGTCGTACATGGCAACCCAAACCACGAACTTCCCCACCACAGACGACTTCGCGGCGATGCTCGCGGAGGTCGACGGTGGCGAAACACCGCAGATCCGCGAGAACGAAATCACGAGCGGTCGCGTCCTCGAAATCCGGGACGACTACGTCTTGATCGACATCGGCTTCAAATCCGAAGGCCGTGTCTCGATCGACGAGTTCAAAGACCACTCGGGCAAGCTGCTCGTCAACGAAGGCGACTCGGTCGACGTGCTCGTCGAGACCCGCGAAGACGACACCGGGCGATGCATTCTCTCCAAAGAGAAAGCAGACCGCATGCGCGTGTGGGAAGAGATCGAGAAAAAGTACGATGCCGACGAGCTCGTCCGCGGCGTGATTACGAACCGCGTCAAAGGTGGCCTCCAGGTCGACATCGGGGTCAAAGCATTCCTCCCCGGCAGCCAGGTGGAGCTTCGCCCGACCCGAAACCTCGACCGCTACATCGGCGAAGAGTTCGCGTTCAAGATCATCAAGTGCAACATCTCGCGCGGCAACATCGTCCTCAGCCGGCGTGCGCTGCTCGAGAAAGAGCGCGAGCACCTCAAGGGCAAGACCCTCGAGAAGCTCAAGGAAGGCGCGGTCATCGAGGGTATCGTCAAGAACATCACCGACTACGGTGCGTTCGTCGACCTCGGCGGCATCGACGGCCTCCTGCACATCACCGACATGAGCTGGGGCCGCGTCTCGCACCCGTCCGAGCTCTTCGACGTCGGTGACGAGATTCAGGTCAAGGTCCTCAAGTTCAACCCGGAGACGGAGCGCGTCAGCCTCGGCTACAAACAGCTCTCCCCGGATCCGTGGGAAGGCGCGGAAGACCGCTACCCCGAAGGCGTTCAGGTCCTCGGCAAAGTGGTCAGCCTCATCGACTACGGTGCGTTCGTCGAGCTCGAGGAAGGGATCGAAGGCCTCATCCACATCTCCGAGATGTCCTGGACGAAGCGCATCAAGCACCCGTCCAAGGTCGTCGACGAGAACGAGGTCATCGAAGTCGTGGTCCTCAGCATCGACACCGAGCAGAAGAAAGTCTCGCTCGGCATGAAGCAGATCGACCCGAACCCCTGGACGCTGCTGGAAGAGCGCTACCCCGTCGGTACGCGAATCCTCGGCAAGATCCGCAACATCACCGACTTCGGTATCTTCATCGGCATCGAAGACGGGATCGACGGACTCGTCCACATCTCCGACATCTCGTGGACGCAGAAGATCAAGCACCCGTCCGAGATCTTCCAGAAGGGAGACGAGGTCGAGGCGGTGGTCCTCAACATCGACGTCGAGAACGAGCGCTTCTCGCTCGGTATCAAGCAGCTCGAGCCGGATCCGTGGGAGACGATTCCCCAGCGCTATCCGCCGGGCAAGGTGGTGGACGTGGTCATCACGAAGCTCACCGACTTCGGTGCATTCGCCGAAATCGAGGAGGGCGTCGAAGGCCTCATTCACATCTCGGAGCTCTCGAACGAGCGCATCGAGGACCCCTCGCAGGTCGTCAAGGTCGGCGAGGAGCACAAGGCCGAGGTCATCAGCGTCGACGCCAAAGAGCGCAAGATCGCCCTGTCGATCAAGTCGTTCGTCCGACGCTCCGAGCGCGGAGATCTGCGCGAGTACACCGACGAGGGAGCAGCCACCGCACAGCTCGGTGACCTCCTCAAGGGCAAGCTCGGCGACCTCGCCAGCGAAGCGGGATCCGAAGAAGAGTGATCTTCTCCGACTCTCGAAAAGCCCGCCCCCGAGGCGGGCTTTTTTTTGCCCCCCGCGACGGCGCGGATTGACGAATACGCCGTCGACCGATAGCCAGAAGAGCCGCCGCGTGCGGGTAATCAGTGCGAGTAGACCCGATGTGGGACCGTCTCCTGAAAAAGCGCCTCGTCTTCGTCACCGGAAAGGGCGGGGTGGGCAAAAGCACGGCTTCGGCCGCTCTCGCGTCTGCGTTCGCAGAGCAGGGGCGACGCACCCTCGTCGTCGAGACCGACACCTTCTCGGCGATGACCGAAATGCTCGGCGTCACCGCCCCGCCATCGACGACACCGCACCGCGTGAGCGAGCGCCTCGACGTCGTGAACCTGAGCGCGGCGGAGTGTCTCGTCTCGACCCTCACGCGGTTTCTGCCGAGCGAACGCATCGTCCGCGCCATCACCCAGAACCGCGTCACCGAAGCGTTCTTCAAGAGCGCCCCGGCCGTCAGCGAGTTCGTGCTGCTCGACCAGATTCAACTCTACGTCGACGAGATGGAGACGAGCGGCTACGACCACGTCATCGTCGATCTGCCGGCCTCGGGGCATGCGGTGACCTTCCTCAACGTTCCCAAGACTCTGCACGACATGATGCGGGGGCGCGGCCCGATCGCCAAACGCGCCGTCGAGATCCACCAGCAGATCCAGAAACAGAAGGAGACCGCGATCGTCGCCGTGTGTCTTCCCGAAGAGATGCCGGTCAACGAGACGGTGGAGCTGGCCGGAGCGATACGAGACACGCTCGGCCGCGGGCTCGACCTCGTGATTGCAAACATGGTGCATGACAGCCCGATCGAGCCTACTCAGCGGGCCGCTTTCGGCGCCGTCCGGCGCCGCGTCCACGGCGAGACGGAGCCAGCCGAAGCCCTCGCCGAAGACGACATGGACGGGCTCGGCCGCCTCATCGCCGGCAGCGCGCTGGCGCTCGACTGGACCGAACGGGATCGCCACTACCTGGGTGTGCTCGCCGACAAGCTGGACGTCGAGATCGTCGAGGTGCCGGTCTTCTACGAAATCGACGCCCGCCGCCTGCTCCAGAGGATGACCCGCGTGCTGCTCCACGGCGACGACGACGACGAAGCCAACCTCGCCTCCTGAACTCACGGTGGCCCGGAGGAGACCGCCACGGCTCTTCTCTCCGTTGCGGGAACCGAACGAACTGATTCGTCCGATGAACGTTGTTCCTCGGGCACGCGGGGGTTACGTTAGCCGACCTGTGAGTTCGAACGACCACATCCTGAAAATCGTCCAAGAGGGGCGCCTCATCGTCTGCGCTGGCCCCGGAGGGGTCGGCAAGACGACCACCTCGGCTGCGCTCGGCCTGCGAGGAGCCCTCGCCGGACGAAAGGCGATCGTCCTGACGATCGACCCTGCGCGACGTCTGGCGAACAGCCTCGGGCTCGACGAGCTCACCAACGAACCGCAACGGATCGAGCTCGCCAGCCGGGTTCCCGACGTCGAGATCCCCGAAGGCGGAGAACTCTGGGCGATGATGCTCGATCAGCAGCAGACGCTCGACGACCTCGTCAGCCGTTATGCACCCGACAAAGGCGCCCTGGAGCGATCCCACCAGAACAACATCTACAAACTCCTTTCGTCCGCGCTCGCCGGAATGCAGGAGTACATGGCGCTCGACAAGCTCCACGATCTCTACACCGGAGGATACTTCGACCTCGTCGTGCTCGATACGCCCCCCACCAAGAACGCGCTCGAGTTTCTCGAAACCCCCAGCCGGGCCCGACAGTTTTTCGACGACCGAATCATCAAGTGGTTTCTCCCCAGCAAGCAGTCGGGAGGTTTCTTCGGACGCATCGTCAATCCCGCCGGGTCGGTGGTGATGGGGCTGATGGGCAAGATCTTCGGACAAGCGTTCATCGACGACCTCGTCGAGTTCTTCGATACGCTGCAGTTCCTGCAAGAGGCGCTGCGGTCGCGGGGCGAGATGATCGACTTCATCCTCCGCGATCCCGCCACCCACTTCATGGTCGTGACGAGCGCGGACGCCCGGCGCATCAAGGAAGCGATTTTCTTTCACGAAAAGCTCTCCGAGCTCGACCAGAAGGCGGGGGCCTTCATCCTGAACCGGGTGATCCCGAATTTCTCCGTCGAGGATCTCGACGCCGTCGACCAGGACGCATTGCGTGCGGCGCTGGAAGGGGAGGGCGTCGATTCTGGCGAGGCTGAGACGCTCGCGGTGCAACTCGACGAGCAATACCGCCGCCTGTCAGCGATCGCGGCGCACAACAGAGACCTGATTGCTGGCTTCGCGAAGAAGGTCGACCCGCGCCTGCTTCGTACGATCCCGCTCTTCGGTGAGGACGTGCACGACGTCACCCAACTGCGACGTCTCGGCCATTTCCTCACCCCCTCCGCCCCCATCTAGCGGGGCGCGAGCCCCAGAGCTGTCGTTCGGGTCGAACACCGCTGCTGGAATGCAGGTGCCTCGCGCCGACGTTCCCCCACTCACCACCAAGGGAGAACCGATGGCCAACAAGTACTACGTCTACCGCAACCTGAACGACCCCACCGACGTCGTCGTCCTCGATGGCGAGCAGGTCACCCTCGGGATCTACGAGCTCGTCGCCGGGCCGATGGCCCGGGAGGCGGCGGAGAAAAAAGCGGCCGAGCTGAAGAAGGGTAAGGCAGCCGAGTGAGGCGGTCGCTCAGCGATCGACGAGCGCGAGAATCTTCTCGATGACCTCTTCGATCGTGTGCGCGGTCGAGTCGATCTGGCGCGCATCTTCGGCGGGGCGGAGCGGAGCGATCGGTCGGCTCGAGTCGCGCTCGTCGCGTTCGCGGATCTCCAGCAGGATCGCGTCGTAGTCCTCTTCGACGCCGCGCTCCGCCATCTGATCGACCCTCCGCTGCGCGCGAATCTCAGGGGAGGCGGTGAGGAAGACCTTGAGGTCCGCGTCGGGAAACACGACGGTCCCGATGTCGCGGCCCTCGAGCACCGAAGGTCGCGACTTTCCGAGAGAGCGCTGAAGCTCCAGCAGCGCCTCACGGACCGCCGGGTGTGCGGACACCACGGACGCCGCCATGCTGTTCTCGGTCGTGCGGATCTCGTCGCCCACACGCTCTCCGTCGCAGTAGACGACGTTCTCGCCGTCCTCGATCCGAAACTGGAAGTCCAGATCACCCGCCAGCTCGGCGACGGCGAGTTCGTCATCGAGGTCGAGCCCCGCGGTGCGGGCGCGGTGTGCGACGGTGCGGTAGATCGCACCCGTGTCCACGAGCTGGAACCCGAGCCGCCGTGCCACCTCGAAGGCGATGGTCGATTTGCCCGCTCCAGCGGGACCGTCGATTGCGATGATCATGAACTCTCCAACCAAGTACGAGCGCGTACTAGCACTTCGCGCCTTTGCACCCAACCGTCATGCGATGCGATTCGCGGCCGCGATGAACCGTTCCGTCTGCTCGGTCGTGCCGATCGAGACCCGGATCCAATCGGGTAGGCCGTAGCCTGCCACGGGCCGGACGATGACCCCTTCCCGAAGCAGTGCGTCGTAGATCTGCCCTCCGGGCCGTGGGGTGCGGACGAGCAGAAAGTTGGTCTGCGACGGGACGAAATCCCATCCCAACGCGCGAAGTCCCGCTTCCAGCACTTCGCGTCCCGCCTCGTTCTGTTCGACCGAACGCCGCACGTGCTCCCGATCCCCGAGCGCTGCGATCGCTGCAGCCTGAGCCACGAGGCTCGAGTTGAAGGGCTCACGCACCCGATTCATGAAGTCGATCAGCTCCTGCGGCGCAACCCCGAACCCTACCCTCAGGCCCGCCAGGCCATAGATCTTGCTGAACGTTCGGCAGACGAGGAGGTTCTCGCGAGCGTCCCGCATCGCGAGCGCCGAGGCGTAATCCGTGTCGCGGGCGTACTCCACGTACGCTTCGTCGAGAACGACCACGACGTGTTCCGGCACAGCGGTCAGAAAGGCGCGGAGCTCTTCGGCACCGACATGAGTGCCGGTGGGATTGTTCGGGTTCGCGAGGAAGAGCATGCTCGTCGCGTCGTCGCAGGCAGCGACCATCGCGTCGAGGTCCTGGGCGAATCGGTCGTCCGTCGGGATGCTGCGGGTCTCGATCCCGGCCGCTTGAAGGATCAGACGATACGCGATGAAGCCGTAGTCCGAGACGACCGCGTTGCTCCCCGGTTCGCAGAACGTCCGCACCGCAATGGTGAGCACCTCGTTCGACCCGTTGCCGACGATGATTTCGTCGGGGTCGATCGAGACGTGGTCGGCGATCGCGTGACGCAGTCGGAAGGTCCCGGCATCAGGGTAGAAATTGACCCCCGACGCTGCTGAGACGATCGCTTCCACCGCGGCCGGGCTCGGCCCGAGCGGGTTCTCGTTCGACGCCAGCTTGATCGATCCGCTGATCCCGAGCTCTCGTTCGAGCTCCTCGATCGGCTTGCCCGCTTTGTATGGCTTCAGGGTTTCGATGTTCTCGGTGACGAGGGGCCTGGACATCTCTCGGTCCTCCTGGAGGATCACAACTTCGACGCGTCTGGATCTACCCACTCGAAGCGCGGTTCGCCACCCTCGAAGAAAGCGGCGACGTCTTCCCTCAGCGCTTCGTACGGCACGGGGGACCTCGCCCAGTGCACGTCGCGTTCGCTCCGCAGCCAGCCGATTTGCTGCTTGGCGAACCGTCGGGTGTCGCGTTTCAGCAGCCGCACGGCCTCCTCTTCGTCCACCTCGCCGCGCTCCAACATCCCCATGTGCCGGTATCCGAGGCTTCCCAGCGCCTTTGAATCGGGCGGAGATTTCGCCGCAAGCTCTCGGTACTCCTGGAGAAGCCCTCGCTGCATCATGGCGTCCACTCTCGCGTTGATCCGTTCGTACAGCTCCGGGCGGGGACGGTTCAGCGCGATCTTCATCGCCTCGACGTTCGGCGTCGAGAACGCATGCTCCGCTTGCAGTTCGCTGAGACGGCGTCCCGTCGACGCCCACACTTCCAGCCCACGGCTCACGCGCACCAGGTCGTTGGGATGAACGCGAGCGGCGAGGTCCGGGTCCACCTTCGCAAGCTCCGCGTGCAGCGCGGGAACCCCCGCCTCGTCGGCGCGTCGCTGGTGCTCTGCCCGGAGCGCGGGATCTGGGGGTGGAGCATCGAAGATGCCGTGCACGAGGACCCGTACGTAGAGGTTGGTACCCCCTACGGCGATTAGCGGAACTCCACGGTCGGCGGCGTCGCGGATCACTCCCGTCGCCATCGCTTCGAATTCTGCGACGTTGTTCTCCTCCGCCGGATCGAGCACGTCGACCAGGTGGTGGCGAATCTCTTCGCGCTCGTCGCCGGACGGCTTCGCAGATCCGATGTCCAGACCGCGGTAGAGTTGTACGCTATCGACGTTCAAGAGCTCCGCGCTGAGGTCGCGGGCGAGCCGCAACGCGAGCCCTGACTTCCCGACCGCCGTCGGGCCGACGACGAGGACGAGCCGCGGCAACTCACTCATGGACGGGGAGGGGCGGCTTCAAAACAGTTTTCCCTGAAACCCGAGACTCAAGATGTCCATCGAGACAGCGACCGAAACGTGGATCGCTACGCCGAGCCAGATGCTGCGGGTGAAGAGCGAGATCGCCCCGAGCGCGAGCCCCGCGATCACCGCGCCCAAGGTCTCCGGGAGCGGTTTCCCGAAATGGATCATGCAGTAGGGAATCACCGACAGCAGGATCGAATAGAACCCGAAGCGCGCCCGCGTCCCATGGATCAGGAAACCTCGGAAGAAGAACTCGAGGCTGAAGAACTGCAGCACGTACAAGATTTCCCACGAGAAGAAGTCGAAGAGGCTCTCGTGGGCGTTGCCGTAGAACGGGTACGTCTTCTGAAACGACTCCGTCATCGCGACCCCGACCACGAACGGCATCACCGCCAGGTACATCAGCACGTAGACCCACGCGTGACTGAGCGTCCCCTTCACCCGAAGGCCGTAATCGGTGAGCTTCTCCCGGAGCACGAACTTCACGAACGCCGCGGGGAGCAGGAAGTAGAAGATGACGGTCGAGATCGACCAGTAGGCGAGCCGGAACAGCTCGGCGCGGTCTCCGCGGCGGAATACATCCTTGAGCCACTTCGCCGGCTCTTCGTGCCAGAGGCCGACGAGCGGCTTCAGAATCTTGTAGTCGGAACTCCCGCCGTAGTACTCGAGGATGCTCAGCGAGAAGCAGCCGAGCGCGACGACCGAGAGGAGGCGCCAGTCGAGCCCCGTCGGTCGCTCTCGAAGCTCGGCGGCGGTCTCCGCCTCGACGTTCGCGACCGCGCCGAGGAACTCGTACCACCAGCCTGAAATCTTTGCCTTCACCTGCGCACTCCGACGGCGACCGCGGGGGCGCCGATACTGCCTCATGACGAGCGAGGGTTCAACGCCGGTCGAAGCTCATCTCCAGCTCCTCGAGCGGGATGCGGTAGTAGACGGGGCGCCCGTGCGGGCAGTTGGCTTTGAAGTCGATCTCGTCCATCTGAACGAGGAGCGCTTCGCACTCCTCGCGGGTCAGATCCGTGGGACCGCGAACCGACGAGTGGCAAGCCATCCGGCTGAGGATCGATTCCATCGCCTCTTCCACTCGCGTCGAGCGTCCGAGGTCGGCGTAGTCGTCGATCGCGTCGCGGATCAGCGCTTCTGCCTTCGCAGACTGAAGCACAGCCGGGACCGCCTTCAGTGCGAAGGTCGTCCCGCCGAACGGTTCGATCTCGAACCCCGCCCGCTCGAAGAAGTCGAGGTGGTCCGAAAGGGTGTCCGCGCGCATGACATCGAGCTCGATCCGCTGGGGGAAGAGCATCGGCTGCGTCTCCTTGTGGTCGCTCTCGAACACCGCTTTGAGCTGCTCGAACCGAATGCGCTCGTGTGCCGCGTGTTGGTCGATGATCACCAGGCCGCCGCGGTCCTCGCAGAGCAGGTACATCCGCCGGTACTGCCCGATGAACCGAAGGTTCGAAAAGTAGTGCGCGGCGCTGCCGTCCGGGGGTTCGTCGGAAATCTCGGCCATCGGTACCCGAGGAGGCAGCCCGAGCGGGCCGGCTCCCGGCGCCGCGAAGGGCTGTTGCGGGTCGGACGCGTCGATCCACCCCAGCGTAGACGGGCTCGGATGATGCCGCTGCCGACCTCGATCCATCTGGGAGAAGCGGTCGAACCGGGCGTTCAGAGGCTCGAAGGAGGTCGTCTCCGGCGCGATGCGTTCGACGTCGGGGTTCGCGGGCGCACGTCGCCCCAACGCATACTTTCGAGCGCCCCCCTGCTCGAGCCAAGGCGCCTCGGCGAGCTGGTCGGCGATTGCATGGTACACAGCCCGGTAGAGCGAGTTCGTGTCGTGAAAACGAACTTCCGTCTTCGAAGGATGAACGTTGATGTCGATGAGGTCGAACGGGACGTCGATGAAGAGCACGACCGACGGGTGCCGGTTTTTCTCGAGCATCGTGCCGTAGGCTCCCTTGATCGCGGCGCGGATGGTCCTGTCGACGACGTAGCGACCGTTCACGAAAGTGTAGACGTTCGTCGCGCTGCGCTGGTTGTGCCCGGGCTTCGAGAAGTAGCCGCGGCACGTGATCCCGTGGACCGCCGGGTATTCGTAGGTGGCGTAGAGGTCGTCGTAGACGTCCCTCCCCAGAATCTCGAGGATTCGATCCTTCAGGTCGTCGACCGGGGCGAGGTCGAGCCGAACCTTCCCGTCCTTGCGCAACAGGAGCCGGACGTCGGGCCGGCTCAACCCGAGGCGGACGAGCGCTTCGGTGATGTGTCGGGTCTCGGTCGCCGTCGTCTTGAGAAACTTGAGGCGGGCCGGGGTGTTGAAGAAGAGCCGCTTCACGGTGATCGAAGTACCCGCCGGAATGCCTGTCGCCTCGATCTCCTTGGTCAGCCCCCCCTCGACGACGATCCGGGTGCCCTCCAGCTCGCCGCGCGGCTTCGTCTTGATCTCCATCCACGAAACCGACGCGATCGAGGGGACGGCCTCGCCCCGAAAGCCGAGGGTCCCGATCGTGAAGAGGTCGTCAACCGTCTGAATCTTCGATGTGGCGTGTCGCTCGAGCGCTCTCAGCGCGTCTTCGCGGAGCATGCCGCAGCCGTCGTCTTCGACGCGCACGAGGTCGCGCCCGCCGTTCTCGATCGTGACGAGCACCTTGCGGGCGCCGGCGTCGAGACTGTTCTCGACGAGCTCTTTGACGACGGAGCTGGGACGTTCGACGACCTCGCCGGCAGCGATCTGGTTGGCGAGCTCGGGGGGAAGGACGGCGACGCGTCGCGGCGCATCGGCGACGTTCTCGGCGGCGACGTTTCTGTAGGCGGTCTGGCTCACGGGGGCCTTTGTAACTCGCCGTTGACGGCGTGAGAAGGCCCGCTAGAGGCGCCGAAAGACAGCGATGACCTTGCCGAGGATCTGGGTGTCGCGGGCCTGGTCGGCGGTGACGAAGATGGGCTCCATCGCCGAGTTGGCGGGCTGTAGCCTGACGACCCCCCCTTTCTCACGGAAGAGACGCTTCACCGTGGCCTCGCCGTCGACCATTGCCGCGACCACCTCTCCGTCGCGCGCGTCCTGCTGTTTCTTCACGAAGATGTAGTCGCCGTCGAAGATCCCGTCTTCGATCATCGACTCTCCCTTCACCACCAGCCCGAACACGTCCGACGGACGCCCGATGAGGGACTCTCCGATCGTCACGTTCTCTTCCACGTTTTCGATCGCGCTGATCGGCGCTCCTGCCGCGATCCGACCGAGCACGGGGATGGAGTGGGTCTCGTCGAGCACCTCCGGCTCCTCCGAGGTCAGCACGCTGTCGATCGGGTTGCCGTCGGGGTCGAAGATCGGGCGGATCGCACGAGACTTGGCGTCCTCGCGCAGCAGGTAACCCTTTCGTTCCAGCGCCTTGAGGTGATCGTTGACACCATTCGTCGAGCTGATCCCGAGGTGGTCGCCGATCTCGCGAATCGTCGGGGGAAAACCCTCGTCCGAGATGTGATCGGTGATGAAGTCGAGGACCGCTGCCTGTCGCGCGGTGAGCTTCTTTTCCGGACGTTCCATGTCGTCTCCGTGAGGTGGCTCGGCCGGTTTCGCCCGACCCAATGTGTCGCCATCTCGCACACTACTGAACGCATGTCGGGGCTGTCAACTTGTTCAGTCTGCGGCTCCCACTTCCGTCGCCTGACGACGGCGGCACCAACAGGGCGGGAAGCTCCTTCGGCCACGACAAGGCGCCGAGAGTTCGGTCCGGACCCGGTACGAAATCCTCGGGCCACGCCGCTCCACGAGACATTCCGACGAAAGTGATTACTATGCCCGGCGATGCACGCTGCTGTTGAACGGATCCTGCTTGCCGGCTGGATGGTTCTCCTCGCCTCCGCCTGTGGCGGGGCCCAGAAGTCGAGAGTGGAGGACTTCCCTCTCCCTGGCGCCACCGACCTCGTGGTCGAGGAGTTCACCATCACCGGGGTCGACTCTGTCGACGAGGGAGACCTGCGCGCGGGGCTCGAGACCGAGGTCGTCAGCATTCGCTCCTCGGACGGACTGAGGTGGATCCCCGGGATCGGCGTCGAAGCAGAGACCTTCAACCACGTCGAGTGGGAGAAAGACCTCCGGCGAATCGAGACGTTCTACCAGGCGCGAGGCTACTTCTCGGCCGCCGTCGTCCGAAGCCGGGTCAACGAACATCCCGAGCGCGGCACCGTCACCCTCGAGATCGCCATCAACGAGGGCGACCCCACCACTGTGAAGAACCTGGAGGTGAACGGCCTCGAAGTCCTCGACCGGACCGAATACGCCTTCCTCACTTCCCTGTCGCTGAGCGAGGGCGAGGTCTTCACCGAGCAGGAGTACGTGAATTCGCGAGAGAAGATTCGCGCCGAGCTCGAGGACAACGGCTACGCCTACGCCCGCGTCGAGGGGAGGGCCATCATCGAGCCCTCGAAGAACGCCGCGACGGTGATCTTCCATGTCGACCCGGGCCCACTCGCCGAGTTCGGTGAGGTCTCCCTGGAGGGGCTCGAGACGATCGAACGTGACTCGGTGCGCGAGGCGGTGACCTTCGAGAAGGGAGAGCGCTACTCCCCGTCGAAGCTTCAGGAGACCCAGGAACGCATCTACGATCTCGGGGTCTTCGCCACCGTCAAAGTCAACCCGCAGATCGACGACGGTTCGCGGCGGCAGCCGACCGGCGACGGCGATGTCGAAGGGGCAGGAGCACCGCCTCCGGAGCCGACCGGCGGACTCTCCGACCTGATCGGGCAGGCACAGGAAGACGCATCGGAGCGTCTCGCGCTCGACCCCGTGATCCCCGTGACGATTCGCCTCAACGAGGCCAAGCTCTGGAACCTGCGCGTCGGCGCCGGCGTCGCGGCAGACGTCACGAGGCAGGACATCCACGGCCGCGCGGACTGGGGAAGCCGCAATTTCCTCGGCGGGCTTCGCAAGCTGGAGCATTTCAACACGGTCGGCTACGCGTGGGCCCCGTCGTTCCTGGCGTCTTCGGGGTCCCAGAACTCCGGCGTGATCTTGGACAGCGAGCTGCGGTTCACCCAACCCCAGTTCATCGAGCGGTTCACCAAGTTGGAGGCCCGCTTGCGCTTCCAACGTCAGGTCGAGATCGGCTACTCGCTCATCAGCCCGACCGCCTCGATCGGTGTGCGACGACGCTTCTTCCGGCGCCTCACCGCCGAGTTCTCCTACAACTTCGCACTCTACCTGCTCTCGAACCTCGACCAGTCGCTGCTCGACCCCGACCTCAGGCTGCAGCCCGAATACATCCTCGAGTACCTGCAACAGCGCATCGCCTGGGACCAGCGAAACCATTTCCTCAACCCCACGAAGGGGTGGATCGCCGAGCTCCAGTTCCAGGAGGCGACCTCGTACGTCGGGGCGATTCCGGGGAACCCGTTCGGCGGTAACTTCGATTACTTTGCTCCGTTGGTAGCCCTGGAAGGGTACGTTCCGATCCCGTGGCCCGCGACGATGGTGCTGGCCGCGCGGTCGCGCCTCGCCACGATCTACACGATGGGGCGCGGCAAGCAGCCACCGTTGCCGCAGCGCCTCTACTCCGGTGGCGCCGACTCGATGCGAAGCCTCGGCCGCCAGGAACTCTCCATGTACTCCCTCGAGGGAGAGGCGATTCCGGTCGGAGGCTTGACCAAGTTCGAGTCGGCCGTCGAGCTGCGCATCCGGCTCATCGAGAAACTCCTCGACGTCGGAGACCTCTGGTTCGCACCGTTCCTCGATGGAGCGACCATCTTGCCGGGCCCCCTCGGAACCGAGCTGGTCCCGGGACCGGCCGATCCCGAGGAACCTGGGAGTCTCGTGTCTACGTTGGTGTACGGCACAGGTGTCGGCGCGTGGTGGGTGACGCCCATCGGGCCCGTGCGGCTCGACTTCGGCTACACCCTCACCGACATCCGTGAAGACGGACGCTTCCGCCGCTGCCTCGTCAAGGTCGACTACAACCTCAACTGCCCGGTCAATGCCCGCGTGCCGATCGCCGAAGACAACATTCAACAGAAGCTGAGCCGCTGGAACATCATCATCGGCATCGGACACTCCCTCTGAGATGAAATCCTTCCTCTCCAAAGCCGCGAAGATCTTCGCCATCGCGCTCGGGATCCCCGTGCTGCTGGTGTTGCTCGTCCTCTTCGCGCTCCACCTTCCACCGGTCCTCGAGCGCGTCGTGGAATGGGGAGAGGGGTTTGTCTCGGAGACGATCCAGGGTGATCTGCGGGTCGAGTCGCTCGAAGGGAGCGTCTTCGGGAAACTGACCGCGCGGGAGGTCGCGCTCATCGACGAGGAAGGAAACCGCGTCGTCTCCGCCCGACAGGTCGAGATCGAGCCCGCGCTAATGGCGCTGCTACACGGGACCGTCAGCCTCGACATCCACGCCGACGGTATCGTCGCCTACCTCGAGCGCGGGGAGGAGGGGTCCCTGAACATCGCGGAAATGTTCGTCAGCGAGCAGCCGAGTAGCGGACCGTCCCTCGTCTCGGTCGACGTCGACATCACCGCCTCCGACGGCAGCATCCTGTGGCGTGACATCTCGGCCGACACGCACCACGAGCCCCTCGACGACCTGGGCTCCGACTATGCGCGCGAAGCACTGCGCGACGCCGCCGGAAAGGTGAAGACCCCCGAGGAGATTACGCGCGCTCTCCCGCACAGCGCCTCGATTCACGACCTCGAACTCGCGCTTCAGATCCACGTCGAGCGGGACTCCACGACGTACATCCAGATCGAGAAGGTCGAAGGTATGGCGACCGTCTCCGACGTGACCGGCACCCGCGGCCTGAGCGCGAACGGCGTCACCATCACGGTCGAGGAGCAGCGCACGTCTGGCTCCATCACAGCTCTCGCGCTCCACGAATGGCTGACCGTCGCCGATTTCCAGGGGTGGGCGTCCACCACGGACGCGACGGCATTCGCCGTTCACGCCGGGCTCGTCGAGATCTCCGAGGATGCTGCCCGACGCGCGCTCCCCGAGCTCGACCCCCGCGGTGCGCTCCAGGCGGCCGCTCACGTGACCGCGGACAGGCAGGACTTGAAGGGATGGGTCAGGATCAAGCCCGAGCTGAGCAAGGGGGACCTCGCCGTGGCGGCGACGATCTCCTCGTGGAGCAACCCCGGGCCGACCACGCGGTACGACGTCTCCCTCGCCGCGCGAGACTTTGAAGCCGCGCGAGCGCTGGGCGCGGCCGAACCCGTCGACGAAGTCTCGGTCTGGGCAGAGCTGCGCGGGTCGGGCATCGACCTCGAGACGATGCAGGCCGAGGCCCACGTCGCCGTCCGGGATCTGCGGGCTTCCGGCTACCACCTCTCGGTCGCCTACATCGACGCGACCGCCGCCGAAGGAACCTGGAACGTCGACCGCGGTCTCGTCGCGAGCCCCTACGTCTCGGCGGCGCTCCGCGGGCACTACACCGAAAACGGACTCTTCGGGCTGCATCTGCACGCAAAGTCGACCGACGCGATGGCGGGCTTCGCGCAAAAGGTGCTGGGGCGCAAGCTCGACTCGCGGGCCGACGTTCGGCTCGATGCGAACGGCGAGCTCGATCTGGCCGCCGAGAACCCGCTCGACGTCGTTCGAAAGCTACAGGCCGACGCCACCTGGGAGATCGCGCGATTCGAAATGGAAGACATCTACCTGAGGGGTAGCTCGGGCAAGCTCGAAGCCTCCGTCACCCCGGCGGGCGGCTCGCGCGAGGTGAGCTGGGACATCGACGCCGACGCCGACTCGTTCCGCGCCGCCGACTCTTCCCTGTCGAGTGCCGAGGTCCGGACGACGGGGTCCACCCGGATCGGAAGCTCGTCGATCGACGCGCGGCAGGTCCTCGGAGCCCTGCGCACCGACACCCGCGTGAAGGTCGCCGGGCTCGACGCCGTCGGGAACGAGATCGGTGACGGTGACCTTCGCGTGAAGGTCGCCCCCAGCGATGGTCGCCTCCGGTGGGAGCTCGACGTCTCCGCCGACCGCTACCAATCCTCCGCGCTCTCCTCCCGCTCGATCGCCGCGCAGCTTCGAGGCGACGTTACGCTGGGCCCGACCCTCGCCTGGCCCGGCGCCGTCCGCGCACTCTCGGTCAAAGGGAGTCTCGCGGCTGGCGGGGCCGACACCGGGACTCAGAAAGCGGGCCGCCTCGACGCCACGATCGACATCGCGGGGCCCGTCAAGGACCTGCGTGGCACCGTCTCGGCCGACGCCACCGACCTCGCTGCCGGCGGATTCGACTTCACCACTCTGAGCGCCGACGTCCAGTTCGTCGGCAACCGCCAGTTCGTCATCGACGCACAGGGCACCCAACGGGAAGACGTTCCGCAGGAAATTGGTCTCACCGTCACCGGGCAATACGCCCCCGATCTCCTCGACTACACCATCACCGATCTGCGGCTCACCACAGGCGAGGCCGATGGCTGGGAAATGGGCGGCGAGTTCCGCGCCGACGTGAAGGAAGGGGTCTTCGAGTTCCGCGACCTCACTCTCACGAAGCCCGCCGCGGACGGGACCACCCAGCGCGTGCGGGTCGACGGTACGTACCGCTCCGGGGTCGACCAAGACTTGCAGGCCGAGCTCGAGAATCTGAAGCTCGGAGAGCTGGCGTCGCAGTTCGGAGTCACCGGGTTGGAGGACTTCTCCGCGACCGCCGACGGATCCGTCGCCCTGGGCGGCACCCACGACGATCCCACCAGCACTTTCGACATCGTGCTCTCCGACGTCATGTGGCAGGAGTGGGGGCCCTTCACCATCGCGCTCCAGGGGAGCTACGATCAGGAGCTCCTCCGCCTCCAGAAGGGGGTCGTCACCGGCTACGATCTCGAACTTCTCAACGCCGTCGCAGAGATTCCCGTCGACGTCGACGCCTCCTTCAACGTCGAGTTCCTACGCCGTCGAAACCTCTCCGCGACGCTGACCGTACCCGAGTTCCCCATCTCGGCGCTCAGCCGCCCGCTCCCCGACCTCGCGGACATGGACCTCGGAGGTACTGCGAAGGCCGTCGCAGAGCTGCGCGGTCAAGTCGACGCCCCCGTCCTGCGAACCGTCGTCGACATCGAGGACGTCACCGCCAGCGGCGAAGCGCAGGGCGCTCCCTACGATTTCGGCCCGGCCACCTCGAACATCGAACTCAGCTACTTCCCCAGCGCTCGAGCCGACTCCGGGCTTTTCTTCCGAGGCGCCCTCGCGTTCCAGAAGGAGAAGCCCTTCGAAGCGAAAGCTCGCGTTCGCGCTCCCATCGCGGACTGGATACGGGAGATGCTCGAGGGAGCCACCGTCGATTGGGCCAGCCGGCTCGAGAACGCGCCCGTCTCGTTCTCGGCGAGTGCCGAGAAGTTCGACCTGCGAAACTTGCGAGTAGGCCCCTTGCAGCGCGCCGACGTCGAGGGGTTCATCGACCTCGAACTCGAAGGCGAAGGCACCGTCTCCCAGCCCGACGCCGAAATCCGCCTCGGGCTCGACGACTTCGGCTGGGACCGATACCGCGATATCTACCTCGACCTCGACGCGTCCCTGTCGCGAGAACTCGCCGAGGTCCGCTCGGTTACTCTCGAGTGGGACGCTTCACCGATCCTCGAGGCGCGAGGGCGACTCCCCACGCCGTTCGCGATCATCTTCGGAAACACGGACATCGCCGCCGTTCCGCTCGACTTCACCGCGCAGTTGATGCCGCTTCCGCTCCGTAAGTTCAGCGCCGTCGACTACGGATTCGCGAACCTCCGGGGCGAGATTCAGGGCTACCTCGAGGCCGGCGGGACAATGGCCGCACCCGTCATCGACAGTCGCGTTTCGATCAACGACTTCGAGTTTCAGGACAAGTCCCGCGGCACCGTCGCCATCGAGATCGATGCTTCGGACAACCGCGCCAACGCCGACGTCCGAATCTGCCACGGACCCGATGCCGTCCTGGAAGCGGTCGCCTCGCTCCCCGTGCAGCTCGATCTCGCCCGCTGGATGCAGTCCGAAGAGCCGGTCGAGACCTTCCTCGACGGCGAGATATCTGGGCGCCTACTCGGAAACGACGTCAACGTCGGCGGGCTCCTCCCCCGGGAAATCCTCGAAGACTGGGTCCAGGAAGTCGACGGGGAGCTCGATGTCGACCTCGAGCTGTCCGGCACCTTCGAACAACCCGTCGTCGTCGGTGCGCTCCAGGTCCGTAACGGCGAGATGTTTCTGACCGGGTTCTCGCGGTTCTTCCGCGACATTCAGGTCGACCTCGCCATCGACAGGCAGGGGCTCGTCGATGTGAAGACCCTCTACCTGCGCGACGAACGTGGCTACGCAAAGGCGGACGGAACCCTTCGGATGAACGGGTTCGAGCCGGGCGAGATCGACCTCGCCGCCCAGCTCCGAAGCCTCAGCATCGCGGGCTTCGCCGACATCACCGCGTTCGTCAGCGCGGACGTCGACGCCACCGGTAACCTCTCCGGAACGTCCGCCGACGCGCGCGCTCTCGTCTCCAAGCTGGAGGTCGTCATCCCGGAGACCAGCTCGACGACCCTGCATCCCACCTCCCTCGACTCCGACATCGTCATCGTGAAGAACAAGCGACGGTCGAGCGACCTCTTCACCTTCGACGATGCCGCAGCGGCCGCTTCGCGGCGACCGTACGCTCGGATGGTCGTCGAGATCGAGCCGAACAGTTGGATCCGCCATCCCTTCGCCGAGGTCGAGATCAAAGGCGAGGTCGACGTGGAACTCCTCTCGAGCGGAGCGCTGCTCGGCGGAGACATCCGCACCGTGCGGGGCGAGGCCGAGGTGTTCGGGCGCCGGTTCGTGATCGAGGAGGGAATCGTGACTTTCACCGGCGCAAACCCGCCCAACCCGCTCCTGCAGATCGAAGCCCGCTACAGCTACGACCGGAACGTCGCTTCTGCTCTCGGCACTGCCTCCGACGGGGAGCCGCACGCCATCGTTCGCGTCACGGGGCGAACCGACGACCCCCAGATTCGTTTCTACTCCGACCCGGAGCTTCCCGAGGAGGACGTGATCTACACTCTCCTCACCAACCGACCGCCGAACGAGGCCGAGGTCGGACAGTCCGGAGCGTCCGACATCGCTGCCGGCGCCGCGAGTGGCCTCGCCGCGACATTCCTCGAAGACCAACTCGCGCAGGTCGTCCCTGGTTTCAACGTTCGCGTCGAGGCCGGCGACGAGGGATTCGCCGACCCGACCTTCGAGGTCGGACGATACGTTGGCCCGTTCTTCTTCAGTATCGAGGCGAAAGTCGGCGCTGACGCCAACGAGAACGCTGCCGAACTCAACATCGAGTATCGGCTCTCCAGGCGCTGGCTCATCGAGGTGGAGGCCGGGACCCGCGGGGCGGGGGAGACCAACATCTTCTGGGACATCTACTAGATTCGCGGGGCCCCGCACCGACCGACAAAAAGACTCACCGGTCCGACTTCGTCTGCTGCTCGAAAAATCGCCACGCCACCTCGGCGCCGTCGAAACTCATCGCAGGGCGCAGGCATTCCGGGCGGAATGCTTCTTCGAGCGGGGTCGAGCGCCACTCGTAGCCGTCGGGGTGCTCGCACACCACGTAGGGCGCGCGGCAGTCCTTCGCGCGACGGCAGTCGACGGCCGGATGAAGCTCGATCGTCTCCCACGTCTCGGCGCACTCGTTCAATTTCAGCCACGGCGCGTTGAAGGCTGCAAGTGACGGCGTCGTATCTCCGGCGCAGTTGGCGGGGGTCCCCGAAGGGGGATGAAGCCTGTTGTTTCGCCCCCGAAGGTGCATGTGAGGCATCGGCCTTCCCTCGCAATTCCTCCGGACCGGATCGCCGATCGCCGCGTTCGTCACGATCGCGGCCACCGGAAGTCGACACCCCGCCACGTCGAGGAAATCCGCGCCCAGCCCGTGCCCGAGCGCGTAGATGCGCTGCTCGTCGACGCAGTGCGTCTTCGCGATCGCTTCGACGACGGACCGCACGTAGCGAACTTCCATCGGGCGATTCGTCCAGTTGGGCGTCATGGGGACCGCCGGACTCAACAGACTGACGACCACGAACCCGTGCCGGTCGGCGGCCCCGTAGATCTCGGAGTGCCGCGCGAAGTCCCCCAGGTCTGGTTGGCGCGTAGCGTTAGTCGGGAACATCAGCACGACCGGGCGGGGTCGCTGCGACTCGCCGTTCGTCGGGGTGCGCACGAGATATCGCCGCACTTCGCCGTCCACCGTGACCGTTCCCCCCACCGATTGGGGGGGAGGAGCCAATGCGCAGCCGCCGACGGCCCCCGCCGTCGCCTCCAGCAACGCCGCCCGGAGAGCACGTCGCGCGTGCTTCCCGGCGAATTCGACCTTCAGCGCCTCCACGCTCTCTTCGTCCGCAGTCCCCTCGCCGAGCACCTCGGTTGCGCCCGGAGCCGGAGTCGGCGCCGATGCTGGTACCTCGCGGTCTGAGCTCGCGAACCATGCGAACGCCCCCCCTCCGCAGACTGCGGCGAGCCCCAGAAGCGAAGCCAGGAAAACTGCTGCGCGGCGGGTTCCCGGCGGCTCGGCGGGCCCGATGGCCTCGTCCAACGTCGGAGGCTCGTCCCCGCGAACCGACTCGCCCGTTGGGATCGATTCCGGCGAGAGGTCGAGCCTCCCCAACGCTTCCAGGACTTCGGCGGCGCTCTGAAAGCGCTCGTCCGGGTCGCGCCTGACCATCTTGTCCACGACCGCGCGCAGGCCCGCGGAGATCTGGAGCCCTGCTGGTAGCGCTATCGGACGCCCTCGAAGATGTCGCTCGAACACCTCGTATGGCGACGCACCTTCGACCGCAGCCCGACCCGTCAGCATTTCGTAGGCGACCAACCCGAGGGCGTAGAGGTCGGTGGCGGGCGACAGCGCCTGGCCCCGGATCTGTTCGGGGGCCATGAAGGGCGGGGTCCCGACGAGCCCCCCCTCCATCGTCAGTTGCGTATGGTCAGGGTTCTCGAAGCGGGCGATCCCGAAGTCGAGCAGCTTCGCCCGATAGCGATCGTCGAGGTGCTGAAAGATTCGAATGTTCGCGGGCTTGACGTCTCGATGAAGCAGACCCAACGAATGGGCCTCGCGCAACGCGTCGAGCAGTTGCACCAGTACGTGCCCCACCACGGCCTCCGAGAGAGGCTCACCACCGAAGATGACCTCTTCGAGATCTCTCCCCACGATGTATTCGCACGCCATGAAGAGCAATCCAGCGACCGTCTCTCCCGAGTCGTAGAGCGTGACCGTCGAAGGACTTCGCAGGTTCGCGACGATCTTCACCTCTCGGTGAAACCTGCTCACCGTGGTCCGGTCGTATCCCTCGGGCGGGGGCACGAGGATCTTCAGAGCCACGTCGCGGCCGGACCGCAGGTCGCGCGCTCCGTACACTACGCCCGCGCCGCCCTGGCCGAGGACCGAGCGGATTTCGTATCGGTCCTGGAACGTTTCGCCGACGGAAGGGAGCTGCATCGGCCCACAATAGGGTGGGCGACGTGGGGAGGCCAGCCCGCTCTCACCCCTCGCGGAGGGCTTTCAAGATCGCGACGTTCTCCGCGTAGCCGCCGTCGGCGTCCTCGTCCATCGGAGGCGTCTCGAGGAGGGCAGGGACGCCCGCGAAGCGCACGTCGTTGACCAGCAGGCGGAACGCCTCGATCCCGATCTCGCCGTCCCCCGGATGCTCGTGCCGGTCGACGCGAGACCCGAGCTCGCGCTTCGAGTCGTTGAGGTGGAAGGCCTCGACCAACGCTACCCCCACCACCTCGTCGAAGTGTTCCCAGTGCGCGTCGTAGCTCGCCTGATCCCGAAAATCGTAACCCGCCGCGAAAGCGTGGCACGTATCGAAGCAGACCCCGACCCGATCGACGTACCGCAGTAGCGCCAGGACGTCGCGCAGATGTTCGTACCTCCATCCGAGGTTGGACCCCTGACCCGCCGTGTTCTCCAGCAGCAGCCTCACGTCCGGGAAGTCCGCTCCGAACTCGTCGAATACCGCGTCGATGGCTACCGCCACTTCGCTGACACCGTCCCACTCGTTCCGCGTCGCACCCGGGGCTCCGGGATGCATGACCAGCGACGAGATCCCGAGCTGCTGGCACCGCGTCATCTCGTCTGCCAACGCGGCACGTGACTTCTCGCACACGGCGTCGGTCGCCGAGCAGAGGTTGATGAGGTACGCCGAATGAGCGACGAGGCCGAGGTCGGGATGCTCCGCCGACGCGGCGCGGAACAGCTCCACCTCCGCGTCGGTCCACGCTCGCTGCTTCCAACGGTTGTTGTTCTTGGTGAAGAGCTGGACCGCCTCACAGCCGTCTGCCACGGCGCGTTCGATGGCGCGATGGGGTCCGCCCGATGCCGATTCGTGAGCGCCCAGCTTCACCCGCGAAGCTTCCCGAACGCCCGGTCGAGGTCCTTCAAGAGGTCGTCGCCGTCCTCGATGCCGACGGAGAGCCGAACCATCGAGTCCGAAATGCCGAGCTCGGCCCGTACGTCGGCGGGGACCGACGCGTGCGTCATGATGGCAGGGTGCTCGATCAGGCTCTCCACACCACCCAGCGATTCGGCGAGCGCGAACACCTCCACCGACTCCAACAGCGTGCGCGCTGCGTCGAGTCCGCCGCGAAGAAAGAACGTGATCATCCCGCCGAAACCCGACATCTGCCGCTTCGCGATCTCGTGCTGAGGGTGCGACTCGAGCCCCGGATAGATCACCCGTTCGACCGCTTCGTGTTCGTTCAGGTAGGCCGCGATTCGCTTCGCGTTCGCTTCGTGTTGGCGCATTCGAACGCCGAGCGTCTTCACTCCGCGCAAGACCAGCCACGAGTCCATCGGCCCCGGCACTGCTCCGATCGAATTCTGCAGGAAGTGGAGCTTCTCGGCGGTCGCGTCGTCGTTCGTCACCACCATCCCGGCGACGACGTCGGAATGCCCGTTGATGAACTTCGTCATCGAGTGCACCACGATGTCCGCCCCGAGCTCGAGCGGCGTCTGGAAGTAGGGGCTCATGAAAGTGTTGTCGACCACCACCGGAATGTCGCGCGCGTGAGCGATCTCGCAGAGTCGCGCGATGTCGCTGATCTTGAGCAGCGGATTGGTCGGGGTCTCGAGCCACACCAGCTTCGTGTCGTCTCGAAGGCTCGCTTCGAACAGGTCGAGATCCGTCGTGTCGACGAACGAGAAATCGAGGTCGCGATCGTCGAGCACGCGCGTGAAGAGCCGGTACGTTCCCCCGTAGATGTCGTCGCCGCTCACGACGTGCGCGCCCGGCGGCAGCATGTGAAGAATCGTCGCCGTCGCCGCACATCCCGAGGCGAACGCGATCCCGTGACGACCCTTCTCGAGGCTCGCGATGCAATCCTCCAGCGCGTGACGCGTAGGATTTTGCGTCCTGCTGTACTCGAATCCGGTATGCTCTCCCGGACTTCGCTGGACGTAGGTCGAAGTTTGGAAAATCGGCGTCATGATGGCGCCGGTGTGAGGCTCCGGAGACTGCCCGGCGTGAATCGCCCGGGTGTCGAAGCCATACTCGTCGTAGCTGGAATCGGGATCGTGCATCGGACTAACTACCGCGTAGGGGACCCGGGTTTTAGCCCGCCTCGGAGGGCCTCGCAAGGGGCGACCGTCTCGGTCGTCGTCGGACTGCTCGTGAGCCTCGTCGCGGGATGTGAACGCCCCGCGACCCCCAGAGAGCTTCCCGCGCAGCCGCGCCTTCAGACTCCCGCCGAACCGGGCGTCCGTCCTCTCCCGGCCCAAGTGTGGCGCGGTGCCTGTTTCGCCCACAACTGGCAAGACGACGGAGAGCGAGGGTACGGCACCGACGCGAGCGCCGATGCGCTCGACTACCTCGTCGATCACAATTACGACTGGATTTCGATCACGCCGTTCGGGTTCATGCCCGACACGGAAGCGAACTTCGTGCGCGGCGAGCACACCGACGACGCGCCCCGAGGCTCCGAGAAGGTCGAGCGCCTGGTCGCCGTCACGCGGCAGGCGCGCGAACGCGGACTCCGGGTCATGCTGAAGCCGCACATCTGGATCCGAGGCGGAAAGTGGCGCGGGGCGATCCAGCCGAAGAACGACCGAGGGGAGCTCGACTGGGACGGGTGGTGGGACAGCCACGACGAATGGATCCTCTTCTACGCCGACCTCGCGCAGCGGCTACAGCTCGATGCGTTGGTGATCGGGCTCGAGCTTCATACCGCCGTGCAGCACGCGCCCGAACGACTCGTTGCCCTCGCCGCCAGAGTCCGCCGACGCTACGACGGGCACATCACCTACAGCGCCAACTGGAACGAGCCCGTCGACGAAAAGGTGTGGGTCGCCCTCGACTCCGTCGGGGTGCAGTTCTACCCACCTCTCGTGGATGGCAGCGAGGCCTCCGACGCGCGAGTTCGCGCCTCGCTGCGCGAACATCTCGACCACTGGTCTGGCGTCGCGCGCCGGGCCGACAAACCGCTGGTGATCACCGAGGTCGGGTATCGTTCCGCCGCCCTCGCGCTGCGCCATCCGAACGCCTGGCCCGAGAAGCACGCAGCCGACCCTGATCCCGCCCTGCAGACCCGCGCCTATCGCCTCTTCCTCGACGAGCTCCGCGCGACGCCAGCGATCGGAGGCGTCTTCCTCTGGAAGATTTTCACCGATTCGAACACCGACGAGGAGGGCCCCGATGGATTCAGCCCCCGCGGGAAGCCCGCCGAATCCGTGATCCGACGCGCCTTCCGGAAGCCCGAAAAAGAAAAACCACCCGGGTAGGGTGGTTCGTCTTTCGAGAGGCGGCGACCGGATTTGAACCGGTGATCAAGGCTTTGCAGGCCCTTGCCTTACCACTTGGCTACGCCGCCAGAGGATGGCGTTGATACCCCCAACTCGCGGCCCCTGTCAACAGAACTCGGGCGACCTCTCCGCCCTCGATCAGCTCTGGACGACGGCGACGATCGCCGGGCGGATGACACGGTCGGAGGTCCGAAGCCCAATCCGGTACGTACGAGCGATGTTACCCGGCTCGAAGTCGGCGACCTCCACTACTTCCGCCGCTTCGTGCAGCGCCGGATCGTACGCCTCACCGGCGGACGGCTCGATCGGAGCGATGCCGTGCTTGCGAAGCGCAGCGACGAGCTCCGCCTGCACCAACGAGATCCCGCGCTCAGTGTCCGGGTCTTTCGTACTTCGAGCCGCCATGTCGAGCGAATCGAACACCGGCAGAATGTCCTCCACCAGTGCGTCCCGGACTAGCGTCTTCGTGCTCTCCGATTCACGCTCCAACCGCCTCAGCCTCGAGTCGCTCTCGTCCTCGAGCAGGCGGACCTGCATCTCGTGCTCCTCGCGGGCGTCCACGAGCAACCGCGCCGCCTTGCGACGATACGCTGCGATGAGCATCGACGAGATCCCGACCGTGAACACGGTGATGATCCAGGGTATCCAACTCAAGGTGCCGATTCCTTTCGTTCGCCGGAGATGGACGTCATCGTCCCCGGGACCGGAGTGAACGCTGGAACCGGTCCCTCTTGTTCTTTCTGCGCCTCGGCCTCCGCCGCCAGGACGTCCTCGGCGCGTCGCGCAACGTAGTCGCACAACTGCACACCGCCATCGAGGATCTCCGTGAGCGCTTCGCGACTCTTCTCTCCCACCACGTGAAGATGCAGCCCGATGTCGTCCAGCCGCATCCCCTTCACGGACTTGCGGGTCTGCATCAGCATCCGCCGGGTGTCGTGATCCAGGAGCTGCTTCATGCGCTCCTCGTCTCTCGAAAGCAGAAGGAACTCCGAGTCGAAATGGTGCGAGCCGATCTGCATCTCTCGCATGCGCTTCAGCCGAACCATCAGGTCGTCCTCGTGCTCCGAAGAGATGCGGACCCCGAATTCCAGGTCGTCTTCGAACCGAATGTGAATGCGAAGGTACTCGTCGTGATCGGAGTCGCCTCGTTCGAGCGTGACCCTCATTCCCCGAAAGCGGCCGGAGTAGCGCGTCACGCGCGTGTCCGCGATTCTACGCTCACTCGAACGATCGAACGCGAACGACTCCACCAGAAACGCGTAGGGAGACTTCGACTGCCGGTTCCGCCACGACAGCCACCGATAAGCATGAAGGCCCACGACGACCACGAAGGTCGCCGAGATCAAGATGCTGGCGATCACCGCATCACCCATCGTCGCCTCCGTCCTCGGGCGATGTGCCGGCATCCGAACTCTCCTCCGCCGGCGCGACGCCCCTCTTCGGCTTTCCTGACCGGGGAGGAGGGGAGGGCGCTACCGCTGACTCATCTTGGGTTCCCTGGGCGTCGTCGGGCTCGTCGTCGCCGTCCGACACCACTTCCTCGGGCTCGCGCGGCTCTTCCTCGTGGACGTCGTCGTCCTCCCTTTCGTCGGCCGACTCCGCGTCCGGGTCGGCCGGCGCGGCGAACAGCAAACCGTCAGACTCGATCTCCAGGGTCGGCTCTCGGAGCTTGAAAGACTCGAAGTCCGACCCCGCACCCGCTCCCGCGAACGGCTCTGCTCGAACGTCCTCTTCTTTCCCCATCGTCGTCTCGGTTTCCGCGCCGGGCCCCGGCCCGGGGGGGACGAGCCGAAGGCGCCGGGCGAGCTCCGTCCGCTCGCTGCTCGGAGGCAGGTTGTCGAGCGCTGCCGCGGTCCGCTGTTGCTGGTCCGGCGTCAGTCGTCTCGCCAGCACGGCGAGGACCGTCGCGCCACGACGCGCCACGGCTGGATCGGTGTACTCGATCGCTTCGAGCGCCGGCTCGAGCGCCGCTTCCTCGAAGCTCATCGCTTTCTCGACGTGACCTGTTCCGTCCGCCTCGATGATGAAGTACGACGCCTGGATCGATGGTGCCAATTGCGACAGACAGCCCAACGAATCGGCCGTCTGCAAAATCTCGCGCCGACGTTCGACGTCGAGCCCTGGCAGCAGCTCGTTGAGCCCCGTCACCCCCGACTCGATCCAACAGAGGTGCCGCATCGAACTCTCGATGTTCGCCTGCTCCCCGTCGCGGACCACGGAGAGGTGCGCTTCGCGCTCCACCGGAGGCGACACCAACAGGAACAACCCCACCCCCAGGGCCGCGGCCATCGAGCCCACTCCGAAGATTCGATTGCGACTGTTGACCAAACCTATTCTGCCTCCGGCAGGACGATGGTGAACGTGGTGCCGATGCCGAGCTCCGAATCGACCGACACCGAGCCTCCGTGACGCTCGATGATCGTCTTCACGAGCGCGAGCCCGACCCCCGAGCCGCCGCGACCCGCACGTGTCGTGAAGAACGGCTCGAAGATATGCCCCATCGTCTCCGCGGACATACCCGTAGCGTCGTCGGCTACCTCGGCGTACACCATACCATCATCGGACCACGTCGAAATTTTGATCGTGCCCGGCTCCTCTTCCATCGCCTTCGTGGCATTCGTGATGAGGTTGACGAAGACCTGCTTGAGCTGATGGGGACTCCCCATCACACGGAGCGGACGGTCGGCCAGATCGACCTGGAACTGCGTCTGGCTCTGCCGCAGCGCCACCTCACAGATCAGCCCCGATTCACGCACCACCGCGTGGAGGTCGACAGTCTGCGAAACCTCCGTCTCCGAGGGCCGGGCGAGCACCACCAGGTCGTTCACGAAGGTGTCGATCCGCTCCACCCCCTCGATGATACGACGCAGGCGGTCGCTGTCCCGATCCTCGAACAGTGAATCCTGATACTTCATCAACAGATACTCCGCGTAGTTCAGGATCGACGTCAGCGGATTCTTCAACTCGTGGGCCACGCCGCTCGCGAGCTGCCCGACGTTGAGGAGCTGCTCCGCCCGCGTCATCCGCGCCTCGATCTCGACCAGGTTCACCTCGCTCTGCTGTCCCGTCAGGATGAACCCCGCCGCCTTGTCCGATTCGCCGGAGCGGTTCGCCGCAATCTGGATCCGTAGGGAGACCGGCGAACGGCCGGCGTGAAGAAGCCCCGCTTCGAAGACGTCCGCCTCCTGTCCCGCCATCACCCCTGCGGCCGTCGTGCGGATCTTCGCCGCCCCCGAAGCTTCGAAGAAATCGACGATGTCGCGACCCGCGACCCCGTGGGAGCCCGCAAGCGTTTCGAACGTTCGGTTCACCACCTGAATGCGGCGCCGGGAATCGCAGACCACGACGATCGCATCGAGCTGGTCGATGATCGGTCCCACCGCGACGTCTCGATCGACCGTGACTCGCCCGAGGGCGAGTGAGAGCTGTTGATTGAAAGTCTCGAACGCCTGACGCTCCGAAACCCGAAACTTCTCCGTACTCTGTCGCTCGACCTGCAGGTAGCCTCGGACGCCGCTGTGCCCGTGCATCGGAGCTCGCCATCCCGCCGCCGCACCGTCGAAGGCGAGCTCCTCCACGCGCACCAGACCGCGAGGATCCACGTCGAAGGGTTGCCCCGTGGCCCCACCACCCCACGCCGAATGCTCGTGAAGAACCTCGCCGTCGAGCACGATGCGGAACGAGTACTCGGGGAAGATGTCCGCGAAGCAAGCTTCGAAGAGCGCGAGCGTCTTGTCCGCCGTGCGGAACAACTCGAGGTGCCGTCCCACGTTCACCAGCGCTTCCATCATCCGCAGGTTGGGGGTCAACGTGCCGCTCGGGCCGTCCCCGCTCAGCGTCACACGATAGCCTCCGCCGTCCAGGGGGTGCAGCGATGCGCTGACGCGCGCCCTGCGTGCGCCGGTCACCTGGACGTCTGCGAGATAGAATTCCTGAGAGGCAGCGTCCGTCAGGCGAATCTGTCGGACCGTCTCGCGCGCCCGTAAGTCGAGATGCACCGTATCCCCGGCTTTCGCACCGAGCAGCTCGCGCGCGCGTGCGTTCATCGCCGTGAGGCGCCCTTCGTCGTCGCAGACGGCGAGAGCGTCCGGCAACTGTTCGAAAATCGATGCGAAGTCCAGGTCGGTCATGACTGCTCTGCCGTCCCCTCGTCGTCGTCGTCGCCACCGAGGTCCACGATGCGGGCCCCGCCCACGTACTCCTTGGTCCGGTAATCCGTGATCTTGCCGATCTTTTTCACGATCTCGACCATCCGCGTCGCGTCCCGATTGATCGCTTCCACCGCGCGCGCCTCCTTCCCGCCGGCTGCCACCGTGCCCGTGAGCAACTCCGCGTAGCTCAGGAGGCTCGTCAGAGGTTGGTTCAGCTCGTGCGCTGCTGCTCCCGCGAGCTCCGCCGCCACCGCCTGCCGACGAGTCTCTTCGAGGTTTTCCGTCGCCTCTTGCAACCGTTCCTCCATCCGCAGACGCCCGCGCAGGTCGGTGAAGATCCCGACCGCCGCGGAGATCGAATCGTTCGAGTAGAGAAGTGACGCCGAGATCTCCACCGGAATCTCCTCCCCGTGTCGATTGACCACCACCCCGCGGCTGCGCTCGAGCCGCCCCTTCCCACCGTGCTCGGGGGACCGCAGCTTCTTGAAGATTCCTTCGGCTCCTCCATCCGGGTAGAGCAGTCGGACGTCCTGTCCAATCGCCTCCTCGGGTGTCCACCCCAGGATCCGCTCGGCCGCCCGGTTGTACACGACGATCTTCCCGGGTCGATTCGATGCCACGATCGCGTCGGGGCTCGACTGGATCACGTTGTCGAGGAAGTCCCGAGTCTCCGCGAGTTCACGGTTCGCCGCATCGAGCCCCGCATGCTCCTGGATGATCCGGTGGAAGAGCTCGGCTCGATGAACCGCCACCGCCGCGAGGCTCGAAATGATCGAAAAGAGGAAGCGCTCGCGAGACGTCACCCCCAGGTTTTCGCGGTCTGCGACCGTCACGATCACCCCGACGAATTGCTCTCGATGCAAGAGCGGCACGATCGCAGAGGACATCTGCTGGCGTCGGGGGTGAGCTCCCCCGATGACCTCCAGAAGTTGCCGGGTCTCCGCTTCGTCCAGGAAAGCCGTCCGCCGCGCCGCGAGGGTGTCTGCCGTCTGACGCAGCCGCCGCAGGTCGAGGGTCGTGTTCGGAGAACCCTCGGACCGGGACGGGTCCGACGGGAGGGCGCGGTGCAGCTCGCCGGTCTCTTCGTGCAGCAGATAGATCGCCGCCTCGTCGATCGCCAGCGCCGTCCGGAGCCCGTCGACCAGCGTCCGCAGGATGTCCGGGAGCTCCGTCCCCTGGCTCAGTACGTGCGCCAGGTCCGTCACGACCTTCAGGTCGCGGTTCTGCGTCCGGAGCTCTTCCAGACGCGACTGCCGCGCGAGCTGCCCTCGAACCCGCGCCAGCAGTTCTGCCGTCGTGAGCGGCTTTCGCACGACGTCGTCGGCTCCAGCCTCGAACGCGTTGAGGGTGCTGCTCTCCGTCGTCAGAGCCGTCAGGACGATGATCGGCGTCGTCGCGAGCTCACCACGCGTTCGCAGATCCCGGATCATCTCCGAACCCGTCATGTGCGGCATACGCAGGTCGATCAGGAAGAGGTCCGGCTGCTCACCCGCGTCCAGCGCCGCCAGCGCTTCGCGAGGGTCCAGAAAGCCCCGGCATTCGTAGCCCGCATCGCTCAGAATCTGGCACGTCGTGTCCACGAGGTCGGACTCGTCGTCCACCAGCCAGATGCAGGGCGAGTTGTCGGTGTTCGGTTCGGTCATCGGCGCTTCTCTTCCGACGGATTTCGCGCCGACGCCGCCTGTGGACTCGTTGCGCGGTTCCCCGCGTCTGAAATTCCGGAATCAGAACTCGTAGAAGTTATCCAGAAACGCGGAGATCTGAGTGACGTCCATCGACTTGCAGAAGTACCCGTTGATGTCGTTCTCGATGCAGATCTTCTGCAGCTTCTCCGCCTCTCGATCGCTGTAGAGCACGATCACCAGGTCGTCGTAGTCTTCGTTGGAGCGAAGCGTCTCGAGAAGGTCCATCGCGTTCAGACGAGGCATGTCGATATCGAGCAGGAGGATCTCGGGACGCTCGTAGTCGATCTTCGACAGCGCACCGTTCGGCGAAGTCAGGGTGACAACCTCGTAACCGCCCGACACCAGATACTTTTCTGCTTTCATGACGTCGAGGATGTTGTCATCCAAGACCATCACCTTGCGGGTCACTTCCATCCAGCCCTCTAATGTTGCGTACGTGCGTTAAGATAGACCCGTCTTCGCCGTGGGGTCAACGCCGCTTCCGTCGACGCCTCGATTCGGGTGGCTGGCCCGAGCCACGGTCTGAGGAACTGTTCGATCACTTCACGGAGCGGACCCCTCGTGGGTCGCCTGGTCCGCTTCCGTCGAAAGACGCACGAGGTGGCGAGACTCCTCGTCGCTCGCCATCACCACGAGCCCCGGGACCAGAATCACCAGAAACTGCAGGATGTGGAGCAGCGCGGCGAACGCGCCCGCCGCGACCCCCTGCGTCCCCTCCAACAACAAGAAGAGTCCGAGCCCCCGCAGCGCGAAGTACTCGAAGTTTCCGGCGCCCGCAGGACCAGCCGGGATCATGATTCCGATGACCAACACCGAGAGCACCGCGGCCATCTCCCACAGCGATAGCTCCAGCCCGAACCCGCGCGCGAGCATCCACATCCCGAATACGTTGAGGCCCCAGTAGAAGGCTGTCAGCGCCAGAAACGGCGCCACCGAGCGACCGCTCACCAGGGCGCGAAATCCCACGATGAAACTGTCGAGGAGCCCCGCCAGCTTCTCCGCGAGACTCTCCGATACCGTCCCCGCCAGGCGCCGCACGAGCCGCACGGCGAGCTCGCGCCGCCACAGGGCCAGCAGCGTCACCACGAGCGCCGGCACGAACACTGCCGCGCTGACCAGCCCCGCGGCGCGCGCGAAGCCCGCGTTCTCGCCGACCGGGAGCGTCGAAAGCGTCACGAAGAGGAGCCCCGTCACCAGAAGCCCGTCCACCACCCGCTCCACCACCGCGGTCCCCAGCACCGACGACATCGAAAGGCTCGAGCGCTTCGAGAGCAGGTAAGGGCGAACGAATTCCCCCAGCCGAAGCGGCAGTAGCAGGATCGCGGTGAGCCCGACCGCGCACACCTTGTGAACGTCCGAGGGCTTCAGATTCGCGTCGAGGGGACGCACCAGGAAGTACCAGCGTACCACCCGGGCGAAGTGTGTCGTCGCGTACAGCGACGTGAAAGCCAACGACCATCCCGCCACGTGCCAGAGGTCTTCGGTCGCGAGCCAATCTCCCACGGCCTCCCACGGCAGCTCACGCGCCGCGAGATAGAGAAAGAACGCGCCGATCGCGAGCGCAGCCAGAAAATATCCGACGAAGCGCTTCATCGCGCGCGCGACGAACGGCGGAAGTTCGCCACGCACGGGCGGCGGCTATCGCGGAGGCGGCGCCGCGATGTCTCGGTCGATTCCAACGAGTTCAGTCTCCGAGCTCTCGACGGATTCGGTCCTTCAGGTCGTCCAGATCGCTGTCGATCTCCATCTTCCGAAAGCGCTTCTCCACGTCGGATCCGTGGTCCGAACCACTACCGGCGTCCGAGCCGCCGCTCGAAGGAGGGGCCCCCGCGGCCTGCTTCAGCTTCTCCTTCTGACGGGCGATCGACGCGCGTTCGGCCTGCAAGCCCTCCGCTTCGTCGAGGTAGCCCCGCAGGATCGACTCCGCCTCCTTCGCGAGGTCTTCTTCTTCCCAATCTCGCGCCATCTCCAGCCGGTCGCGCCAACGCTGCTGTTGCTTCTCGCAGTCCGCCAGCTTTCGTTCGATCTCTCGCTCGCTCAGGATCAGCGCTGCGAGCTGGTCCTTGGCCTCCGACTTGGAGAGGCGCCCCATCGGACGAGAATCGTCCCGGGGCGCTTGCGGGTCCTCCACCCCGCCGATCGTCTCGAAGGGGCTGCTCTCGCCCGACTCTTCACTCCCTCCTTCGTCCGAACCGTCGTCTTCCGGAGACGGCGCCGGCTCGTCACGCGATGCCGGTGCGGCGAGCCACGCTTCTCGCTCCCGCAGCGCTTCGAGGAGCGCGTCGGCCACCTGGCGTGTGCCGTTCGTCTTCGAAAGATCGGCGGCCGCCGCCGAGAGCTGCTCCAGCCGTTCGTCCGAGAGGTCTCGCTCGAGCTCGCTTCCCACCCGCAACACGTCCTCTACCCAGCGCACTGCCCCCATGTCGGCAAGGAAATCGATCTGGCTACGATGTTCGCCGGCTCCACCGATCAACATCAGCGGCCGGTCGAGCGCGAGAATCTCCGGTACCAGCGGATCCTGCGGCGCAGTCAGCACGGCGTCGGCGGCGAGGACGTAGCGCTCCAGGTCACCCACGCGGCCGAACATCGCGGCCGGCAGACCATACTGCGACGCCGCCTTGCGCAGCGTGGCCGCTACCGCCCCGTCGCCGTTGTGGTGGAACACGAACCGCGTCGGACGATCCACCAGCGTCGCCTGAAAGACGAGCTTCTCGAGCAGGGTCGTGTCCAACGTCTCCGCCCGCACCAACACTACCTTCACGTCGCCCGAGAAACCGAGCGCCGAACGCTCCTCGGCACGATCCATCTCCCGCGCATACGCGGCGCCAATCGCCGGACCACCACGCAGAATTCGGCTGCGCGCAACCCCTTCGCGGGCGAGCCGATCCGCGAACGAGTCGTGGGGGACGACGAAACCGTGAAGCTCGCTGCGCGCCCAGCCCTCGTCGTGACCGTAACCGGGAAACACGCCGACCTGCAGCGTCGGGACACCCGAGATCGACTCGAGCAGACCGAGCGCGCGAACCCAACGAGGGTTCGTGATCGCGAGCAGATCGGGGCGCGCCCGTTTCACCGCCCCGAGGAAGTCTTCGTCCTGCGCACGCCCCTTCATCGCGACTCGCAGACCTCGCAGAAGCCGCTCGGTACCGCCGGAGAGCGCCCCGCGAGCGACCGAACCGAGAACTTCGCTGATCGTCACCGTCTGCGCTTCGACCCCGTCTTCCTCTCGCAGCAAGGCGGCCACGCTCTCGTATGTCGCCTCCCGCGAAGACTGGTCGACCAGAATCCAAACCGTCCCCGAAACGTTCTTCGATTCTTCGCTCATCGTCATCTGCTCCTGTGTTTCGTCGCTCCCTCATATCATTCCGGTCCGCGATCACCAACGCAGCAACCTTGCCGACCGAAGTCCTTGGAAATTTCCATGGCGGTTGATTACATTGCGCTCGCCGGAGGGCGTCATGAGCGAACTATCCGACCGACACAAAAAAATCCTGTTCCTCGTCATCGACGAGTTCATCACCCACGGCGAGCCCGTGGCGAGCTCTGCCGTCGCCCGACGCGAGGGCGTGAAGGTGAGCTCGGCCACGATCCGAAACGTGATGGCCGATCTCGAACGGAACGGCTTTCTCGCCCAGCCCCATACCTCCGCTGGGCGGGTACCGACGGCCCTCGGTTTTCGCTCCTACGTCGACGTCCTCGTCTCCGATGCCGGGCGCCAGAGCGCCGCGGCACGACTCCCCGAGGGGCTGGCCGAACCAGACGGTGACGACGTTCGGGCGGTCGCCCGCTGGGCCTCTGCGGTGCTCAGCCAGCTCTCGGAAGGGGCAGGGCTCGTCCTCGGCCCCGATCCCAACCGAACCAAGATCGTCGACGTTCGGCTCGTCTCCATCGACGTTCGGCGAGTCCTCGCCATCTTCGTCAACGACGACGGCACCACGATCGAGCGGGTCATCACCTTCGAGATTCCCATCGATCCGCACGACCTGGTGCCGATGCAGAACTACCTCGCCGAGATTGGACGCGGAGCCACGCTCCCCGCCCTGCGCACCCGGGTACGACAGGAGCTGACGGATCGCCGCACCCAGTACAAGAAGTTCATGACCCAGGCGCTCGCCGTCGCCCATGAGGTCGCGCGGGAGCACCGCGCCGATCTCCACGTCGACGGTACCTTCAAGTTCGTCGAGTGGGCCGAAGACATGCAGCGATTGCGTGACCTGCTGCAGGCAGTCGAGGAGCGCGAACGCGTCATCGAGATTCTCGACCAGGTGTGTGCCGAGCGCGTCCCCGTCACCGTGATTGGACCGGAGAGCGGGTGGGAGCTCGGCGACGACCTCAGCTTCGTCCTCTGCGGGTACTACAAAGGGGACGACCAGGCCGGTGTCGTGGGCGTTCTCGGGCCGCTCCGCCTCGACTACGCGCGCGTGATTCCACTGGTCGACCATGTCGCTCGTGTGCTAAGTAGAGAACTCGAATCCCGGGCCTGAAAGCCCGGCCGAGAAGCCCCGCCAGAAGTTGTTCCTCGTGCGCCGGACTCCGTGGCGCAACCCATTAGGATGGAGGTGAGCGGTGACCGACAATCGGGAAACGGAAGAGAAGCAGAACGAAGAGAGCGCGGCCGAAGGTGGCACGCCCCCTGCGGACTCCGACGCCATCGACGATCTGTTCCTCGACCCCGACTCCGATGCGAGCGAGGTGGAGTTCGAGCCCGACGCGTCGACCTCCGATGACGCCGCCGAAACGTCGGCCGTCGAAGGCCGCGCGGCGACGCCGACCTCGCCCCCTCCCGCAGCCTCCTCGGCCGAGTTCGAGGCCGTCTCCGCCGAGCGCGACGACCTGAAGAACCGGCTCCTCCGCACCGCCGCCGACCTGGAGAACTTCCGTAAGCGCACCTCGCGAGAGAAAGAAGAGCTCCGGAAGTACGGGATCGATCGCGTCGTCCTCGAACTCCTGCCCGTCCTCGACAACCTCGAGCGCGCCCTCGAGCACGCAGACAAGGCCGAGAACGCATCCTCGGTCATCGATGGCGTCAAGATGGTGCAGCGTCAGTTCGTCGGCGCACTGCAGAAGCACGGAGTGCAGGGCTTCGAATCGAAAGGGACCGAGTTCGACCCACAAAAACACGAAGCGATCCAGCAGGTCGAGTCCGAGGAGTACCCCACTGGCACGGTGGTCGAGGAGTATCAGAAGGGTTACTACCTGCACGACCGCCTCATCCGCCCGGCGATGGTCGTCGTCGCTCGCAACACGGCACCGGCCAAACCCGCCCCGCCCGACACGGAAGCCGAAGAGGACTCCGGGGACACGGCCGCGCCGACTCCCGACGAGTCCGCCGAGAACTCCACGGCGGATGCGATGGGCGACGATTCCGAAGAGCAGAACTGAGACCGAGAGAGTAGACGATGGGTAAGACGATCGGCATCGACCTTGGCACGACCAACAGCTGTGTCTGCTTGCTCGAAGGGGACGAGCGAACGATCATTCCCAACCCCGAGGGGGGGAGGACCACTCCCTCCGTCGTCGCCTTCGCCGAAGACGGAACCCGCCTCGTCGGAGCTCTCGCCCGACGCCAGGCCGAGACCAACCCCGAAAACACCATCTTCGCCGTCAAACGCCTCATGGGCCGCCGGTTCGACGACGACTACGTAGCCCGCGTGACCGAGTCGGTCCCCTACGCCGTCGTGGAGTCCGACAACGGCGACGCCTGGGTCGAAGTCCGCGGCAAGCAGTACTCGCCGCCCGAAGTTTCGTCCTTCATCCTGCGCGAACTCAAGGAGCAGGCCGAAGACTTCACCGGCACCGAGGTGACCGACGCCGTCATCACGGTTCCCGCGTACTTCAACGATGCCCAGCGTCAGGCGACCCGCGACGCGGGCCGCATCGCCGGACTCAACGTCCTCCGAATCATCAACGAGCCGACCGCTGCTGCGCTCGCCTACGGATTCGGTACCGTCGATCAGGCCGGGGGCGATCCGAAGAAGATCGCGGTCTACGACCTCGGCGGCGGCACCTTCGATATCTCGATCCTCGAGCTCGCCGGTGACGTCTTCTCCGTCCTCGCGACCTCCGGGGATACCTTCCTCGGCGGCGAGGACTTCGACTACGCCATCATCGACTGGCTCGTCGACTCGTTCCAGGAAAAGCACGGCGTCGATCTGCGCGGCGACAAAATGGCGATGCAGCGCCTCAAAGAAGAGGCCGAACGGGCGAAGTGCGAACTCTCCAGCACCGAGGCCACCGACATCAATCTCCCGTTCATCTACGCCGACGGGGAGGGCCCCAAGCATATCGAGGCGAACCTCACCCGCGAAGAGTACGAGAAGCTCGTCGAACCCCTCGTGAAACGCTCGCTCGATCCGTGCGGTGTCGCCCTGCGAGACGCCAACATCTCCAAACGCGAGATCGACGCCGTCATCCTCGTCGGCGGGATGACGCGCATGCCGCTCGTGCGCCGTATGGTAACGACCTGGTTTCAAAAGGAGCTCGACAAGTCGGTCAATCCCGACGAAGTGGTCGCCATCGGAGCCGCGCTGCAGGCCGGCATCGTCCGCGGCGAGCTCACCGACGTGCTCCTCCTCGACGTCACGCCGCTCACCCTTGGGATCGAGACCATGGGGGGCGTCTTCACCCCCTTGATTCCGAAGAACACCACGATCCCGTGCTCCTACACGGAAGTCTTCAGCACCACGGTCGACAACCAGGACATGGTCCACGTTCACGTCGCCCAGGGTGAGCGCAAGATGATCGCCGACAACAAGACGCTCGCAGAGTTCGAGCTGCACGGGATTCCGCCGGCACCTCGCGGCGTTCCGAAGATCGAAGTCACGTTCCAGATCGACGAAAACGGCATCGTGGAAGTCCGCGCCGTCGACCTCGGCACCGGCCGCGAACACGTCGTCCGCGTCGTCGCCGACGGCGGCCTCTCCGAAGACGAGATCGAGAGCATGATCGCCGACGCCGAAGCGCAGGCGCAGAGCGACGAAGAATCCAAAGTCGTCGTCGAGCTGCGCAATCGCGCGACCGGGCTCGTCTACTCCACCGAGCGCAGCCTGCGCGAGTACGGTGAGTTTCTCGCCGAAGAAGAGGCGGAGGAAATTCGAAACGACCTCGGCATGGTTCGGGAGTTGTTGGATGCTGCCAACGCGGAGGAACTTCAGGCGATCATTTCCAGCCTCGAAGCCTCCGCGTACCGCCTCGCCGAAGCGATGTACGCTTCGGTCGATGGCGGAACCGAATGATTCGAATCTACGTGAGGTCCTGTTCTGGTGACCGAAGACCTATATGAAATTCTCGGAGTCGACCGTAACGCGTCGCCCGACGAAGTGAAGTCCGCGTATCGGAAGATGGCGCGCAAGTACCATCCCGACGCCAACCCCGACGACCCCGACGCCGAAGAAAACTTCAAGCGGGTGGCCGGCGCCTACGAGGTGTTGAGCGACCCGCAGAAGAAGGCGGCCTACGACCGCTACGGGACGACCAAGGGCTTCGGCGGCGCCGGCTCGCCGTTCGGCGGGGCCGGAAGCGTCAACGTGGGAGACTTCGGGGATCTGTTCGACATCCTCGGGTCGATGTTTGGCGGCGGCGCGGCTCGCGGCGGCGGGCGACGGGCATCCCGCGGCGCCGACCTTCGCATGGACCTCGAGATCAGCTTCGAGGAAGCTGCCCTCGGCGCCAAGAAGGAGGTCGAAATACCGACCTTCGACACCTGCGACACCTGCGACGGCAGCGGGGCGGCCCCCGGGAGCAAGCCCATCACGTGCACCCTCTGCGGTGGCACCGGCCAGATGCGGCAGCAGCAGGGCTTCTTCGTCATGGCCCGACCCTGCACCCGCTGCGGAGCGACCGGGACCTACATCGACGAACCCTGCCCGACCTGCAAACAGTCCGGTTTCGTCCAGGGCTCGACCACCCTCGAGGTCGACATCCCTCCCGGGGTCCGCGAGAACCAGAAGCTTCGCTGGGAAGGGCGCGGCGCACCGGGCAGCCCCGGAGCACCCCGCGGCGACCTCTACATCGTCATCCGATTGGAGGAGCACAGCCTCTTCGAACGCGATGGCGACGATCTCCTCTGCACCGTCCCGATCAGCTTCACCGTCGCGGCGTTGGGCGGGAAAATCGACGTCCCGACACTCGAAGGAAAGGTCAAGATGACCGTCCCCGCCGGCACCCAGTCCGGCCGCGTCTTGAGACTCAAGAAGAAGGGCTTCCCGTCCGTCGGTGGAGGTACCGCCGGCGATCAGTTGGTCACCCTCGTCGTCGAAACCCCGGTGAACCTCACCGACCGGCAGAAGGAGCTTCTCGAGGAGCTGGCCGAACTCTCCGGCGAAGAGGTACACCCCGAATCGAAGGGGTTTTTCGCCCGGATGAAAGAGCTCTTCGATTGACCCGACTTCTCGCAGCGACACTCGCTACCGCGGCCCTGATGCTGGGGCCGTCTGCACTCGCTCAGCAATCCCCACCCCCGGCGGCGAGCTTTTCCGTCGGAATCGCGGTTCCCACGACCGGCGAGTACGCTCCCCTCGGCAAGCAGATCGTAGAGAGCGCCCGCCTGGCCGCACAGGACACCGGCGCCCGAATCGTGGTGCACGATACCGGAGGCGAGCCTGCCGGCGCCGTGAAAGCGGTCACCGAACTCGCACGGGACCCCTCCGTCGTCGCCGTCGTCGGACCGCTCGGGATTCGTGAGTCTCAGGCCGCCGCCGCGACCGCCCAGCGCTTCGGCATCCCTCTCTTTGCGCTCACCGCCGCGGAGTCCGTCAACCGCGCCGGAGGATGGGTCTTCCGGGTGCGGACCAGCCCGGCCGAACAGGCGACCGCGATGGCCGACATCGCCATCGACCACCTCGACGTGAAGACCGCGGCCGTCGCTTACCCACAGATCACCTACGGGACCGACGCCGCGATTGCCTTCACCGAGCGCTTCACCAGCAGGGGAGGGCGCGTGACTGCCGTCGCCAACTACCCCGAAGACACCACCAACTTCGAAGGGGTCCTCGACGTCGTCGTGGGAAAGAAGGTCTACCTCGGGAAGAAAGGCACGGTCGGCAAATGGAAGACCGACGCCAGCGGTTTCGCTCGGCTCGGCAGCAAGCCGAAGGTCGATTTCGAGGTCCTCTTCGTCCCAGATTTCCACTACCGCGTCGCCCGACTCCTCCCCTTTCTTCCCGTCGTCGGCATTCAGAATGGCGACGGAGGGGAGGGGGTCGCCGTGCAGCTCCTCGGCCTGTCGGGTTGGCAGGGCAAGACGATGGAGCTGGGGGGCGGAGCGGCCGCCGGAGCGCTCTACGTCGACACGTTCGCTGGCGATGCGGCCGGGGGGCGGCAGGAAGAGTTCTCCCGGACGTTCGAAGCGGCGACCGGTCGCCGCCCCGTCGACATCGAGGCCGAAACGTTCGATATCGTCTGGCTCGTCAGCCAGCTCGGGGCGAGTTCGATCGGACGGGAGAAGCCTCGCGCGGCACTCGTACGCAGCCTGCCGACCACCAAGCCGTGGACCGGCGTCGCAGGGCCCCTGCGATTCGGCCCCTCTGGTGAGCCGATCCGTGTCCTCGGTCTTTACCGGTTCGACACCGACGGGTCCGTCGTACCACTGTGAATCACGAGCTTCGACAGTGGGCGTGGCCCCACGTGCCTCTCATCCTCCTGGCGCTCGTCACGACGTTCGCCGCCGGGCTCGCGATGACCGGTACCGAGGGTGTCGCACGACTCACCGCCGTTCCCTCGGCCAGCGACGCGCTCGCCGCCGCGAGCTACGCGGTGTGCGTCATGGTGATCCTCTTCGCCCACGAGATGGGGCACTACCTGCAAGCGCGCCGGCACGGCGTGGAGGTCTCGCCGCCGTACTTCATCCCCGGACTGCCGATCCCGACCCTCGGAACGATCCCGTTCATCGGGACCCTCGGCGCGTTCATCAAGCTCGAGATGAAGCCGATGCGCGCCCGCCAACTTCTCGACATCGGCGCTTGGGGCCCTCTCGCCGGCTGGATCGTGTCGATTCCGGTCTTGATGGTCGGCATGGCGATCTCGGAGGTTCAGCCGTTGCCCGAAGGTCCGGAACAGGCGATGACTCTCGGAAACTCAGTCCTGATCATGCTCGGCGAGGCGATCTTCCACCCCGAAATTCCCGCCGGTTCCGATGTTTACCTCCATCCGATGGCGATGGCCGGATGGACCGGCTGTCTCCTCACCGCGCTCAATCTCCTCCCCCTCGGGCAGCTCGACGGTGGACACATCGCCTACACGGTCTTCGGCGAGCGTTTCAACCGTGTGGCGCCGATCCTCTTCGCGGCGCTCGTGCTCCTCGGTATCTTCGCTTTCGCTGGATGGTTGATGTTTGCCATCCTCGTGTGGATCCTTGGTATTCGACATCCCGACATCGTGGAAGGCCCCCCCGTCCGGGGCCGCGATACCTGGCTCGCGTGGGCGAGCGTCGGAATGTTCGCGACCACGTTCAGCGCCGCGCCGATTCACGATGCGTCGGTGCTCGACATGATCTCGAAGGGCTTTTGAACGATGGAAATCCGTTGCGCGAATTGCCAGCACATCGGCCCAGCCGAGGTCCTCACCCGGGACTCCGGCGTCGTGCTGGTTTGCGAAAACTGCGGTTTCGACAACCCGCTCGGTGCCCCTGCCGCGGCCCCGAAATCGGCGCCCCGGAAGCAGGACGCTCTGGCCGACGTACCGGCCCCCGAGACTCGGCTCAAGGGTGGGTCCGCCTGGCTCAAAAAGGACGCCCTCGACAAGCTCTTCCCCGAGCCGGGCCCCGGTCCGCGCTGCGCGAAATGTGCCCACAAGCTCGGAGACGAGGAGGACTACTGCCCGCGCTGCGGCCTCGCCCGCGAAGAAGGCGAGCGCTACGAACGAGGGTTCGCTCCATGGGACGCCCCCCCGCCCGGCAAGGAGGACGTCCACGACCAGGCCTCGCTCCTGTGGCGCGCGCTGTCCGAGGACCCCACCGAGGAAAACCTCACCAAATTCGCCTCGTTCGTCCGAGACGAGGAACTCCTCGAGTACGGCGTCCGTCAGCTACGGTTCTTCGTCCTCGAGAATCCCGACGTACCGGGGGGGAGGCAGTACCTCGAGGAGCTCGGGTCCAGCTTTCAAGCCCGGCTCATCGTGGCGCAGGCTCGCGCACAGGTAGGGGTGGACGACTTCGCCCGCACTGCCGCTCGCTTCAAACGGGCGCTCGTCTGGCTCGTGTTTACGATATGGGGCGGAATCTTCCTCTTCTTCCTCTATCGTTTGCTCGAATAGCGTAACTCCCATGAATTCAGGGCTCCTCGAACACTTCCGCGACGTCCGAAGGTTCACGCGCCAGCTCTGCGACGAGCTGGAACCCGAGGACTTCGTCGTCCAGTCGATGCCCGACGTCAGTCCGACGAAGTGGCACCTCGCGCACACCACCTGGTTCTTCGACACCTTCGTGCTCGCCGGAAGTGTCCCCGATTGGGATCCGCCGGCCGCCTACGACGTCCTCTTCAACTCTTATTACCAGACCGTCGGGGATCAGTGGCCCCGCGAGCGACGAGGCGTCCTCAGCCGACCGACCACCGACGAGGTCATGGCCTACCGCGCGATGGTCGACGAGGCGGTCGACGAACACTTCGACGCGCTCGACACCGACGTGCTCGAGATCGGCATTCATCACGAGCAGCAACACCAGGAGCTTCTACTCACCGACATCAAACACGTCTTCGCCCAGAATCCCCTCCATCCCGTCTTCGCCGAGACCGCCGCTCCGACGAGCACCACGACGGTCCCCGCGCCCGGCTGGCGCACCTACGCGGGAGGAATGCGGCAGATCGGCCACTCCTCCGAGGACTTCTGCTACGACAACGAGCTTCCGAGGCACGAGACGTTCGTCGGCGCGTTCGAGATCGCGGACCGCCTCGTCACGGCCGGGGAGTGGCTCGACTTCATCGAAGACGGCGGCTACCGGGACGTGCGCCTCTGGCTGAGCGCCGGCTGGGCCGCGGTCCGGGAGCGCGGCTGGAACGCGCCACTCTACTGGACCGAACGAGACGGGCAGTGGTTCGAGATGACGCTCGGTGGTTTTCGCCCCGTCGACCGCGGCGCGCCCGTGACCCACATCAGTTTCTTCGAAGCGGAAGCATACGCGACCTGGGCCGGCGCGCGGTTGCCGACCGAGTTCGAGTGGGAGGTCGCGTCCTCCGACTCCGGAACCGAACAGGCGAATTTCGCCGACTCACTCCGCTTCCATCCGTTCGCCGGAGACCATGACCAGTTCTTCGGCGACGTGTGGGAATGGACCCGCAGCGACTACGGCCCCTATCCCGGGTATCGTGCCCCCGAGGGCGCAATCGGCGAGTACAACGGGAAGTTCATGTGTGGACAGTACGTGTTGCGCGGGGGGAGTTGTGCGACCTCGCTGAGCCACATTCGGCCTACCTACCGGAACTTCTTCCCCCCCGACGCGCGGTGGCAGTTCTCGGGAGTCCGGCTGGCGAAGTGACCGCGGTCGGTCAGACCATCCCTCGCAGGACGCCGGCGCGCATCTGGCTGACGAACGGACGGTCGTGCCAGTACATGTCGATGGCATCCGCGATGTAGCGAAGCACCGGTTCGCGGTCGGACGACCGGACGACTCCGATCCATTGCGGGAAGTACGTCTCGCGAACCAGCGGGCTCATCAAGAGATGCTGTCCCGACTCGAACTCCACGTCCCACGACACCTCATGGACCTGCGGGTCGTGAAGTCCTGCATCCTCCGCGACCGACGCGAGCCGCCCCGGCGTCATGAACGAACCCTGTAGTTGGTGAAGGCGTCCCAGCACGTCGTGCAGGTGATGAGCACGAAGCGCCTCGTCGAAAATGTCGTAGAACTCCGAAAAACACTCGCGAAGCGGTGTCGCGACGATCACGCTCCCCCCTTGCTGGGTGACCCGCGCGAGCTCGCTCGTCGCCTCTCGAACGTGGCGCATCGTCGTCAGCCCGTTGAGGCAGAGGGAGGTTCGAAAGACGTCGTCCGCGTACGTTAGATTGTCGGAGCGTTGCGGCACGAAGAAAACGCGGCGGGCCAGCTCTTCGTCGATGCGCTGCCGAGCCTGGTCGAGCATCGCTCGGCTCGGGTCCAGGGCGATGACTCGAACGTCCTCGGGCAGCGTCGGCGCCCAAGTCACGGGGATGTAGCCGCAACGCGACTCCGCCACCAGGACCGACACGCCGGGATCGATCGACTGTTCCGTAATGCCGCACGCCTCGTACACCGGCGCGGTCCACAGCGGTTCGACGACCTCACGGTGCGCCAACGCCGACTGATGCTCGTTCGCCGGATCGCTCATGTCGCTCCGAAATGCCGATATCCACTCCAGTCCATATCCATCGCCTGACCGTCTGGCCCCACGATCCGGAGACCTTCTTCCCGCCCCCTGATCTCCCCGATGTCGTACACGTCCCAGTCGTGTCGGCGGGCGAGGTCCCAAAGCTTCGTCATCCGCGCCGGCGGGACCACCATGAGAAGTTCGTAGTCGTCTCCACCGGAGAGCATCCACGGAGTCGTGTCGATCCCCAGGTTGTCGGACAGACGGATCAGCTCGGCGTCCCGCGGAAGGTTGTGCGTCTCGATCGACGCCCCGACGTTGCTGCGCTGCAGGATGTGTCCGAGATCCTGCGCCACTCCGTCGCTGACGTCGATCATCGCCGACGGAACCCCGTACAGACCGAGAAGGGCACCTTCTTTGACCCGCGGCCTCGGCCGACGGTGGGCCGCGACCAGCGCCGGGTACTCGTCCGGGTTCGCCCCTAGCTCCCCGCGGAGCAACCGAAGCCCCGCCTCCGCCGAGCCCACGGGCCCGAGCAGCGCGATGCGATCACCCGGGAGCGCTCCGGATCGCATCACCGGCCCCGCCGGCGATGCCTCTCCCAACAGCGTGATCGAAATCATGGTCGGACCGGGTGACGCCGTCACGTCTCCACCCCCAGCCGCGACCTCGAAGCTGTCCGGCGTCAGCTCGTCGCACGCCGCACGCATTCCCTCCAACAGACCGTCCACGAACCGTTCGTCGACCGTCGGCCCGAGCGCCAGGTTCAGAAAGAACGCACCAGGACCACCACCCATCGCCGCGATGTCGCTCATGCATACCGCGACCGACTTCCAACCGATGTCCACCGGCGAGGACCACTTCGTCTCGAAGTGAACTCCCTCCACCAGCGAATCCGTCGTCACCAGATCGAACCGCCCCGGATCCAGGATCGCGCAATCGTCCCCGATCCCGAGCGTCAGACCCTCGGGGGTGTCGAATACTGCTGCGATCTTCTCGATCAGTTCGAACTCGCCGTACATCAGACCATTCTTGGTGGAGGAGATGCCGGATACACTACTGGATCGCCCCCCCGAAACGCTAGCCTCTTCGCCACCGACGCAGGGAACGCCGGGCTCCGTCCCGGCGCGGACGACCGACCTCGCTACGCTCGGTCCGCGAACCCATCCCCCAGATCCTAAAAGAGCGCGAGCTGGCGAGGTGGGCCGTCGAACACGGCGCGCCCCTCCGGTTCGAATAGCTGCGTCGGCTGGCGGGGGACCGCCACGACGACGGAAACGTCGGAACCGACGAGTCCCTGCGTCACCTCTCGATGCGCCAGATCGACGTCGTTGTTCGTCTCGCTCAGGTGGGTGAGCACGACCTGCTGCAACGTCGGGTCCGCGATCCGGTCCAAGAGCTCGCGCGCCTGCCGGTTCGACAGATGCCCGGTCCGCCCCGCGACGCGCCGTCGCAAGAAAGCGGGGTAGGGACCCCGCGCCAGCATCACGGGGTCGTGGTTCGCCTCGACGATCACCAGCGGGCATCCGTGCAGCGCCTCGGCGACCTCGTCGTTCCAAAAACCGAGGTCGGTCGCCAGCGCCATCGCGAAGTCACCGGCCTCGAAGCGCAGTCCGACGGGCTCCGCCGCGTCGTGGCTCACCCGGAAAGGGCAGACGTCCACGCCGCCCCATCGCCGAACTTTACCCGCCTTGATCCGTCGGACGTCGGCGCGACCGAGTTTGGCGGCGCGGATTGTCCCCGCTGTCGCCAGAACCGGCAGCTCCGGGCGACGCTTCAGCAGCTTCGAGAGGCCGCTCACGTGGTCACTGTGTTCGTGTGTCAGGACAACCGCCCCCAACGTATCGAGCGATTCGCCGAGCTCCGCGAGGCGCTCTTCGAGAACTTTGATACCGATGCCGACGTCGACCAAAAGACGGGTCTCCCCCAGCCGAACGAACATCGAGTTCCCCGAGCTTCCGCTCGCGAGAATCCGGACCTTCCTGGTCTTCATGTCACTTCCCTGTGTCTTCACATCGCCTCGTCGATCGCCCGCAGCGCTTCCAGCGCTCCGCTCGCGATCGAGATCGTTCCCGTGGGACCGTCCGGCTCTCGCGGGTTGATCCGGATGAGCGGCGCGTCGAATGCCGACGCGACCCGCTCACACTGCCATCGTACCGTCGGAACCGCCTGTCCCGCACCGCACTCGATCACGACCATCCTTCCCTGCCTAGCCCGCTCCATCCAGCGTCGTAGCGAGTCGGTCTGCGTCTCCGTTCGGCTCGCGACCCAGCCCGAATCTCCGAACATCAGAACGTTCGGTCGCGCCAGAGCCTGGCACCGAGGGCATTTGGGGAGGGGGGCGCGCGCCTCGAACGCTTTCGTCACCTCGATGTCGACGCTCGATGCGTCCCAGATCGCGCCTTCGCACCCCTGAACGCACTGCAGATGATGGATCGAGCCGTGGCACTCGCACACTTCGTCGGGGCCGAACCCCGCCTGCTGAAACTGACCGTCGACGTTCGACGTGAAGACGAACGCACCGCCCGACCGCGCCGCGCCCCAACGCAACAGCAAGCCGAACCCTTCGTGTGGCACCGTCTCGCGGTAGAGGTTCAGCCGATGCCCGTAGAAGCCCCACGCCGTGGTCGGATCGTCTCGAAACCACCGTGGGTTCGCCAGATCGACGAAGTTCAGGCCTCGCTCGCGAAACGGCGGATACGCCTTCCAGAATCCCGAATCACCGCGGAAGTCGGGGAGCCCCGAATCGACCCCCATCCCGGCGCCGGCGCCCACGAAGATGGCGTCCGCTTCCCGGATTGCGTCAGCCGCTCGTTCGATCTGATTCATCGGGTGTCCAGACAAGAGTCGGGTGCCATGGTGCCGTGATTCCCCCGGCTCGGTCAAACCTCGCGGGACTGATGGACCGCCGGGCTCCGTCCCGGCGCGGACGACCGGCCTCCGAGCCGGTCGCCGTCGCGCAGCCCTCCATCCGCTCGCTTCCAGCCCGAAGGGAAAACAAATCAAGCCTCGGACGCCCGCCCGGCGCGTGGGCATGGACTCCCTCACCGCGTCGCGGTACCACCTTCGAGATGACGAACGCTGCTCCCAAACTTCGCGCGCTGGAACTCTACTGCGGCATCGGCGGCTTCACCGCCGCCGTCGAAACGCTGCCGGTCGACGTCGTCGCTGCGATCGACATCAGTCCCCACGTCGTCGAAATCTACAACAGGAACTGGAAGCCGGTCGCCCGGCAGCGCGACGTCCTGCAGCTATCGGCCGACGACCTCGCGGCGTACGAAGCCGACCTCTGGTGGATGTCCCCGCCGTGCGCCCCCTACACGCGGCGCGGCAACGAGCTCGACGTCGAGGACCACCGCGCGCAGAGCTACCTCCACCTTCTCGACCTGCTGGTCGATGTTCGTCCGGCGTTCGTCGCCCTCGAGAATGTCGAGCGCTTTGCCGAGTCGAGGGCTCGCGACCTCCTGCTCGAGGCTCTGCCTGGCTACGGCGTCTTCGAGACCGTGCTGTGCCCGACCGAGCTCGGGGTTCCGAACAAACGCCCGCGGTACTACCTGGTCGCTTCGCGCGACGACGGCGTCCGTCACGTCGAACCCCCACAGCCTCCGCTGTCGGCGTGGCACCGATGGGTGGAAGAAGGGGTAGACCGAGAGTTCGACGTGCCCGCGAAAGTCGTGCAAAAGTACGGCGACGGCTTCCACGTCATGGAGCCCGATGAGCCCTACGCGACCTGCTTCACGGGGAGCTACGGCAAGTCGTGGAACTTCACGGGGTCGTACTTCAGACGGGACGACGGCACGATACGGCTCTTCACGCCGACGGAAGTCTCGCGCTTCCTCGGTTTCGAGCGCGCCCTCGACTTCCCCGCGTCGTTCAGCCGCAAGCAGCGATGGAAGTACGTCGGGAACAGCCTCTCGATACCGGCGGTTCGTCACGTCCTCGGCGCCATCGGGTTGGGGGCTGCCGACGGTTCAGGCGATTAGATCCCGAAAATCGAAGTGGGTCAGGTCGGGGACCGTCCAGTCCGCGCCCGATGAAGTGAGGTCTTCGTGCGTGGAGCCCCCCGTCGCGACGCCGAGGCACACGCCGCCGTTCGCGTGCGCCGCAGCCACGTCGCGCGGCGTATCGCCGACGATGACCAGTCTGCACTCCCCCAGCGAGACCCCCAGTCGCTCCGCGCCGCGCCGCGCGCCCGCCGCGATCAGTTCGGCGCGGTCTTCTGCATCGCATCCGAAACCGCCGAACGAGAACCACGAATTCAGCTCCGCGCGGTCGAGCTTGATGCGAGCGCCCCGTTCGATGTTCCCCGTGCCGAGCCCGACGGCGACATGGTCGTGACCCGACACGACCTCGAGGCTGTCGATGACGCCCGGGTGCACGAAGTACGTCTGCGCCGCCTCGACTTCCGCGCGCAGAACCTCTTTGTACGCGACCATCAACGCGTCGAAGCATTCGTCCGAGACGTCGTGCCCCGACCGTTCCATCCCCTGCCGAAAGATCCCGCGGTCCGTCATTCCCCCGAACGGGAACTCGAAGTCCCCCGGCGCGCCGAACGACTGCTCGAACGCTCGCTCCAGGGCCCGGCGGCCCGCGCCGCCCGTCGTGATGAGTGTCCCGTCCACGTCGTACAAGATGATCGTAGGCTTCATGGTTGCTCCGTTCGCCCGAGGTCCGCGAGGACGCGCATCGCTGCGTTGTGACCAGCGGCGCCGATGACCAAACCTGCCGGATGGCACCCCGCGCTGCAAGCGTACGAAATGTCGATCCGAACGTTCCGGAACCAACTCCTCCGACGAGCAAATGAGGGAGCCAAGCAGTCCACCGCTGCCCCCTTTCGACCATGGGGCGACCGGAGTGTAAGCGTCCGACAGACCTCGTTCTTCCGAGCCTTCTCGCCGTCTGATATCTCGTGATTGGGTCAGTGCGTCTTCGGCGATGGACGCCAATTCCACGGCAGCAGCTCGTCGAGCCGCGACTGCGGATGGTTCTGCACCGCGATCAGCACGTCGGTGAGGTAGCGCTGGGGGTTGACCCCGTTCGCGAGGCAAATCGAGACGAGGGTTTACAGGGTCGCGAGGTTTCGTCCCGCCTCGTCGTGGCCGACAAACAGGAAGTTCTTTCGGCCGAGCGCGATGAGCCGCAAGTGCTGCTCGGCGATGTTGTTGTCGAGCCGGACTTTGGGGTCGTCGAGAAAGCGCTCGAGGGGCCTGCGCTGGTTCAGCGTGTACTTGAGCGCTTTGCCGAGCGGGCCCTGCGGGTTGTGCTTCGGCTTCTGGTCCTCGGCCCACTGCATCAGCGCGTCGACCTTCGCCCGGCTCTGCGTCGTGCGCAGCGCGCGATGCTTTTCGGTCCCCAGGATGCTCTTCTCGGCCGCGACGTACTCGACCTCGTAGATCTCGCGAATGAGGTCAATCGCGTGATGGGCCTCGTCGGGTTTGGTCGTGATGGCTTCGAAGTATTTGCGGCGAGCGTGAGCCCAGCAGCCGGCGCGCTTGCGCTTCTTCGGCGTCGTGACCTGATTGTATCCGGTGTAGCCGTCGACCTGCAGGACGCCGGTCGACTCGCCGAGCACGTCGAAGGTCGATGCCTCGAAGCAGCATCGCGAGCTGCGTCGCCTCGAGTCGCCCGACTTTCTCGCCCGACCTCACCCGCGGCATCTTGAAGCGCCCCGCCTCGAGCCGCTTGTAGTAGATGACGAAGCCGCCCGCGTCCCACGTGAGGATTTTGAGGCGATCGCGGCGCTTCGAGACGAACACGAAGATGGTCCCGCCGTACACGTCGCCGCCCATCTGGGACTCGGCGATGCGGCAGAGCCCGTCGACGCCCTTACGCATGTCGGTCGGCTCGGTCGCGATGAGAATGCGAACCGAAGAAGGCAGACTCAGCACGACACACCTCGCGCGGCGAGCTCAGCAACCCACGCGGGCGGCGGAAGCGTCTCGAAGTCGACCGTCACGACGCCCAACGACACGCGGACGAGCGGCTTCGCTTGCACCGGCACCTCGACCGCGACGAACTCGGGCCTCTTCACCGACACCAGCGCCTCCGAGCGCTCGTGCACCAGGCGCCGCCGCCACTTCCCGAAGGTCGACGGGCTCAGCCCGCGCTGCTCGCAAAACGCTCGCTGCGACAAACCGCTCGACCGCCACGCCGCCACCTGTGCGGACCACCACGACTTCCCTTTGCTGCTCGTGCTGTGCCTCTTCGACATCCCGCTCCTCCCTGAGGGTGAGCGAGTTTGCTACGTGGTCACACCACAGCCCTCAAGAACGGGGTCTGTCGGACGGTACGTTCCGAATGCACCGACGGGCCATGGTAGATTTGTCGCACCCAGCCACCCAGTGCGGCCCGGGCCAGCCATTCGGCGTCGCGCACGTCACTCTTGTTCTCCACGCCAGGAGGCACCACAAACGCCGGGTCGCAAACGATGAACTCGTCGACTTCGCTCGACAGACATTCATAGAGCCAACGAGAGTGATTCGACTCTGGAGTTGACCCGCTTTTGTGGACGCTCAGGCAGCATCGGCTCGTGGCCTCCGCTGATGTTGCTTCTCGTAGTTGATCGGCGAGCTGTAGTCGAGGGCTGAGTGCCTTCGGTGAGGGTTGTACCAGCCCTCGATGAACTCGAAGACGACGTCGCACGCGTGGGCGTGGCTGGTGAATCGGTGGTTCTCCAGAAGCTCGCACTCAAGCGTCGCGAAGAAGCTCTCGCACATCGCGTTGTCGTAGCAATCGGCGACGCTCCCCATAGACGGCCTTACGCCGGCCTCTCGGCAACGCGCTCCGAACTCGAGGGACGTGTACTGCGAGCCTTGATCAGAATGGTGAATGACTCGCTGTGGCTGGCGCTGACGCACCGCCATGCTCAGCGCGTTCACGACGAGCGAGGTCTCCATGTGATCAGCGAGCGCCCAGCCCACGATGCGGCGGCTGAACACGTCCATCACGACGGCCAGGTATGAGAACCCGG